>CAZIKT010000028.1:32370-52658 GCA_964539885.1 uncultured Ardenticatenaceae bacterium | reverse complement strand
AGTGCCATAACACCAACAATTGGGACGCCGAGTTCAACCACTCCGGCCTGACCGATTGCCAGTCCTGCCATACGCCGCCGGGAGACGAGGACCACCCGCCGCCGGTACCGCAATGTTCGCAATGCCACAACACAAGCGACTGGGACTGAGTTGGAATCGAGCTTCGAGCTCAAACTGAGCTTTATCGTTGTTTTCTTCCTGGCTGCAGTATACGTGGCCTACGAGGCGTTCACCATTCCGTCCGGCGGTCATCCGTTTGGGCACGCGCTGGGCATCCTGGGCGCCATTCTGATGGTCATGGCGGAGACGCTCTATAGCATCCGCAAGCGCACGAACCTTATTCGTTTCGGGCGCGTCCGGCACTGGCTGTCGTTCCACATCTTTTGTGGTATTGTTGGTCCGGCGCTGGTCCTGATGCACACCGGCATGGAGTTTCGCGGATTGGCCGGCTTCACTTTCTGGATGACGGTCATTGTGGTGGCCAGCGGCTTTTTGGGACGTTACATCTATACCGCTGTTCCCCGCTCATTAGCCGGTGTTGAGGTTGACCGGCGCGCGCTGGAAGCCGAAGTTGCCCAGCAGCGCGCTGTGTTGCTGGATTGGTCCCAGGGCAAGTCCGCTCAGGTGCAGGAACTGGTCGCCCGTGAGACCGCGCTCAGCCAGGCGTTGGGAGACGCCGGCGTTCTGGAAGTGCTGACGCGCCGGGGGCGTGAATGGCAGGAGCAGCGCCGCGTCCGGCGCTCCATCCATCGCCTGAACAAAGAGGAGCGGGCGCGTATGAAGGAGATCGAGCAGATGTTGCGCCAGCAACGCCGCCTGGCCCGGCAAATACGGTCCCTGCAAACTGTGCGGCAGTTGATGGGGCTATGGCATACCGTGCATGTCCCCCTCGGCCTAACCCTGTTCGCGGCGATGACGATTCACATTGTCGCCACCATCTATTATGGCGCGTTATCCTGAGTGATTCACGCCCTCATCGACCATGTTTTCTCGACTGAAATCGCTTTTCTCCGGTAATGGAGATCACAAGGCAATCGTCCCGGAGGGTGCGCGGCTCGGCCTGCTACAGGTAGCCGCCGACGCCAGCCGTTGCGTGCAGTGCGGCATCTGCGGCTACAACTGCCCCGTGGGCATTGAGGTCAGAGAGTATGCCCGCCGGGGGCAAAATGTGACCGATTGCCGGTGCATTGCCTGCGGCGCGTGTGTGGAAAAGTGCCCGCGAGGCACATTGCGTTGGGGACCGGCAATCCTGGTGCGTGACGACAACACGTTGGAAGTAAACCCGGACGCGCTGCCGGAGATGTTGCGTCTGCAGCCAATACAGTTCGACATCTGAACCCAACCGCCATCCCTGGAATCCAATGAGAAACGCTCGCTATCTGATAATCGGCAACGGCGCAGCCGGCGTCAGCGCGGCGGAGATCATCCGTCGCCGCGACCCCGCTGGACAGATTACCATCGTCACCAACGAGCCTTATCGGCTCTATTCCCGCCCCGGCATCGCCTACCTGCTCCTGGGCCAGGTTAGCGAAAAACAGATCATCGCCCGCTCGGAATCATTCTATCAACAGCATCGCCTCGAATTGTGTTTCGGGAATGTCCGCGAGCTGGATTTGCGGCAGCAACGGGCGTACCTCGACGACGGCGCTCAGCTCCCCTACGATGTCTTGCTGCTGGCTACCGGCGCATTGGCTACGCCGCCCACCTTTCCCGGCCACGAGCTGGACGGTGTGCTGACCTTCGATACTCTGGATAACGCCAAACGAGTCATCCAGCTCGCTCGCCGGGCCAAAGCGGCGGTGATCATCGGTGGCGGCATTACCGCCATGGAACTTGCCGAAGGGATCAACCACCATCGTGTGCGCACGCACCTGCTCCAGAGACAGGATCGCATCTGGCCAAAACTCTTCGACGAGCGTGAATCGGCCATCATCGCTGCCCAGATTGAGCATGAGGGCATACACATTCATTATCGGGAATCAGTGAGCGAAGTGGTGGGTCGGCATGGCCGGGTGGAGGGCGTGCAGCTCAAGGGCGGCGGGACGCTCAAGTGCCAGATGGTCGGCGTGGCGATTGGCGTACAGCCCAATATGCGCTTGGTCAAGGGTCAGCCGGTGGATCAGGATCGCGGTATCCTGGTGAACGACTACCTGCAAAGCAGCGTGCCCACCCTATTCGCCGCCGGCGATGTCGCCCAGGTGTATGATCGTTGGACCGAGCAATACCACCTGGATATTCTCTGGCCCAGCGCCATCAATGAGGGGCGCGCCGCCGGCTACAACATGGTGGACCTGGCCCACGGCCGGCCGCTGCATGGCCCATACGATAAGGGCAGCCCCTTCAATGCCGCCCTGCTCTTCGGCGTTCACCTGACCGTCATCGGCCGGGTAGGTAGCGGCGAGGTGCGGGATGAAGAGGATCTGGCCGAGTTGTCGCATCTTTCCCGCGGATCCAGCCAGGTGTGGACTGCGCCCTTCCGCTCCAGCTACCGCTCGGCGTGGGATCACTCGGGCGCGAACTCGGTGCGTATTGTGCTATCCGGCAACAAGATAGTCGGCGCGTTGCTGCTCGGCAATCAGCAACTGGCCGATCCCTTGCGTGAGATGGTGGAGGCGGAAGCGGACATGACGCCCTACACTTCCCTGCTGCTTGAGGCGGCCGCGGAGGCGCTGCCGGCTGCCGTCCTGCGCGCCTGGCGCGACTGGCGCCAAAGTCAGCCCGCGCCAATGGTTCCGCACCAGACCTTCACCCGCTAGTCCGACAACACATCGGGATTGGTATACAATCCCTCCTCATGCAAGATGACAACGAACAATTCCAGGAATTCCCTGACGGCTCCCGGCAATTGCTGCAACCCGTCTGGGCCTCGCTGGGCAGAGAGCGGCAGCAGGAGCTGCTGCAGTTGCTGCCGGCTCTGCCCACCACGCCGGGCAAGGTGCAGAAGATCTTCGAGCTGGGGCATCAGCAACTGCAGATGTCCTTCGGCAACAAACACAATGTGGTCATCGTCGGGCCGGCGAACGTGGGCAAGTCCACCCTGTACAATCAACTGATCGCCTCGCGACAGGACGCCGCCGAGGTAAGCCCCATCCCCGGCACCACCCGCGTGGCTCGCGAGGCCAGCGCCGGGCCGTTCACTATCGTAGACACGCCGGGCGCGGACGCCGTCGGGCCGACCGGCGAAAGAGAGCGCGAGCTGGCCCTGCAGGCTGCCGCCAGAGCCGATTTCCTGATCATCCTCTTCGACGCCACCCAGGGTATCCGGCGATCCGAGCAAGAGTTATTCGCCCAATTGCGCGCGCTTTACCGGCCCTACATAGTCGTGCTGAACAAGGTCGACATGCTCCGCGGCGCGGAAGGAGCGATCATCTCCCAGGTAGCGACCAACCTGGGCCTGGAGACCGATCAAATCATCCCCATTTCGGCCTTACGAGGCAGGAATCTGGATCGGGTTGTCTCCGCCATCGTGAAGGCCCAGCCGGCGCTGCTGGTCGCCCTGGGGCAGGGATTGCCGGCTTACCGGGCGCAATTGGCCTGGCAGGTGATCACCGGCGCGGCCACGACTGCTGCCTTCATCGCGCTCACCCCGCTGCCGTTTGTCGACTTCCTGCCCCTGTTGGGCGTGCAGACTTCCATGGTGCTGGGCATCGGGCGTATCTATGACTATCCCATCCGCATCGGTCGTCTGGGGGAGTTGGGCAGCGTCTTCGGTCTGGGTTTTCTGGGACGCAGCCTCTTTTACGAGCTGGTGAAATTGGGCGGCCCGCCGACCTGGGTCATTGCTTCGGCGGTTGCGGCCGGCACGACGGTGACGATGGGCTATGGGGCGATGCTCTGGTTCTCCCGCCGTGAACGCCTGAGCAAAGGCAGCGCCCGGCAGATCAGCAAGGCCATCGCCGGTTATCTGCTCTCTGTGGTCAAGCACCCCCGCCAGGTGCGTCCCTCTCGCGCGGGATTACAGCGGCATATAGAGGAAGCCATCCGGCAGACATTGCCGGCTCAGACCGCCGCGGCGACATCTGAGGAAGCGCCGCAAATCAGGCTCCTGGACAGCGAGAGCGACTAGAAGGATTCGGCCGTGGCTTCCGGCGATACGGGAGCGGGTGAGATCAGCGGGCCGAGCGCGCGCCATAACGCCCCGTCCTGCCGTTGGCCCCGTTGGTCCAGGTCGCTGGCCACCAGGATAATCCCGCCGGAGCAGCGCGCTGTGAGTCCGCTGACCAGCCGGTTGAGCAGGTCGTTCCGGCTGCGAAACTCCTCCTCCATCGTCCAGGGGCGATCCGGCGGCCAATCCGGCAATAGCACAAAGACATTGCTGATCGGCTGCCGGGGCACATCCCACCAGCCGCTCCCCTTGGCGTCCAACCACACCTGCACGCGGGCTACCCGGTTCGCCAGCAGATAGCCGTGAACGGTGGAGATCATCACCCCGTTCGGGTCCGGCGGCTCGCCGAATTCCGGTGGGTCGGCTGTCACCAAACCTTGATAGATGCCGTTGATGAAAGTCCGGCCCACATCCGCCGGCGCCTGCAATTCCAGGGCGCTTGCCGCTTCACGCAGGTTGCCGGCCGTCCGCACCAGCCATTCGCAGACGGCGGCCGCCGCCAGATCGGGTCGCGGCTGGAACGGCGGCAGCGCCAGCAGATTGTTGAAGAGCAGGTGCAAGAAGGCGTCGATCGGATGTCGGCCCCCCTGTTCTGCCAGCCAGATGCGCAACTCCTCGACCGGGGCAAGCAGATGGTCATTAACGCGCGCGGCGATGTGGGCCGGCAACAGGGTCGGCGAGCGCAGCACGCCCTGCTCCTCGTCATACAAGGCATCAGCCAGGAGCTGCGCTCGGGCCGGATCCAGGCCGCTCACGCTTAACGTCAGCGCCTCAGCGATGTCGAATTCCTTCGGCGGCAGTTCCCACTCCGGGTGCGCCAGCGCCAGCCAGGTCAGCCAGGCCCGAATGCGGGGGTCGTCGCGCGGGCTGGAGCGTCTGCGTAATAAATAGTAAGGCACACCGGCCGCCCGCAACCCGTTTTCCAGCGTGTAACGCAGGGCGCCATCCAGGTACGGGGCCACAATGACCATCTCGCTGGGCGCGACGCCCTCCTCCATCAGGGCCCGTAGGAGCTCCGGCGCGCGCAGTACCGCTTCGCGCCGGTAACGGGTGGAGACCACGTCGATCAACGCCTCAGCCGCCTCATGGGTCGGCTTTCGAGGCGTCCCCGGCAGCAGCGAATTGGTTACCAGATTGGCCAGGTGCGTCAACGCCTCACTACTGACGAAGCGCTCGTGCAAGGCGATTGACGTATCGCACGCCGCCTGGAACTTGGCCGCTCCGCCCGGGTCGGCCGACAACATCCATTTGTAGCCTCCGCCTTCATCGTAGGCCAGGGTTGTGGACACCGTCTTGCCGGTCAGGCTTCTGACGAATAGCTGACCGGCGGCCGTCTGCTCTTCTACATTGTCGACAATCAGGTGGCGAAAACGCTCGCTGAAGTAGCGATGGAACTCCGGATGTTCGACCAGTTGGCTGTCAAAGACGTGCACAGTCAGCGAGAGGTCCAGCAAGTTATGTTGCCGGCAATGTTCGCGAAAGCGTAGCACGGAGACCCGCGCATCGTGCAGATAATGGATCTCGTCGCGGTCGCCGGCCCAGGTATTGGCCGTGCGGTCAATGGCCGCGTCCAGGCTCATCCGATTCAGCGCCGCTCGATTGGCGATGTCGATCAACTGGCTGACGATCTGCTGCGGTCGCAGCCGCAATCCGGCAAACGCCCCATCGCGTAACATCGGGGTGATAATCTGCCAGACCAGCAATTGGGATAGGTCATAGTTGAGGATGGTCGGCGGCTGGTATGGCCTGGGGAAGCCGGCCGAACGCGCCACCAGAGGCCAGAAAAGCGCGACCATCTCCCGCGCCAGCGCCGTATAGGTGGTGATTTGCAGATCAGCGTAGGGGCCGACCCCGGAGGCATAAAGGAAGTCCAGATAGGTGCCCTTTTGCTCCGCTTCGGCAATCAGTACCAGCATCGTATATGCCGGCTCGCCCTGCAGCAACAGGTGCAGCAGACGCTGCTGTAAGGCGGTAGTCTTACCGGAACCGGGCGGGCCATATGCAAATACGCTCCCACCGGCCGTCACAATCGCTTCTTGTGCAGGAGTCAGTTCCATCTCCAATCAGGACGGTCGCGACACCCGGCTGCTCACCCCGGCAAGTGGAAGCGCAGCGTCACCTTGCCGAGATATAGCTCATCCCCATCCAGCAGTTGCAGACCATAGTCAATTACCTGCTGGTCATTGACCCAGGTGCCGCTCGTGCTGTTCTCGTCATAGATATGGTACATGTCGCCATCCCAGGTGATGGTGGCATGAAGGCGAGAAACGGTGATGTCATTCTCAAAGGCTATCTCAGCCTGTTGAGGCGATCGACCCAGGCGCGTCTGTGGACCACTCAGAGGGATGTGAGTCGGCATGCGAGACTCGCTATGCACAACTTCCAGGTAAGCCGCCGGCCCGGCCGGGGCAGCCGGCTCGACAGGCTGCACCTGGTGCATATGCATCTCGGTCGCCGGGGCCGGCCTGGCAGCAGGGGTTGGTGCGGGCGGGGGCGCGGGTGGCGGCGCGACGGACGGCTTGGCCCGGCGTGGGCTGGCGCGCAACAGCCCTCGGCGTTCAAGGATGAACAGCACAACACCCGCAATCAATGCGACCACCAGCAAACCCACCAGGCAATATGTCACGTACTGCATCCAGGGGGTACTGGGGGCCAATTCTTCAGGGATCTCCTGTGGGCCTTCCTGAATGGTCAGAGTAACAGCCGGGCTGCGCGCTTCCAGACCCTGCTCGTCAACGATCTGGATCTGAACGGTGTTGGCTCCATAGGCCAGGTTGGCGATCTCGCTTTCAAAGCCGCTGAGAGTGGCCGGGTCGATCGTGCCGACCGTCTCGCCGTTGACCAGCAATTCGGCCGTCTGGACAGTGCGTTGGCTGCCATCCAGCCACGTGACCGTGGCCGAGAAGCCGAGCACCACGGGCGCATCCAGGTTGGGCAGGCTGAGCTGCCGGCTCTCTGCGGGGATATTCAGGCTGACGCTGGGGGTGGTGCCGGCGACGGTGACCGTCGTCTCCGCGGTCACCTCCGGCTCATGCAACAGGCTGACTTCCACCGGGAAAGTGCCGCCGGCCGCGTCCGGCACGGTGTAGAGCAGCCACCAATGGTCGCTAAGCGAGGCGGCCTGCGTATAGGCCGTGGTCACAGCGGCATTATCCTCCACATCGGAGTAGGTGCCGCGCGAACCCGCGCCCAATGTAGCGAGATAGTCGTGTCCCGACGCTGTCAGCTCGGCGGAGAGGTTCGAATTGGTCACGCCGACGCCGTGCAGCGGCACGCCCAGCTCGGCAGCCAGCGGGGCAATATCCGCCGGATCTCCGGTACTGAGCGGATCGGTGCCGTCCGAAATGACGAAGATGGAGGCCAGCATCGCCGGGTCGGGTTTCAGCTCGTTAATCTGTCCCAACAGCGATGAGAGGCTATCTATCAGAGCGGTTGGGCCGGACTGCGCCTCCAATGGAGTGACAGTGAAGTGATTCGCCACCCCGTTGTGGAAACTCTCCGGCGCCAGCAGCTGCACCGGCGATTCCTCTGTGGTGCGATAGATGGCCACATAGTCGTCTGTCTCAGTCATGAAGTCCGGGCTGGCATACCCCTCAATGAGCGCCTGCACGGCCGGCAATTGGTCCTCTACGCCGGAGGTCAGGTCCAACAAGAAGATCGTCAGCGTGCCCACAGCTTCCGACCGGGTCTCGTCCGGAATGACCACTTCGCCGTTGTGCCGGATGGTGAAGGCGTTCAGCTCGGGGTTCAGCGCTCCGCCTCCACTGTTGATCCCCGCCACGCGCAGCCCAACGGTGGGCACGCTGCTTTCGTCCTTGTCCGTGATGAGGAGGTAGCTCGGGACGGCTGAATCTGATTGAGCCGCTGCCGGCGTCTCCTCAGATGCCGGCTCCTCAGTGGGGGTTTCGTCTTGCGCTCCCGCAGGCCTGCTCACCAAACACAATAGAAGGACAAGCCAGATGAGTCCGACTACCGTTCGTTTACGCCTGCTGGATGTCATCATGTTACCCTTTTTTCCTTGGACTCGGGTCCCCCTGGTTCACCTGTCTTTGACATTCCGTATCTGTAGGAGCAGACTCATCATGTCGTTTGCTCTTCACTCCGGAACTAAGAGGTTTACCTGGAACTTTCCCGAACTGTCGTGACTGACCAATTTTGACGTACTGCGATCAGAGTATTTCAGTAATCGCGGTTTCCATACCGCGCTTACCGGCTACCACGAGAGCGCGAAATGGATTTCGCGGCTACGACATGCCGTTTGTGAAGAACTGCAAAAGTACTGTACTGCTAAGCGCCGGACTATGAGTTTACATAGTATGTCCGTATAATAACAGACAGAAAGCGGAACGTAAAATGGGATCATTTGCAGTACGCGTATCGCTTATGCCCTCTGCTGCCCGGGTAGTTCGACAATACCGCATACTGTTCCTCCTCCTGCTGTACGTCACCAGTGTGCTGAGCCGGGTTCCGCATCTTCGGGCGCAGGAATCAGCGGATGAAGACGCCGCCCAACTTCGCGTCACCGACGTTGACCTAAGCGACTACCCCACGGTGAGCATCCTGCTGGTCGCATTCGATCGAGACGGCTTGCGCCTCGACGATCTCTCCCGGCTGACCCTGAGCGAGAACGGCGTCCCAATCACAGACTTCAGCGTCGGCGACACAAATCGCGGCCTGGACCTCATCTTTGTGGTGGACGCAAATGAGTCCATCACCAGCATCGACGACACAACGGACGGGCGAACCCGGCTGGAGAAGATACAGAGCAGCCTGGTCCGCTACGCCACGCAGTTCATGAGCCCTGCCGGCCTGGATCACGTCAGCGTGATTGTGCCGGACGGCGCATCCGCGCGTTTCCTGGTGCAGGACGCCGACCGGCCTGCCGATCTCGTCGCCGCGATCGAAGGCTACGCGCCGCTGGAGTTTGGCGAAACGCCGCTGCAGGAAATGTTGTCCCTGGCCCTGACGCAGGCCTCCGCCTCACATGATGAGGGCCGCGCCCAGGCGATCATGCTTGTCACCGACGGCGCCCAGCTTAGCCAGCAACTGGATTACGAAACTCTGCTGTCTTCGGCGCAGGCGTTACAAATTCCCTTCCACGCAGTCATCGTCGGCGCGCGCGCCGACCCGGAGGAGATCGACAACGTGGGCCGCCTTTACCAGGTGTTGGGCGGCAGTCACATACACATGCCCAACGCGCCCGACGCTGATCCCCTTTACCAGGTGCTGCAGGAGTCTGCCACGCAGCATGTGCTCTCTTACACCTCCCCGCAACTAGAGAGTGGCCCGCTGCGCCTCCAACTGCAGCTAGACGAGGTCACTGAGGAGGTGACGCAGACGCTGATCCTGGATCTGCCGGCGGTTACGCTGGCCTCCGCTGCCACGGAGATCCGGCGGGTAGGAGCCGTTGCCGATACCCCGCTGGCGGAGTTGCAGCCGGCAGTGCAACCCATCGCCGTCCGCCTCTCGTGGCCCGGCGAACCCCACATTGCCATCCGTGAGGCTGAGTTGCTCGTCGACGGCCGGCCGCAGCCGGCCGCAGCAGCGCCGGTGGTAGACGCGGAAGGCGCCCTACAGCTGGACTGGGACATTTCCGATCTGGACGCCGGCGCATACACTCTCACGGCGCGACTGGTCGACGCCCTGGGGCGCGTCATCGAAAGCGAACCGCTGGCGATCACAATCACGGTGGTTCGTCCGGAGGCGTCTATGCCGACGCCGGATAGCCCGCCGGAGACATCTCCGGCTGAAACGCCGGCCATCATCGCCTGGATGGAAGAGAACCCGCAACTGCTGGTAGCCGGGTGCGGCGGCCTCCTGCTATTCGCATTTGGTTTGCTGCTGCTTCTGCTATTGCGTTGGCGGCGGCGCAGAATGGCGCGACGCCGGGCTGAAGAGGCCGCCCGGGCAGCCGCCCTGGCCGAGACGGATGCCGGGGACGAGTCGCCACCCGGCGCGTACGTGGTGCTGGTCACAGACCGGGGCGAATCCGGCGAGCCTATTCACATCGCCGGCGCAGATGTCACAATCGGGCGCGATCCGCGAGTTGTGGACATCCCCCTGGCTGATGACAGTGTGGCGCGCCTACACGCCCGCATTCGCTTTTTCAAAGGGGATTACTGGCTATACGACGAGGGCAGCGCTGCCGGCACTTACCTGAACTTCACCCGCGTTGGACTGGCTCCCCAACGGCTGCTGGAGGGCAGCGATGTGCATGTCGGCCGTGTGCACTTGCGGTTTCACCAAGGATTGCCTGATTCGACGCACAACTAACCTTTTCTCTGGCAGCGGCATGGCCTGTATACGTGGTGTCCTTACCGCGAACTCCACCACACAATTCGCCTTTTCTCTGGCTGCGGCTTAGAATTATAGAGGAGAGAAGGAGGAACCGTATGGAACACAAGATCAGTTACCGCGATGAAGTCTGGAGCGCCGATGACAAGAAGCTCGGCGTAGCAAAGGCCATCCATCACCGGCCTGATGAGCCAGATCCCGAACTCAAGTTCTATGAAGCTTATCTCGAGGTTGAGGACTTCAGCTTGGGGATGAGTTACTATATCCCAACCGAGTACATCACCGATCGCGATGAGGACACCGGTCAAGTAACGGTCGAGAGAACACAGAAGACTGTGCTGGACAACACCTGGTCTCGCCGGCCCAAATTCGTCGCCATCGGCGCCGGCCGGCGAGAGGAATTGCCTCGGGAATAGGCCTTTGGCGTCCCGTCTTCGCTTTATTGCTGATTACCTGGCTTCCCCCCGGGGAAGCCTTTTCTTTGCCGGGAATTGGCCGCGATTATGAAGCGCGCGACTCAAGCCGCCGCGTTGACTGCCGTCATCTTCGATATGGACGGCCTGATGGTGGATACAGAGCCTTTGTCGCAGAACATCTGGGCACAGATCGTCGCCCGCTATGGCGCGACGCTGGATGAATCAGTCTACGCCCGGATGGTCGGCTTCCGCTCCAGCGAGTCCGTTCACATTATTAAAGAAGCCTACCAGTTGCCGCTCCCGGCAGAGGAGCTGGTTGCGATGAAGAACGCCATGTGGGAGGCCCGCTGGCGACAGGGCGTACCGACCCGGCCCGGCCTACACCAACTGCACAGCGAGCTTAGCCGGCGGCGGATCCCCTGGGCAGTGGCGACCTCCAGCCCGCGCCATTACGCTGAGGGGGTGCTGAAACAACTTGACCTGCAACCGACGGGCAGCGCAATCGCTGCCGGCGACGAAGTAATCCACAGCAAGCCGGCCCCCGATATCTATCTGCTCGCCGCCCAACGCCTGGGAGTACAGCCGGCAGCCTGCCTGGCCCTGGAAGACTCTGTGCCTGGCGGTCGGGCGGCGCTGGCCGCCGGCATGACCCTGGCTGCGGTACCGACCGGCACAACCAGCCGCGCCGACTTCGGCTTCGCCCACTATGTGTTTGACTCCCTGGCGGATGTGGCCGGCAATCTCGATGTCTTCTTCGCGATGACGGGCGCCGCCGGATAACCGCAACGTTTGGCCGGCTACGTCGCCGCACCCAGATTGCAGTAGTAGTGGATGGCCGTTTCGATGCCCCGGTAGAAGTTGTCCAAAATCATATGCTCATTCGGGCCGTGCCGATTGTCATCCAGCCCGAAGGGCATTAACACAAAGGGCGCGCCCAGCGCCTGCTGAAAGGCGGCGATCACCGGCAGCGATCCGCCGCCGCGGCTGAGCACCGGCGGCCGACTCCACACCGCCTCGCATGCCGCTGCGGCGGCGATCATCTCCCGCGAATCCACCGGCATCAGCGCCGGCCAACAGGAAGCAAGCCGGCTGACCTCTACCTTCACCTGCGGCGGCGCGATCACGTGAATGTACTCCGTGAATAGATCGGCGATCTCATCCGGATTCTGATCCGGCGCCAGCCGCATACTGATCTTCGCGCCGGCTGTCGCCGGGATAATCGTCCGCGAACCCTGCCCCTGAAAGCCGCTCCACATGCCGTTGACATCGCAGGTGGGACGAGCAGCGATCCGCTCTAGCAGGCTGTAATCCGCTTCGCCCCAGGGCATCTCCAGGCCCGTCTCGTCCCGCCACTGCCCTTCCGAATAGCCGGCGGCCGCCAGGCGTGCTCGCTCCTCCGCGTCAATCGGGCGCACGCGGTCGTAGAAGCCGGGGATGGCGACCGTTCCGGCGGGCGTGTGCAGCTCAGCAATCATTTTGGCCAGCGCATGGGCTGGATTGAGCACGGTGCCGCCGTAGCTACCGGAATGCAGGTCGCGAGCCGGGCCGCGCACATGCATTTCCATGACCAGCACGCCGCGCACGCCGTAATCCAGCGAAGGAATGCCCAGACCCGCCATCGCGCCATCGGAGATGACGCCGCTGTCCGCCGCCAACAACTCCTTATGGGTCGCCGCGAAATGCTCGATGTTTGGCGAGGCCACCTCTTCCTCGCCGTCGAGGACGAACTTTACGTTGATCGGCAGGCGCCCGCCGGCAACCAGCAATGACTCCGCCGCCTTCATGTGCGCGAAGAATTGCCCCTTGTTATCGCTCGCGCCCCGCGCGTACAGGATGCCGTCGCGGACCGCCGGCTCGAAGGGTGGGGAGTGCCACAGCTCCAGCGGATCGGCCGGTTGCACATCATAATGCCCGTAGATGAGCAAGGTCGGCGCATCGGCTCCCGCGCCGGACCATTCGCCGTACACGACCGGATTGCCGGCGGTCGGAATGATCTGCGCGTTGTCCAGCCCGATCCGCCGCAGATCGGCCGCCAGCCATTCCGCCGCGCGGGCGATGTCGCCGGAATGTTCCGGCAGCGTGCTGATGCTGGGGATGCCAAGTAAGGCCTGCAGCTCCCCGAGGTAGCGGCCTCGTTGCGATCGGGCGTAATCGAGGGCCGCCGCGCGCATCAGACCTGGTAATGCCCCCGATACTGAGCGATGAGATCGCGCACCGCCTGGCGGCGAAGCGTGCTATCTTGCGCCGGCCCGGATAACGCGGTCACATACGTTTCCTGCGTGCTGCGAACTTTCAGCGCCACGTTGCTCGCCGGCGTGAGGGTTTGCTCGCGCAGCGGCTTCACCAGCTTGCGGCGCAGGGCCAGGTCGTCGCCCTGGCCCGCTACCCAGGCGTCCAGCGGCTGGGCGATGTAGCTTCTCAGTCCTTCAGCCGTGCCCGGCGTCTGCTGCAGCAGGCTGGTCAGCGATTCGACCACCTGCGCCGCTCTGTCGCCCATGCCGAACGGCAACCACTTCAACACATCCTGAAACCACTGGCCCAGCATCTCCAGAAAGTCGCCGGCCCGATCCAACGCCGTCGCCAGAATCTCCCGCGCATCGTCATAATAAACGCTCAACAATTGGGCGCGGTTCTCCGCCCAGTCCCGCCCCGCCTGCACCAGCGGGATCTCGGCTTCCAGGTTGTCCAGCGCCAGGGAGCCGAGCGCGACCCCTTCTTCCAGCGTGGGCACCTGCCCGAGCAGATCGTCTACCGCCTGGCTCACTGAGCTGATCCCGTTCTGAACAACGCTGTCCAGGTCAATTTCGTCGAGCTGTTCGTAAAGCGCAATCAGTCCACTGAGCAAGCCGGCTCGGTCGTTTGATTCGGTTAGCTGACCGCGTAGCGCCTCTAACTCCTGGCTGCTGCTACCGTTTGCCGCTTCTAGATCGGCCAGCCGGCGCTGCGCCGCTGCCAGATCCGCCTGCAACTGCAAATTCTCCGCCAGGCTGGCTGCCAGGCGGGCGGTCAGATCACTGCTGCCCAAAACCGGCCCGCCCAAATTGGCCCCAACGTTGGCGGCAGCGGTCGGGGGCAGAAGCGTGGGAATGGCAGGGTCAGCCGCGGTGATTATCGTTTCGCCCGGCTTCCGCAAGATCAGGGCTGCGCCGCCGCCCGTGGCTGCAGCGGCGGTCAGCAGGGCAAATGCCTTCAGAAAGCCGCGCCGGTCAATGCCGGAATCTTCCGGGCCGGGTTCCATTGGCTGAGAGATCATTGTTTCTCGTCCTCCGCAAGCAAGTGACAGGTAGTCACAGTCAATACGAATTCTACAAACGACGGTTGCAGAATTCATTCAATAGAACACCTGTCTCACGAGCTGGTTAGCGCGCTATTATCTGTTGCTCACGTTCGCGGCCGGCTGTAACCGAGCCGGCGCAAAGCCGCCTCGTCATGTCGCCATTTCGGCTCCACCTTCACCCACAACTCTAGAAAGACCTTGCCGCCCAGCATCTCCTCGATCTGCCGCCGGGCCGCCCCTCCAACCTGGCGCAGTTGGCTACCCTTGTTCCCGATCACGATCTGTTTGTGTGAATTTCGCTCCACGTAGATGGTCGCCGAGATATAAGTGACGTCATTCTCGCGCTCCTTAAACTCGTTCACCACCACCGCCACACCATGCGGCACTTCCTCGCGCAACTGCAACAATAGTTGCTCCCGGACCAGTTCGGCGGCGATGTCGCGCATGTACACGTCCGTTATCTGATCCACCGGATAGTAGCGCGGCCCCTCCGGCAGCGCCGCCACGATGAGCTGCAAGAGTTCCTCCACCCCCAGTCCCTTTTCCGCGGAAAAGAGCAGCCAGTCGGTTGATTCCGGCAGCAGCGCTCGATAGCTTTCCACACGAGACAGGACCTCATCCGGCTGGAGTAAGTCCGCCTTGTTAATCGCCAGCAGGATCGGCCGTGACCCAGCCAGCGGCTGCAATTGCGCCGCTATCTGTCGATCTTCCTCTCCCGGCGGAAAGCCGCCATCGGTCAGCCAGAGCACCAGGTCGGCGTCCTGCAAGGTCTCCAGAGCCGTTTCCAGCATAAACTCGTCCAGTTTGTGGCGCGGGTGCATGATGCCGGGCGTATCCACAAAGACGATCTGGTACGTCGGAGTGGTGACAATGCCCAGTTGCCTGATGCGGGTGGTCTGCGGGCGGGGGGTGACAATGGCCACCTTCTGCCGCACAAAGGCGTTCATCAGCGTGCTCTTACCGACATTGGGCCGGCCGACCACCGCCACGAAACCGGATCGATGACCGGCCGGCGTCGCCTCCTCCGACAATGAATCCATATCGAGCGTATCTTCTACGCGTTCGCCTTCGTCAAAGTGGCTCTCTGATTCCGCTGTCATTTTCTGCTAACCGACGATGCCTAACAAGTAATCTCGACTGCGCAGGAGTTCCTCGTCACTGCCGGCGTGCGGTGCGTGAATGACGCAACACTTAAGCCGCGTCTGCATGAGCGCCGGCAATATAGTCGCCCAATCCGCATCTACCGGGGAGCATTGCTGCTCATCGACGAAGTCGTAGAGGTGGGCGACCGCCAGCCTATCCCCGGCTCTCTCCAGCCAGGTAGCCATGTCGCCTCGGCTCAGCGCGCCGCGCACATCCATCGCCCAGCCGACCGCCAGATCATCGGTCACCTTTTGGATGCGCTCTGCCTCATTGGTCAACAACGCGCCCACCCAATGGCTGCGGTTTTGAATAGCCATGGTCATCCGCCGGTTGACGGTCTGCACCCAGGCCTCATCAAACCCCTCGATGACCGCCGGCGCTCCCCGGTCGCGCATGTAGCTCTCGAAGTTGATCTCGCTGGTAAAGAGATCAGCCGGCCGGACCACGTAAACCTGGGCCCCCAGCGTGCCGGCGGCGATCGCCCCCGACATCAGGATATCCTTCCGCGCCCTTTCGAAAAACATCTGCTCCTGGGTCAATGGCGGGGAGCTGACCGACCAGACGCGCAGGCCCAGGTCATCAATTTGCTTGCGCAGGGTGCGATAAAAGCGCGCGTTTGTCCGCCGGCGGTAGCCGTATCCGAATTCGTCGCTCTGCAAGTTGATTTCGACAGTCTTGAAGCCGAGAGAGGCCGCTCTCTCCAAAGCAGCCGGCGTCTGCCGGCTCAGCGTTTCAGTGCTGATAGCAATCTGCATCAATGCCTTTCCTCTTGTCCACTTTGTCGCGCCCACGCAACCCGGCGTGGGCGTTATCCGTCGATAATGCGTACCAGCTCTCGCAAGGTCAACTGCACGCGTTCGTCTCTCAGCATGGGCAGCCGGACGCGAGTGCGGCGAATCTGGTTCAGGTCCAGCTTCGCCTTCACCAGCTCCGACTCATAGTAAGCGCCCTGGGCGACCAGTTGGCCTTCGGGATCGAAAATGCTGGATCCGCCCCAGAATGTGACCCCATCCTCGAAGCCGGTGCGGTTGACGTGGATCACGTAGTTAGTGAAGATACTGGCGTAGGCCTGATTGATATGCTCCACCCATACCGCGCTGCCGATCTTCTGTTCGGTCGCCAGCCCGCGCCCCGGCGAAGCGGACGTGAGGATCAGGATATCCGCCCCATCCAGCCATAGCAGGTACGGCGGGCTGATGTGCCAGAAATCTTCGCAGATCAATATGCCGACCCGGCCAAAGCGCGTGTCGAAAGCGCGAACCGCATCGCCCCAGGCGAAATAGCGCCCCTCGTCAAACATGCCGTAGGTCGGCAGATAGACTTTGCGATGCAAATGGATCAGATTGCCCTGTGACAGATAGGCCGAGGCGATGTAGAACTTGTTCCGCTTGTCGCCTTCCACAAAGCCGACGACCAGGTCCAGGTCGCGGCTGGCGTCCAGCAGGCGGGAGAAGACGGGGTCCTTGTACGTCGGCTTGACGGCCACATCGAAAGCAAGATCGCGCAACTGGTAGCCGGTCAGGGATAACTCCGGGAAGATGAGCAGCTCAACCCCCTGATCAGCGGCTTCCTCGACGGTGCGCAGATGCAACTCCAGGTTGGCCTGAACATCGCCGAGAACGGGCGTGATCTGGGCAAGACCCACGTTGAGATTCATGCTACTTACATCCTCTAATCGAGACGCGATGCCCGGAGGCTAGTTATTGCCTGAGCGCAGATCGCCGCCCGGCGCACGACCCACGAACAGTAGACAGCCGGCTGCGACGACGCCGGCAAACAGATCTACATACACCGCCAGTGGAAGCGATCCGCCAACGACGACCAGGTCCCCGCGCCAGATTCCGACCGCGGCCTGGCTGAAGCTGAGCAGACAGAGCGTCAGGCACAGGAGCTGTCCGCTGCGCAGCCGGTTTCGTAACACCCAGACAATCGCGAAAGTGCACAGCGCCAGAATCGCGCCGATCAGTTGCGTCTGGTAACGCATAGCTGTCACACCGAAGGCGTCGGGCGATGCGCCGACCAACCAACCGCCGGCCGTTTCCCGGCCATAGGCGCAGCCCTCCAGCCAGCAAGCCGGCCAGGCAAAGAGCGCCAGCAGGGCTATGGCCGGGGCGAACAGATCGCCATACACGAAGAACCGCCTGCGTCGCCATATTGTCCAGCCGTATAACGCCGCCAGCGCGCCCGGCAGACACCCATGATAGGCCAGTCCGCCCAGCCAGGGCTGCCAGACCTCGCTCTGGTGAGCCTGGAAGTATTCCCAGTTGGCGCCCACAAAGATGATTCGCCCGCCGACGATCGCGCCGGCAAAGGCAACCAGCGCTGCATCGATCCAATCCGGATAATCTCGAGAACGGGCTTGCCAGGCGGTCAGGCCCAGGGCGGCAACCAATCCCAGGCTGATGGCGACTGTATAACTGTAAAGAAAGAATGGCCCATAGCGACTCAAGATTGGGACCATGGTCGGACGATCTTAGTCGAAGTTAAGCGGTGCGGCAACATGGAGAAAGACCATGGTAGATTGCATCATCTATTTATTGTAGATACACTAAAAACAGCAGCCAGGATGCCGAGCAATCCATTATGCGTCGGCTGCCCCACTAAATCCCGCTTCAGGAGCGTTTGCGCGCTCCTTTGTCCAACTCGGAGGTGTTGATGGATCTCGAGATAATGCCATTGAAAGATAGTGAAGTAAAGCCGGTTCGCCGAACCAACCTGGGCTTTGGGAAAGTGTTTACCAACCGCATGTTCACCCAGCGCTACTCGCCCGATAAGGGCTGGCACGACGCTGTTATCGGCCCTTACGGGCCGCTGGAACTGGACCCGGCGACGGCGGTCCTGCACTACAGCCAGACGATCTTCGAGGGCATGAAGGCCTATCGCCGGCCGGACGGAGACATCAACCTGTTCCGCCCCTGGGAAAATATGAATCGCTTCAACTACTCCGCTCAGCGAATGGCCATGCCGCAGGTAGACGAAGAGGAGCATCTGGAGGCGATTATCCGGCTTATCGAATTGGAGCAGGAATGGGTGCCTGATTCACCCGGCACGCTGTATATTAGGCCGGTCATGCTCGGCGTCGATCCCACATTGGGCGTGCACTCCAGCAGCGAATATCTACATTACATTATCGTCGGGCCAGCCGGTTCCTACTTCCGCGAGGGCTTCAACCCGATCCCGGTCTACATCACGGATAAATATGTGCGCGCCGTAGAAGGCGGCACCGGCGAGGCCAAGACGGGCGGCAACTACGCCGCCAGCCTGGTCGTCTCCGATGAGGCACGGGCCAAGGGATACTCGCAGGTGTTGTGGCTCGACGGCCGGCAGCGTCGCTATGTCGAAGAAGTTGGGGCGATGAACATCTGCTTTGTCTACGAGGGCGATCACATCGTCACCCCGGCGCTCAGCGGCAGCATCCTGCCCGGCGTCACCCGCCTCTCCGTGCTGGAGCTTGGGCGGGACCTGGGCTACCGAGTCAGTGAGGCCCGCCTCGATGTGCACGATGTGCTGGCCGATATCGAGAGCGGGCGGATTACTGAAGTCTTTGGTTGCGGCACGGCGGCGGTGATCGCGCCGGTGGGCAAGCTGGGCATGGGCGACAAGGAATACATCATCAACGGTTATGAGTGCGGGATGGTGGCGCGGCAGATGTACCGCGAGCTGACCGATATTCAGTTTGGCCGCGTCCCCGACCGATTCGATTGGACCTTGCGCATCCCGGCCAACGAGAGCGTGCCGGTAATCTAGCAGGCGCTTCTTGACACGAAGAGGCCCGGCTTTTCGACAGAAGTCGGGCTTTTTTTGTTCCCCAAGATATGAATTGACAGCGATCAATAGCAGGCTGGTAGTTTCTGACGGCTTATCCAGGTAGACTTGACGGAGCATTCCGCCGGGCCGGGCCGGGTCCGGCACAGAGGAGATTAGTATGCGTCAAGTAGCGATACTGGGGGTGGGCCAATTGCCGGTGCGCGAGCACTGGGAGACGTCAATACGAGAGATGTGCGTGGAGGCCGGGCGAGCGGCGATGGCCGACGCCGGCGTTGAGCGCGTCGATGCCATCTACATAGGTAACATGACCGGCGGCACCCTTAACCAGCAGCGACAGTTAGGCGCGCTGGTGGCCGATTTCATGGGCCAGTGGGGGGTCGAGGCGGTCAAAATGGAGGCTGCCTGCGGCTCCGCCGGCTCTGCATTGCGGCAGGGCATCCTGGCTGTCGCCGGCGGAACGATGGACCGCGTCCTGGCCATCGGCGTGGAGAAGATGACCGAGACCGGCGGGCGCGCCACCACCACCGCCCTGGTCGGCGCGGCCGACGCGGAGTATGAGGCCGAGCACGGCGTCACCTTTGTGGGTCTCAACGCGCTGATCATGCGCCGCTACATGCACGAATACGGCTACCAGCAGGCCGATTTCGCCCCCTTCGCGGTGAACGCCCACGCCAACGGGGCCAAGAATCCCTTCGCCATGTTCCGCGAGCCGCTTTCCGCGAGAGCCTATCAGCGCGGGCGCATCGTCGCCGACCCGATATCGCTTTACGACGCCTCGCCCATCGGTGACGGGGCGGCAGCCGTGCTGCTTGTCCCGGCCGACCAGGCCCCGGCAGCCGTGCGCATCATCGGCTCGGCGGTGGTCACCGACACCGTGTCGGTGCACGACCGGCAGAACCCACTCTGGCTGGCGGCGGCTGAGGAGTCGGCCGCGCGCGTCTATCAGCAGGCGGGCATCGGGCCGGATGACATTGACCTCTTTGAAGCGCACGACGCCTTCAGCGTGATGGCTGCGCTTTCATTGGAGGCTTGCGGTTTTGCCCTGCCGGGACAGGGCGTGCGCCTGGGCCTGGAAGGCGAGATCAAGCCCACCGGTCGGGTGCCGATCAGCACCATGGGCGGGCTGAAAGCTCGCGGTCATCCGGTCGGCGCCACCGGCATCTACCAGGTAGTCGAGGCTACGCTGCAGCTCCGCGGCGACGCCGGCGAGGCGCAGATCGATGGGGTCCGCATCGCCCTGACCCAAAACATCGGCGGCAGCGGCGCGACCGTTGTCACCCATGCG
>CAZIKT010000028.1:0-32270 GCA_964539885.1 uncultured Ardenticatenaceae bacterium | reverse complement strand
CATCGCCCTGACCCAAAACATCGGCGGCAGCGGCGCGACCGTTGTCACCCATGCGCTGCAAGCGCCTGCCTAGATTGGTCCAATCCAAGAGATAGGACCAATCCTAAAGCCAATCCTGCCGTCGTCATGTCGTCAACTGCCTCTGCGACCGGCCTCACTGATCGCGTTGCCGAACTGATCCCACACTTTCAGCGCCAGGCCGGCTTTGCGCAGGGTTACTCGCCGCTATATGCGCGCTTGTTTCATCTCTTTGCCAGGTGGCTTTCAAGGCCGGCCTATCGTTCCGACCCGCTCGTCCTGTGGCTGGCGACGGTCGCCGAACGACAACACACCTTCTCAGTGCCCATTCTGTTGCTCGCCGGCCTACACCGGCTGGTCCTCTCCGGCGCAGGGAGCGTGGCGGCGCTGTCCCCCTACTATCCAACGGCGGGGGGAAGCACGGAGCCGGATGATGCGCTCCCGGCTACTCTCCGCCAGGCCGTCCTGACACATCAGGCAGAACTGGCCCACTTCATCAAGACCACGGACGTGCAGACCAACGAAACCAGCCGCGGCCTGGCCTGGTTGTTACCGCTGCACTACTGTCCGTGGGAGCGGGTGCAGCTCGTTGACTTGGGGGCCAGCGCCGGCCTGAATCTATTGGCAGATTACCGGCGCTATCGCCTGGAGGATGCCGGCGGTCGTCGCCTGCTGGACATCGGGGCAGCTCCATCCCCGCAGTTCCTGACCATCAGTCGCGGCGAAGTTGAGCCGCTGCCGGCCCCCGGCCCACTCCCCCAGATCACAGAACGCCTCGGTTGCGACCTGCGCCCATTTCGGTTAGATAGCGCCGAGCAGGAACTGACCTTGATATCTTTCGTTTGGGCCGATCACCCGGAGCGCCTGCAACGCCTTCGCGAGGGCATTGCCGCCTATCGCCTCGCACAGCAGCGCGACGTGCCCGTCCGGCTCGAAGCGGCGCGCCTGCCCGACGAACTGGAACGTTTCTTATGGGCTATCGTCCCCACAGCGCCGGTGGTGCTGTTCAACACCTACATGACCGTCTACCTGGAAGACAAAGGCGCTTCCATGCGCCGGGTTATCGGTGAATGGGCAGCGGGACAGCAGCAACCGGTGCTCTGGCTGCAATGGGAGCCGGCTTACGACGGCAGGGCCGCGCCGGAATACAGCTGGTGCGCCTGGACCGCCGATCTGTGGGAAGCGGGCGATCACACCCAGCAGCAGTTAGCCTGGGTGCACCCACATGGCGTGGAAGCGCAGTTCGAGCGGGGAGCGCTGAGTTGGTTTGAGCGCCGGCTCCGGGAATAGGTCTGCGTACTGTCTCGTTGGCATTGTCGTCAAAGTTGCTAAAATTCCGGCTTTGAGATTTCGCCTCTAGGACAAGCTTCATGTCAAGCGCACCCGATTCCGTGACTCCAAGTAGCCCGGCATTCCCCCTGGGTAAAATGCTACGCTTCAGCACCTTCCACATCGGCTCCGCCATGGGGGATATCTTGACCGCCAGCGTCTGGAATCGGGTGATGATTTCTGACCTGGGGCTGCCGGCATGGCCCATCGGCCTGTTAATCGCCTTCCGTTACCTGCTCGCGCCGCTCAGCCTGTGGGCCGGCAACCGCTCAGATATTCAGCCGATGTGGGGCTGGCATCGCACCTCCTACATCTGGCTGGGGCGTGGCCTGATGGTGCTGTCCTTTCCTCTGTTGGGAGCCAGCGTCAGCCGCCTCTCTCGCGCGCCCGATGATCTCGCCGGCTGGGCGCTGGCAATTACCTGCTTCCTGATGTACGGTGTAGGTACCTTGATTTCCGGCAGCCCCTACCTGGCCCTGGTCCGCGACTCAGTTCCCAGAGAAAAGCAGGGCCTGGCTATCGCCATGGTCGAGACAGCCCTGATCATCTTCTTCCCGGTCAGCGCTATTGCGTTCGGCCGCTGGATGGAAGTGTACGACGAGCAGCTCTTCTGGCAACTGGTGATCGGTACCGCGGTGATTGGCGCTTTCTTCTGGTTCGTCGCGATCGTCGGTCAGGAGCGACGCGGGCCGCGACAGGCGCCGGCCGCGGATCGCAGCCTGGCCAGGATGCGGGACACGCTGCGCAAGATCATGGCTGATCGGCGCACCCGCCATTTCTTCATCTTTCTCTCATTGGCCACCTTTTCAGCCTGGATCCAGGATAATATTCTGGAGCCTTTTGGGGCCGATGTGTTTGAGCTGGATGCCGGGCAGACAACCCGCTTCACCGGCTATTGGGGCGTGTTCACAGTCATCACCCTCCTTGCCGGCTTTGTCATCTGGCGCAGCCGTCCCCCTGAAACGCTGACGAACGTGACCCGGGTCGGCCTGTTCATCATGGCCGCCGGCATGGTGTTGCTGGTCATCTCCGGCCTGGGGCATATGAACGGGCTGCTTATCCCCGCTCTGGTCGTCTTCGGAGCCGGCTTCGGCCTTTACTCCTTCGGCGGCCTGAGCCTGATGGCGGTGATGTCTCCTGATCCCAATGCCGGGGCCTACCTGGGCCTTTGGACGATTTCCATTCTCGTCTCTAAGGGTCTGGGCACGTTCGCCGGCGGCGTGATTCGCGATGTTTTCTATCTGGGCTTTGGGACTTCCGCCGGGCTGGCGTATGGGGTGGTTTTCCTGGTCTCGGCTTCCGGCTTGGCGGCAGCGGCCCTTTGGCTGGGTGGGTTGGACGTCATCGGCTTCGCCCGCGACACCAGCCACGTGGACTCCGGCAAAGATTGGCAGGCGGCAAGCGTCTAACCTTTCCGGCCCGCATCATCCAGGTCGATCGCGCTCTCTCAAACGCGGTTGATCAGCGCGCCCCTTCAGAACTCGAAGGATAGCTGCCGGCCCACCGCCGGCTCCAGCCGGCTTGCGCCGACCCCCAGTAGGCGTACCGGCTGCCCGGCAGTCCAGTTCTCCCGCCAGATCGCGTGCGCCAGCCGGTAAATCTCAACCTCCTGCTGCACCCCGATTTCCACTGTTTTCTGGCGCGTGATCGTCGTGAAGTCCGGCCAGCGCAGCTTCACGGTAATCGTGTGAGCTGCCAGACCGTCCTCCTGCAACGACTCCGCCACCGCGGCGCACATCTTGCGCAATTGTTTGTCCAGCAGCGCCTCATCCGCCACATCGCGACTGAAGGTCCATTCCTGACTGATTGATTTGGCCGGCCCCCGCTCCGGTCGTACCGGCCGGTCGTCGATTCCTTCGGCCCGGCGCTGCATCTCCTCCGCCTGCTTACCGAAGCGCTTCTGTAGTTGTGCGCGGTTGTAGATGGCCAGATCTCCGCACGTGTGAATGCCCATCTCCGCCAGCCGTTCCGCGGTCCGGGGGCCGATTCCCCAGATCACCCGCACCGGCAGCGGCGCGACGAAGGCCGCCTCCTCGCCGGGCAAGACGATCGTGCAGCCTTCCGGCTTGCCATGATCGGACGCGACCTTGGCTACCAGCTTGTTCACCGCCAATCCAACAGACGCCGGCAGGCTCGTCTCCTGCACCACCCGCTGGCGGATAGCCGGGGCCAGTTGCGCCGGATCGTCATGCACACCTAGATCAACAAACGCTTCGTCCACGCTGATCTGCTCGACATCCCCATACTCGGACAGCAATGCCATCACCTGTTGCGAACATGAATGAATGCGCGACCACGTATGCCCGACGATCTTTAGCTCCGGGCAAAGGCGCAGCGCCGTGGAAGTGGGCATGGCGGAGCGGACGCCGAACTTGCGCGCCTCGTAGCTGGCGGCGGCTACCACCCCCCGATCTTCCGGTCGCCCGCCGACCACGAGCGGGATCCCCCTGTCTTCCGGATGGTCAAGCCGGTGGACGTTGACGAAGAAAGCGTCCATGTCCAGATGCAGGATCGCCCGCGCCCACTGTTGCGCCATGGGAATACCCGGCTAGGCGTTGCCCGTGTTCTCGGCAAAGGCGCGCAATGCCCGAATGTTGCGCAGCGGCGTCGTAACCATGATCACACAGCCGGTGCCCAGGATCAGCCGGCGCCCATCAGTCTTTATCACCGCGTCGGCAGCCTCGGCCAGGGCGGCGTTGGGCGCTTCCTGCATCATGCTCCAGCGAGAAACGCCGCCGCTTGCCGCTCCTTCAAAGCGGCGCAATCCCTCGGCCAGCTCCACGCCGCATTCGCGATCATGCCAGTTGATGATCGGCGTCGGGTAGGCCGGGGCCAGGTCAAAGTATGCGCTGTCGCCGTGTATATGCACGATGTTCAGCCACAGGTCGCCGGCCAGTTCCAGGATCTCTGTGTCGTCCCCCAGGCCGAAGCGCTCGTATTCAGCGCGGGACATCAGATGATACTGCGTATGTTGCACGGCGTAATAAATGCCGCTGATGCCGGTCAGCTTGGCTGCCTCTACGAAGCGCAGCGTAGATTCACGGATCGTATCCAGGCCGGCCCTGAACTCGACCGGATGGCTGCGCATGTGATTGAGCATCATCGCCTCCCCGGCCAGATTCTTGGCCTGCGAGAGCGGGGAGAATATCGTGGCGATAAACGGTACTCCGGCATCCAGTTGCTCGTTAAGCTGGCGAAGCACCGTCAGTTGTGTGGCCAACATCCCTTTGCCGGGGTCCAGCGGCCTCAACTTGAGCCACTCCTCGGGAGTGTTGACCACCGGCTGTAGGTAGGTGCGTGTCCCCTCCATATGCCCTTCCCAGCGGGTTTCAACGCCCCAATCATCCAGGCAATAACTGCTGGACGGTGAGACCTTCACGAAGTCCCAATCGTATGCTTGCTGCCAGGCCAGGTGGGAGGCCGTCAGGGCGTCCGCGTCCTGATCATCGCCCGGCCAATGCCGCCACAGGGCCACCGGCAATCGGTCCACAGATCGGCCCTCAATGGCCGCTTCGAGTCGCTCGCGTTTGTTCATAATCGCTGTTCTCCCTTCTATCACTCGGCCAATCGTTGGAAGCTCTCCAGAATAGCGCCGGACAATTGCTGGTCCGGCCCACAGGCAGCCACAATCAGGCTCGATGAGTCGCCGACCACAAACTGCTGCCGGCAGATCAGTTCGCCGCTCTCAGTCGGAATTCGCGTGGCCAGGAAGAGATGACTCCTGTCGAAGTCGTCAACATACATTGCCTCCACAAGATCGATCTGGTCGGCGGCCGCTGCCCGTTCCGCCACTGCCTGCGCCTCTTCGTTGCTCAGCCGGTTCAACAAATCACTGCCGGCTACCACAACGAACTGCGCCGGCGCTGGATCATCGCCGGCTTGTCCCGCATCGATCCCCTCCGCCGCGACGAAGAGAACGCGCAGGTCCTCCGCCATGTTGCCAAGGGGGTAGGTGGCCTGAGTGAGCCGCGGGCTTGCAGTAACCAGCCGGTCAAAGGCATCTCCCTCCGCATCGTGCTCATCGAGTATCGCCCAGCTCTCCGGCAACATGAGCACAAAATCGCGCGGCCGGTTGGTCACAAAGGCCCATCCATCCGACGGCGCCTGGCTGGCTGCCTGCACCAGTGGTTGCCGGCCGAGATAAATCGTCACCAGCAACGCCAAGACGATCAGGAAAACCGTCAGCCCACCGTAGACTGCCAGCGCGGGAATCTCCGACGATGATGAGGCTTGCCCCCACTTCTGCTTCACCTGCGCCGTTGTGGCCCCGCCCACTGCGCTGGTCACTTTCCGGCCGCATTGCCAGCACTCCGTGTCGCCTTCCAGGAGGGGCTGTCCGCAATTCTCACACTTGGTGGTCATCTCTGTTCCCTGAAGCCGGGCGCTATCCGGGCATTATCATCTGCCGGCCCGCCGCGGAACCTGGTGAAGCGTAATGTCCCGTAATCTTAGCATAAATCCGGCTCCCCGAAACGGCGGCCCATCGGCCTGCCCCAGCGCGTGCGGGCACTCAAGCTCAGGGCCGCAGCCGGCGGAAAATGTAAACTATTTTACACTTTCAGTGTAACGAAGTTACCTGTTTTGTGTGGTCGGCGGAGAGTAAAATCTGTACATAATCTTTGTTAATAGACTAATCCCTCCTTTTTTCTCCTCTTCCCACAAAGAGCCTTGCGAAATGCAAGGCTTTTTGTGTTAACGAGGGGCGAGTCCCCAAATGGATCAGCTTCTCTTTGCCGTCTACTCCAAGGATCTGCGCGACTATCGCCGGCGCGCGGAAGCACTACACTGCGGCCTTGAATTGCATATTTTCAGCGAACCATCTATTCTAGCCGGAGACTTGCAGGAGACGCTCAGTAGTTACAAGCGGCAGCTCAAGGGCTTCTCCGGCCCGATTGGATTGCATGGCGCCTTTTACGATTTGGCGCCCTCCAGCCTGGACCCGGAGATTGTCGCTGTGGCCCGCCGGCGCTTTCGCCAGAGTCTGGACATCGCCCAGGAATTGCAGGCGCGTTATGTGGTTTTTCACGCCAATTACATGGGCGGACTGCGGGTGGTGAATTACCGGCAGACCTGGCTGGAGAGGGAAATCGCTTTCTGGGCCGATTTCGCCGAAGAAGCCGCCGCATATGACCAGACCATTCTGCTGGAAAACATGTGGGCGGAGGATCCGCACTTGTTGGCTGATATACTTCAGGCTGTCGGGCGCGACAACTTGCGCGCCTGCTTTGATGTGGCCCACGCCACCCTGTTCTCCGATTGCCCGATTCGTGACTGGTTACGAGTCCTCGAACCATATCTTTACTGCTGTCATATGAACAACAACGACGGTGAGCTCGATCTGCATTGGCCGCTAAACAGAGGGGTCGTTGACTATAAGCAGGTGCTTGACGCTGTGCGTAGGTTGAATCCCCCGCCGCTGATCACCCTGGAGATGCAGAGTTGGGAGAGCATCATTGCCAGTCTGAGCTACTTCGACCTGGGCCAACCGGCATGAACGAATCCCAATCCTTCAACCAGTATCATGTGCGGCCTATGCCGCATGCCCCGACCGCGTCAACAATCCGCATTGCCCGGCAGAATGACGCCGCCTCGTTCTACGCCGCCTGCTATCGCCATCTGGAATGGATGCAATTCAGGAAGCGTTTCGGCTCCAGCCTGCAAAGACAAGATTCCGGTAAGCTGCTGTATCTGGTAGCGGACACGGGATACGGCGTGATTGCCGGCGGCAAACTGGTGTTCTATGATCGCTGCCTGGAAATCGCTGACCTAATGGTTTCTCCAGTCTGGCGCGGCCAGGGATTGGGCACAGCGTTGATCACTCTCATGCTCGAAATCGCCGCCGACCTGCGCATTGGGGAGGTGGAGATCGGCGTCCTACAGCAGAATGAGCGCGCCCTGGCCCTCTATCAGCGATTGGGCTTTGTGCATGACCGTGAGCTAACCATGCCGGGGAAACCGCCCGCCTATATTCTCGTCTTTGCCGGTCAACCGGTTCACGGCTCGGGCCCGGTAGGGGAAATGCAGACGGCAGATATGCCGCACTGATAAGCCCATTCTACTCGGATAGCTACCCACCAGGTCGCGCCGCGCGGCATCCTTCACACCGTCGCGCTCGTACTCATTTTCTCCGGCCCCTCACAACAGAGTTGCCAACTTCCGCCCCCTTTTTCGCCGGCGCCGGCTCTTGGAGGGGAGTTGGCAACTCTAGCAGTCATTCTGTGTCTCAATCAGCCGCCGGCAATCGCCCCGATGACCCGAAACGGCTCGCTTCCCGACGCGACTTCCGCCGGCAGGAGCGCGTCCGGCGACTCATGCGATAGGTCTTCTTTGCAGGCGAAGAAACGCAAGAAGGGTCGGCGCTGCTGCGTGACATGGTCGCGGATCGTCCCGCGCAGCACCGGATAGCGCGCCTCAAGCGCGTCAAGGATCGCGCGTTGCGTGACCGGCCCTTCGACCTGCAGTTGCACTTCCGCGCCCACGCCGGCCAGGTTTCGCAGATGGTGCGGGATGACTACCCGGATCATGACAGCGTCTGCACTTCTACCGACAACACCGCCGGCAGGTCGCGCACAATCGCGGACCAGCTATCGCCGGCGTTATTCGACGCGTATACCTGTCCGCCGGTTGTGCCGAAGTAAACGCCGCACGGATCGAGCGCATCTACCGCCATCGCGTCGCGCAGCACATTGACGTAACAGTCGCGCTGCGGCAGGCCGTTGGTCAACGCTTCCCACTCGTTTCCGCCGCTGCGACTGCGGTACACACGCAGCTTGCCCTCCGGCGGGTAATGCTCAGAATCGCTCTTGATGGGTATGACATACACCGTCTCCGGCTCATGTGCATGCACATCCACGACAAAACCGAAGTCGCTGGGCAAGTTACCGCTGATCTCGTACCAGGAATCGCCGGCGTTGTCGCTGCGCATCACGTCCCAATGCTTCTGCATGAACAGCACATCCGGTCGCGCGGGATGCAAGGCAATACGGTGCACGCAATGGCCGACCTGAGCCTCCGGGTCCGGGATATATTCAGACTTCAGGCCGCGGTTGATAGGCAGCCAGCTCTCGCCGGCGTCGTCGCTGCGGAAAGCGCCCGCCGCCGAAATGGCGATGAAGATGCGTCCCGGATTGCCCGGGTCCAACAGGATCGTGTGTAGGCCCAAACCGCCCGCCCCCGGCATCCAATCAGGTCCTGTGCCGTGGCTGCGCAGACCGGGCAACTCCTGCCATGTCTGCCCGCCGTCGGTCGAGCGAAAGATGGCCGCATCCTCCACGCCGGCATAGACCGTATCCGCATCGGTCAAAGACGGCTCAAGATGCCACACCCGCTTGAATTCCCAGGGGTGGGGCGTACCGTCATACCATTGGTGGGTGCCTGTCTCGCCGGCGTACGAAAACTCATTGCCCACCGTCACCCAGCTCTTCCCGCCGTCATCAGACCGATGAACCACCTGTCCAAACCAATCGCTGGATTGCGATGCGTACAGTCGATCCGGGTCGACCGGTGAGCCTTTCAAATGATAGATCTCCCACCCGCCGAAATGAGGGCCGCTGACCGCCCATTTTTCGCGCTTACCGTCGGATTCCAGGATAAACGCGCCCTTGCGTGTACCAACCAAGACCCTTACGCTACTCATATTCACTCCTTTGCACGATTCTGGATGTGTTGCTGCGGGTTCCCTACAGAAGAGCCGCACTCACAACATTATAGAACATATATTCTAGTTGGTCAATCGAAAAGCCAGGCGATTGTACCCAAACGCCGATTGCGATCCCTATTTTCTCGTAGTAGAATTGTTACTCTAGCAAACTGCTCATTTGCAGGTAGCTGCGAGTTAATTTGGTGAATTCCTGGCCGGCTCAGATTATCCCCGACATCGGGCTTGACAATACAGGCGTCCAGCTTGGCCTTTTAGCTCTGCTTGCCGCCGGCCTGGTGGTCCTGCTGTTCATCCTGCTGCGCCTATTCCGAAGAAGGCGGGCATCTGGCGCTGAGTCCGCTGAACCGGCGCAGCTTGCCCTGGAAGCGCCCGTAGAAAGTACTGTCGTCGCGGAGGCGGAGACCATAGCGGCCCCGGCTGTTACCACAACGCCGGTGCTGGCCAAGCTCTTTTCCGCAGAAGGGCAGCCGCTGGAGCCCGATTTCGCGCAGCCGGCATGGCGATCGCCGGATGATTGGGCTGCTCCGGTCGGCGGCGTCGACTTACTCGCTGAAGTCGAGGCGCGCCGCCATCTGGAGCAAGTGAATGAATTTGTGCTCCTGCAATACGGGGAGATTCGCGAAGAGCCGGGGAGCGTAGAGCTTTCCTGGTACACCACCACCGGCCCGCGTACGATTTCCATTGCCGCCGCGGCGGATGAGCGCGACATAATAGTCAACGGCATTCCTTTCGAAGCTTCCCCGAGTGGCGTGCAAAAAGGCATTGTCGCATCTTTGAGAGGCCCTGATAATAGATAAGGGCTGAAGGCGCTTTCAACAATCACTTTGTTTAGATAGCAATTTCATTCTGCCAAGAAAACGCCTTTGGGCGTGGCTCACGTATTTCACGTCAGGAGAACAACAATTATGGGTATCATGGAACCCGCGGTGCGGTCTGCCTCTGAGCAGCCTGCACTGGAACAGCCTACCGGTCGCCAATCCGTTGTCAACGACTTCGCCTTTGTCGTCGCGACGCCCAACGGCACCGGCAGCCAGACCTCAAACCTGATCTTGCTGCGCGCCCTCTTCAAGATGGGCATCCCGGTAAACGGCAAGAACATCTTCCCGTCCAATATCCAGGGGTTGCCCACCTGGTATCACATCCGCGTGTGCCATGAGGGTCATGTCGCCCGGCGTGAGACATCCGAAGTGCTCATCGCCTTTAACGAGGCGACCATCGCCAGGGACATTCAAACGTTGCCGGCGGGCGGCATCTGCATCTACAATGCCGACTGGCGCGGGACGCCGCAACGGGACGATATCACCATGTACGCCATCCCGGTGCAGCAGCTCCTCCGCAACGTGGACGCCAAGGGCAAATTCCGCGACCGCTATTCCAACATGATCTATGTCGGCGCGATGGCCCAGATTTGCGGCATCGAGCTGGAGGCGATTGATGAGGCGCTCATGTACCACTTTCGGGGCCGGCGAAGGATTGTCGATCCGAATATGGATGTGATCCGTCTCGCTTACGATTGGTGCGCGGAGAACCTGGAGCCGCAGGAGAACTATCGCGTCGAGCGCATCACCGCTTCCAGAGTGACCGACCAGATGTTGATCACCGGCAACGAGGCGGCGGCCCTGGGCGCGCTCTTCGGCGGCGTCAGCCTGGTGGCCTGGTACCCGATCACACCTTCCACAAGCCTGGTCGATGCCGTGAACGCCCACATGGACCTGCGTCGCGACCCGGAAACAGGCGAGAACACCTGCGTGGTGATCCAGGCGGAGGACGAGTTATCCGCTATCGGTATGCTGATCGGTGGCGGGTGGGCCGGCGCGCGATCCATGACCGCCACCTCCGGCCCCGGCATTTCGCTGATGGCTGAATTCGCCGGCCTGGGTTACTTCGCCGAAGTGCCGGCGGTCATCTGGGATATCCAACGCGTCGGCCCCAGCACCGGCTTGCCGACGCGCACCTCACAGGGCGACCTGTTCTTCGTCTATTTCCTGGGTCATGGCGATAGCAAGAACGTGATCTTGTTGCCGGGAACGGTGGCGGAGTGCTTCGAGTTCGGCACCACGTCATTTAACCTGGCCGCCCAACTACAGACGCCGGTCTTCGTGCTCAGCGACCTGGACCTGGGCATGAACACCTGGATGACGCCCCCCTTCGAGTACCCACAGGAGCCCATCATCCGCGGCAAGGTGCTCTCGGCGGAAGATGTGGCGCAGAAGGGCTTTGCTCGTTACAAAGACCTCGACGGGGACGGCATCGGCTATCGCACCTTGCCCGGCAATGAACACCCCCTGGCGGCCTACTTTGCGCGCGGCACCGGCCACGATGAGTTGGCCCGCTACAGCGAAGACCCGGCTGACTGGTTCAATAATATGGATCGGCTCAAGCGCAAACACGAGACCGCCCGGCGACTGGCCCCGGGACCGGTCGTCGAGGAAGTCGAAAACGCTGACTTCGGCATTATCGCCTTCGGCTCGACGCTGCCCGCCATTGAAGAGGCGCGCTTCCGGCTGGCGGACGCCGGCATCAAAACCGATTTCCTGCGCGTGCGGGCTTTGCCGGCGAGCGAAGAGGTGCGCCGTTTCATTGAGCGGCACGAGCGGGTCTATGTCATTGAGATGAATCGCGACGGCCAATTGCACAGCATTCTCACGCTGGATGCGCCGGAACTGGCCACGAGATTGCGCTCGATCGCTTATCTCGACGGCATGCCCTTCACCGCCCGCTGGGTGGTAGAAGCGATCATGGATAAGGAGCAGAATTGATGAGCACAGTCACCAGAGGCCGCCAACGGGTCAATAGCATTGGCCTGGAATTTTCAGATTACAAGGGCAGCGCGACGACCCTGTGCCAGGGCTGCGGCCATAACTCAATCGCCAATCAGGTCATACAGGTCGCCTACGAGCTGAGCATCCGCCCCAATGAGATTATCAAGTTGAGTGGTATCGGCTGCTCCAGCAAATCGCCTGCCTACTTCCTCGGCCTATCGCACGGCTTCAACTCTCTGCATGGTCGTATGCCGGCTATCGGCACCGGCGCGCTCGTGGCCAACCACAAGCTGCGCGCCATCGGCGTCAGCGGCGACGGCGACACGGGCAGCATCGGCATGGGTCAGTTCAAACATCTCTGCCGGCGCAACGTGCGCATGGTCTACATCGTGGAGAATAACGGCGTCTACGGCCTGACCAAAGGGCAGTTCTCCGCCACCGCCGACGAAGGCCAGACACTGAAATACGCCGGCACCAATGAGTTTCCGCCGGTTGACATCTGCCTGGAAGCGATCATCGCCGGTTGCGGCTTCGTCGCCCGTTCCTTCTCCGGCGACGCCGCCCAGGTGCGCGAATTGTTAAAGGCCGCCCTCAGCCACCGCGGCACGGCCGTACTGGACATCATCAGCCCCTGCGTCGCCTTCAACAATGAGGACACCTCCACGAAAAGCTACGGCTTTGGCAAGGAGCACGCCGAGCGTCTACATGAGATCGGCTACGTGCCCCAACGCGATGAGATCATGATCGACGAATACGCGCCGGGCGAGCTGCGGACGGTGGAGTTGCATGACGGCTCCTTTGTCCGCCTGCGCAAGCTGGAAGCGGATTACGACCCCACCGATCGTGAAGCGGCTATGGTCCGGCTGGACCGCGCTGACCGCAACCACGAGTTCATCACCGGCCTGATCTACTTCAATCCCGATCGCCCCGGCCTGGCGGAAGTGAGCAACATCGGCGATGTGCCGCTGGCGCAACTGCCGGATGAGAAGCTGCGTCCTTCCAGAGAGAAGCTGGCTCAATTGCTGAACCGCTATATGTAACCGCTCCGGCGCAGCAGGCAAACAAGAAGTGGAGGCTCTGAACGCCTCCACTTTTTGTTTGCCTGCCATCCTTGCCCTACGGTAAGATACAGACATCGGTTGGCACGAGAGGAGGGACAATGCAATTCGGTCTATTTGAAGAACGACCCAAATACTATGCTTCCCTGGACGCGCTGGTCGATCACATGATGAAGATGACCGACGATCCGTTGCATGCCGCCGGCACAAACGTAGTCATCTATCGCGGCAACCCGCTGGCCCGGCTGATGATCATTGGCGAGGCCCCCGGCCCGGAAGAAAATCGGGTGGGAAAGCCGTTCGTCGGCCGCGCCGGTCAATTGTTGGACAAGATCCTGGAGGCCGCCCACTTCGACCCTGAGCGCGACGTGTTCATCTCCAATTCGGTCTTTCGCTTGCCGCCGGGAGAGGACGCCAATTCCTTTCGCAAGCCTACGAAAGAAGAGATCGAAGGCTATCGCCCCTATCTGCTGGAGATCATCCGCCTGGTCGATCCCGCCATCATGCTGCTGACCGGCAATGTCGCCACCGAATCTCTGCTCAATCTGACCGGCATCAGCCGCCTGCGCGGCCAGTGGCACGCCTGGCATGGTCGCTGGGTTATGCCCATGTTCCACCCCTCTTACCTGCTGCGCAACCCGTCCCGCGAGCCGGACGGCCCAAAGGCGCTCACCTGGCACGACATACAGGAAGTCCGCCGCAAATACGACGAGATCGTCGGCGGCTGATGAGCGCGCTCGATGAGCGGCGATAGCGTTTACGGCATCGAATGAGCCATTCGGACAAGGCCGCCCTGCGCGGCGAGCCGGGCTATGTGTGGCGTTCCGGACAGGAACGCCGGCTGCACATGATCCGGCAGTGGAGCGATCTCGCCGGCCGCGTTCTGGACAACGGCTGTGGGCTGGGTACCTATCTACAGGCGTTTGCCCCCTATTCGGATCAGCGATTCGGTATCGAGGTTGAGCACGAGCGGGCTGTGCAGGCCCTGCCGCACGCGACCGGCATCGTGCTGGCGGAGGGCGAAACGCTCCCCTTTCCGGGCGACGCCTTTGACTTCATCCTGAGTAATGAGGTTATCGAGCACGTAACCGACGATGCCCGCTACGCCCGCGAGATGGTGCGCGTCTGCCGGCCCGGCGGGCGCATCCTGATCTTCTGCCCCAACCGCTGGTATCCGGTGGAACAGCACGGCATCTACTGGCGTGGGCAGTATAAATTCGGCAATATCCCGCTGGTCAACTACCTGCCCAACTCCCTCCGCAACCGGCTGGCCCCGCACGTGCGCACATACACCGCTGGCTCCTTGCGCGCCCTCTTTGCCGGCCTGCCGGTGCGCGTGGTTGAGCACACCCACATCTTTGGCGGCTACGACAACATAGAGCGGCGCTACCCGCGAGCAGGACGCGTGCTGAAACGCGCCCTATATGCCGCCGAGAAGACCCCCCTCCGCGCCCTCGGCATTTCGCACCTATTGGTGCTGGAGAAGCCGGCTGCCGGCGCTCGCACGCCTCAGTAAACACCAGACCGACAGTTGGTTAGTTTTTCCTCGCCACTGAACGCAGTTCACTATACCAATTTGCTTGTCTCCACTTTGTCAGGCCCTTACAATTGAAGCAGGAACACAGAAAACCAACTCTTAAGGAGATGTGAGCAATGGAGAACGGCAAGAAGAATGGGGCGCAGGGTGAAGTCGGCAGTGTGCGCGTGAAGCGCGGTCTGGCTCAGATGTTGAAGGGTGGAGTGATCATGGATGTGGTGACGCCCGACCAGGCGGTTATCGCGGAAGAAGCCGGCGCGGTTGCTGTCATGGCCCTGGAGCGCGTGCCGGCCGACATCCGTCGCGACGGCGGCCTGGCCCGCATGTCTGATCCCGGCCTGATCAAGGAGATCATCGCCGCCGTCAGCATCCCGGTCATGGCCAAATGCCGCATCGGCCACTTCGTTGAAGCGCAGATCCTGGAGGCGATTGGCGTTGACTTCATTGACGAAAGCGAGGTATTGACCCCGGCGGATGAGGCGCACCATGTCCTGAAACACAACTTCAAGGTGCCCTTTGTCTGCGGCTGCCGTAACCTGGGCGAGGCGCTGCGCCGCATCGGCGAAGGTGCGGCGATGATTCGCACCAAGGGCGAAGCCGGCACCGGCGACGTGGTGGAAGCGGTGCGCCACGCCCGCGCCGTGTTGGGCGACATCAAGCGGCTGCAATTGACGCCGGATGAGGAGCTGATGACCTACGCCAAGGAAATCGGCGCTCCCTACGAGCTGGTGGTCGAGACCAAGGAATTGGGCCGGCTGCCGGTGGTCAACTTCGCCGCCGGCGGCATCGCCACTCCGGCGGACGCCGGCCTGATGATGCAGCTCGGCGTGGACGGCATCTTCGTCGGCTCCGGCATCTTCAAGAGCGGCGATCCCGCTCGCCGGGCCCGCGCTATTGTCGAGGCCACAACCCATTACAACAACCCGGAGATCCTGGCCCGCGTCAGCGAAAAGCTGGGCGAGCCGATGGTCGGCATTTCCGCCAGCACCCTGCCCAAAGAGCAGCAGCTCGCCGTGCGAGGCTGGTAAGCACTTCGGTGTGGTGAACGCGCGGTTCACCACACATTCCCCCATTTCGTTGGAGAGCGAATGAAAGTCGGCGTCCTGGCCCTGCAAGGGGCGTTCATTGAGCATATCAAGATATTGCAGTCGCTTGGAGTTGAGGCGGTCGAAGTGCGCCTGCCGGCTGATCTGCAAGACTTGGACGGGCTGATTATTCCCGGCGGCGAGAGCACCACCATCGGTAAGCTGGCCGTCCTCTACAACCTGATGGAGCCGCTACGCGAGTTCGCCGCGGAGAAGGCCGTCTGGGGCACGTGCGCCGGCATGATCTTTATGGCCCGGGACATCGGCATGGACCAGCCGCTGCTGGGCGTCATGGACATTACCGTGGAGCGCAATGCCTTCGGCCGGCAGGTGGATAGCTTTGAGGTGGGGCTGGCGGCGCCGGTGTTCGACGACGCGCTCGGCGATGAACCCTTCCCAGCGATCTTCATTCGCGCGCCGCGCCTGATCAGCGCCGACGAGCAAGCCGGCGCGCACGTTATCGCCCGCCTGGCGGACGGCACCCCCGTCGCCGCTCAGCAGGGTCATCTCCTGGTGACCGCCTTTCATCCCGAGCTGACCGGCGACTCGCGCTTTCATCAGTACTTTCTGCAACTGATCGCGCAACAGACAGCCGCCTGATACCCGTCTGTCGCCTGCTCTGGTTGTACTCCTTCCCTGTTCGGCTACAATGCCGCCCATGCAAATAGAAACTCGCTATCAAGAGTCCCTGGCCTATCTGTACGGCTTCGTCAACTACGAGCGGAAGATGACGGAGATTTACGCGCCGGAGAAGATGGACCCGGCCCGCCCAGGCCACTTGCTGGGCTTGCTCGGCAGTCCCCAACAGCAGTTCGCCGCTATCCACATCGCCGGCACAAAAGGAAAGGGGTCTGTCGCTGCCATGTGCGCCTTCGCGCTGCGCGCCGCCGGCCTGACGGTAGGATTATACACCTCCCCTCACCTACAGGACATGCGCGAGCGGATTCGGGTGTTGACCCCGGCCGACAGCGACGGGCGCATCAGCCGGGAGGAGTTCTGCGACCTGGTAGACCGCCTGCCCGACATTGTGCCGCAAGTGCCCGGCATCACCTGGTTTGAACTGGTTACGGCTGTCGCCTTCCTGCATTTCGCCAACCAGCGGGTAGATGCCGCCGTGGTTGAGGTCGGGCTGGGTGGTCGTCTCGACGCCACCAACGCCATCACCCCACTGGTCTCGGTGATCACCAGTCTCAGCCTGGACCACACCGGCTTGTTGGGCGACCGGCTAGAGCTGATCGCCGCCGAAAAAGGGGGCATCATCAAGCCGGGCGTACCCGTAGTCAGCGCGAATCAGCGCCCGGAAGCGATGCGCGTGCTGGAAGAGATAGCGACCCGCCAGGGGGCAGCATTGACCGTTGCCGGTCGCGACTGGCAGATGTCCGGTCATGCCGTCGAAGGTGGGCAGGTTCAACACATCGAGATCACCCTTAGTCCTGAGCCGGGTTGCGTACCCGCCGGCAGTCGCTTTCGGATTCCGTTGGCCGGCGACTTTCAGCGGGAGAATGCCGTGGTCGCCATCGCCGCCCTCTGTCAGGCCGCTCAGCATTTTCCATCCGTCACCCTCTCCGCCATCCGGCAAGGGCTGGCCCAGGTCCACTGGCCCGGTCGCTTACAGACGCTGCGCAGGCAGCCGGGTTCGCCGACCATCCTCATCGATTGCGCGCACAACCCGGATTCGGCCGCTCGCCTGGTGTCCGCCCTGCAGACGGATTTCAGCTACGAGCGTCTCTGGTTCGTATTGGGCTTCTCCGCCGACAAGAACATTCATGAGATGTTGGGCATCTTTCTGCCGGCCGCCGCCGGTTCCTTCATCACCGGCGCAGACCATCCGCGGCGAGCGGCACCGGAGGAGCTAGCCGCGATGGCGGCTGAGTCAGGGTTTGACGTGAGCACTCACTCGGATGTGCTGCAGGCTGTGACCGCAGCAATAGCCGCCGCCGGGCCGGACGATCTCATCTGTATCACCGGCTCCATCTTCGTCGTAGGCGATTTGCTTAATCGTTGGGACAGTCTACAATCGCTCTTCTAGCCCCTTGTGGACTTGACTACCACCTGAGGCGATCAGGGATTCGATGGAAAATGACGACTTTGAATTCATGCAGTTCCCCGATTTGTTGGGGACCATGGATTTTGGTGAAAAGCGAGTGAGTAAAAAGAAGGGCGATGAGGAATCGATCATTGAATGCCCTTTCTTACCGCTGCGTGACATGGTGCTCTATCCGCAAATGGTGGTCCCGCTCTTTATCGGCCGGGATCGCTCGCTGGCAGCCCTACAGGCCGCCGTCGCTAACGGCGAGAACCTGATTGTCGCCGCCCAACGCGACGCCGACGAACCGAATCCGGTCGCCAAAGACATATTTGACGTCGGCACCGAGGTGGCGATCGGGCGCACGTTGCGCATGCCCGACAACTCGAACAGCGCGCTCGCCCAGGGGCGACGCAGAGTCCAATTACTGGAGTTTACGCAGTGGGAGCCGTACATCCGCGTGCGGGCGCGGGCCATCTACGAACCGGAGAGTTGGCAGCCCAGCACGGAAGCGTTGATGCGGGCCGTGATGGCTTCCTTTGAGCGTATCGTCGACCTGAACCGCAGCCTGCCGGAAGACGCCTACACCTACGCCATCAACATTGACGAGCCGGGTTGGCTGGCCGACTTCATCGCCTCCACCATGAATCTGGCCGTCGTTACCCGGCAGGACATCCTGGAGACGATTGACCCGAACGCCCGGCTCCACAAAGTGAACAGTGTGCTCGCCAGAGAGCTGGACGTGCTGGAGCTGGAAGACCAGATTCACTCCCGCGTGCAGGAGGAAATGGATCGCTCGCAGCGCGAGCACTTCCTGCGCGAGCAGATGCGCGTTATCCAGGGCGAACTGGGCGAGATGGACATCTTCGCGCAGGAGTTGGACGAGCTAAAGGAGACCCTGCTGGCCAAGCCGATGCCGGCTGACGTGCGCGCCCGCACTGACAAAGAGGTGGCCCGCCTGCAGGCCATGCCGCCCATGTCGCCGGAAGTCGGCATCATCCGCACCTACCTCGATTGGATCCTGGATCTCCCCTGGACCGAACTCTCCGAAGACAACCTGGATGTGGCCCATGCGGCGCAGGTCCTCGACGAAGACCATTACGGTCTAACAAAGGCGAAGGAACGTATCCTCGAGTTTATCGCCGTCAAACAGATCGCGGCCAACCAGATGAAGACGCCCATTCTCTGCTTTGTCGGCCCACCCGGCACCGGCAAGACCTCCATGGGCCGCTCCATCGCCCGGGCGCTGGAGCGCGACTTTCTGCGCGTCAGCCTGGGCGGTGTGCGTGATGAGGCAGAGATCCGCGGCCATCGTCGCACCTACATCGGGGCGCTGCCGGGACGCGTCATTCAGGCCATGCGCCGGGCAGGGACGGTGAATCCCCTGTTTGTCCTGGACGAAGTGGACAAGATCGGACAAGACTTCCGCGGCGACCCAGCCGCCGCCCTCCTGGAAGTGCTCGATCCGGAGCAGAACAAGGCCTTTGTCGATCACTATCTGGACCTTGACTACGACCTCTCGCGCGTCCTGTTTGTCGCCACCGCCAATACACTTGACCCCATTCCGCCGGCGTTGCTGGACCGCATGGAGGTAGTCGAATTTCCCGGATACCTCGAAGAGGAGAAGATCGAGATCGCCCGCCGCTTCTTGATCCCGCGCCAGCTGAGCCAGCACGGGCTAAGCGAGCGTGGTATTCACTTCGAGCTAGATACCCTACAAACGCTGATCCGGGATTACACCTATGAAGCCGGCGTGCGCAACCTGGAGCGTGAGATCGCCAACATATGCCGGAAGACTGCCCGGCGCGTGGCTGAAAAGAAACGCTATCCGCATCGCGTGCGCGCGGAGAAGCTCGCCGACCTGATCGGCCCGCCTTTATTCACCAGGGAAACCCTCCGTGAAGACGATGAGGTCGGGGTGGCTACCGGCGTCGCCTGGACGCCCAACGGCGGCGATACGATGTTCATCGAGGTGAACCTGATGGCCGGCAAGGGCACGCTGACGCTGACCGGCCAATTGGGCGAGGTCATGCAGGAAAGCGCGCAGGCCGCCATGACCTATACCCGCAGCCGGGCGGAGGTGCTGGGCATTGACGACAGCGTCTTTGAGCAGATCGATGTGCATATCCATATTCCGGAAGGCGCTGTGCCTAAGGACGGCCCCTCGGCCGGCGTTACCCTGGCAACCGCCCTTATCTCGGCCTTCACCAACCGGCCCGTGCGCCGCGAGGTCGGCATGACCGGCGAAATCACGCTGCGTGGCCGCGTACTGCCGGTCGGCGGTATCCGCGAAAAAGCGCTGGCCGCCCGGCGAGCCGGCGTCCATACCTTCATCATGCCCCAGCGCAACGAGAATGACCTGTTGGAAATACCCCGAAAACTGCGCCAGGGAATGAACTTCCTGCAGGTCACGCGCATGGAAGAGGTGCTGGATGCCGCGCTTCGGTCGCCGCTGGACACGCCGGAGCCGGTGATTGAGCGGGTGATGAATCGCGCAGCCGCCGGCGACGACGACACGGACGACACTTCATAGGCGCGCCGATTCCCTTCGCCTATGCCCGCCGCGGCATGATTACCAGCTTCAGCAACCCCCTGGTCAAACGAATCAAACATCTCCGGCAGAAAAAATACCGGCAGCGCGAGGGTGTCTTTCTCGTCGAGGGTATCCGCCCTGTACTCGCGGCCATCGCGCACAATGCCGGCATCGAGATGCTGCTCTACGCCCCCGATCTGCTGACCAGCGCCGGCGGACGAGAGGCGGTCGAGCAGTATCAAAGTGCCGGCGGCCAGGTTGTCACGCTGGCCGGCCCTGTATTCGCCGCCATTAGCGAGCGAGAGCACCCCGTGGGGCTGGCGGCCATCGTGCAGGAAGATCTGCGCCCGCTCTCCGGCTTACAGGAGCTCGTGACGACCAATGCCGTTTTTGCGGCCTTGGTCGAAGTCTCCGATCCCGGCAATCTGGGCGCCATCCTGCGCACCGCCGACGCCGTCAATGCCTCCGGGGTGATACTGGTCGGGGATACCGTCGATCCTTACCATCCGACGGCGGTCAAGGCCAGCATGGGCGCTGTCTTTTCCGTGCCGCTGGCGGCTGCGGCGTCGCCGGCCGATTTATGGGATTGGGCGGGAGAAAACCAGATTCACACCCTGGCCAGCTCAGCCCACGCCCATACCCACTACCGCGAATCGGAGATATACCGCTTCCCACTCTTATTGTGGCTGGGCAGCGAAGGGGAGGGCCTGCCGGAAATCATCCTGGGCCGCGCCGACAGCCGGGCTTTCATTCCGATGCTGGGGGATGCGTCTTCGCTCAACCTGGCCGTGGCTGCCGGTCTGTTCTTCTATGAGGCGGCGCACAACCGCCCCCAGCCGGGCCTGCCCCAGGTTGACAGTTCATAGTCACTGGTCTATCCTCCCGGCACAATGGCCTATCGAAGCACTGACAAGACCCGCCAGAAGAAAGACGCCAAGCGGACGGCGATGATGCAGGCCGCCGTGCAGGTATTCGCCGAAAAGGGCTACCACGCCGCCACTGTGCGCGACATCGTGCAGGTCGCGGATGTGGCCATCGGCACCTTCTATTTCTACTTTCCCGACAAGGAAATGCTGTTCAACTATCTGTACGAGGAGACGGCCGATTTTCTGCTGCAGGCGATCGGCCAAGCCGTGCGTGGCCGCAGCACGCTGCCGCAACAAGTGCGGGCCGGCATCCAGGCTTACCTGAACCTGGCTATCTACGAGCCGGCAGCGATTCATCTGTTGCTGCTGGGCGGCGTTGGCGCCATCCCCTCCCTGGCGAGCAAGCAGGCTGAATTTCGCGAGCGTATGATTACCACCTGGCAGCGGCCGTTGGAGGCCGCGCTGACCCAGGGCCTGATAGTGCCTCAAAACACGCGCCGCTCCGCGGAAGCGTTGGCTGGAGCGTTCGATGAAGTCGTGCTCAGCCTGATGAACAGCTCCGATCCTGTGGAAGAAGCGCAGGAGGCCTTCGAGGACCTCGCCCTCTTCGCGTTGCGGGCGGTAGTCTGGACCGGGGCGTGACCAGCGACAATCAACTCAAACAGCACTCGGTTGATTACACCACCAGCGTGGCCCGCCGGGCGGCGACCGAAGTAACCACCTTCCTCTTTGCTGTCTGGCCGCAAACGGTCGCCGTGCACAATGTGGAAGACGACCCGGCCTACCAGGAGCACGACATAGATCTGTTGTGGACCATTCTGGAGCGCGATCGGCTGCGCATCATCCCGGTGGAGATCAAGGGGGATCGCTACCATCAGACCGGCAACTTCTTCTTTGAAACGGTCAGCAATGAGGGCAAAGGCACCGCCGGCTGCTTCCTATACACCAGGGCCGAATGGCTATTCTATTTGTTCGTGGAGAGCGGCGACCTGTACTGCTTGCCGATGAGCGTCGTGCGTCCCTGGTTCCTCGCCCAGTTGGAACGCTTCAGCGAGAAGCGCACCAGCACGCCGGTGGGTGGGGAGAGCTATGTGACCATCGGCCGGCTGGTACCCATCGAGGCGCTGCTGGCGGAAGTGCGGGACGTAATGAAGTTCCAAAAGACGGGGGAGGGCTGGCAACAGGTAGAGGCGGCCATGCAACGCCGGCGTTGACCCCCGGCGACAATTCCCTGCCGCGCCTAATACAGGGAGATAGTGGAGCCGGCTTGCCCCTTGTTTACCTCTACCCGATTCGGGAAGGCATCGCGCAATTCGTCAATGTGAGTGATTACAAGGATGCGGGCGAAGTCGTCCTGGATGGCGTTGATCGCCTCCACCAACCGTTGCCGGCCAAGCGGGTCCTGGCTGCCGAAGCCCTCATCAATAATCAGGGTCTGTAATCGCGCGCCTGCCCGCCGGGCCAGAAGCCGGGAGAGCGCCAACCGTACCGCGAAGTTGACCCGAAATTGCTCGCCGCCGCTGTAATTCTCATAAGGGCGCTCGCCGGCTGCGTCGCTGATCAGGATTTCCAGCGTCTCGGCCAGCGCCTCTCGGGTCTTCTGCGGCCGTTGCGTCTGGATGGTCACCCGCATATCTCCGCCGGTTAGCCTCTCCAGCAACTGGTTGGCGTCATCCTCAATTTCCGGCCGAGCCTGGTCAATCAGCAGCGCCTGCACCCCGTCCCGCCCGCAAGAGTTCTCCAGCACCTTCAGCCGCTGGATCAACAGGGTCTGTCTCCCGCGCTCTTCCTGCAGCTTCTGCTTCTGCTTGCGCTGCGCATCCAGCACTGCCAAACGCTGCTGAGCAGCCCCGACCCTGCGGTTCGCTGCCAGCTTCTCCTCGCGCAGTTTGTTTACCGCTGCCTCGGTCGCCGGCAGCTCGCTTGCGTCCGCGCCAAGCAGGGCGATCTGCGCGTTGGCGTCCTCAAGTTGCCGCTCCAGTTCCTTCACCTCCCGCTCCTGACCGGCAATCTGCTCCGCCAGGTCCGCCATCCCCTGATCGATGGGCTTGATCGCCGCCTCCGCCTGCTTCAGCTCCTGGTAGCGTCTCGGGGCCGTGGCCAGTCGCTCCAGCTCGTCTTTTGCCTTCTGATGACTTTCCGGCTTGTAGCCCAGGGCCGCTATTTCCTGGTCGCTGTCCGCCAATGCCCGCTGCGCCGCAGGGTCAAAGTCGCCGGCTTCCAACCGCCGGCTGACCCGTGCCAGTTCGACGGATTCTCGCTCCCGCCAGGCGACAAGGGTGCGATCGATCTCGGTCAGCCGGGCTTCTATCCCAGCCAGTTGCTCCTGAGACTGCTTATGCGCTGCCTCCTTGCCGCGCTTCTCCTGCAAGAGTCTCTGCAGACCGGCGACCGCCTCTTGTCTCTCCTTCAGCTCGCGCTCATCGGCCAGCTCTGCCTCGAGCGCGGCGACCTGTTGCGGCCCGTCCTCCTCCCAAGCATCGCTCTGGCGCGTGATTTCGTCAAGCCGGGCTCTCGCCGATGCCTGGCGTTGCTGTTGTATCTGTAGTTCCTTCTCCAACCGGCTGGCTTGCTTCAGCGCTTCCGCCAGCGCCTCAATCTCCTTCTCCAGAACGCTGACCCTGACCTGGCCGGCCCGAAAGCGGTCGCCCTTGCCGGTTCCCTCTTGCCGCAACTCGGCCATCACCTGCCGGCGGTGCGCTTCGCTGAGCTCCTGCCCGCAGAGGGGGCACTGCCCACCCGTCTCCACCTCCAGCCGCTCAATGCGCTCCTTGAGCTGATCCATTTCTTCGCGCAGCCGGGGCAGCTCGACCCGTAAATTGTCCCTTTCAGCCAGCCCGGCGGCGTGTTGTTGTCGTTGTTCGGAAAGCGCGGCCAACTTCCGGCTCACATCGTCGCCGGCTGCGATTGCCTGCTCCAGATTTTTGCTTACCGCTATCTGTTCCAGCTGCAATCCGGCGATTCGCGATGCCTCCGCGCGCAGCCGGGCCAATTCCTTCTGCCTTAGCTCTCGCGCCCCCTCCAGCGCCTGCAGCGCCGCCCGCGCATCGTGCCACATTTGCTCCCGCTCGGCCAATTCGGCCAGTTGCCGGACCAGCTCACTCAGTTGCCCGGCCATCGCGCCCCTTTGCTCGACCAGCGAAGTGCGTTCATGCTCCATCTGGCCGATGGCGCCGGCCCGCTGGCGCAACGTCCTTTCCTGCTGTTCAAGCCTGCTGCAGATTCGCTCGATGGTCAGCTCGTGAGGGCGCCGCGCCTGTTGCAGGGTATTCAACTGAGCCGCTTTATCCTGCCAGAATTGCCAGCGGCCGGCGGCCGCGTCGTGCTCCTTCTGAGCGGCCTCTATGGCCGGCGCTTCCTGCAGGATTTCTGCCAGTTTATCGCGTTCCTGCCGGCGTTCCGCGCGGCTCCGCTCCAACCTGGCCAGGCTCGCCTCCTGCCGGTCAAGCGTTTGCTGGACTCCCCTGGCCGTCTTCTCCTGCTGAGCCAGCGCATCGGCTAACCGCCGCATGTTGGCCAGCAGCGTCTCCAGACTATCCAGTTGCACTGAGATCGCGTCAAACTCCAACTGCGCCTCGGCACGTTGGCGGCGGCGTTCATCCTCTTCCTGCAGTTCGCGCTCAATGTCCGCCAGCCGGGCATCGAGCAGCAGCAGCTCGCTTTCCTCCTGCTTGCGCCGGCCGGCGGCCCGGTCGCGCCACTGGTCCCACTCGCTCACCCCCAGCAGCTCCGCCAGGATCTCCTTGCGCTTCCCCGGCGTTTTGGTCATGAACTCGTCCGCCCGGCCCTGCAGTAGGAAGCTGGCGTTGACAAACGTGTCGTAGTTCATGCGCAGCAGGTCAATGATCGCCGCTTGCGTCTCCCGAAGCTTGTTCTCCGTCAGGGTTTCCCATTTCCCGTCGCCCGCCTGGAACTGCAGCTCCAGTTCGGCAGAGTGACCATATCTTTTACGCCGGATTATGCGGTAGCACATGCCTTCCAGCTCAAACTCAAAGCGGACTTCAGCCGGCGCCTGCTCGATCATCGCCAGACGATTGACGACATCGTCGTCGCTGCGGCTGCGACTCTTGCCAAACAGCGCCCAGGTCATCCCGTCCAGGATGCTCGACTTGCCGGCCCCGTTCGCCCCGGAGATGCACGCCAGGTGGATGCCGTTGAAATCGAGAACAGCCGTCTGCCGATAAGAAAGAAAATTGGTCAGCTCCAGTCTCTTTGCGATCATGCTCGTCAAACCTGTCTTCCCGGAGATGCCGTGACGTCGCTTGCCGGGAGAATCACGAATACCCGGCCGACCGCTATGACTCCGAGCCGGCAAACAACTCCCGGGCCAGCGCCTGCAACTCGCTCATCTCCTCCGGCGACACCTCTCTTGACCGCCAGAAGAGTGTCAGCAGCTCCTCGCGGCTCAAAGACTCCACGTTGGCTGTGTCGCCGAGCCGCGACCGCTTATCCACGGTACGATGCTTTTGAATGTGTACGCTTAGCGCCGGGTCCAGATGTTGCAGGATAGCCGCCTCATCCAACGACGCTTCCCAATCATGGGGATAGGTGAGCCGGACACGACATACCGCGTCGCGTGCTTTAGCCGGGGAAGGCAGCCGGCTCATTACCTCCTGCATGAAGTTCTCGGCGGACTGCGGCTCGATGTGAATATCCAGGTACGGGCGCGTGCGCAACGGAAAGAACTCCCAGTTGGCCTGTCCTTTACTGACTTCAGCCAGCACGAAGCCCTTGCGCTCCTCAACTTCGCCGAAATCAACGCGCTCAATAGAACCGGGATAGACAACCGGCGGATGCCCTCCGCCGTTCAGCTCCTGGTGCTTGTGAATGTGGCCGAGGGCGACGTAATCAAAGCGGCGGTCGCTCACCACCTTCCTGCTGAGCACCAACTCCTGCCCCAGCATGACCATCCGCTCCGTGCCGTAAGCGGCCCCATGCACGGAAGCGTGAGCCAGCAAAATGGTGGGCAGCGCCGGGTCCAGCGCCGCCAGTTGCTCCTCTACCCATTCGCCCACGATGTTTTCAGCTTCGATGTAAATCTCCTCGGTCGCCTTGCCGGCCTCGCTCACGTGGCGCATCAGCTTGCTGCGCGAGACCCAGGGGATCGCCAGGATCTGCAGCGGAACGCCCAGCCTGTCGGGACCAAGCACCATGAAGTCATCGGCTATGTGCACGTATGGCACTGCCAGGGTGCTGAATTCCTGCATGGTGTGCGCCCGGCCCAATGCCGGGGCCACATCGTGGTTGCCGACCAGCAGGACAGTGGGGATCTTTGCCTCTGACAGGCGCATGATGCGCTTCCCCCATTCTCGCTGAAAGGTCGGTTGCGGGTTGCGATCTTTGTAGGCGTCGCCGGCAAAAAGCACCAGCTCCACCGGTCGCTCAACGGCCGCTTCAACAATCTGATCCAGAGCGTTGAGGAAATCCATCACCCGAATAGGCAACCCCGTTTCCGGGTCATGCCGCCCCCAGTTAGCCATATCAATATGGGCGTCAGCAAAATGCAGGAGTTGAGTCACACATCGCTCCCTGGCGTGCAATTAGGAACCCGGCCGCCGGCGCTTGCCACAAACGACTGGATCGGCCCGGCTATTGCGGCGTAATCACAATCCGGTACGGCGACTGCGCCACGAATGTGGTTATTCGCTGCACCAACGCGTAATAGAGACCGGGCGTCAACAAGAATGACGTGGCGTGTTCGTCCTGGTTGCCGATGCTGTTACTGTAGCCAACCAGGAACTTATCCGAGTTATACAGGTACAGGTCGTAGTCGCTGCCGTATGGAATCTCAGTTACCGACGCCCGCACGACCATGTTGTACGGCACGTGGAAGGCAAAAAAATCGTGCCAGTCATCATTGAGCACAAAGCTATCATTACGGGGATCGTTGAGGCCGATCGGCGTGGCGGTCTCCAGGGTGTCGTTTGGCTCATACCCGTCCACACGCTCCATGCGCACCGCCGGCAATATCTGGCCGGTGGGCGGGATGTACAACGATTCAACGAGCGGCACGACCCCCCAGGTACTTGTGGCAACATTAAATGTTTCACCGCCAAAGACGTGAATGGTATTGCCGACAAACGCGCCGCGCGCCCAATCACGCGCCGGCGCCCGCAGATCGTAGCGCGAATCCAGCACCTGCCAGGTGTTCGTCTCCGGGTCGTACACCTCAGTGACCGTCAGCGGAAGCGAGGTGTTGGAGCCGTTCAGGCTAATCACGGTGGTGCCCCCAAATACGTACCAGCGACCATCCGGGCCGACGGCGCTGCTGCCGTTAAAGCGATTGAAGGTCAAGGCGGCGATCGGCGACCACTGGCCGGAGATGTTGCTGTAACACTCGGCATCGCTGAGAGAGCGGTAGATGTTGCTCTCCTTGGTAATGCCGCCGGCCACGCAGACCTGCTGTTCGGTACCGAAGGCCGTCTGGCGGGTCACGGCGGCGGCGACATGCGCGTAGCGGGCGATTGACATCGGGGCCAACTGCGTGTTCCAGACGCCGGTATGGCCGTCGGCGCTGGGCGCGAAGAAGAGCAAATGAGCGACCGGCTCTGACTGCGGTTGGGCGTCCACCGGCAAGACGCCGCCGGTCAGGAAATACCCATCGGTTTGGCCAACCCGCATTGACACGGCCTGCGACCAGGCGTACGGCTGCCCGTCCAGCAGATTCCAGGGCACTGGATTCTGGTTGGCAAACCAGGCTCCATTGTAGGGCACGTTGGGTAAATTGGGATCGAATACCCAATGGGTGCCGTCATAGGCCGAATTGTTGCCCACGTAGCCGGCAGGTATGTAAATGCGCCCATTCACCACGGCTGCCGTCGTGTTCGAATAGCCGGCCCCGACCATGGGCATCATCGGGGCCCAGGTGCCGGTCGGCGCGTGATAGCGATCCACGGCGCCGTCGCGGGTGGGAAAGCCGGTCACAGACGTCTGCCCCGCAATGACATAGATGTAATCACCTATCGCCACTACTGCATGACGGCTGCGCGGTTTCTGCCAGCTCATCGAAGCCTGCTCCTGCACATCCCACAGCGTCTCGCCCACGTCAAAGGAAACCGAGATGCCCAGGACAGCCTCATTATTCACCGCGAAATTCCAATCCACCACTTCGATGTAGTAATTGTCCCATTGCCGGACGAACATCTTGATCCGAGACTGGAAGCCTTGAGCGTCATCATTGCAGGCAATGAGCGTCAGGTTGTTGCACTCCCCGAAAGGTGCGTCGCTGCGATAAAGCGCCACCACCGTATCGTAGCTGGTCTCAAAGTTGGACGGGTCGAGAGTGGTCTGGATATCTATCACTCCACTCTGCAAGGGAAAGAAACGATACCACACCGAGCGAAAACCCTGCACGCTCGGCGGGGCGCCAAACATGCACTCGCTGATGTCGGGGTCTGTCGGGTCGGTGGTCATGTTATTGGTGGGCAGTACGTCGCCCCCACCAACCGTGCCGTCGGGAAAAGCCAGCAAGGGGGCATCAACGCAATGATCCGCGCCGGCTGCCGCAATGACATTGGGCGGCAACTCCTCCCATTCAACCTGTTCCAGCTCAAAAGGGGGTGTCCACTCGCCGTCGATCATATCCGGCGGCAACAGGCTTTCGTCAATTGCAGTGGATCGGTCCCGGCTCTGGGCCTGGACCAGCGCTGTTGTTCCCACCAGGATGAGCAGCAACAGCAGCAGGGATCGGCGCATGCGTATTCCTCCGTCCAATTTGGACAATTGTACACGCATTATGCGGAATCCCGGAAACTTGAGGTTTCCGGGATTCTGCGTCAGGCATCCACTTTGCGAAAACTGACCGTGATCGGCAGATCGCCCGCCGTGAGTGTGCGCACCACCAGCTCGTCTCGACCTGCCGGCGACCGCTCATCAGCCGGCTGTAGCACGACAGCCAGCGTCTCATCCTGGATGTAGCCGGCGAAGTTGCGCAGCGCCGCCGCGGCCTCTCCGTCCGCCTCATAATACAACGCGATCCTGTCCGCGATCTCCAGGCCCACTTCTTTGCGCAGGCTGTTGATCGCCCGGACCAGATCGCGCGCGTAACCTTCCTGGCGCAAGGCCGGGGTCAGCTCAGTGTCCACCGCCACGGTGACGCCCTGGTCGCTTGCCACTGCCAGGCCGCCCTTCGATTCCGTCTGCACGACCACTTCGTCGGCGTTCAGAACGATCTCATTGCCGTTGACCGTAAAAGCCACTTCGCCCGTTACCTGTAGCTCGTGCGCCACCCAGGCCGGATCGAGAGCCAGTAACGCCTGTCGTACCGCCGGAAAGTCGCCGCCGAGCTTCGGACCCAGCAGCCGGTTGTTCGGCAACACCCTGTAATTCACCAGCTCGCCGACCTCCGCAACGACCTCCAGCTCCTTCACGTTGATCTCTTCCGCGATCACATCCGCCAGCTCCAGCAGGTCTTCTCGTTCGCGTTGCGTGGCCACATTGACCCGCGCTCTCGCCAGCGGCTGGCGCAGCTTGATATCGGCCGCGCTGCGCGCCGCCCGGCCGAGGCCGGCGCAGACGATCGCCAGGTGCATCTTGTCCAGCAGGCGATGATCCAGGGATACTTCGTCGGCCTGCGGGTACAGGCAGTGATGCACGCTGGCCGGCGCGTTCTCGTTATGCGTGCGCACCAGATTCTGGTACATTGTCTCCGTGGTGAAGGGGATCAACGGGGCAAGCAGCTTGCTCATCTCCACCAGCACGTGATACAGCGTCGCGTAAGCCGCTTGCTTATCGGCGTCGGCTTCGCTCTTCCAGTAGCGCCGGCGAGATCGGCGCACATACCAGTTCGATAAATCATCCAGCAGGCTCTCCGCGGCGATGGTCGCCCGCTCGGCGTCATAGTTCTCCAGGGCGTCGGTCATCGCCAGCGTCGTCTCGTCTAGGCGGGCCCAGATCCAGTCATCCAGCTGGGCGTTGGCCGGCAGCGGGCTGACCGGGCGCTCCGCCAGCGGTTGCCAGTTATCCAGCTTCGCATAGGTCACGAAGAAGGAATAGACATTCCACAGCGTCAAGAAGAAGCGCCGCCGGGTTTCGTCGCCGCGATGATAGCCGAACAGCAGATTCTGCTGCGGCTTGTGATTCAGATACAGCCAGCGCATCACGTCGGCGCCCATGTTGTTCGCCGCTTCGTTGAATTCGATTGCGTTGCCCCATGACTTGTGCATCTCGCGCCCATCTTCGGCGAAGAGCAGCGCGTAGCCCATGATGGTCAGGAACGGCGGGCGGTTGGTCAACACAGTGCTCTGGGCCAGCAGGCTGTAGAACCAGTTGCGAAACTGTCCGGGGAAGCTTTCCGAGATGAAATCCGCCGGGAACCATTCCTTCCAGAACTCCGGCTCTTCGCGGAAGTGCAGCGTGCTGAAGGATACGATGCCGGCATCCAGCCAGGGGTTGCCCACGTCGGCGATTCGACTGGCCCTGCCGCCGCATTTCGGGCAGGCGATCTTTACCGCGTCAATATAGGGACGATGCGGGGTATGCCCGGCGAAGGTTTCCCAACCCTCTATCGCCCGCTCCTCCAGCTCCTCATCGCTGCCCACCACGTGGAAGTGGTTGCACGTCCGGTCCTCGCATACCCAGATAGGTAGCGCCAGCCCCCAGTAGCGCTTCTTGCTGATCATCCAGTTCTGCATGTTCCGCAGCCAATCCATCTCGCGGTCGTAGCCGAAGGCCGGTATCCAGCGGATCTGATCCACGACATCCATGATCTGGTAGCGCAGGCTGGCTGCCTTCTCGGCTTCAGTTAGCTGCTCGCGCGGCTTATCGTACACCACGCCCATATCGATGAACCACTCGTCCACCAGCCGAAAGACCAGCTCTGAGCCGCAGCGCCAGCAATGCGGGTAACGGTGCGAGTAGCGCTGCTTGCGATAGAACAGCCCCTTCTCGCGCAGGTTGGCGAAGATGTCGTCCGCCACGGTGGTCACATGCCGGCCCGTCAGCCAGGAGAAGCCGTCGCCGTAGATGCCGGCTTCGTCCAGCGGCGCGACTACCGGCAGGTCGAACTCCCGGCTCAGAGCGAAGTCCTCGGCGCCGCAGCCAGGCGCGATGTGCACAATGCCCGTGCCCTCTTCCTCGCCGACCTCCCTCCAGGGGATGACCCGGTGGGTGTAGCCATGCGCCCGGATGGCATCGGCGACAGCCGGCAGCTCATCGAATGGGCCGGTGTACTCCCAACCCACCATCTTCGCTCCCGGCAGCTCCTCAACCACCTCATAATGTCCGGTCAGGCTATTCCTGATCGCCCCCTTGGCCAGGTAGTAGCTCCAACCGTCCTCGTGCGCCGCCTTCACATAGGTCAGATCCGCGCCGACCGCCGCCGCCACATTACTGGTCAACGTCCAGGGGGTTGTCGTCCACACCAACAGCGCTTCGTTGTTTGCTGCGGCCTCATCACCCTTGCGCGTCAACGGAAAGCGCAGAAACACGGAGTCGTGAGCCACTTCCTGATAGCCGTCGGTTACAATCTCGTGCTGGCTGAGGCCGGTGCCGCAGCGATGGCACCAGGGCATCACATCGCGCCCCTTGTACAACCAGCCTTTCTCATGACACTTCTGCAGGAAGGCCCAGATCTGGTAATTGTTCTCATTGCTGAAAGTGAAATAGGAGCCGCCCATATCGGGCATGCCCAGCCTGCCGATCACTTGCTCCACGCTGCCGGTCACCGGCCCCCGCGGACCCTGTACGGTGATCGTTTGTCCGGCGTCCTCCGCCAGCAGCCGGCCCAGACGGCGCAACATCTGGGGATCGTTCCAATCCATCCAGTAGCCCAGCCGGATCGACTGCTCCGTCTGCACCGCCGCGTAATCCAGTACCCGCTTCTTGCACAGCTTCACAAACTCGGCCAGCCCAAACGCCTCGATGTCCCGTTTTGTCTTGAAGCCCAGTTCTTTTTCGACTTCGACCTCCACCCACAATCCCTGGCAGTCGAAGCCGTTTTGCCAGCGCTGGTTGTACCCCTGCATGGCCCGGAAACGCTGGTAGAGATCCTTGTAGGTGCGGCCCCAGGCGTGGTGGACGCCCATCGGGTTGTTCGCTGTGATCGGCCCATCGAGAAAACTCCAGCGCCTGTCGCTCCCGGCTCGCAGCCGGCGCAGCTCGTTGAACGCGTCAGTTTCCTCCCAGAATTTGAGGATTTCCTTCTCCATGGCCACAAAATCCGGCCTGTTTGACACATCCTTGAAAGTCATCTTGCTCACTGCTCCATCGAATTCACTCGTCCGTGCTATCTCGCTACCCCGGTCGCGAACGGGGGGACCATGCTCTCTTTACCAATTAATCTGCCGGGTAACCCGGCCTGGTAATTCGTATCATGACTTTCCACCGTAGCGCACCAAGTGGGTCTGCCGGATTAACAGATCGTCGCGTTGCGCCTGCATGGGCCAACCCTGTTCACT
>CAZIKT010000027.1:0-54737 GCA_964539885.1 uncultured Ardenticatenaceae bacterium | reverse complement strand
CCACATCCAGCATCGCCTGCGAGTTCAGGTCGTAATTGTCGCGCGCTTCATTGACGATGTCGCCGCCGAAGGCGTAGACAAAGGAAGCGATGTTGGAAGCGCCGGGGAAGTAGACCAGCCCGCCGGTGCCGTCGTTGTCCGGATCGTCATCGGCGGCGTTTGCCGCAGTAGCCGCACAGGCCTGTTCCTTGAACTCAGCGGCGTTCGCCGGCGGGTTCGCAAAGCCCAGTTCCTCCGCCCAGCTCTTGTTGTAGAAAAGGACGTTCGCGGACTGGTGCATCGGGTAGCCCACCTGCGTGCCGTCAGCCAATGTGCCCTGCCCGAACGGGCCTGGGTAAAGCGCGGCGAGCTCTTCTGCGGTCAGGCCGTATTGCGGGTCCTCGAGGAAATCATTGATCGGCCGGATGACGCCGGCGTTGTACCAGTTGGCGAGACTATTCGCAAAGCCGAGCGTGACGTTCGGCAGATCGCCGGAAGCGACGGCGGCGTTAACGGCTTGTTCAAGGTCGCCTTGCTGTCCCTGGTCAACCGGTACGACAGTGATGCCCCATTCGTTGTTGGCATTAAACTCGTCCACGATGGCAAGCATGCCCTCGTTGGCCGTGCCGGTGCCCCAGACGTGCCAGAAGCTGATCTCGGTGCCGCTGAGGTCCATGCCGGCCTCTTCTTCGGCCGGCTCTTCCTCTGCGGCTGCTTCGGCTGTGGCCTCTTCGACCACTTCCTCGACCTCTTCCATCACTTCCGTGGCCGCGGCTTCGACTTCTTCCATGACCTCTTCGACATCGACACCGGCCTCTTCCAAGGCTGCGGCGGCTTCTGTCGCGGCCGCGTCTATGACTTCTTCGGCTTCCTCGGCCGCCGTCTCCGCCGTGGCCTGAAGGCCCTCATCGACGGGAATACCGGTGTTGCAGGCCGCCAGTACGAGCGCCGCAGCCAACACCATTACCAACAGGGTCAGAATTCTTCTTGTAAACACGGATGTCTCCTCCATAGTAGGTTCTCTACAAGAGTGCAAACATGAATCTCGCGCCCTCAAACAGCGCTCCAGATCGGCGATTTTCAGTTATGGCAGTATTACCTCCTTGATAGTTAATTTAGCCTTTCAATCCACTGCGCGCAATGCTTTCGGTGAACTGCCGCTGTGTGAAGAAGTAAAGAATGAGGATCGGCACAATTGTGATAACCGCCCCGGCCATCATCAAGTGCAGTTCCTGGCCGGCTTCATCAACAAAGTTGAGCAGGCCGACCGAAATCGGTGTCCACTCCGGCGTGCTGGTCACCAGCAGCGGCCAGGCCAGTGAATTCCACGAGCCGATAAAGGATAGGACAACAATCACCATGATCGGGGCGCGCGACAGCGGGATGACGATAGTCAGCAGAAAACGAAGGTGGCCGGCCCCGTCAATGCGGGCGGCGTCGAAAAGCTCGTCAGGAATTTGCGTGAAAAACTGGCGCAGCAAGAAAATCGAGAATACGCTGCCCATAAAGGGAATGGTTAACGCCGGCCAGTTGTTCAGCCACGGGATTGGGCCGATGCGCCCGAGCCAGGTAACGGTCAGGAAGTTAGGAATGATGATCACCATGGCTGGAATCATGATGGTGGCCAGAAGCAAGCCGAAGATCGCATCGCGGCCGGGAAAGCGGATGCGCGCAAAGGCGTAAGCGGCTAGGATACTGAAGGTGATCTCACCCACCAGCGTGATCGCGGTGATCAGGACGCTGTTGATGAAGTACTCGGCGAACTCGCCCCGCTGCCATGCGGTGACATAGTTCTCTACCCTTAACTCTGATGGAATCAGCGTTATGCCCTGCGCTTCGCCAAGCGACATGAACGAAACAGATATCATCCAGAGAAATGGAATAAGCGCCACCGCCGCGCCAAGGAACAGGATGGCATAGGTCAGCGTCTTTCGTCCCAACCGCCCGTAGTTGACCGGCATCTGCCGTGCCGGCGCCTGGCTAGCCATAGAACACTCTTGATCCTTGAACCCGATTGTTGATCAGGGTCAGGCTGATGATGATTGCAAACAATATGAACGCCAGCGCCGACGCATAGCCGTAGCGGGTTCTCTCAAAGAACTGTGAAAAGATGACCACGCTGAATGGATCCGTCGTGCCCAGGGCCGCCCCATCGCGCAGTACCCAGATGGTGTTGAACGCCTTGAAAGTGCCGATGATGGCAATGAGAGACAGGAAATAAGTAGTCGGAGAGAGCAAAGGAAAGGTCACATGGCGAAAGACCTGCCATTTGCCGGCGCCGTCGATCTCTGCCGCCTCGTTCAGCTCATTCGGTATGTTCACCAGACCGGCCAGGTAGATGACCACGTTGTAACCGACAAACGTCCATATGGAGAGCAGGATAATCACCACCAACGCCAGGCTTGGCCCGGCAGCCCACGATGGCACCTCAACGCCGAAATTGGCGGCAAGTAAGGTGAGAATACCTTTCGGCTCACGCAACCATAGCTGAGGCTCCCCGCCAAACAACTGCAAGAACGCGTTTGCCGGTGAGCTGGCCCGATTGGAGAACATCTGCTTGAAGACAGCCGCGCTGGCGATAACCGGCGTGACATACGGCAAGAAGAAGATCATGCGGAAGGCCGACGCGCCGGCCGTCTTCTGATAGAGAAGTACCGCCAGGAACAGCGCTATGGCGAGCTGGATTGGTACCGTGCCTAGCGAGAAGAAGACCGTTACCTTTAATCCCTGCCACATATCTTCGTCGCCGGAAGCGACGATGGTAGGGATTTCGATAATCAGCAATACGGCTCCAACCAGCAATGCCGACACGGCCAGTACACGCAGGACCACTCCCCAGTTCGAGTCCGCATGTTCGATGCCGCGCCAGACTTTCCAGCCGATGATGAGCAACAGGACCCCGGAAGTAATCAAGATCAGTTGCGGCCAGATCCCAGGGTCTGTGCCGGCTTCCATGGCCTCGGCATAGGCCGTCTGAATCTCACGATAGGTCAGCCTGATCAGCCCGACGCCGATGAATAACGTTAGCCATATGCCCGTCATTCGGGCCTGATAGGTGGCGTTATCGGAGGTACGAATTAGCCAGTTGAAAAGGATGCCCAGAACGATCGAAGTAAGCGCAAGCGCGACGAACAACCTCCAGGCGGGCAAGACTGTCTCTGCCCGAAAAGCTTCCCCGAGCAGAGTCATGAACAGCTCACGACTACGCTCAACCCCGCGGATCTTGTTGGCGATGTCGAGTAGTTCCGGGAGTTGGTAGAAGCCCCAGCGAACGAGGGAAATCACAGTGGCGGAGTATACCGCTGCAGGCAAAAGGAAGAGCCACGGCCGGTCGTTGTGCTCGCCGGCCAACTTGCGGATACGGCGGACCATCACATAAGCGCCGTACAGGCAGCCCACACCCATCAGGAACAGGATTGTGTATACCAACGTGTCCAGGGCTGTGACGTAATTGGCAATGCCGACGAAACGGTCGCGCACCAGCCGCCACTGATGCAGGCTGACGTATAGGGCAAATGCTACGGGGAAAATGCCGAAGATGAAGATGAGCGTGACTGCCGGCGCGATCATCAGGTATCCGGTCAGGTATTCGCGCCAGAGACGCCGGCGTCTGGCGCTGATCAGTCCGGCCCGCTCCGGGTGCTTGGTCTGGGTGGAGGGTTCCGTTTGCGGTGAGACGACCGCATCACTCATGCTGCTGCCGTAGGTGAACTAGCGGATGGATTTCAGCTTGCACAATGATGATTATAGCACTGCAGGCATGATCAACAAGCGCATCGTAATCGCGCGCCGCGCGTTGCGGCGTTCCAAGTATGCCGCTGATAGAGTGGTCATGGTGCGCCCACCATGCTATTCAGCCCATCCGACAACGATGTTACAGCTCGCCAGCCGGTCTGCGCATGCGTTGCATCGGCATCGGCCACCTGCTTCATCTCCTGGCCCGGCCGCGCCGACAAGCTTCCCGGCAGAGGTTTACCGCCCCGACCGGCGCGCGAATATATCAGCTCAACCACCTGCAACACACTGGCGCTCCTTCCAGTACCCAACTCGCTTGTGACGCCCGGCGGGAGGCCGCTCCTATAGACGGCTTGCAGCCCGCGCGCGACATCATCAACGTGAATCCAATCGCGCAGCTGGTCGCCGGCGGTCATTGGAAAGTCCTCGCCGGCCTGCGCTGCCCGAATTGCCGCCGGAATCAACGTGTGCGCCGGCTGGCCGGGACCGTAGGCCTGATAGACCATCGCGCCTACGACCAGCCAATTGCGAGTGAGCGCAAACATCCGGCAGAACTGCCAGGCGGCAGCCTTGCTGGCGGCGTACACATTCATCGCGCTGCGTTCGCCCGGGGTGCGGGCGACAACCACCTGTCGAGGCGGCGCGACTATCCCGCTCTCGAAGCAGGCGCGGAGCAGGTGCAGCGTTCCATACAGATTGTGCCGCAGAGCGGTCTCGATCGGCAGGTCTGGCGCGGTTACTCCGGCCGCCGCCAGGTGAATCACTGTCTCCGGCGCTGCCTCCGCGACGGCGCGAGCCGTCAGTCGATAATTGCGCAGGTCGGCATATACGACCGAGGCGCGCGGGCGCAGGGATTCGATCTCCGGCGGCAGCGGCCAGCCCATGCCGTAGCCCTCTCGCAACAGGAGTACGACATCATCACCTGATGCGACCAGGAGGTGCGCCAAACGCCGGCCCAGGAAGCCGGTGGCTCCCGTCACCAGCACGCGCATCGGGTTACCAGACTTTCCAGGGAGCGCTCTCTTGCCAGAGCTGTTCCAGCACCACCGTGTCCTTGAGGGTGTCCATAGAGCGCCAGAAACCTCTATGGCGATAGAGAATTAGCTCCCCTCGCTCCACCAGCGTCGGCAGTACCCGGCGTTCCAGGTGAATGTCGTCATCGCCTCGCATCAGTTCGAGTACCGAGCGGTTGAAGAGCATGAAGCCGGCATTGATCCAATATGGCAGCAACGGCTTCTGACTGTAGGATGCGACTTGCCCCTGAGCATCCGCTTCGAGCGTGCCGTACTGGAAGCGGACCTGCACGCCGGTTACCGTGGCCGTCTTGCCGTGATCGCGATGAAATCTGACGAGTTCTCGCAGGTCCACGTTGCCGACCCCGTCCCCATAGGTCACAAAGAAGAGATCGGAGTCCAGATAAGGGGAAACCCGCGCTATCCGGCTGGCCTTCTCCACTTGCGCCGGCCCCGTGTCGATCAGCGAGACCTGCCAGGTGTCGTGCTCCGGCTCGCCGAGATAGGTAAGCGCGGCCTGCTGATCGCTATGCGCCGGACCACCTAGCCGCAGGGAGATATCCCGGTGCAGCGCTTCATATTGGAGAAAATATCGCTTCAGTTGGTCGCTGCCGTAACCCAGGGCGAGGATAAAGCGGTTGTGGCCGAACGCGGAAAAGATGCGCATCACGTGCCAGATGATTGGCCGGCCGCCAATCTCAACCAGCTCCTTCTTGGTGAGCGTGCTGCCGCGCATGCGCGTGCCTTCGCCCCCGCACAGAATGACCACCGGAATATCGCTACTAGTCGTCACCGAACGTTCTCCAAGCTGTAGTCACCCGGGTGTACCAACCCAGCTCATTTATTGCCGGTATCCTGCGCCCGCTCAACCGCCTCACGCAGATGCCGGACAAAGGGCGGGTAGACGATGCCCACTTCGGTAACGATGCCGGTGACATAGCGATGCGGCGTGACGTCAAAGGCCGGATTGCGCGCCGTCGCGCCCTCCGGCGCAATCGGCACGCCGCTTACGCACAGCACTTCGTCCGCCGGGCGCTCTTCGATCGGGATCAGGTCGCCGTTTTCCAGGTTCAGGTCAATCGTGCTGGTGGGAACCACCGGGTAGAACGGCACGCCATTCTCCCTAGCGACCACCGCTACCTTGTAGGTGCCGATCTTGTTGGCCACATCCCCATTCGCCGCCGTGCGGTCTGAGCCGACCAGCACCATGTCAACCTGTCCGGTGCGCATGAAGTGACCGGCAGCGTTATCAGCGATCACATCAAAGGAGATACCTCGTTGCTGTAACTCCCAGGCCGTGAGCCGGGCTCCCTGCAGGCGCGGTCGGGTCTCGTCAACGAGGACATGCACCCGCTTGCCCTGCTCATGGGCGGCGAATATGACGCCCAGCGCCGTGCCCCAGTCAACCGCGGCCAACGCACCGGTGTTGCAGTGGTGAAGAATGGTGTCCCCATCAGCGATCAGCTCCGCGCCGTGAAAGCCCATCCGGCGGTTTAGCCCAACATCTTCGTCCGCCAGCTTTTGCGCTTCGGCAAGCAAAGCTGCTCGAAGCGGGTCCGGCCCACTATCCGCGCCCTCCGCTACTCGCAACAGACGTGCCACAGCCCAGGCCAGGTTGACCGCCGTAGGCCGGGCGGCTAGGAGCGTCTCGGCGGCGCTTCGCAGATCGGCCAAAAGAGCGATCCGAGATGTCGCCTGGCTCTGCCGGGCAGCCAGGGCGAGGCCGAATGCCGCCGCCGCGCCAATCGCCGGCGCGCCGCGCACGTACATCTCGGTGATAGCCCCGGCAACCTGCCGGTAGTCATCAAACTCGGCGATCTCGAGCTGCCAGGGCAATTGCCGCTGATCAATCATCTTGACAGTATCGCGATCGTAATCCCAGTAGACAGTGCGCACTGTGCTCTCCTTTGTCCTGATCGGCAGTGAACCGTCGCCGGCGAAAGTTACACCCGGGCGATTCGAGCGCCATCATACCCGCCAATATGCCCGTTGCCAAACGCTGACGTGACCACAGCGCTTCGACTGCCGGGGCGAATTCGGCTAACGCGCCGATGGGTTTGAACTGGCAGAAAGGGTAGAGTAGAATGTAATTGGTGCCTTCACGATGAATCTACTGCAAGCTGCCCGGCAATTCATACGCGAGAACTTCCGCTGGCTGACGTTAGGGCTGGGCCTCAAGCGCTGGCTGCTCTTGCTGGGGGTCGGTGCGGCTGTTGCCGGTATGGGCGTGGTATATCTCATCCTGATCCTGCGGCGGGCCGGCTGGCTTCCTGATTTGCTTTATGATGCGGTGACATTGCAGTTCCTACCTGCCGGCTGGCGAGCGCTGTTGCCGTTGGCGGTCGGGGGCGCGATCATGCTTTTCTCGGTCTTTAAGCTGGGCGCGAATCTCCTCCGGCCCTTTCGCCAGCCGGGCCAGAATGTGGCGGACTCACTATATCTGCATACGCGGCGCACCAAGGGACCGCGCATTGTAGCCATTGGCGGCGGCACCGGCCTACCGACCCTGCTGCGCGGCCTAAAGGCCTACACCAGCAACATCACGGCGGTGATCACTGTGGCCGATGACGGTGGAAGCAGTGGCCGGCTACGAAGGGAATTCGGCCTGCTGCCGCCCGGCGACTTTCGCAACAACATGGCGGCCCTGGCACAAGATGAAGCGCTATTAACGCAGCTCTTCCAATATCGCTTCGGCGGCCAGCATGTCAACGGGAATAGCGGCTTGCAGGGCCACGCCTTCGGCAATCTGTTTCTGGCCGCCCTGGCTGAGATCAGCGGAGGGTTCGATGAGGCGCTTCTGGCGGCCGGACGGGTGCTGGCGATTCGCGGCAGCGTTGTGCCCTCGACGTTGGAGCAGGTAGAGCTCGTGGCGGAGATAACCGAGCCGGAAGGGGAAGGCGTCATGAAGCAGCGGCAAGTAGCGGGCGAATCGGCGATCCCAAAGGCCAATGGGCAAATCTCCCACGTCTATCTCGATCCGGCCAACCCCCAAGCCTATCCGCCCGCTGTCAAGGCGATCTTGCAGGCAGACCTGGTGGTGTTGGGCCCGGGAAGCCTCTACACCAGCATCATACCCAACCTGCTGGTAGACGGCATCGGCGATGCGTTACGCACGACCAAAGCGCCGGTAGTTCACGTTTGTAACGTTGCGACTCAGCCGGGTGAGACGGATAATTACGGCACGACGGACCATGTGGAAGCGCTGGATCGTCACTGCCGGGACGTCATAGATTACGTGCTGGTGAACACCAACACGCGGATACCGACCGACCGCGGCGGTGGACACACGGTTTTTGTGCGCCTCGACTGGCCGCCGGAAAGCCCGAAGGAGTGCCGGCTGATTGCTCTGGACCTAGTGGACGAATCCCGACCCTGGCGACACGATAGCGAGAAGCTGGCGTCGGCCATTCTGGGCATCCTGGACGGCAGTCTGGCGCAGGAGCCGGCTGTCGGCAACCTGTAATGATCTTAATCACCCGGCATCAGTTACATTTCGCCTATAATCGACATCTGTGTAGCGTGTACAATTAGAGGCGGCAAACCGCCTATTGACACAAAGGAGAATGCAATGACTGTCAAAGTTGGTATTAACGGATTCGGCCGCATCGGCCGGCAAGTGTACAAAGCCATTTACGAGAACCACCAGGACACCCTCGACGTTGAAGCTATCAACGACCTGGTACCCGTCGAGACGAATGCCCATCTGTTGAAGTATGACTCCACCTACGGCCGTTTCCCCGGCACGGTTGAAGTGCGCGAGGGCGCAATCTACGTCGATGGCGAGCGTCTGAAGAGCTACGCAGAGCGCGATCCGGCGCAATTGCCCTGGGCTGACCTGGGAGTAGACATTGTGCTGGAATGCACCGGTATCTTCCGCAATCGCGATCAGGCCGCCAAGCATCTGGACGGCGGCGCCAAGAGAGTGATCATTTCGGCTCCAGGCAAGAATATGGATGGAACCTTCGTGCTGGGCGTGAACGAGGAGACCTATGATCCGGAGAAACATTTCGTCTTCTCGAACGCAAGCTGCACGACGAACTGCCTGGCGCCGGCGGCAAAGGTACTGCAGGATCGATTCGGCATCAAGCGCGCACTGATGTCTACCATTCACGCGATCACCAATGACCAGAACATCCTCGACGTCGCGCACAAGGACCTGCGCCGCGCGCGCACTGCCGGGTCAAACATCATCCCCACCACCACCGGCGCAGCGCGGGCCGTCTCGCTGGTCATCCCGGAGTTGAGCGGCAAGTTCGACGGCATGGCCTTCCGCGTACCCGTCGTCACCGTCTCCGTCGTGGACCTGGTTGCTGAACTGGAAGAGGACGTCACCGTTCAGGACGTCAACGCCGCCTACGCGGAGATCGCGGACAGCGAAGGCTGGCTGGGTAAGGTCCTGGGATACACCGAAGAGCCGCTGGTTTCCAGTGACTTCATCGGGGCGGAAAAGTCATCCACGATTGACGGCCTGGCGACGCAGGTAATTGGGGGCAATCTCGTCAAAGTCGTTGCCTGGTATGACAACGAGTGGAGCTACTCAATGCGCATGGCTGATCTGGCGGCGTTTGTGGCCTCCCAATCGTAAACAAATCGGCGCGGTTACTCGGAGCGAGTGACCGAACGCCTACCGGAGTGTAGAATAAAGGGCGACCATGGCGGTCGCCCTTGTTATTTCCAATCGGAGTTTGTCGCCAGATGGAACTGAAGGAACTGGAAGTGCTCATGCACCAGTTTGTGCGAGAAAGAGGCTGGTATGAACCGGCCTCTTCCAAGCCGCAGACGCCACGCAACCTGGCAATATCATTGAACCTGGAAGCGGCGGAAGTCCTGGAGCATTTCCAATGGGACTCTGAGCGGATTGATGGCGCCGCCCTTGCCGGCGAACTGGCAGACGTAGCGCTTTATCTGATGCAGCTTGCCGCGGTCTCCGGCATTGATCTGGAGGGGGCCATACTGGCAAAGCTGGCCGAAAACGCGCGGCGGGAGTGGCCGGATTCGTGAAGATTCTTGCGGTCAGCGACCAGGTCGCGCCTATTCTATATTCCTCCAATGTGCGGCAGAGTTTCCCTGACATTGACCTGCTCATCGGCTGCGGAGATCTACCCTTTTACTTCCTTGAATTCCTTGTCTCAACCCTCGATGTGCCGCTTTACTATGTCCGCGGCAATCATGACGTCACCCCGCAATACTCCTTGAATGGCGGGGTGCTGGAAGCAGTTGGAGGCGGGACCAACATCCATGCCCGCGCGGTTCGTGACAAGGGGGTCATCTTTGCCGGCCTAGAGGGGTCAATGCGTTATCGCCCGAAGGCGGAGCTGATGTTCAATGAGACGGAGATGCGCTGGGAGGCGGCGCGCCTGTTGCCGCAGCTGCTTTGGAACAAGTTGCGCTTTGGCCGGGCAGTTGATGTACTGGTCACTCATTCGCCCCCCTATCGCGTGCATGACCAGGACGATCTGGCCCACACCGGCTTCAGATACTTCCACACCCTGTTGCGCCAGTTTCGCCCACGTTACCTGCTGCATGGACACATTCACCTTTATCGCCGCGATGTGCCCCGAGTCACCCGCCTTTACGGCACAACCGTGATCAATGTTTACCCTTTTCGTGTTCTGGAGTTCTATCGCACGCCGAAGCCGGACCAGGTGCTTGGTGAAGCAGATCTTCGCCTCTGACCTTCGACCCGATTGGCAGTCGCCCATCGGCAAAGACATTCCATAGCGGCGTCTACTTTGGGCCGGTGTGTTATGTCTGGCAAGGATGCTTGACGCGCATTTTGCGCCAACGTAAACTCTGATTCGGAACAGATTATCTTCGGATGCCTACCGGCGACCGGCCGCAGTGATTTCGGCGATGTAGAGATCATAGGCTGTGGCTGCTCAAGGGCGGGGCCGAGTAGTCTGGGTCCACACAAGGGTCTCGTGGCTCCATAAGGAGAATATCAGATGGCGGTGGCAGCTAACGCCAGGGTGGCAACGCGCAATGCGTTTGAACCTCTGACCCGTTACATCTTCAGACCCGTCCGCATTGTCAGGAGCTATGAGCGGTCATTCCTGCGGCCCGATCTGGTCGCCGGCCTGACGGTCGCCGTCATCCTGTTACCGCAAGCCATCGCGTTCACCCTCGTTGCCGGGTTGCCGCCGGTCATGGGGCTTTACGCGGCGGTCATCGGCAGTATTGCCGGTGCATTGTGGGGTTCTTCAAATCACGCGCAGACCGGCCCGGCCAACGCAAACTCCTTGCTGGTGCTCTCCACTCTTTCCAGCATCTACGCCGCAGGCACGCCGGAGTTCATTCTGGCGGCCGGCCTGCTGGCGGTTCTGGCGGGTCTGTTTCAGTTGGCGCTCGCTTTGTTGCGATTGGGGATGGTTGTGAACTTCGTCTCCCATTCCGTCATCATCGGATTCGCCAGCGGAGCGGGCTTGCTGATCGTCGTGATGCAGTTGGACACCCTCCTGGGGCTGAACATCGAGGCTGAGCATCTCTCTGAGAAGATCGTTCAGGTAGCGGTTGGCATCCCAGACAGCCATCCGGCATCGGCGCTGATTGGGATCGGTGTCATCGTGTTGATGATAATCCTGCGCAAACTGGTACCGAAACTGCCGGCGGCGCTGCTTGCCATGGCAGCTGCCTGGTGGGCCGTACTGCTGTTGGATCTGGAGAATCAGGGAGTGCGGGTGATCGGGCGCCTGCCCAGTGGGTTGCCCCCGCTGGCCGATCTCCCCTTTCTCGACGTGGGGTTGATCAGCGACCTGGTGCCGGGGGCGATTGCGGTGGGCGCAATCGGCCTGGTGGAGACGATGGCGATCAGCCGCTCAATCGCCACGCAGACCAACCAGCGCCTGGAAAGCAATCAGGAGTTCTTTGGTCAGGGGCTTGCCAACGCTTTGGCCGGACTGTTTTCCGGATATCCAGTCTCCGCCTCATTTTCTCGGTCGGCTGTCAATCACAAGGCCGGGGCGCGCTCACCGATGGCGGCGGTGATTAGCGGTCTCTGCGTCGTATTTGCCATGTTTTTCCTGGGCTCGCTGACCGTCTATCTGCCCAGGGCGGCGCTTTCCGGCGTGCTAATCGTCACCGGCATCGGCATGGTCGACTTTGCTGAGATCCGGCGAATTCTGACCGGTAGCCGGGGCGACTCGCTGATTATGCTGGTCACCTTCTTCGGCACATTGTTCCTGCATATCGAGACCGCCGTTCTGCTTGGCATCACCCTTTCCCTGGTGGTCTATCTGGTGCGCACCAGTACGCCCAGGGTTCATCTGGTTGTGCCGGATGAGGGATATCGGCACTTTGTTTATGATCCCATCCGACCGGTCTGTCCCCAGTTGGGCATCATCGAAATCCTCGGCGACCTCTATTTTGGCGCAGTTGGGCACGTGGAAGAGGCGGTGTACAAATTACAGGAGCAGCACCCGGGCCAGCGATTCCTGCTAATTCGCATGGGTCGCGTAAACACGTGCGACTTCAGCGGCATTCATATGTTGGAAAGCGTGGTCCGTTCGTATCGCGACAGAGGCGGCGATGTTTACTTGGTTCGCGTCGGCTACCGTGTCATGCGCGTAATGCGCAGTACCGGCTTTCTTGGCTACCTGGGCGAGGACCGAATCCTGCCGGAAGACAAGGCTGTGTCGCAACTCTTCTATCGGACGCTAGACCCGGCAGTCTGTATTTACGAGTGTACACACCGCGTCTTCCTGGAGTGCCAAAACCTGCCAAAGCGTGAGTACTCGTTGGAATTGCCGGTACACCAGGAACTCCCGGATGTGGCGGTCGAGGTAGTTAGGCCGGAGGAGTTGTGGCAACGCCTGAGGGCCGTCAATGGCGCTTCCTTGCCGCGCGTGATTGACGTACGCGAGCCACGCGAGTTTCAGCAGGGCCACGTGCCGGGCGCTGAGCTGGTGCCGTTGCAGGACCTGCTTCGAGAAGCCGACGGCCTGGGCACAACTGATGAGTATGTCCTTGTCTGTCGCAGCGGCCGGCGCAGCGAACGAGCTGCGAAGCTGCTCGCCTCTCGTGGGTGCTCCAAGGTAAAGATCCTGGAAGGCGGCATTCTGGCCTGGGAAGCGGCCCGGCTCCTTGAAGCGGTTGACTAGAAGGGGGTACGAAGATGCCCGATCAACCATCGCGGAACATCGGTCTCGACCTGGTGCGGGTCACGGAATCAGCGGCGGTGGCTGCCGGCCGGTGGATTGGCTCAGGACGGCGCGACATGGCCCACGCATCGGCGATGATTGCCATGGATCGCGTCTTGAAAACGGTCAACATTGATGGGCACATTGTCATTGGGGAGGAAGGGAGAATCGCACCCGGCGTGTCGTCGCCGCTGGACACTGATACGCCGGTGGGAACGGGTCGGGGCGTGGCGGTTGATGTCGTGGTGGACCCGATAGACGGCACCGGCCTGCTGATTCGCGGGCACCCGGGAGCTATCTCGCTTATCGGCATGACCCCGCGTGGCTGCATGTGGACGCCCTATCCCGGCGTCTACATGGAGAAGATCGTGGTTGACTCAGAAGCGGCCCCGGCGCTGGTGCCGGAGTGCCTGGACGCACCAGCCGCCTGGACTCTGGCCCTGGTGGCACGCGTGAAGGGTAAGCCGGTCAGGGATCTGACGGTCAAGATTCTGCATCGCGTGCGGCATCAGCATCTTGTGGAAGAGATCCGCCGCGCCGGCGCGCGCATCATCCTCAGTGATGAAGGTGACGCGGAAGGGGCGCTGGCAGCCGCTATCCCGGGCAATGACATCGATCTGCTGATGGGAATTGGGGGAACGACCGAAGGCGTCACGGCGGCGTGCGCCGTTAAGGCGCTAAACGGCGGGATGTTGGCACGGCTAGCTCCCCAGAGTGATGACGAGCACGAGGCAGTGCTTGCCGCCGGCCTCGATCCGAAGCGCATCCTCACCCTGGACGAATTAGTGACCAGCAATGATGTCTTTTTTGCGGCGACGGCGATCACCAATACGACGGTGCTGGACGGTGTGCGCTATCGGAATGACATGGCGCTGACGCATTCCATCCTGTTGCGCGCAGCCACTCACACCCGGCGTTTTATCCGCGCCGAGTTTCCCATTGAGGACGAGGAGAGCCACGTGGCCCGCACGCTCCTGGAGCAGCGAACCGCCACTTAGCCGGGCGTGGAGACCGACCCGCCTGCGCTTCCCGTCTCTTTGCGGACGCCATAGGAAGTCATCACTATCGGCCTCGTCAGCCAGATGAGCCCCAATATCGGCTGAATGAACGGAAAAAAAGCGTAGTCCATCCCGAAATTCGCCCAGACGGTTCGCCCAATCGTGGCTGGAATTATCAGGCTGAGCGTTCCCACCACCAAGGTCAGCAACGTCTCGACGCTGAGGGAGCCGACCGACAGGCGCCAGGTCCAGGTGCGGCGATACAGGAACCCAATAGTGGCAACCAGGTACAGGATCGCGGCAACCATGGTCAGCGCCGGCCCGAGGTAATTCGTTACCTCTTCCTTCAGAAGTAGCTGATAACTGGCCCGGGCCAGCGTCGATATGGCCAGGAGCGGGTACGAGACGCCGAGTATGACGCCGACCACACTGGCAAACGTCGACAATTCCGTTCCTTGTGCGATCTCTGATGTGGTATTGGTGTCCGCTGCGTTCATGCTGCCTCATTCCTGACTTCGGCCGCCCTAATGAGCAAGACAGGGATATTCGCCTGCCTCAACAGCCTGTCGGCAACGCTGCCGAATAACCACCGCTGTATTCCACCCCGGCCGTGTGTGCTCATCACGATCGTGTCGACCTCAAGGGCCTGCACGGCTCGTAAAAGGACGTCAGCCACTTGATCGCCTTCCTCCACATAGATGCGCGCGTCAACTCCCTGCCGCTTCAGTCCGGCCTGGAGCACTTGCAGATAGCTCATGGCTTCGTTGTGCGCCATCTTGCGCAAGTTGTTGGTCAACTCGGTGTATGTGTCGCCCTGCGCCATGGCTGATAGATAGGGAGTGTGCGTCACCTGAAACAGTGAAACTTCACTGCCATACTGAGTTGCCAGGCTAATAGCAGCCGGCAAGGCCGCTTCCGCGAGTTTTGAACCGTCCAGCGGCACAAGTAGATGTTTGAACATGACGATCAATTCTATCACAGCTCGTTCCGTAGCGCGTCACGCAAGGACCAGCGTCCCACACATGTGTAGTATGGTAGAATGTAGTCGGCAGGCTCAAGTCCTTGTGTAGCAGGTACCGAGTATCAAGACAAATGGAACAGGAATTCGATCTGACCCCCAACCGGAGAAGGAGTCGCCGCTTCTGGTTCTTGAGCGGTTGCGGTCTGTTGTTGGTCGTTGCCGTCTGTCTGGCGGGCGCGATCGCTGCCGGCGCTCTCCTGAGGGACCGCCTACTCAGCAGGCCGGAGGATTTCACAGTTCTTGGTACCGTCAGTGAAACTCTGACGGAAGGCCCACCGAGTGATCCGATTGTCAACCGGATCAGCTTTGTGGACGCGGAGGGCCGGCTCGGCACCATTGGGCCAGGCGGTGAGGAGCTGCGCATGCTCTCGGAAGACACGGCCATCCGCTATGTCTTTCCGGCCTGGTCGCCGGACAGCCGACATATTGCGGCAATTGGGACTGGGCTGGCCGATAGCGGTGTCTTCTTGTTTGAGGATAGGGAGCCAATGTCGGGAAGCGGCCCACAAAGGCCATACCTGAGCGCGACCGAGCTGCCCTTCTATCTGTACTGGTCGCCGGACAGCCGGCAGGTTACTTTTCTGGCCAATCACCCTGACGGCATCGGGCTGCACCTGGCGCGAGTAGACGGCGAGCCGGAAAGCCGGCTGCTGCTGACCGGCAGTCCTTTCTACTGGCACTGGTCCATCACCGGCGACAGCCTCTTCTACCATACCGGCCTGGCCTCCGCGGATGCCCGGCTGGCCTTTCTCGATACCGACAGCCTCGAGAGCGGCGAAGAACTGGGCCGCCCCGGTTTCTTCCAGGCTCCCGGCATTTCCTCCGATGGCCGCTTTCTCGCCTTTGCCGAAGTGGATGAGGCGGGCGATCGGTGGGTAGTGGTGGCGGATGAAGCCGGGAGGGAGCAGAGTCGCCTGCGGCACTTCGGCACCGCGGCGATGGGCTGGAACCCGGCCGAGCCTCTCCTGGCTTTGCTAAGCCCGACGCCGGCAAATCCACACGGGAACGGCTTCTTTGGCTCATTGCGCCTCTTTGACGTCGCTGGTGAACAAGAGCAGGTCCTATCTGATGCACTGGTGCTGGCCTTCTTCTGGTCACCGGACGGAAAGAAGCTGGCCTACTTGACCCTGGCCGAGGAGCGCGACGATATTACGGCTTATCGCAGAGGTAATGAGTTGCCGGCCGGGCACGCGACACAGCCGGCGCAACAGCAACCAGGGCCGCTACGCTTCGATCTGCACATTTTTGATGTGGAAGCCGGCTCGTCCGGCCTGCTATTGACCTTTCAGCCGACCCGCATCTATCTTGAGCAGTACTTACCTTTCTTTGACCAGTACGCGCTCAGTCACCGCATATGGGCGCCGGATAGTGAGAGCCTGGTGCTTCCACTCCTGGAGGGTGACCAGGCGCACCTGTATGTGGTACCGCTGGAGGGCGCTCCCCGCTTCTTGGTGGAAGGCGAAATGGGATTCTGGAGCCATCGCTGACTCGGGGCCCTGGCTATTCCAGGAGCAGGTTATCAATCAGGCGCACATCCCCAAAGAACACGGCCAACGACAGCAACGCGCCCCCCGTAACCAACTCCAGCTCCTCCAGGGACTCCGGGTCAGCGACGCTGACGTAGTCAAGCCGGGCCAGCGACGCTTTAGCGATCGTTGACTGCATGTGCGCCCGCAGAACCGACGCCCGGCGCTCCCCGTCTCGATAGGCCCCCTGAGCCGTGGACAACGCGCGAAACAGGACCGGCGCCTGCCGGCGCGCTTCATGCGTCAGGCGCGCATTCCGCGAGCTCATCGCCAACCCATCCGGCTCTCTGACAATCGGGCAGACGACAATCTGAACGTTGATGTTCAGGTCCGCTACCATTCGTCGGATGACGGCGGCTTGCTGGGCGTCTTTCTGACCGAAGTAGGCGTGCGCCGGTTGTAAAATATTAAGCAACTTGGCCACGACCGTGGCTACGCCGCGGAAGTGGGTGGGGCGCGATGTACCTTCCAATAGGCGCGTGATTTCCTGCACCTCAACAACAGTCTGAAAACCCGGCGGGTACATGACGCGGTCAGTTGGGGTAAACACTAGGTCCACACCCTCATCGCGCAGCAGCCCCAGGTCTCCTTCCAGGTCTCGCGGGTATTTGTCCAGATCCTCGGTCGGCGCGAACTGAGTCGGGTTTACATAAATACTGACCGCTGTACGGTCGTTCTCCTGCCGCGCGCGGCGAACCAGTGAAAGATGCCCGGCGTGCAGATAACCCATTGTCGGCACCAGCCCCCAGGTGAGATTTCCGTCGACCCAGCGAACCTTTCGCACTTCTTCGACGCTGCCAACTACCAGCATTGAACTAACACCTCCGCATGCTCATAGACTTTGACTTCAACGCTCTCGTTTAAGTGATGCCGTGTGCCGCTGCCAGCCGAGCCAGGAGCTCATTGGTCGGCGCGGCAATGCCGCTCTTCACTGCCAAGCGGATGACCGCACCCGTGATGGCGTCGATCTCGGTTGGCCGGCCATTCAAGACGTCCTGCAGCATTGACGAGGTATTGGCCGACGTCCCGCGGGCTACCTGCAGCGCTGCCGCTCCCGCATCCGGATAGGGGAACGCATCGCCAATATACGCCGGGGCAATGGCGGCAACCTCGCGGGCAGCGTCTTCCATCAACCGGCGCGCTGCCGGGTTCTCGGCCAGGAAGCCGTTCGGTTGCCGCAAGAGGGCGGTCAACGGGTTAATGCCGGCATTGATCGCCAGTTTGCCCCAGATCAGCCCGGAGACTGACTCCTGCACCTGCGTCTCAAAGCCGGCCTCTCGGAACAGGGCGGCCGTCTCCGCCATGTGATCGCCCGCCAGGTAGGTCATCCCATATCCTGCGTGGCGCACCACGCCTGGGCGCACCACATTTGCTCCCTCGCTGGTCACGCCGGCGTTTGCCCGCTCCTCGCCCACAGCCGCCTGCAACAACTCGAGGTTACCCAGACCGTTCTGAAGCGTGAGCGCCAATCCCCCCGGCCCAATCAACTCCTGGACAATGCTTACCGCCGCTCTGGTCTGATAACTCTTCACCAGCAGCAAGACCAGATCGGCCGTCGGCAACCCCTGGGAGCTGGACGTGACTTGTAGCTGATGTAAGGTAGATGTGCCGTCCGGATGGATAAGGGTAAGGCCGGATTCCTGCAGCGCCTGCAGTTGCGCCGGCCAATGCCCGATCACCACGACCGACGCCACCTGCGAAAGCCGCGCGGCGAAAAGCGAGCCTAACGCCCCAATGCCGACGATAGCAACTCTCATCAAATGATCCTCTCCGGCGTCGTGGAGTTAGCCGGTCAGACGTCACAGCCCGACGCGTTCAAGGAACTCCTGTAAAGCTTCCTCGCTCATCGGGTACGTGTGCTCCTCGGCTGGAAATTGTTTCCGCACGACCTCATCGCGAAATGAGGTCAACGCCTGCAAGATCACACCGCGCACGTCGGCGAATTGTTTGACGAACTTCGGCTGAAAGCGGTCGAACAGGCCGAGAAGATCGTGATATACCAGCACCTGTCCATCGCAGCCGGCGCCGGCTCCAATGCCGATGGTGGGGATGGTCAGTTGCTGTGAAATGACGGCGGCCACCGGCGCGGGGACGGCTTCCAACACAATTGAGTAACAGCCGGCGGCTTCGAGGCTCCATGCATCATTCAATAGCCGGTACGCATCATCCGCCGTCTTGCCCTGCACCTTGTAGCCGCCCAACTTTGAGATTGACTGTGGGGTGAGCCCAATGTGGCCCATGACCGGAATGCCGGCTCTGGTAATCGCTCGCACAGTCTTGCAGACCTCCGCGCCGCCTTCCAGCTTGATGCTGTCCATGCCGGCCTCTTTCAAAAAGCGTCCAGCATTGCGGACAGCCTCGTTTACGCCCGCCTGGTAGGACATGAAGGGCATATCCCCCACCAGAAAGGCGTTCTTCGCCCCTCTAGCGACAGCTCGACAATGATGGAGCATCTCCTCCATCGTTACCGCCACGGTGCTCTCCAGGCCCATCATCACCATGCCCAGCGAGTCCCCTACCAGGATCACGTCAATGCCTGCCGTGTCAACCAGCAGGGCGGAGGAGAAATCGTAGGCAGTCAACATGGTCAGGACTTCGCCGGATTCCCTTTTTCGCTGAATGTCGAGGATGGTTACTTTGGGCATGGCATCTCCTATCGCTTTTTGGGCACATTGTAAGGCGAATGCCCGGCGGCTTGCAAGGCCGGGCGGGAAATGCAAGAAGCCGCTTCCAGCGTGACTGGAAGCGGCTTCCCGGTCAGGAAAGATACGTGGCAGTTCAGGCCAGTCTGGGGATAGCGAAGAGGTCGCCGGCGTCGCTCTGCAACAGAACGAACAGGGTGTAGACGCCGATAGCGGTGCCAAGCGGGAAGTTAGTCAGGTTGAGGATGCCCAGCACGACTGCCAGGACGCGCGCCCACGGCTTCCGCTTCAGCAGGCCGATGCCTGCGATGACGCCGGGAGCCGCCATCAACAGCATGAACACGGCCATTGCCGTGCCGAGTACGGACGTGACGATGAACGCCTCGCCATCCCCGCTCAGGAGCGCGCCGCCGGCCATTATCGGGAAAAGAATCAGACCGATCATCGCGATCACGATGCTCGAAGCAATGTACAGCCAGCCCAGGATGGTCACATGCTGGCCCATGTTCTGATAAGCACTCTTGTCCATGGTTCGTTGACCTCCATCAACATTCATTGTTTCCGTTTCTGTGATTCATTACGCAAACTCTGCGCTGTAGTTGCGCCGGCGCAGCATCAACCAACAGATGACAAACTGCAGGCAGATAGGTGTCCTTTGTCGGTCCAACCGCCGGGGGCATTCTGCTATGCTTTATTTGATCAGCAGGCAACCCAATTGCGCTGCCTCAGGTTTATTGGAGATGGAGCGCAAGACGGGTAAAGAGGACAAGCCAATGAAGAAGGTAATCGTTATCCACCTCAATGAGGGAGCACACACAGAACTGGTTAATTTCCTGGGACAAGTAGTTGAGGTCCACCAGATCGGCTGCGGCGGGGACCCGCATCGCGCCAGGGAAATCATTGCGACCCATGATGGAAAGGTGAGCGCCATCGCGCTGGAGGGAATGCCGGCCAATCTCGAGCTGGGATCGGTGCGGGTCGCACACGAGATGGGGGCAGCGCTGGCTGGAGCTGCGGGCAACACGCCGGTAGTCGACGGCAGCGGCGTTCGCGATGGCCTGGAGCGCTGGGGCGTGATCCTGGCTGATCGGGCGCAGCCCGGTATCTTCAGCCAGAAGCGTATTCTCATGGTACCAGGCCTGAACCACAACGGCCTGGCCGGCTCGCTGGCGCGCCGAGGCAGCGCCATTCGTTACGCGGACCCGACGGTATACTTTGCCCTCCCGGCGCTGCCCGGCGTCGGCGCGCGGCAAACCTTGGGCCAGGCCGCCCCTCGGACGTTGAATCAACTCCGCGACGCGCCATTTCGTAGATTGTGGCCACAGCCGGGAGTGCCGGGCGTCGCCCGGGCGGATGCTCCGTTTGAATGGGCCGATTTATTGGCTGGCGACATTGGCGCCATTCGCCGCTACAGTCCACCGGATTTGCGACACAAGATCGTTGTCGTGGAGTCGGCTATTGAGGACGATGCGGAAGCGCTGCGCGAACGAGGGGCGGCCATCCTGATCACGCTTATGCCGGCGCTGGGCGAGGATGATGGCCTGGGACGTTGGTCGGCGGCGGCGGTGGAAGCGGTGCTCGTGGCCCTGCGCCCGGACCCCGAGGCCCCACTTTCGGAGGATACCTATCTCAACCTCATGGCGGATATTGAATGGCAGCCGCACATTCGCTATTTGCAGCCGGCAGAAGTCGGGATCAATCGCTTTGCCTTTGTCATTCACCCGCTGGATGTCAGATTCATCCACTCTGACCGGCGATTTCGCTGGACGCGCGTGCTACCGGATGAGCTGGTTGAACGCACTGCCGCCTACTTCCCACCCATCTACCTGTCGCGAATCAAGGGAGGCCAGTCTCCGACCACCGGCCAGCGCATTGAAGGTCATCTGATAAGCCTGGGCGCGACGCCGAAACAAATGATGGCGCACGGTGAGCGCTTTACCTATAACCGGCTGAATGGGGCGGCCCGAATGGCTGAACGCCTGGGAGCCAGGATCATGGGGCTAGGCGCGTTCACCAGCGTGGTGGGCGATGCCGGCATCACAGTGGCTCATGAGTCCGATATTGCGATCACCAGCGGCAACAGCCTGACAGTGGCGGCCACGCTGGAAGCTGCCAAGCAGGCCGCCATCCGATTGGGTGTGGAAGACCTGACCAAAGGCAAAGTGATGATCGTAGGAGCTACCGGCTCGATCGGGTCGATCTGCTCCCGACTCCTGGCGCAGGCGATCTTCGATGTGGTGCTGGTCTCGATCGAGCCGGAGAAACTGATCGAGTTGAAACGCACCATTCAGACCGAGACGCCGGCCGCCAAGGTCGCCATCGCTACTCGGCCTGACGAATACCTGGGCGAGTGCGACCTGGTGGTCACGGCGACTTCAGCGTTTGGGCAGCGCATCCTGGACATCAGCCGCTGCAAGCCGGGAGCCGTAATCTGTGATGTGGCCCGTCCGCCGGACATCGGGGAACGGGAAGCGGCCTTGCGGCCCGATGTCCTGGTCATCGAGAGCGGTGAGGTGCTTATCCCCGGCGACATTGACTTCGGGTATGACATCGGCCTGCCCCCCAAGACGGCATACGCCTGCCTGGCCGAGACCGCCCTCCTGGCGATGGAAGGCCGCTTCGAAGACTACACGCTCGGGCGCAATATAACCGTAGAGCGCGTCAAGGAGATATATCGTCTCTTCAAGAAGCATCAATTTCAGTTAGCCCCTCTTAGGACCTTCGGCGTTCTGGTGGATGACGAGATGATCACCGAGAAACGGTCGCTGGCGGAAAAGCTACGCAGCGAACAAGGCCTCTTCATCAAAGTGCAGGAAGAGACGGCGGCGGCGTTGGCTGAGATGCCGGTGACAGCAAAGGGAGTAGTAGCCTCCCGGAGCAACGGCAGACTGAAATTCGCAGCCGGGCTGGCCGTGTTGACGTTGGCCGGCGCTGCCGTGTGGCGCCTGAAAAAATGAACAGTTCGTTCCCCGCCGGCACGCGCGGTTGATCATTAGTCCTCGCGCACAGTACAATACCGGCCCATGCACGATCACTTGCTGGACCGGCCGTTGGTGCGCATGCCCAGACTCGGCGCAGGAACATGGCTCAACACACCAAAGCCCCTGAGCAGAGACGCGCTGCGTGGCTTTGTGGTCCTGGTCGATTTCTGGGATTACGCCTGCATCAATTGCATCCGAGGATTGCCATATCTGAGAGCCTGGCACGAACGCTACGCCGTTCATGGGCTGGTGATAATCGGGGTGCATGCGCCTGAGTTTCGCTTTGGGCGCATGTCCGGACAGATTGAAGCAGCAATCGACGAGTACTCGCTCCCATATCCGGTGCTCCTGGATAACGAATATGTAACCTGGGACAGCTTCGCCAATCGCGCCTGGCCCACCAAGCATCTGATTGATGCGGATGGATACATTCGATTTGTCCGGCAGGGCGAGGGTTATTATCGCGACACGGAACTGGCTATCCAGGAGTTGCTCCACCGGCGCGATCCCGAATTCTCCTACATGGAGCCGCTTCCGGCCTTACGCGCGGAGGACAGGCCGGGTGCGGTCTGCTTCCGGCCGGCGCCTGAATTGCACGCCGGCTATCAGGGCGGCGGCATCTTTGGCGGCGCATTGGGCAATCCTGAAGGCTACGTGACCGCCGGCCCGATGGCCTATGTCCTGCCGGGCCCCTTTGACCGGCAAGAAGGACAATTCTACTTAGGCGGCTTTTGGCGAGCTGAGCCGGAGGCGATGGTGTTTGCCGGGCGAGAGATTGGGCGCGTTGTCTTGCCGTATCGGGCAGCGGGAGTTAACGCGGTTCTCAGCCCAAGCAGCGACCAGGTTGAGCTGATGCTGGACATTCACCCGGCAACAAACGCTCCTCGTGTCGAAGTACGCCAGGATGACGCCCCGCTCACTCCCCTGACCGCCGGGGCAGATGTCTGTTTTGATGAACAGGGTCGCAGTTCGGTACTGATATCGAGACCGCGCTCATATGAACTGGTAAGGAATCCGGGCTTCGAATCGCATGAGCTGGATCTCATCTTGCATTCGCACGGCCTGGCGATATATACCTTCTCATTTTCCTCCTGCGTCGCCCCGCCGGACGCCGGCGCCGATCCGGGCGAAGACCGCTATACCGTAAGATGACGATTCCTACGCTGGAGACGATTGCCTCATATCTGGCCCTGGTGATCGCCATCACAGGGGCTACGCTGGCGGCGCTGTGGCTTAGTCTGGTAATCTGGGCTTTCCGGGACATGCGCCTTCGCTCGCGAGATCCAATCGCCCAAGTGCTGGCAGCTATTGTTGTGGCGATCCTGCCGATTGTGGGGATCGTCATCTACCTAATTCTGCGCCCGCCGGAGAAGTTGGCTGAAGCTTATGAGCGCGCTCTTGAAGAAGAGGCGCTATTGCAGGAGATCGAGGAGCGACCGCGCTGTCCCCATTGCGCGCGGACCGTGGAGCCCGGCTGGATCCTCTGCGCTTACTGTCATACGCGAGTGCGCAAGCGCTGCCGCGATTGCGAGCAGCTGCTAGAGCTACCCTGGGAGCTGTGCCCCTTCTGCGGCAATCATCAGGTCGACCCTTATCGCGTCGAACCCCCGGTCGAGCAACCAGCGAGCGCCGATATGTCGCCGCCGGCAAGCGCCACGCTCCCGCAGCAAGAGACACTTGCCGGTAGACCGAAGCGTTTGTGACGCCGGATTGCTGAGTTACTCAACGACAATGTGACTCAGGTCCATCTTTGGAGCGGGGTAGCGGGGATCGAGCCGGCGCAACGTGCCGACGATTACTTCTGCCAAGGCCAAGTCTCGATACCACTTCTGATCGGACGGAATTATGTACCAGGGTGCGTAAGAGGTAGAAGTCCGTTCCAGCATCTCGTCATACGCTTCCATATACGCGCCCCACTGTTTCCGCTTCTCCAGATCGTCCACCGAGAACTTCCAGTTCTTGTCCGGCTCGTTGAGCCGTGCCTGCAGTCGCCCCCGCTGTTCCTCGTTTGATATGTGCAGATAGAATTTGAGGATCGTCGTGCCGGTCTCCGTCAGATGCTTCTCGAAATCGTTAATCAGGCGGTAGCGCGGGCGCCAGACACTCTCCGGCACAAGCGAGTCAACCCGCACAATCAGCACATCTTCATAGTGTGAACGATTGAAGACGCCGATCATTCCTCTGGGCGGTACCCGCTGGTGAATGCGCCAGAGGAAGTCGTGGGCCAGCTCTTCCGTTGACGGACCCTTAAATGAGTGCACCCGGACCCCCTGCGGGTTCACGCCCCGGAAGACTTTCCCAATAGCGCCGTCTTTGCCGCCGGCATCCATCGCCTGGAAGATGATCAATAGCTTGTGCCGATCATCAGCATACAGGCGCCGCTGCCACTCGATCAACTCCTCGCGAAGGGCGATGAAGGAAGCCTCAGCTTCCTCCCGATCCGCATGGTATTCCTTGCCGGCAGTCGGCCAATCGTCAAGCCGGATTTTCCGGCCGGGTTCAAGTAAGTGCTTTCGGGTCATCTGGGTCATGCCTCCTATTCTTGATTACGTTGCCGGAGCTGTCGGAACTTGATGCCGGGCAGCGACAATCTCAGCCAGGATAGCCACCGCGATTTCCTCCGGCGTCTGCGCGCCGATGGACAGACCGATGGGCGCATGAATGCGAGCCAGCGCTTCCGGCAGCACGCCCGCCTGGAGCAATCGCTCGCACCGTTTCTCATGTGTGCGCCGGCTACCCAGTGCGCCGATATAGAATGCCGGCGTCTGCAGCACGTGGACCAGCGCCGGATCGTCTATTTTGGGATCGTGGGTCAACATGACCACCGCCGTAGACCTGTTTACCGATAATTGCTCAAAGGCCTTTTGGGGCCAGGCCTGGATCAGACTGTCTACATGCGGAAATCGCGCTTCGCTGCCGAACGCGCGCCGGGGATCGATCACGATTGATCGAAAGCCGATGCTGCCGGCCATGGCAGCCAGGGCGATGGCAATATGCACCCCGCCGACCATGATCAACTGTTCCGCCGGCGACAGCAAATCGTAGAACAGCTCCAACGACCCGTGGCTGCTCTCAACGACCATCGTCCCACTCTTGCCCTCATTCAAGGCAGCTTCTGCTGTCGGAGCAACGGTCGGAACAAGATCCGCGGGCAAGTCGCCGCCAATGATGGCGCTCCGTTCATCGAGAACTAGCTTCCGGCCCAGCAAGTCCTCAGGCCCGCCGATGACAGTGGCGCATAGGCCGGACTGGTTGGCCTGCAGGATGTTGCGCACCGGCTGATACCACTCTTTGTCAAGTGTCTCGACAAACACTCGGATGCGCCCGCCGCAGGCCAGACCCACGTCCCAGGCGGTCTCGTCGGCCACGCCGAAGCTCAGCAACCGGGGCCGGCCCTCGGACAGCGATTCCACACCGGCTTCAAAGACGGCCCCTTCCACACACCCGCCGCTAACCGAGCCGGCGATATCCCCCTCGCTCACCAGCGCCATCTTCGCGCCTTCTCGCCGGGGAGCCGATCCCCAGGTTTGAACGACGGTCGCCAGGGCGACAGATTGTTGTTGCTCAAGCCAGTTGTCAATTGCGGGTAACACTTCGCGCAAAGCCCAATCCTCCATAGGCGGTTCGTTGTCGCATCCTGCCGTGCACATGCGACAAGCTATTTTGGTCCTTTTGTTTACCGCGCCCCGATGAAGGCCGCCGAACTCACATTCTCTGCCTGTCGCGTCGTCGTGTTGCGGGCCGGGCGCGGATAATCCAGCAGCGCCAGATGTTCCGCCAGCGCGGACAGGCTGTTCAGGGAGTGCACCGGCAGGAAGTCATCGCAATAGGGTAAAGCGGCCACCATACCCCGTGTCAACGGTTCATACCGCCGGGAGCCGAGCAGTGGATTGAGCCAGATCAGCCGCCGGCAGTTGCGCTTCAGGCGCGCGGCTTCTGACCCTAACAGCTCCGGCTCGCCGCGATCCCAGCCATCGCTGATGATCAGCACAACAGCGCCGCGACTCAGAACACGCCGGCCCCATTCAAAGTTGAAGCTCTTTAGCGATTGCCCGATGCGCGTTCCGCCGGACCAGTCCGGCACTGAGTGAGCAACCTCCTGAATGGCGACGGCGAGATCCTTATGCTGTAGTTGGCGCGTAATGCGGGTCAGGCGGGTGCCGAAGACGAAAGTCTCCACTTTTTGTGAAAGGGCCGCCGCCAGACTGTAAGTGAAATAGATGAGCAGCCGGCTGTACTGCTCCATGGAGCCGCTGATATCGGCCAGGACCACCAGCGGGCGCGGTTTCCATACCGGCTCTCGATAAGACCAGGTCAGGAATTCGCCGCCATAGCGTAAGCTGTGGCGCAGGCTGCGGCGCACATCCACCCGCAAGGATTTTCCCGGCCGATAGCGGCGGGTTCCGCGCTTTCCGAGATTCCACACCATTTGGGCCATCAACAGCTTGACTTCTTCCAGCTCCTCGGCCGTCATCTGGCCGAAATCCTTTTGTCGCAACTGCTCCTGGGCGCTGAACGTGCGCGTGATCTCTACGATGTCTAGCAGCTCTTCTTCCGGCTGATCCGCATTGTCGCCGGCAGGAGATTCGTCGCCCCCGGCAAGCATTGGCGGTATGAAGAGCGTCTCCGGCTTGATGTTCGCGGTGGGGAAAAGCGCGCTCAGGTCCGTGACAATGCCGGGCCCATGCAACCGCCAGAATTGGTGAAAGGCCCGGTCAAACAATGCAATCTGATCGTGGCTGTGCACAAACAGGCTGCGGGTCGCATGGTAAAAGTCATCGCGATGACCAATCTGAATGTAGTGCAGCGCCTCAACGCAATCAATCATTCGCCCCGGATGAACCTCGATTCCCATGCTACGCAATAGACGGCCGAATAGCACCAGGTTATGCAGCAGATGCCCGTCGTCTGGTGTAGTCTCAGGCATGGTCAAGCGCCGGGTTAAGATTGCCGGGACAATGGTCACCGCACGTTCGCAGACTCATTAGGCCACGGTTTGTGGTCATGTCGCAGCCCGAACACGGTTGAGGATCTGGCGCGCCGTCTCCCCCTTGACCTTCTCCACGTCATCCTGATACTTCAAGATAACGCCCAGCGTTTCCTCAACGACAGCCACATCCAGGGCGTGCTGGTCCAGGGCGACAAGGGCGGTGATCCAGTCCAGGGTCTCCGCCACGCCGGGGATCTTATATAGGTCCGCCTGGCGCAAATCCTGAATGAAAGCGGTGACCTGCCGGGCGAGGGTGGCCGGCGCCTGAGGGACCCTGCGCAATACGATCTCCAGTTCCTTGTTGAAATCCGGATAATCGATCCAGTAATAAAGGCAGCGTCGCTTCAAAGCGTCATGCACCTCGCGCGTCCGATTCGATGTCAGGACGACAAAAGGCGGCCGGGTCGCCCGAAATGTGCCGATCTCCGGTACCGTTATCTGAAAATCGGAGAGTACCTCCAGCAGGAAGGCCTCAAACTCCTCATCGCTGCGATCGATTTCGTCAATGAGCAGCACCGGCGGACGCTCGCGACTGTTCTCAATGGCCTGTAACAAGGGTCGCTTGAGCAGAAAGGCCTCGTCGAAAAGCTGCTCCTCCGATGGTCGCTCGTGACGCGCCTCCAGCAGGCGCAAGTGCAATAGCTGGCGGGTGTAGTTCCACTCGTATACTGCATGGCTGATGTCCAACCCCTCATAACATTGAAGGCGAATCAGCTCGGTTTGCAGCAGGCCGGCAATGACCTTGGCCACCTCCGTCTTGCCGACTCCCGCCTCACCTTCCAGGAAAAGGGGGCGTTCCAGGACGCCGGCCAGATAAATGGCTGTCGCCAGGCCACGCTCAGCGACATACTGCTGAGTGTGCAGAGCGGCCTGCAGCTCGTCGATGCTCGTGAACTGTTCACGCAGCACTTTAGCCTCCGTAATTGACGCGACGATCCAGTCGCCTAACCCAGCCGGCTGCGCGGGGCCGGCCGCTCAGGGACATCCTCAAGAAGCCCGCCGTGCCCGAGAGCGACTATGTCGGAGACGGAGAGGGCATCGCCCGCCAGCAGCCGGGGCAGCACCAGGTCAACAATATTCTTCTTAGGACTACGGGCACATCCCGGCGCGCCAAGAATGGGCATCTGCCCCCAATTGGCCAGCATCAGCAGATTGCCGGGGTCCACCGGCGCGCCGAAGCAGACCACCTCGCCGCCCGCCTGTTCAACGGCACGGGGAGCGATGTCGTAACGATCCATGATCGCCGTCTCGCCGGCCAAAATGACCATGTCGATATCGTCGTTTCGCTGCGCAATGAGCGTCTCCACCAGCGCCGCTTCGTCGCCAAATTCCTCAAGCGGCACAAAATCGGTGCGCACGATGGATGAGCCGAGCGCGGCCAATCGACGCTCCAGAGCTGACTCAAAACTATGAGTGATGCCGGCCTGAGCCGCCGGCGAACCTGAGAGGATCAGTCCCACCCGGCGTGCCGGTAGTGGATCCAACCGCAGTAGCGGCTCGGGCTCAGCCGCGATCTCGGCGGCTTGTGCCACAGTGGTTTCCGGCAGATAGTAAGGCAGAATCTTCAGGGTGGCGACCGTACGTCCTGAGGTGACCGGAGAGTGGGCCGGCAGCGTGGCCAGCGTCACGCCGGGACAGTTGTTCAATTGCGCCAACCTCGGCGCATCGACTCGCAACAGGGCCAAGGCCGTGGCCACCAGGTTAATACGTCCGGTAGCTGGGCCGGACAGACGCAGCCCCGGCCCGACCAGCGGCGCGGCAATTTGCGCCGCCGCGTTGTTCTCGTCGATATCGCCGGGCTCGACCTCGGCCACGTAGACCGTGGTCCGGCCCATCTGCGCCAGCGTCGCTACGTCAGCGTCAGTCAGGGCGCGCCCTTTGCGAAGAGCTCGTCGCCCATCCGGGTCGGCGATGTTGTGACCCAGTATTTTGCCGGCGGCCTCCGCCGCTGGGATGGGTCCGAACTTCACGGCTGGTCACTCACACTCGTTATCATGCTTCCAATTATAGTCGACGATTCACCACATTCGAATAGAAAGAAGCGGACAAAAGGCATTATGGTTCCTTTGGTCCGCTTCTCCGGTTGAGACAAGAGGCGCAGGTCAGTGTGCCCTAGTCAGTCAACTTTTCAATCCATTGTCCGAGTTTGGCCATGTAGCCGGCGCGTTTGGCCGCCTTATGCAAGGCGCGCTCCACGAAGACGGAGGCCATTGCCCGCCGGTAGTCAGCACCGGCATGGATATCCCCCAGGATGTCTGGGCCAATGTCGTCCGCTACCCGCTGCGCCGCCTCATGGATGCGCTCGTCGCTCAGCCGGTGTCCCATTAGGGCGGCAGCTACAGAAGGGGCAACGGTAGCGCATGGCGTCAGGCCGCCAACAGCCACGCTGGCATAGACACAACTGCCCAACAGGTCCAACGTGACAGTGGCGGCCGCGCCCATCAGGGCATACCGAGAGGCCGGGTTCTCCAGCTTGACGTATCCGGAGCCGGTGCGCTCGCTCTCAGCAGCTACCTCCACGGCGGTCAGTATCTCGTTATCGCCGATTGCGGTAGTGAAGAGGCCGGTGAAGCAGTTTGGCGCGGCGATTATGCGGTCGCCGTCCGGCCCGGTAACGTGGATGGTGGCATTCAGGGCTGATATGACCGTTGGCAAATCGGAGGCGGGATCGGCATGGGCAAGGTTGCCACCGATCGTCCCCCGGTTGCGCACCTGGGGATCGCCGACAATGCCGGCTGCCTCGCTGAGCGCGCGCGGCAGCCCGCGATGAGCGGCGATCACGGCGTGTGTCGTAAGCGCGCCGATACGATAATGACCGTTCTCCTTGCTGATGCCGCGCAGGGCGTCGATGCGCCCAATGTCGATCAATGTCCCCGGATCAGCGAGGCGTAACTTCATCACCGGCAGAAGGCTATGACCGCCGGCGATGAGCTTCGCGCCGTCATGTGCGGCAAGCAATGATACGGCCTCTGCGACCGAATTAGCCTGGTAGTAATCAAATTCCGGCGGATACATCAGTTACCTCCTCCGTTTGCATTTCTGATTGCGCTCCACACGCGCTCCGGGGTCAGCGGCATATCCAGGTGTCGCACACCGTATAAGGCCAGGGCGTCCATGACGGCGTTGGCCACAGCCGGCGTCGCCGCAATGGCGCCGGTTTCACCCGCTCCTTTGACGCCCAATGGGTTGACATTGGTCAGGGTCTCGGTGCGCGCCAATTCAAGTTCTGGGAGGTCTTCGGCTCGCGGTAAGGCGTAATCCAGGAGTGTGCCGCTGGCCAACTGTCCATGCTCGTCATAGACGGCGCCCTCCCACAGGGCCTGAGCAACGCCCTGGGCAATTCCGCCATGTACCTGTCCATCGACGATCAGCGGGTTGATAACGCGCCCCACATCATCCACAGCCACATAGCGCTTGAGGGCCACCTCGCCGGTGTCCGGGTCAATCTCCACAACGCAGATGTGTGTGCCGAACGGAAACGTGCAGTTTGGCGGGTCGTAGTAAGCGGTGTCATCCAGGAACGGCTCCATGCCGGGCGGCAGGTTGTAAGCCAGGGCAGCCGCGCCGGCAATTTCCTGAATGCTCTTGGCCTGATCCGGCGCTCCCCGCACAAACACCTTGCCGTCTTCGTAGACCACATCTTCGACGCTGGCCTCCAACAGGTGCGCGCCGAGAACGCGGGCTTTTTCCTTGATCCGCTGAACGCTATTGTAAACAGCCATGCCGCCGACCGCGGCGCTGCGGCTGCCGTAGGAGCCATAACCGAACGGCGTTCCCAGCGTATCGCTGTGCTGAACAAGTATGTCATCTGTGGTTATGCCCAATTCGTCGGCCACAATTTGAGCCATTGTCGTCTCGTGACCCTGGCCATGAGGCTGTGAGCCGGTGGTCACCACTACCTTGCCGGTCAGATGCACGCGTACATTGGCGCTTTCCCACAGGCCAGCGCCCCAGCCTTCGCCGGGCAGCCCGATCCAGGCGGAGGGAGCGACGCCGCACATTTCCACGTAGGAGGACAATCCGATTCCCAAGAGGCGCCCTTTGGTCCGCGCCTTGGCCTGTTCGGCCCGGAAACCGGCATAATCGACCATCTCCAGCGCCTTGTCCAGGGCAGGCTCATAGTTGCCGGTGTCGTAGGCCAGGCCGCGTAAAATACCGTCGGCCGGCTCATATGGGAAAGCCTCCGGCGGAATGAAGTTCCTGCGCCGAACTTCAGCCGGGTCCATATTAAGCTCGCGCGCCACCAGGTCAACGGCGCGTTCCACGGCATAGGTGGCTTCCGGCCGGCCTGCACCGCGGTAGGCATCCACCATGCCGGTGTTCGTATATGCGCCGACTACCTTGCAGTAGATATGCGGGATCCGGTATGCGCCGGAGAGCATGCGCCCGTATAGCGTGGTTGGGATTCCCGGCGCGATCGTGGAAAGCGTCCCACCCAGGTTGGCGTAAGTGTGCACCTTCAATGCGGTGATGCGGCCGTCGTTGGACGCTCCAACTTCCAACTGAGTAATGTGATCCCGTCCGTGCGTGGTGGCGACGTAATTCTCTGACCGACTTTCTACCCACTTGACCGGCTGCCCCAATTTCTTAGCCAGGACCGCCATCAACGGGTACTCGTGATACAGGAAAATCTTGGTCCCGAAACCGCCGCCGATATTGACCGAGATGCAGCGCATCTGTGTCTCCGGGATGCCGAACACGAAGGCGGTCATCAGCAGGCGCATCACGTGCGGAGCCTGAGAAGTCATCCAGACGGTATACTCGCCGGTGGCAGGGTTGTATTGGGCGATGCTGCCGCGCCCCTCCATCGGGGTAGGCAGGAGGCGCTGGTTCACAATCCGCTGCCGCACCACAACATCGGACGAGGCCATGGCGGCGTCGGTGTTGGCCTCGTCGCCGCAAGCCCATTCCATGACGATGTTGTTTGGCGCATTTTCGTGGAGTTGCGGCGCTCCCGGCTGGGTGGCCATCTGTGCATCCACCACCACATCCAGCGGCTCCCAATCGACATGGATGCGGCTGAGTGCGTCCTCGGCCAGATAGCGATTCTCCGCCACGACCACAGCTACGCCGGCCCCGGTGAATGTCACCTTGTCTATCTCCAGCACGCGCGGAGTGTTGACGTGGTTTTCAACACCGCCCGCCTGCCAAGCGCAAGGCATTGGCGGCAAATCGGCAAAATCCTTTCCGGTATAGACGGCTACAACTCCGGGCATCGCTGCAGCTTCGCTCACGTCAATGCTCCGGATGCGGGCGTGGGCGTAAGGACTGCGCAGGATTGCTGCATGTAACATGCCCGGCAACTGGATGTCCGCCAGGTACTTCCCCGCGCCGGTCACCAGCCGGGGATCCTCAACACGCTTCATCGGCCTTCCAATGTAATCACCCATTGCGATCCTCCCTACTGCCTCATCGTTTGCGCGGCCTGCTTGACCGCTTTAACGATATTCTCATAGCCGGTACAGCGACAGAGGTTGCCCTCCAGGCCGTGGCGGATCTCAGCGTCGCTTGCATCAGGGTTGTCTTCCACCAACTTGATGGCGGCCATGATCATGCCGGGGGTGCAGAAGCCGCATTGTAGGCCATGATTGTCCCAAAAGGCCTGCTGCATCGGATGAAGGTCGCCATTCCTGGCCAATCCCTCAATGGTCACAATATCGCTGCCGTTCGCCTGGACGGCCAACACAGTGCAGGACTTTACTGATAGCCCGTCCATGTGCAGCGTACAGGCCCCGCACTGGCTGGTGTCGCAGCCGATGTTGGTCCCCGTCAGCCCGAGGACTTCCCTCAAGAAGTCGACGAGCAACATTCTTGGCGGTACGTCTCGGCTGACCGCCTTGCCGTTTACAGTCATGGTGATGTTCATATGCAATCCTCCTGTCTCTTGTTGGGATAAGAAGCTGGGAATCAGCGCCGGCCTGGCATGAAGCATTCTGTGGGAAGGGTCGAGCCGGCAGGATCGCGTAGGCCACTCTATGTAGGGTCAGAAATGGTTGCCCGGACACCTCCTTGTTTCATGGCCGGATAGACCACCGGCGTTCAGGCATGGCTGACGCAATGCAGGCCGGAGCTTATCCGGCTAGCGGTGCATCGGCGCTGCACGTAAACTGTGACGGCTTTCCGATCAACTTTCGGCTGTTGCGGTCAAGAACGGTTGAGATCAGACGAAACTGGGCAATTTGGGCAGGTGGTCGGCCCAATAACTAGGCATTTTGAATACGTAATCTATCGAATATAATACCCCTTGTCAAGTTGGGACCCGAAGCGGAATATGACCGCGATTTGGAAGGGGTCGGCGGCTGTGAAGCACGCGTCGGCTCCCTGCCCACTATATTGGGTTGTATTCCGGCAAGCGTTTCTCTGAAAGCGCGACCGCAAACCCCAGAGTTTGAGTGGAGGCACACATGGCTGACAACATGGTAGGCGAGGTCTATCAACCTGCCCCGGAAATCGTCGCCCAGGCACATATCCCGGATTACCACGCGATCAGTGAAGCCGCTAGCCGAGACTTGGCCGGCTTCTGGGGCGCCATTGCGGCAGAGAACTTCGAATGGTATGAGCCCTGGGAAAGAGTGCTGGACAGCGACAACGCCCCATTCTACAAGTGGTTTGTGGGCGCCAAGGTGAACATCATCCACAATGCCCTCGACCGGCACATGCATACCTCCGTCCGCAATCGGGCTGCCCTGATCTTTGAGGGTGAGCCCGGCGACAGACACGTCTATACGTACCAACAACTCAACCGCGAAGTCTGCAAGTTCGCCAGCGTCATACGAGCGATGGGGGTCGGCAAGGGCGACCGGGTGACCATTTACATGGGTCGTATTCCAGAGCTCATCATTGCCATGCTGGCCTGCGCCAAGATCGGAGCGATGCATTCCGTGGTGTACGGCGGTTTCTCTACTGAAGCGCTTTTGGGCCGCATAGAAGATAGCCAGTCCAAGCTGTTGATCACTTGCGACGGCGCGTGGTTGCGCGGCAATGTAGTCGAACTGAAGCAGATCGCCAATGAAGCTCTGGAGCGCGCCGGAACTATCCAATCGTGCATCTGTGTCAGGCGAATCGGCAACGAAGTGGAGATGATTCCGGGACGCGATTATTGGTACCACTCGCTGATGTCCCAACCGATCGCCGATCCTAATGCGTCCACCGAGGTAATGGACGCGGAGGACCCGCTGTTCATCCTCTATACATCCGGCACAACCGGCCGGCCGAAGGCGATCTTGCACACGCACGGCGGCTACATGGTGGGCACCGCCACGACGATGAAGTGGGTATTCGATGTGAAGCCGGAGGATATCTGGTGGTGCGCCGCCGATCCCGGTTGGATAACGGGCCACAGTTATATTGTGTATGCTCCGCTTGTGCTGGGGACCACCAGCTTTCTCTACGAAGGCGCGCCGACTCATCCGTACCCGGATCGCTGGTGGCGGATGGTCAGCCATTATGGAATCAACATCCTGTACACCGCTCCCACAGCTATTCGCGGCCTGATGCGATTTGGCGAGAGCTGGCCCAATCGTCACGATTTGTCCAGTTTGCGCCTTCTCGGAACGGTGGGCGAGCCGATTAATCCCGAAGCCTGGAAGTGGTATCATCGCGTTATCGGCAAGGAGCGCTGCCCCATCATGGACACCTGGTGGCAGACTGAAACCGGCAGCTTCATGATCACGCCCTTGCCCAGCATGCCGCTGAAACCCGGCTCCGCCACGCTGCCATTCCCCGGCGTGCAAGTAGATGTCGTGGATGAAGACGGTCACCCGGTCGGCCCCAACGAGGAAGGTTTCCTGGTAATCCAGAATCCATGGCCCGCTATGCTGCGCACGGTCTTTGGAGACCCGGATCGCTATGTGGAACAATACTGGGCGCGCTTCAGCGAAAAAGGCTGGTACCTACCCGGCGATAGCGCGCGCAAAGATGAGGACGGCTATATCTGGGTCATTGGGCGCATCGACGACGTGATCAAGGTCTCCGGTTACCGGTTAGGTACTGCGGAGGTAGAAAGCGCGCTGGTCAGTCATCCGGCCATTGCTGAGGCGGCGGTGATCGGCGTGCCGGATGAATTGCGCGGGCATGTGATCAAAGCCTATTGCATCTTGCGGCAGGGCCATGAGGGTAGCGAACGGCTAGAGGCGGAATTGAAGGAGCACGTGGGTCACGAGATCGGCCCCATCGCGAAGCCGGTGTCTGTGGATTTTGTTGCCAGTCTCCCCAAGACGCGCTCGGGCAAGATAATGCGCCGGGTACTCCGCGCGCAGGTGTTAGGTCAGGATGTTGGCGATGTGTCAACATTGGAGGCGTAGGGTCGGCTCCCAAACCCTGCGATCCCATTTGGTACAATGTCGCTGGCCAGGCCGTTCGCGGTTGGCGAGGCGATGTGGTCCAGCCGGTGTTTGGATGGATTTGTCAGGGGCAAGCCGTTGGCTGGTCGGTGATCCCTGAACAGCAAAGGTCAATCAACCTGCCGGGTATCGCTATCAGTTAGCGAAACAGAAAGCTAAACACGCCTGAGGAATTCAGGCAGAGCAGCCGGACAGCCCGGCTGCTCGTTTGATGGAGGATCTGAATGGAGACCGTATTACTGAATCTTGTCGCGAGTCAGGTTGCCCAGGAATCTGCCCGTCCCGGACTCCCGGCGATCTGGTGGCTGGGACCAGCGGCTTCGGTACTGGCCCTGGGTTTTGCCTGGCTATTCTACCGACAAGTGATGCGGGAAAGCGAGGGCACCGAGCGCATGCAAGAGATTGCCGGAGCTGTCAGAGAGGGCGCCATGGCCTATCTCAGCCAGCAATATCGCGTGGTTGCCGTCATTTTCGGCGCTCTATTCGTCATCTTTCTCTTACTGGCCTTTGCGAACCTGCAGAATCCGGTCGTGCCGATTGCTTTCCTGACCGGTGGCTTTTTCTCCGCGCTCTGCGGTTTCTTTGGCATGCGTACCGCAACTGCCGCTTCAGCCCGAGTTGCCAATGCGTCCCGTACCAGCCTGAACGGCGGCCTGCAAATCGCGCTAAAGGCCGGAGCAGTGATGGGTCTGGTGGTGGTGGGCTTCGCGCTTCTGGATATTACCGTCTGGTTCCTCGTGCTTTACTACCCGCTGAGCGCTGTTCTGGAATTTCTGGCGGTGCCGAATCCGCTGCCGCTGATCACGGCGACGATGCTCAGCTTTGGAATGGGAGCTTCGACTCAGGCTTTGTTCGCGCGCGTCGGCGGCGGCATTTATACCAAGGCGGCAGACGTGGGCGCGGACCTGGTCGGCAAGGTCGAAGCGGGTATTCCGGAAGATGATCCCCGTAACCCGGCAGTCATTGCGGATAATGTAGGCGATAACGTTGGCGATGTCGCCGGCATGGGCGCTGATCTTTATGAGTCGTATGCCGGGTCCATCCTAGCGACTTCCGCTCTGGGCGTGGCGGCGGTTGCCGCCGGGGCGACTTCTCTGCTGGGGGCGGACCCCGGCTTCGAGGCGATCATGTCCCTTCAACTGCGCTATATTGCTGCGCCAATCGGGTTAGCGGCGATTGGCGTCGTCCTGTCGATTATCGGCATTTATCTGGTGCGGGCGGACGAGAATGCAGATCAAGGTCAACTGATCGCTGCTCTGAGTCGTGGACTCAATGGTAGTTCATTAGGCATTGCCGTACTCTCGCTGGTGGTGTTGTGGCTTCTGGAACTGCCTAATATGTGGCCGGTCTGGATCTCGATTCTTGTCGGCCTGGCGGTGGGCGTGATCATTGGCAAGGCGACGGAGTATTACACGTCACACGCATACTCGCCCACACGCAATATCTCTGAGCAAGCGGACACAAGCACGGCGACCTTATTGATCGAGGGTCTCGCTGTGGGTATGCAATCCACCGGCGTGCCGATTGTCGCCATCATAGTGGGTATTGCCATCAGTTTTTACGCGATGGGTGGGCTACAAAACGTTTCAATGGGGCTATATGGCGTAGGGATTGCGGCGGTCGCGATGCTTTCCACACTGGGCTTCACCCTGGCGACTGATGCCTATGGTCCGATCGCCGACAACGCCGGCGGTAACGCAGAAATGTCCGGCCTCGAGCCGGCGGTGCGCAGTAGGACGGATCAGTTGGACGCCGTCGGAAACACCACGGCCGCTATCGGCAAAGGCTTTGCGATTGGTTCGGCCGCTTTAACCGCCCTGGCTTTGCTCTCGGCTTACCTGGAAGAGGTCCGGTTGGCATTGACGGAGTTGCGCGGCGTGGAAACCATCGAGATCGCCGGAGAAGTTGTCGAAGTTGCGACCATGAACATGCAGGCATTCATGGACTATTACGGGGTGAATCTACTTAATCCGGCGGTGCTGATCGGTATCTTCGCCGGCGCCGGCACTGCCTTCTATTTCTCCTCGATGACCATGCGGGCGGTTGGCCGGGCGGCCGGCGGCATGGTGGAAGAAGTACGCCGCCAGTTCCGTGAATCGCCCGGCATCCTGGAAGGCGAGGTTCGTCCGGACTACGCTCGTTGCGTCGAGATCAGCACCGCCAGCGCTCAGCGCGAAATGGTGGCCCCATCCATCCTGGCAATTGCGGTGCCGGTCCTGATCGGCATACTCTTTGGGGTCGCCGGGGTATTGGGTCTGCTTGCCGGTGGCTTGACTGCCGGATTTGCCATGGCGGTGATGATGGCCAATTCCGGTGGCGCCTGGGACAACGCGAAGAAGTATATTGAGGAAGGACACTTTGGCGGCAAGAACTCGCCTGCCCACAAGGGCGCCGTTGTAGGCGACACCGTCGGCGATCCGTTTAAGGACACGTCCGGACCATCGCTGAACATCCTGATCAAACTAATGTCCATGGTTGCGGTGGTGTTTGCCGGACTGACCATCGCCTTTGCCAACGGGCAGGGGCTGATCGTGATGCTGCTGGGCGGTTAGAGCGGGTGGCGACCGTATTCACCTTTGCGCCGGCCCCGGAACATACTTTCAAGGGCCACCCGGAAAGCAGCGGCCGTCTGGCAGGGCTGCTACATTTCCTGGAACAGGCCGGCGCGCTTGACGAGCTTCAAATCCTGGAACCGCGCGAAGCGTCCGAACAGCAACTGTTGCGGGTGCACACCGGCCCCCATCTGAAGGGCCTGCGCGCGCTCGCCGGGCGGGGCGGGGGCTGGATTGACGCCGACACTTACATGACTGAGGCAAGTTATGATCTGGCAGTTCTGGCTGCCGGCGGCGTCATGGCGGTGGTTGACGGCGTACTGACCGGCACGTCTGGAAACGGCTTGGCGCTGATCAGGCCACCGGGCCATCATGCCGGTCAGGATCGGGCCGAAGGCTTCTGCTTGCTGAATAACGTGGCAATCGCCGCTCGTCACGCCCAGGAAGAGTATGGGGTAAAGCGGGTGCTGATCGTCGATTTTGACGTCCATCATGGGAACGGCACGCAAAGCGTTTTCTATGCAGACAGCAGCGTGCTGTTTGCTTCGCTCCATATGATTGCTCCCTTCTTTTATCCGGGGAGCGGTCGCCTGCAGGAGACCGGCACCGGCGAGGGGCGTGGGTACACAATGAATTTCCCATTTCCTCCAGGGGTAGGTGATGCGGGCTATCTGGCTGCCATGGAGCAGGTGTTGCTTCCCAGGGCAAGGGCGTTTCGGCCACAGTTGATCCTGGTGTCGGCCGGCTTTGATGTCCATTGGCGTGACCCGCTGGCTGCGGCCGCGCTCTCCCTGACCGGCATTGACCAGCTGGTCGGCCTACTGATCAACATGTCCGCGGAGTTATGCGCCGGCCGGATTGTCTTTGAGCTGGAAGGGGGTTATTTCCGCGAGGCCCTGTGGTATGGCGTGCTCAACCTGTGTCATGCACTGTCCGGCAGGGCGGAGCGCGCCGATCCCCTGGGTTTCTCGCCTGAGCCGGAGACCAACATAGGTTCACTCCTGGTGGAATTGAAAGTGGTGCATTTGCCCACCTAGCCGAAACTTTGCATAATAAGGTGCAGGGCAGCGCACAGTTGCCGTCGCAAACGTGATACGGCAGGGGTTGGCGTGGCAAGAATCTCTCTGCGTAGTTACTTAGAGCAAATAGGAAGCGCCGTTGAGGCAGGCCAGCTCGACGACGCGCTTGTTCATTGCCGGCGCATACTGGAGCAATACCCGCAGCACCTGGATACCTACCGCCTGCTCGGCGCAACGCTGCTCAAACGCGGCGACTTTGACGATGCTGTTGATGTATTTCAGCGCGTATTGAGCGCTGACCCCGAAGACGCGGTCGCCCACCGTGGATTGGCTGTCGCCTATGACGCGCTTGGGCGCTTGCCGGAGGCCGGCTGGCATCGCGAGCGAGCGATTGAGATTGAGCCATATTCGGCAGCGGCCTGGAATGAACTGGAAGACTCGCCGGATTGGAGCAGTGATAGCGCGTCACAACGACCGGTGCTGACCAGGGCTGCTCTGGCCCGCATCCATGTCCGAGGAGGGCTTTATCCGCAAGCTATCGCCTACCTGCGTTCGGCGACATCGTCTGGGGCAGGTCGCCCGGACCTGCAAACCCTTCTCGCCGAGGCATTGTGGCGCGAAGGCCGGCGGATTGATGCGGTTGAGCAGTGCCGCGGCCTGCTAACTCTTCTGCCCAACAGCGTGAAAGCCAATTCCATCATGGCAGAATCCCTCCTGGCCTCGGATCAGGTGGACGAAGCCCAGGCCTATCTGGCACGGGTGCAGGCGGCGCTACTGCTGGAGCGGAAGGATCTGCCAGGGGACAGTCTCCCCGCCCTTGCATTCGCTGCCCGCGGCGCTTTTCGGCTTGATGAACAGGTGATGGTCCAGGCGCTTGACTGGAAACATGCGCCGGCAAGTCGACCCGAATCGGCCGAGTCGAATTGGATTGTCAGGCTGGGACTCAGCGAGGAAGCGCCGTCTGTTGAATCAGGGGCGCTATTGTCGGATGAGCCGGGTTGGTTGCCTGCGTTTCAGATTGTTGGCGCGCAGGCCTACCAGGAACAGCCGGATGATGCTCGTATTGGCGCGCCGGTTGCAGTGGAAGCCGGCCTGGTAGGAGCGGTCGCCGATAAGGCATCGGCAGACGACCACCAGCCGGGAACTATAGCGGAGGAACCCGACATGAGCGGGAACGAGGGTAGTGCGGAATCACGTGCAGAAGGGTCCGCTGAACAGGAACCTGATGAGCTAAAGGCTACTCTGGCCTGGCTAGAGGCGCTGGCGGCCCGGCAGGGCCTGTCGTTAGACGAGTTGTCTTCAGGGGAGGAGCCGGTAAACGCTGCCGAAGAGTACCCTGATTGGCTGACCAGAGATATGAGCGACATACCAGGCGGGGCGGAGTTGGCGGCGCCGGCCGCGGAAGCCGGCTCAAGTGATGATGTCCCGCCCTGGCTGCGCGACAGCGTTGACACCCCGAACGTGGCTGCGCCGCCGCTGGCAGAAAGCGACTCCCTCGACGACCTCGGATGGCTGGATCAGATCGCGGCCGGGGCCGGCGAGCCGATCGATGAGCCGCCGACTCTGAGCTGGCAAAAGCGTGGGCCGGGCGACGCTGATGACGAAGATGCCCTCTCCTGGCTGGATGGGGTCATTGAATCTCATCCTGCAGCGGCAGCGGCCGGCCTGGCAGCCATGTCCGCGGCCGATGTCGGCGAACAATCGCCAAGCGAGGAGACCGAAGCGGAGAGCGCGGACTATGATGTGGCCGCTATGGAGCCGCCGGGCGCGATGATTGAGGTTCACTCAGAGGAGTCGAGCGGCATTGACACACTGTCGACGGAAACAATGATTGAAGCCGCGATCCCGGAGAAGGAGGAAGCTGAAGCGGCGATGATGACTTCGCTTGACGACGTGCCGGATGATCTGGAGGCAGCACAGGTTCTGCTGGGAGCCGCCATTGTCGCTGGACGTTCGCCGAGTGAGGAAGGCGAAGAACCGCTAGCTGTGATTGCCGCGCAGTCCGTAACCGAACTGGCTGACGACGTACCGGAGGACCCGGCCGAGGTCTTAACCTGGCTGGAACGACTGGCGGCGCAACAAATCGCTGAGCGGGCAGTTCCGGCTCCAGCAGAGCCATTTCAGGTGGTGGAAGAGCCGGTGACACCGGCCGTGCCCCTGGAGATTGTGGCGGCTGCCGCAGCTGCCGAGGCGTTCGCCGGGCGGGACATTGGCGAGGATGTTGCAGCCGACGACGAAGTCGACAGCGTCGAGAATTTGATCGCCTCGATTCCCGATGACCCCGATGCGGCGATGGCCTGGCTGGAGCAGCTCGCCGCCCGGCAAGAGGCCGCTCTAGATGAGACGCAGGTCGTTGAGGAAGATGTGGCGGCAGCAATCGCCGCCGAAGCAGCGCCTGAACCTGAACCAGAGTCGCCGGAGTCTGCTGAAGACGGGACGGAGGCTGCAGACGACAGGCCGGTATTGGCAGCGGCCGCGCTGCTTGCCGTGGCTGAACCGAGCGAAGAAGCGGAAGCGATCTGGCCCGTGGATGTCGAGAAGGAAGTCACCGAGTCAATGCCGGATTGGCTGGAGTTGGAGCCGGCACAGCCGCCGGGCGGACTGTCGGAAGACCTGCCCACGGCGTGGGAAGCCGACCAGGCCGATTTCGCCGCCTGGCTGTCCGGCGAAGATGCCGCGCGAGTGACTGAGCCGGTCCGCGCAGCTGGTTATTCGGGCGAAGACACAATGCCCTCAACAGGCTTTGACGACATGGGAGTCGTAGTAGGGCCTGACCGGGCTACTCTGATCGCCGGTTATGAACAGGATCTCTCGCGTGGCGAAAACGTCGAAGGTGTATTGTTGGGTCTCAAGGCGTTGCTGGCGGATTCAGCCGAGCCGGACCCGGTGACCACCCGCCTGCTCGGCGACGCCTACGCGCAGGCGGGCGACTATACGCGTGCACTTGAGGCCTATGGTAGCGCTCTTGACATGCTATAATTAAGGGTGACGATACACGGTCACCATGGTGGAGGCAGTTCCGGCTGCCTCTGTTTATGTCTCAAGCAAAGCATTGAACGGAGAGTCACAGATGGAACGCACGCTGGTTTTGGTCAAGCCGGATGGAGTACAGCGCGGGCTGATTGGCCCCATCATCAGTAGATTTGAGCAACGAGGCCTCAAGCTTGTCGGTCTCAAGTTCATTCAGATGTCAGAAGACCTCGCCGAACGCCACTATTCGGATCACAAGGGTAAGGTCTTCTACACGGGACTTGTGGAGTACATCACCTCCGGCCCGGTAGTGGCGATGGTCTGGGAGGGTAACGGTGCCATTCAGGCTGTGCGCAACACGATGGGTGTGACAAAACCCGTAGAGGCCGGTCCCGGCACCATTCGCGGAGATTTCGCGATGGAGATCGGCCGTAATCTGGTTCACGGCTCAGACGGGCCGGCCAACGCTGAAAAGGAAGTGGGACTATTCTTCCACTCAGATGAACTGATTCAGTGGGACCGCGGTCTGGATCACTGGATACGTGAGTAACCGCTCAGTCAGTGAAGTGTCATCTATTGAACACGCAGGAGGACGTGTCCCAGGCTCCACAGTTGTTCAAGATTGTAGTAGCGCCGGCGTTCCGGCAGGAAGATGTGAATGACGACGCCCCCAAAATCCACCAGGACCCAGCCTTCGTCCGGGTCGCCTTCGACTCCCCAGGGAAGCAGATCCAGACCCAATTTCGCGGTCTCGGTGACGCTTTCTGTCAACGCTTTGAGCTGCCGTCCGCTATCGCCGCTACAGAGCAAGAAGAAATCTGTGAAGACGGCCTGATCGCGTATGTCAAGCAGCAGTATATCACTGCCCTTCTTGTCGATTAGGCTGTCGACAAGGATGTTCGCTAGTTCTAGACTTTCCAGGTTACTTCCTCCGCCAGTCGCAATATCCAAGTGATACTCACACCGCGGATTGTAACATGCGCCGATGCGAGATGCCATTTGACTGCGCGTCAGACAAGAGTAGCCAGGATTCGAATGCTGCACCAGGCGGTTGATCGAAAGTACAGCACGCTCGTCTCAGAGCCGAAGGATAGTTTTGGCCCCAATGTTCTCTCAACCTGACTCTCAGCCCGACGTCTGGACTGTCACCCAGGTGACCGGCTATATCCGCGAGTTGTTTGAGATTGATTACCGCCTGCGCGAAATACAGATCGCCGGTGAGATTTCTAACTTCACTCGCGCCCGCTCCGGGCACCTTTACTTCACGCTAAAGGATGCTCTGGCACAGTTGTCCTGTGTCATGTGGCGCACCGATGCCATGCGGCTGCGCTTCCAGCCGGCGGACGGCGACGCCGTGATTGTCAGCGGACAGATCTCTGTCTATGAAGCCGGCGGACGCTATCAACTATACGCGGCGAATATGGCGCCGGCTGGGCGTGGCGACCTGGCGGCCGCCTTCGAAGAGCTGAAGCGCAGACTCGAATCTGAGGGACTGTTTGATGAGCAATTCAAGCAGCCGCTGCCGCAGTTCCCCAGAAAGGTAGGGGTGGTCACCTCCATTGACGCTGCCGCCCTTCGCGACATTCTGAATGTGCTGCGCCGCCGGTGCCCGCTTGTGCAGGTGCTGATCGCTCCTACGCAGGTGCAAGGAATTGATGCCCCACCCCAGATAGTGCGGGCGCTACAATGGCTGGATGGCCGCGATGATGTGGACACAATCATTATCTCCCGAGGCGGCGGTTCATTGGAAGATCTCTGGGCTTTTAATGATGAGCGCGTCGCTCGGGCCATCTTCGCGGCGCGACATCCGATTATCTGCGGCGTCGGCCACGAGACTGATTTCACGATTGCGGACTTCGTCGCCGATGTGCGCGCTCCAACACCCTCAGTGGCGGCTGAGCTGGCAGTTCCGGACGCCCGGCAGCTCTCAATCGATGTCCTGGCGCTGCAGGAGCGACAGCAGGAGCTAATGCACAACCGCCTGGCACAAGAACGCTGGCGGCTGAACGGCTCGCTCCGGGACCTCAAGTTGCTCGGACCCCAACGCCGCCTGATCAACGATCGACAACGCATGGATGCGCTGGCCGGCCGATTGGAACAAGCTCTGCGGTTTCATCTGGGACAGGTGCGCAGTGGGCTGAAACTACTGCAGACCAGGCTGAGCGCCGTCAATCCTGAGAGCACGCTGGCGAGAGGTTATGCAATTGTCCGGGATTCGCAGGGCAGAATAGTGCGTTCGGTGGCCGGGGCGCACGAGGGTGACCGGCTGCAAATTCGGGTAAGTGATGGCGAGTTTGGCGTGCGGGTCATCCCGGACGATAATGGATCCGGAACCTGACTCCCGCAGACAGGAAGGCAAGTCAAAGAAATGGATGGCGAGTTGCTAGACGCGAATATGACTTATGAGGACGCCTTGGCGGAGCTGGAAAGCACTGTTGCCCGGCTGGAGGACGGCGATCTCTCTCTGGAAGAGGCGCTGGCCTTATTCGAGCGGGGACAGGCGTTGGCGAAGTATTGTGGCGATCTATTGGAAAAGGCTACCCTGCGCGTGGAGCAATTGACCGCAGACGGCGAGATTGCGCCATATGACGTGCAAGGGTAATGCAAGGAGATCATGTTCAAGAGTATTCGTGAATCATTAAGCCGGACACGGAATACCGTCTTCGGTCAGATCGCCAACGTTCTGGGTTCCGGCGATATCAGTGAGGAGACCTGGGAGGATCTGGAGGCGCTGCTTATCCAGGCCGATATGGGCGTCCCCACCACGCTGGAAGTACTCGACGCCATGCGAGAGCGCGTGCGCCGCGAAGGGCTTATCCGGTCGAGTCAATTGCTTGCCGCGCTGAAAGATGAACTGCGGGCGATTCTGGTCTATGACGGCCCGTTCAGCCTGGAGACCAAGAGGTTGCTCACCATTGTTATGGTGGTAGGGGTCAATGGCTCCGGCAAGACCACTTCCATCGGCAAACTGGCTCGGCACTATAGGCGGCAAGGAAAGGCGGTGATGCTGGTGGCCGGCGACACCTTCCGCGCGGCCGCGATTGACCAGTTGACTGTCTGGGGTGATCGGGCCGGCGTGCCGGTTATCGCCGGTCAACCCGGCGGTGATCCGGCGGCCATCGTGTACGACGGCATTCGCGCTTCGCGCGCGCGTGGCTTTGACTTGCTGTTCGTCGACACAGCCGGCAGACTGCATACTAAGTACAACCTGATGAAGGAGCTGGAAAAGGTCCGCGGCGTGTGTCAGAAGAGCGTTCACCAGGCACCGCATGAGGTACTGCTTGTCCTGGACGCCCCCACAGGCCAGAATGCGCTGGTGCAGGCCGCCAAGTTCAAGGAATCGGTACAGGTTACCGGCGTTGTGTTAACCAAGCTGGACAGCACGGCCAAAGGCGGGATGGTCTTTGCAATCTATCGCGAGCTGGGCCTGCCTGTGCGCTTCGTAGGCACCGGCGAGAGAATAGAGGATCTGGCCCCATTCGATCCCGATCAATTTGTGGAAGGGCTCTTCGAGGCATAAGCGTCGACCGCGCCTTTCTTGAGCGTACAAGGAGTTCGTTGTGGAATACATAATCGATCAGATAAATGAAATGCAGGCCACCGTTGAGTTGCTCCGGGGGCGTCTTTGACGTAGATCAAAAGCTGCTACAGATTGGGGAATTGGAGGCCAGGACGCTGGAGCCGGATTTCTGGAATGATCCCGCGCCGGCGCAAGCTACTATGAGGGATCTCACCAGACTGCGCCGGCAGGTCGCCAGCTGGGTGGAAGTATCCCAGAACCTGCGCGACACGCTCGAATTGGCGGAATTGGGTGACGAAGGGTTACAGGAAGAACTCGCCCGCGAGACTGATAACCTGCGCAGCACCGTGGCCGAGCTGGAGTTTCGGGCGCTGTTCTCCGGCGATTACGATGACGAAGATGCGCTGCTGGCGATCCATGCCGGAGCCGGCGGCACCGAGGCGCAGGACTGGGCGCAGATGCTGCAGCGGATGATCATTCGTTGGGCGGAGGCCCATCGCTGTCGTGTCGAGATTGTGGACGAAAGCCCCGGCGACGAGGCCGGGATCAAGAGCACTCTGATGGCCATCGGCGGCGATTATGTATATGGCCGCCTTAAGTCTGAACGTGGGGTGCATCGGCTCGTGCGCATCTCTCCCTACGATGCCTCCAAGCGCCGGCATACGTCATTTGCCAAGATCGAGGTTTGGCCGGATGTGGCTGAGGATATCGAAATCGAGATCGATGAGAAAGATCTGCGCATCGATCGTTTCCGCGCCAGCGGGGCCGGCGGCCAGCATGTGCAGAAGAACGAGACCGCTATTCGCATCACGCACATCCCCTCCGGCATAGTCGTCTCCTGCCAGAACCAACGATCGCTTGTGCAGAATCAGGAAATGGCCATGAAAGTTCTCAAGGCCCAGCTTTTTGATCTGGAGCGAAGAAAGCAGGACGAACAAATGGCGAAGCTGAAAGGGGAGGATGTCGACGCCGGGTGGGGCAATCAGATCCGATCGTATGTGCTCCATCCTTACCGTATGGTGAAGGATCATCGCACGGGGTACGAAACGGGTAACGTCTACGCGGTACTCGATGGAGCGCTTGACGGCTACATGGAAGCCTATTTGAAGCACATTCTTGGTCAACCAGTGCAGGAGGTATGACAATGGCAGAACCCAACGACAGCAAGCGTGCCTCAGGCAGCAAGAGCGGTAGCGGACAGGCGACTTCGAAATCATCAACTACCTCAAAGGCCGCTGGTGCGAAGATCGGCGCCACTGCCGGCGGCTCGACCAATGAGGTTCGAGACCAGCGCCAGCAAGATATCGCACGAATTCAACAGAGCTTTCAGAGAATCGAATCGCAGGCTGAGTTCAGCAATATTCAGAGCGCGATCGGCAATATGGAATCTGCCGTCACGAGACTGCCGGTGGAATTACAGCAATTGCGAGACCGGGGTTATCTGCACGCCGGTCGGCTGGATCAGCGGATTTCCGGCCTGCGCAGCCAATGGCGGATGACCCGTAGCCGGGTTGAGTCCGGCATGCGCACGAAGGGTCGTGAGGTCAGGCAAGAGATCGATGAAACAGAGCAGATTGTCCGCCGGATGTCTGTCAACAACGCCGACAGCATCAAGCGAGCCGATTCGGCGGTGAGCAGCCTGGACAGCCAGGTCGGCGCCGCGCTGCGCAGTGTCGAAGGGCTTTACGGTGAGCTGCAAGGTGAACTGCAGGCGATTGAGCAGGAGTTACGCCGGGTAGAGGAGATGTTGGACGTCATTGATGCCTCGCCGGAGATCACGCTGCGCGATGCAGAAGGGCCTCTGCAGTGTGTCAGAGCCGAATGGGAACAGGACGGTGACGAAGGGCCGGACGGCTATCTGTTGCTCACCGACCAGCGGCTGATCTTCGAGCAAAACGAGGAGATCGCCAAGAAGAAGCGCTTTGGTCTCTTTGCGTCAGACAAGGAAAGTGTACAGCGCCTGCTCTTTGACGTTCCCGCCTACGAAATAGAATCAGCTGCCGCCCGCAAAGAGGGTGGATTCCTGGGCATGGGCAAGGACGACAAGCTGGAGCTTGTACTTGGCGCATCCGCCCCCGTCCCCCGGGCGCGATTCCACCTGAAGGGGCAGGATTCGGAGGAGTGGGCCCGGCTGATTCAGCAGGTAAAGACGGGCGAGATTGACGCTGATCGCCACCAGCAATTTGCCGCCGAAGTGGAAGCAGCCGCTGAACTCGTCTATGCTTTTCCGGCGCAGTGTCCGAATTGTTTCGCGCCGGTGCCGATCCCGCCGCGCGGAGCGAAAACGGTCACCTGCGAATTTTGCGGCGCGATCATCAAGCCGGAGGTGCATGAGAGCCGGCACTGATTCTCAGAAAACTGATAGAATCGTGAAATTCTTGACATATAGAAGCCTGCCGATATAATAGCCACTGTCGAGAAGCAAACGGTTTGTAAGAGCGTAGGCGTAATGCGCCTGACGCTCTTTTACGTGTTTAGGGCATTTTCCAGGCCAACTCGGCTTGACTGGCTGTGGGTATCAGGCTCATCCGCACATTGCCTGGACGGGGAGCTAAGTGATTTATTACCGGACTATTGGGAGGTCACCTAGTGGAGACAAATGAATTCCGCTCGTTGCGCATCAGCTTAGCATCCCCGGAGCAGATCCGGTCCTGGTCATATGGAGAAGTCACCAAGCCGGAGACAATCAACTATCGCCGGCTGCGACCAGAAAAGGACGGTCTATTCTGCGAAGCGATCTTCGGCCCGACGCGCGACTGGCAATGTTATTGCGGAAAGTACAAGAATGTCCGCTACAAGGGTATTGTTTGCGACAAATGCGGCGTCGAAATCACCCGCTCTTCGGTGCGTCGTGAACGCTTAGGGCATATTGAGTTGGCGGCTCCTGTGGCCCATGTCTGGTATACCCGCCGCGTACCGAGCTATCTCGGACTACTGCTGAACGTCTCCCGCCGCAACCTGGATCGCGTCCTTTATTTCGCTCAATACGTTGTGACGCAAGTAGACGACGAAGCCCGGCAGCGCGCTCTCACCCGTCTGGATGAAGAACTGCATGAAGCGGAAGTGCAGCTTGAAGCGGAAGCCGAAGAGCGCATCAATCAGGCGACCGTCGATTCCACCACTCGTTTGAATGAACTGGAACTGCAACTTGCAGAGCTTATCGAAACTTTTGACGAACGGCTGACCGAGGCGACGGATCGCGTCGTGCGCGAGGCGAAGCTGATCGAGCAACGCCTGTCAAACCTGCAGGGCTCGGCCGCCTCGGAAGCAATCGCCCTCGGTGAATTTGAGATTGTTGGCAAGGGTGTACAGGTAGGCAAAGAGCATACGGTGTTGCTTCAGGGGGCGACCGCCGAACGGTTGACGCAGGTTCAACGCGAACATGAAGAGGACCACCAGACCACGGTCGCCAATATTCAGCGCGAAATTGCCCTATTGAAGGAAGAACGTGGGGCGGTCGCGAATGATGTCTACCGGCAGTTGTCCCAGCGCTTGGGCCGGATACGTCAACAGGCGGAAGCCGGTCGAGAGCAGTTGCTCTCCATTCAGCAGATGAACTTCGTCAATGAGACGGAGTATCGTGACCTGAAAGTCCGCTTCGGCAATGTGTTTCGGGCGGACATGGGCGCGGAAGCGTTCTACGAAATCCTGAAGCACATGGACTTGACCAAACTGTCACGCGAGCTGTGGCGGGAAGTCAGAACAACCCGGTCGAAGCAGGCAGCCAAGCGGGCCACCAAGAGATTGCAGGTTGTCGAGGCCCTGCGCACCAGCGGCAACCGGCCGGAATGGATGATCTTAACAGTTCTGCCCGTCATTCCGCCTGAGCTGCGACCAATGGTGCAACTTGACGGCGGCCGGTTTGCGACGTCGGACCTGAACGATCTGTACCGGCGGGTAATCAACCGCAACAATCGCCTGAAGCGTCTCCTGGAGCTTGGCGCGCCGGATGTAATTGTGCGCAATGAGAAGCGCATGTTACAGGAGGCCGTGGATAGCCTGATCGATAACAGTCAGCGCGGCAAGGCGCTGAGTCGCCGCGGCAGGCGAGAGCTGAAGTCCCTTTCTGACATGCTCAAGGGCAAGAAGGGACGTTTCCGACGGAACCTGCTGGGCAAGCGTGTGGACTACTCAGGTCGTTCGGTGATTGTCGTAGGCCCGAGTCTCAAGCTGGGTGAATGTGGCCTGCCGAAGGCGATGGCGCTGGAGTTGTTCCGGCCCTTCGTGATCAGCAAGCTCGTCGAATACGAGCACGCCAGCAACGTCAAGGGCGCCAAGCGCGTTATCGAGCGCCAGCCGCCGGAAGTATGGGAGATCCTGGAAGAGGTCATTCGTGATCGACCGATTCTCTTGAACCGCGCGCCAACACTGCACCGGCTGGGTATCCAGGCGTTCATGCCCAAGCTGGTAGAAGGCAAGGCGATACAACTTCACCCATTGGTTTGCGCCGCGTTTAACGCAGACTTTGATGGCGACCAGATGGCGGTCCACGTGCCCCTGTCAGAGCGGGCCGTCGCGGAGGCCAAGGAATTAATGCTGGCAACCCGCAATCTGCTCAAGCCGGCGGACGGCCAACCCATCGTTGGCCCGTCCAAGGACATGGTTCTGGGCGTCTATTACCTGACGGTGATGAGCGACGGCTTGAAGGGAGAAGGGCGCGCTTTCGGCACCATGGATGAGGCAGAGCTGGCATATGAGCTGGGCCTGATCGATATTCACGCCCGGATCAAGGTCCTGACCCAGACGTACTTCGATGACAACGGGCTGCGCTATTCGGATGACCAGCCGCGAGAGCGGGTTATTGAGACGTCCGCCGGCCGCGTTATCTTCAATAGAGCGTTGCCGGAAGGCATGCGCTTCATCAACGAGTTGCTGAACAAGGCCGCCGTGAACAGCCTGATCAATCGCGCTTACCGGCGATTCGGCGATGATATCACCATCAGAATGGTTGACGCTATCAAGGATGTTGGCTTCAAATACGCCACGCGTTCCGGGGTCACGGTTGCTGTGCAAGACCTGACTGTGCCGGCCGAACGACAGCCGATACTTGACCAGGCTGAGCGGCGGGTGGATGAGATTGACCGGCAATATCGCCGTGGCCTGCTGACAGATGAAGAACGTCGCCAACGAACCATTGAGCAATGGAACTTCGCCAAGGATGAGATTGAGCGGGCAGTGCGGGCGGCCATGGATGAGACCGGGCCGATGGCCCTGATGGCTCTGTCCGGAGCTGGCAAGGGCGGTTTTGGTCCGATCACCCAGTTGGCCGGCATGCGCGGCCTGATGGCGGACCCGCAAGGTCGCATCATCGCCGTGCCGATCACGTCAAACTTCCGGCAAGGGTTGACCGCGCTGGAGTATTTCATCTCCACGCACGGTTCCCGGAAGGGGTTGGCGGATACGGCCCTGCGCACTGCCGATGCCGGCTATCTGACGCGCCGGCTGGTAGATGTGGCGCAAGATGTCATTGTTTCGGCTGAAGATTGCGGCACAAACAAGGGTATCTGGGTGCGTCGCTCAGACAACTTCGGCAAGCAGACGCTGGCGGAACGCATCTACGGTCGTTCTGCGGCGCAGCCGATCATTGACAAGAGGACCGGCGAAATCCTGATCCAGGAAGGTGAGATGTTCACCGAGGAAGTCGCCGACGCGGTGAATGAAAGCGGCGTGGATGAAGTATATGTCTATTCGCCAATGACCTGCGAGTTGCGACAGGGGATCTGCGTCAAGTGCTATGGCCTTGACCTCGGTCGCGGCAAGCCGGTTGCACTGGGCACTGCGGTTGGGATTGTGGCAGCGCAGTCCATCGGCGAGCCGGGTACGCAGCTGACCCTGCGCACCTTCCACACCGGCGGTACAGCTGATCAAGCCGATATCACCCAGGGTTTGCCCCGCGTCGAAGAGTTGTTCGAAGCGCGGATGCGGCCAAAGGGCGAAGCAGTAATGTCTGAGATCGGAGGCCGGACGGAAGTTCGTATGATAGATGGCGTACGGCGCGTCTTCATTACTGAGAGCAAGCTAGTGGATGACAACTATGACATCCCTGGCAGCTGGACGCTGCGCGTCGCGCACGGCGATATGCTGGACGCCGGCGAAATCGTCGCTGAGAATGAGGGCGAAGTGATTACCGCTCGGCACGGTGGGCGCGTTGTCATGGATAATGATGGCCTGCGCATCGTCTGGGAAAGCAAGGAAGAACGCGATTACGACATCCCGGCCGGTATGCGGTTGCTGGTAGATGAAGGTCAATCCGTTGAGGCCGGCGACCAGTTGACGGAAGGCTCGAAGAATCCGCATCGTATCCTGGAGATCCAAGGGCGCGACGCAGTCACGCAATATCTCTTGCGAGAAGTGCAGCAGGTCTATCGTCCGCAGGGGCAGAACATCAGCGATAAGCACTTTGAAGTGATCATTCGCAAGATGCTCAGCAAGGTAATCGTGACACATCCTGGCGATACCGAGATGCTGCCGGGCGAATTGATCGAGACCAACATCTTCATAGAAACCAACGATGAGATTGCGGCCGAGGGCGGCGAGCCCGCCAAGGCAGACCCTGTGCTGATGGGCATCACTAAAGCGTCTCTGAACACGGAGAGCTTCCTTTCCGCAAGCTCCTTCCAGCACACAATCCGCGTGTTGGCCGGGGCGGCTATCGCCGGCAAGGAAGACCAGCTGATCGGCCTGAAGGAAAACGTGATCATCGGCAAGTTGATTCCCGCCGGGACAGGCTTCCGCATGGACGAGCCTGAGCTGGAGCCGGAGGTCGAGGAAGAAGTCAAGATCACCGCTCCGGCCGATTTGTCCGGCCTGCTGATTGATGACAATACCGATGAGGAGTTGCTCGAAGCGCTTGCCGCTGCCAAGGCTATGGAAGGGAGCGATTAGCCGGGCAGGACACTCCCGGCTCGGCTCCCACCCGACCTGAACCGGAAGAGGGCGGCTCAACTTGGTGAGCCGCCCTCTTATCATTTTGGTTGGGTGGCCGGGTCAGCGAATCAAGAGTTGCGACCCAGCAACGTGTTGGTCAGCTCATACAGCGCCCGGCCAGCTTCCCCGTAAGGTTCTGCGCTTTCGAGATGATGGAGCGCCGCGTGCGAATGGTGGGCCGCCTGCCGGTGAGCGAACTCTCTGGCCCCGGCGCTATGCAGCAGCGTAACCACTTGACTGACGAATCCCAGTGTGTCAGCAGGCTTCGCGTACAGCTCGCGAAGCTCGGCGCTGTTCTGCAGGCCATACAGCACGGGCATTGTCTTCTTGCGCGCTCTGATGTCCGTGGCTGATGACTTACCGATGGCTTCTTCATCCCCCCATATGCCGAGTATGTCATCCTTGACCTGGAAGGCAAGTCCCAGTTGTATGCCGAATTGTCGGAATTGTTCGGCTCTCGCCGTCCCGGCCCCGGCGACCAGGGCGCCAATTTCTACAGAGGTTGCCAGGAGCACCGCAGTCTTGCGCCGAATCATTTCCTGATACTCGTCCACCGAGACATCGACCTGCTCCTCAAACGACATGTCCGCGTGTTGTCCCTCTGTTAGCCACAGACAAGTGTAGTCAAAGCGCTCAAAAATCTGCACAATCGTCTCCAAAGGCACGCCCTGTGCAACCAGTCTCATGAGCGCAATATGGGCCAGCGCGAACATGCTGTCGCCCACGTTAATCGCCTTGGGTATGCCGATAAGCTTCCAGACGGTGGGCTGCCCCCGGCGCGTGGCGCTGGCATCCTCAATGTCATCGTGAATCAGGGAGAAATTGTGTATCAACTCCACGCCGGCAGCCGCTGGCAGCGCTCGATGCCAATCCCCGCCGGCAGCCGCGCAGGCAAGCAGGCACAGAATTGGCCGGATGCGCTTTCCTCCGCGACTGTTCACCGGCTGAAACGACTCATCCCGCCACCCAAAGTGATACTGCATGGCAGCGTAAAGCTCATCTGCGGACTCTGAGGTTTGCCATTGCAGAACGTCCTTCAATTCCTTTTCAATGGCCGGCAGCATCTCCTCGTAGTATTGACTCAGTAAATCTGACATAGCTCTCCTACTCGATTTCAGGAGTGACTCCGGCTCAAGGGAGTTCAGGCTCGCCCGGCCAGCAACTCATCAAATGAGCGATACAGGGGCGTGCAGGCCAGCGCGGCAAGACTGCCTGCGCCGGAGCAGAACATCGTCACACGCAACTCGTCTGAGATGGTTTCGGCCAATTCCACCACGCCGTGCACTCCATCACGGTCGGCGGCCCGCAGAAAGTCGCCGGCAATCCCGACCAGGCTGGCTCCAAGGGCGATGCTCTTGGCGACGTCGATGCCGTTCTTTATGCCGCCGCTGGCAAAGATGGGGATATCCGGCGCGCCCCGACGGCACATCTGCACAGAAATGGCCGTTGGGATACCCCAGTCGATAAAGGCTCCGGCGACCCGAGCGTGGCGTGCGCTGGGCGCTCTATGCATCTCTACCTGACTCCAGGATGTTCCACCCGCCCCAGCGACATCAATGGCGGCAACCCCGGCATCCCGCAATTGCCGGGCCGTGAATTCCGAGATGCCCCACCCCACCTCTTTGGCAATCACAGGTACAGAAAGTGCGCGGCAGACGGCTTCGATGCGGGTTAATAGACAGGCGAAATTGCCGTCCCCTTCGGGCTGCACCGCCTCCTGCAGAGCGTTCAGATGCAAGATCAGAGCATCCGCTTCACACATGTCAACTGCCGCCCGGCACTCGTCAAGGCCGTAGGTGTAGTTAAGCTGCACCGCGCCCAGGTTGGCGAACAGAAGGATGTCGGGCGCAACATCGCGCACCTGATACGTGCTACGCAGGGCAGGGTCTTCGATAGCTGCCCGCTGTGAACCAAGCCCCATGGCCATGCCGACTTCCTGCGCTGCCGTGGCCAGGATGCGGTTGATGGCCCGCGCCCGGGCCGTGCCGCCGGTCATGGAGGAGATCAGCAGAGGAGTGGAGAGCGTCTTACCGAATAACTGCGTGGTGGTGTCGACCTCAACTAGGTCCAGTTCCGGCAGCGCCTCGTGCAGGAAGAAGTAGTCATCGAAGCCGGACTTAAGCGCCTTGAAGCTAACATCTTGCTCCAGGTTGATGCGTATGTGTTCTTCTTTGCGGCGCTCTACCTGCTCGGAGCCGGTCTGGCTTCCGTCTGCTTCCGGCTGGCTATCAGGGCCTATACCCATTTGCGAGGCTTCTCCATCATGTTTTATCATGTGCAAGGGATTCGGAAAGTGGACTTAACGCGTACGCGAGACCTGGACGCTTGTTGGCGACAAACGGCGACCGTAAGACCGTCGATTCACCTGCGAGTATACTATGGACACA
>CAZIKT010000026.1:52758-59129 GCA_964539885.1 uncultured Ardenticatenaceae bacterium | reverse complement strand
GGCGTCATACGGTGCGTGCTCTGCCCAACCCATCGTCCCATCACCCAGGTGAACGAGAACATTGTCGCAGCCGAGAGCACCCAGATTTCGCCGCGCCGCTTCCACCAGAGACGGGTGGCGCTCGACCGTGTAGACCGATCGCACCAGCCGGCTGAGGATGGCGGCGGCGTAACCTGACCCGGTACCGACCTCCAAGACGCGCTCCTCCGGCTGCAAACGTAGCGCCTGTAACATGTAGGCGATGATGAACGGTTGCGAGATGGTCTGACCGGCAGCGATGGGCAGCGGCATGTCGGCATACGCCACGTGGTGGTAAGCGCGATCGACAAAAGCGTGGCGCGGCGTCAGGCGAAATGCTTCCAGAATCGGCTCATTGACGATGCCGCGGGCGGCAAGCTGCTCGTCCACCATTCGGCGCCGCTCAGTTTCGAAGGCCATGCTGTCCATCGCGGCACTGCTATGGGGCCGGCGGAGCGACGACCGTTGGCGCGGCGCCGATGTTGCCGATAGTGATCACCGACTCGGTGAACAGCCAACCCTGGGCCTGATTGTCGAAACAACAAACCAGCAACCAGTTGGCGGAGCCGTCGCGCCCGATAATGTCGAATTGCCGGCCCCGCTCGGCCTCGGCCACAATTGGGTATTCGACTCCCGGCCCGGCGCGAACGTTCAGTATGTCCACGTCCACAATGGCCTGGGGCAGCTCGGCTGTGGGGGTCGCGCTGGGTTCACTGAGCACAGCCGGTGGAGCGGTCGCTTCAGCCGGGGTCACCGTCGGCTCCGGCGTACCGGTAGCGGTTGGCGCCGGGGTCCAGGTAACCGTCGCGGTGGGTTCGGCGCTCGGCGATGCTTCCAGAGTGGGGGTTTCCAGGAGCAGCAAGGCCGCCGCGCCGCTTGCCGAATCGTCCGCCGGCAGCGACGACTCGGTTGCTCCCGGCTCCGGCGGGCCTCCCGCCGCAATCCGCTCAAAAAAGTCTTGGCGGGGTTGCGCCAGGGCAAACCAGGCAACCGCGGCCACCGACAACAGAAGAACGATCAGCAGCGCCCGAGTGCTGAACGAGGAGCGCTTGCCATTCGGCGCCGCCACGCCGGGAGGCAGTCGCCGGGGATTGTCGATCTGCAGCACCGCGCAAAAGGTGTAGCTTTCGGCCAGACAGAAGCCCTGTTGATGGACGGTGTCCACCGGCCCGGGTTGGGCGACATAGTGGCAGTGATTGGTCGGCGACGGGAAGGCCATCCACGTGGAGGTGTCGTCGGGCAGGCCCAGGTAAGGACAGGCGGCCCGCCCGGTCGGCGTGAGGGGGCGCAGAGGCTGGATCAGCTGGTCGCCGTCAACGGCACCGGTCCACTTTTGTGCGGTCATATTGCAACTGGCATTCTTGTCGGCCGGAAAGTGCAAGCGGTTTATCTGCGTGTCGCCGGTCCAGCCAACCGGCTCACGGCGACCAGATTATAGCGCATAATCGAAAAAACCCCGCAGGCCATTCAACCTGCGGGGTGGCGGGCTAACCGGCCTTTCCGACCGGCGTCAGCGGCGGCTCTACCGAAGAATCGGTAAAGAGCCGGAACACTTTCACGCCGGCTGAGAAGAGCGTAGCCAGGAATGCGATCGGCAGCGCGATGCGGGCGATGGTGTTGAAGAGGCTGACGAGGGCTTCCGCGCCGGTTACTACGCCGCCGGTCGTTGGCCAACCCTGCGCGGTCATCAGCGATTCGTTAAGGCCGAATATGGGGCCGTTGGTGATGAAGACGTAGATCACCGCCGCCGAGACGAGATCCGCCAGAATGGATACTGCGCGAACGCCGCGCGTCATTCGGCCCACGAAGAGTTGGTAGATGTTTAGGATGATCACAGCGATCACTGAAGCGTTGTACCAGGGCAGCAGAACTGCGAAGAAATTCTCCGAGAGGATGGGGGCGCCGACCGTGACCCCGTCCACCCGGTAGGGCAGACCGATCCAGTACGGATAGAGATTGACCATGATCAGCACGAATAGGTTGATCACAATCGTGACCAGCGCGCCGAAACGGTCAATGCGCTTTGCGCCGGAGATAGTCGGCAGCTTCCGCGGATCCCATTCGCCTTCCAACCCCTGCAGCTTGATGTCTTCATCCGGCACAAAGCGCTCAACGAGGGCCATGATGATGACGATGATGGCGAAGGCCATGACCAGCGAATTGAACAGACCCGGGGCCGCCTCCACAATCAGTTGCAGAGCGTCCTGCAGAAACGGGCCGGAGAAGTCCACGCTGAGCAGCACGCCGGCAAAGACGACTACTGTCATCACTGCCGCCGTCGCCGAGAACGCGACCCGGAACACAGGATAGAATTGCGGCCCGATCAGATACGACGACTTCGGCTGGTATGAAGCGGCTACCTTCTGCGGCGGGCCCATCTCGCGCAGGACTCGCAACACAACATCTTCGTCGGCCTCAGCCAGCGGTGCGCCGGCCCGGTCCTCCACCATGTCCTGCAACAATGAGCGCAGCTCGGTCTCGACATCCGCTCGTTTGCCCTTGGGTAGCCGCCGGCCCACATCATGAACGTAACGCTCTATGAGATCCATCAGGGTCCTCCTTACTGTTTGCTGTCCAGGAGCCGGTCCATGACCACTCCCAGGTATTTCCACTCTGCGCGCAACTCGAGCAACACTTCCGCCCCTGCTTCCGACAGGACATAGTAGCGCCGGGGCCGGCTTTCGCTCACATCCCATTCACTGCGGAGCAAGCCCTGCTCTTCAAGCCGGCGCATCAGCGGATATAGCGTGCCTTCGTTAATCTCGAATCCGCTGTCCGCGAGGTCCTGGCGCAATGAGTAGCCATAGTGGGGCCTGGCCAGCCGGCTGAGTACCGCCAGCACGACGATTCCCCGGCGCAGCTCCTGCACCAGTTTCTCCGTGTGTTGAGTAATCTCCTTAGTTACCATGTTGCGCATTGTACTATATATCACACAGTATTGTCAATCACATGGTATTGTGAGTCGCCCATTACTGTTCTTGAAGGAGTGCGTGCCGTGGGCAGCGCGATGCGGCCGGCAAACCGAACCCGGCCGGATCATGCAAGAAGGAGAAACCGCGTTAGAAGGCGAGGTGTAGATAGGGTTGGCGCGACGGGAAGAGCGTGCGCATGGCGTCCTGAGTGACCGAGTCCGGCGTTCCCCAACCGCGCAATGAAAAATCCGCCGGGTCGTGCGTGCCGTAGACGAGCGCGGACAACGCCTGCACCTGCAGCTCCAGCGCCGCATCCGGCGCAAGCTGAACGGCAAGGCGGCCATCCTGGGCGCTGAACACCCAGCAGCCTTCTTGCGCGGGGCAATACGGGTCGCGCAGCCGGAACGCAACACGACCCGGCCCGCCCACCTCCATGCCGCCGAGCGCGCCTACGTCCAGCACCCGGCCCATGGGCGCTCTCGGCGCGGCGGCGATGCGCACCTGCAAATCGGGGAACCACGTCTCCGGCTGCTCGAACGGCGGCAGCCAGATCTCGACCTCCTCGGCCTGGTCCACGTGGCGGGCAATCCACTCCAGTAACAGATAGCGGCCGGCGGGGGTGTGGTAGTAGAAACGCCCCACGATCATGTTGAAACCCACCGGCCCTTCGCCAACAAACCGGTATGTCATCAAGCCTACTGTCTCGCCTTCGACCTGGGCCAACACCAGCCACGCTGGAAAACGGGTTGCCGCCGACGGATCCGGCTGGTCGAAGGTGGCCATGCCGTGAATCCGGGAGCGATGGGCGACCACATAGGCGTCGAATTCGTCGAGACCCTCGCTCAACTGCCGCATGCTGGCTGTGCCGGGCAATTGCCGGCGCAGTAACGGGGCCAGCGCCGAAGGGTGAAATGTGTATCGCCGGACCACTGGAAATGTCACGTACCCCAGCCGCTCATAGAACGATTCTCGGAACGGGTAAAGCGTGCTCACTGTATGTCCGGCATCCCGCGCTTCGCCCAACAAACGGGTAAGCAGCATCCGGGAGTAGCCCTTGCGCCGGGCCGCCGGGGCAGTTGCCACACCCCACACGCCGGCCATTGAATACCCCACTCCGCGCACGTTTTGGGTCATCGGCGAGCTACAAACCACGGCGAGGGCTTTGCCGTCCTCAAACAGGCCCACATACGTGGCATCGGTGCGATTCCGAACCACGCCCATCCAGTTTTCGCGGTCGGTCAGCGGTGGGGAAGGGTGAAACGCGTATGAAGCGTGGCGGTAAAGGACATCAAGCGCTTCATCGTCCGCGATACGTCGGATGGCAAGGTCGGTCATGGCAATCTCCAGGTAGGATGGCGCCGGCTGGATTACGGTGCGGCCGTAATCTGCCACACTTCGCCGGCATCATAATTCACAATGTAAAGCTCGCCGTCCACGCCGACGCCCAGCGCAGAGACCGGCGCTCCCAGGTTCGCGACGACCCGGCGCACCCAAATATCGCCATTGTGCCGCAGCGCCCACAACGTGCCCTGACAGAAATCCGAGAAAAAGTAATTGCCGTCCAGGCTCGGGAATCGCCCGCCGCGGTAGACGTAGCCGCCAATGACGGCGCAGCCCTCGTCGTGCTCATAAGTCACAACAGGCGGCTCCAGGCCCCTGCTGGGGCAGACCGCGCTCTTAAAGCAACGATCCCCTTCGCGAACCGGCCAGCCGAAATTGGCTCCGGCAACACCCGCCGGTAGGAAGTTAATCTCTTCCGGCCCCTCCTGGCCCACGTCGGCGATGAACAGGTCGCCCGATGCCGGGTCGAAGCTGAAGGCCCACGGGTTGCGCAGCCCAATCTGCCAGGTCGCGTAGGGCGCGCCGCTTTCGTCTCGAAAAGGATTGTCGGCCGGGATCTTGTATGGCGCGCCACTGTCCACATTCAGGCGAATGATCGCTCCCAGGACGGTGGCCGGGTTCTGAGCGTTGTCCTCCGGGTCGCCCACCGCGCCGCCGTCGCCGAATCCGGCGTACAGGTAGCCGTCCGGCCCAAAGAGGAGTTGTCCTCCGTTGTGGTTTCCGAAGGGCTGGGGTACCCGCAGTATCAGGCTCGCGCTTGACGGGTCGGCGCGATCGGGATCGTCGGCACTGACGGTAAAGCGCGTCAGCTCACTATCGCCGTCCAGGTTGGTATAGACAACGTAGAAGTAGCCGTTGTCCGAGTAATTCGGGTGGAAGGCGATGCCCAACAGGCCACGCTCACTGCCGTCAATAGAGATACGATCGGCGACATCCAGGAATGGCTCCGGCAAGGTCTCGCCGGCGCGGATGACGCGCACCAGCCCGCGCTGTTCGGCGATGAACAGGCGCTCGTCGCCGGCATGGGTCAGGGCAACCGGCCGGCGCAGCCCGCCGGCCACCCGCAGCAACTCCACCTCCTCGACCGGCTCGCCCAACGAGGCGGGAACACGCGGAACTGGCTCGCGATCCGCCTCGCCGGACAGCAGCGCGCCGCTTCCGCCGGCGCAGGACGCCAGCAGGGCAATCAGTAGCACAGACAGGATCAAGAGCGCAGACGCGCCGACTATGGCGCGGCGCTCCTCAGGCGACGGCCTCCCGCAGATCATTAATTCGTTTCCGTAGCTCGAGGGCCGCGCGCCGGGCCGCCTCCGCGAAATCCTGCCCGCCCGAAGCGAAGATGACCTCCCGCCCGGCGTTGATCACCGGCCCGGCCAATTGGTCAGGGCCATAGCACACAGCCGCCTCCAGGCTGCCGCCCTGCGCCCCGACGCCGGGGATCAGGAAGTTGGCAGCCGGAGCCATCCGGCGGATCAGCGCCAGCTCATCCGGATAGGTAGCCCCAACGACGTAGCCGAGCGAGCCGGCGACAGGCCAGCCCGCGCTGCGCCGGATCACCTCGGCGGTCAATGCCGTGCCCGCGCCTAAGTCGCCCTGAAACTCGCCGGCACCGGGGTTAGAGGTTCGAGCCAGCAGGTAGACGGCCCTTTCCGGCCGGTCGCCGATCATCGGCAAGACGGCATCCTTGCCCACAAATGGATTTACCGTGACCGCGTCAACGCCCCACATATCGAACAGGCCGGCCGCCCAGGCGGCCTGCGTGTGCCCGATGTCGCCGGCCTTACAGTCCAGGATAATCGGGATCTCGTCGGGAATGTACATGATGGTGCGCTCCAGGGCGATCACGCCGGCCGCCCCCCACTGCAGATAGAAACCCAGATTGGGTTTGTAGGCGCACACCAGGTCTGCGGTGGCGTCAACGATGGCCTTGTTGAAGGGCAGGAGCGGCTCATCCCATTTCTGCGCCGGCGCCGGTAGCCGGTCCGGCTGCGGGTCAAGCCCGATGCACAACCACGAGCGGTTGCGCTGCTGGGCGGCGAGTAGGCGTTCGATGTAGGTTGCCATGCCGGGGATTCTACCGGTATTGACGCGGGTTGTCAG
>CAZIKT010000026.1:11557-52658 GCA_964539885.1 uncultured Ardenticatenaceae bacterium | reverse complement strand
CGTCAAAGCACCCACAGGGTGAATCCCGCGACCACCAGCGCCACCACCAGGTCAGTCACTATCTCGCGCTGCCGGAAACGGCTGTTGACGTAGGGCAATTTCGCCGCCGAAGCGAAGATAGCCGAGATTGTGAGCGTTTGCTCCGGCAGCAGCGGTACGGCCACCAGCAGGACGAGGGTTAACAACAGGCCGCGGACGACCATGCGCGGAAGGAGTTGCCGGTTTAACTCCAGCAGATAGTCGGGGCTGGCGTGCGCCATAATCCGCTCACTGACGTGCCAGGTAAACGTTGCCAGGGTGTAGCCAAGTAAAAGAACTTGCCAGGTCAATGTGGGCAGATCCGCGGCGGCAGGCTCCACCCGAAACACCCAGCCGGTGACGATCACTATCACCAGGAAGTGCAGCAGCTGGTCGAGCAGATATGGGCCGACGACAAGCGCCGGCCGTACTTTACCCAGCCAGTTCTTGAACACATCAATCAGGAAGTGAACTACGGCGATGACCAGCAGATAGGGCCACAGGTAGCTGCGCGCTGCTCCGACAACGACCAGCATGGTGATCAGGTGGATCAGCACGTGCACCACCAGTCCGGCGGTGCGGCGCTTGGCCAGGACCAGCCGATAAGGCTGCAATGGGTAGTCGGCGAGAAAGTGAGCGAGGATGAGAGACCAGAACATGGGCGACGTTGCTCAACTGGCGATCAGGCGTTTGTGGTTGACCATCATACAGGCATCCATCACGACCGTCAGACCGGCTTCGCGGGCGATGCGCGCCGCCTGTTCGTTGATGATGCCGGATTGCATCCAGATCGCTTTGGCCCCAATCTCAATGGCTGCCTGCGCGTGCGGCAATACTTCCTCGCTGGGGCGGAAGATCTGCACCACATCGACCGGCTCCGGCACAGATTTCAGGTCGGGGTAGGCGGTTTCGCCCAGCGCCTCATCTATGTACGGATTCACCGGGATGACCCGGTAGCCGTGGCGCTGCAGATAGGCGGGAATGTCGTGCGCCGGCCGGTTCTCCTTGCCGGACAGACCGACGACCGCAACCGTCTTGGACGTCTCCAGGATGCGACGCATTTCACTGTCGCCGGCGCGTACGAATGAGGCTACCGGCGGGCTTTCTTCCGAGCTGTCCGGATTGATGGGGAGCCAGATGGTGAACGAAGTCAGGCCGGGCACGGAAAAGAGCTTGATATCCCCTTTGTGTTTGCTGGTGACAATGTTGTAGCTGATATCAAGCCCCAGGCCGGTGCCTTTGCCGGGCGGCTTGGTGGTAAAGAAGGCGTCAAAGACCCGGCTCTGGATCTCGGGTGGGATGCCGGGGCCGTTGTCGGCGATCTCAATGACAACCCAATTCTTCTCCCGGCGTGTGCGGATGGTGATCTCGGCTCCCGGCCGGCCCGCCAGCGCGTCGGCGGCATTGTCGATAATATTCGTCCACACCTGGTTCAATTCGCTGCCGTGTCCCTGGACCTTGGGCAGGTCCTCCGCGTATTCCCGCCGGACGTTAATATCATTCTTCAGTTTGTGCCGTAGGATGAGTAAGGTATTGTCGATACCTTCGTGTATATCTACCGCCTGGACCGGGGCCTGGTCGAGATAAGAGTAAGACTTGAGCGCCTTTACTATGTCCGAGATGCGCCCAGCTCCCATCCCAACCTCGGCCAGTAAGTTGTACATTGAGTAGGCGCAGGAGAGATAGCTGACCACCGCCGCCAACTGCTCGCTCTCAAAGCGACCGGCGAACTGCCCTACGTTTGTCTGGTCAATGCCCAGGTTCACCAGCTCCGGGGCCAATTCCCAGGCGTCCTCTACGCCGCGCTCTTCAAGCCAGCTCTCCAGCTCCGCCTCGCGGTCGCTGCGAACGATGGCGTCCAGCATCAGCGGGCGGGCAGCCACGCGCTTCGCCTGCTCAGTTAGCTCAAGCAGCGCGCTTTGCTGCTCCGGCTTCAAGGCCATGTGTGTGATCCGGGCGTGGGCCTCGGCAAATTGCCCGATAGCCCCTTCCAGCTGGCTGGCTCCACGACGCACCGCCGCCGCCGGATTGTTCAATTCGTGGGCAATGCCGGCGGTCAGGGTGCCCATCTGGGCCATCTTCTCACTCTGGCGTAACAGGGAGTTCAGCGAGCGCCAGCGGGTTAGCACGGTGTTCATCATCGAACGCGAGGCGGAGACGCTGCTATCCAGCAACTGGTCAAACTGCTCCTGCCCGATGGCCAGCAAGATAGAGTGGCCGCGCGAGCGAACGGTGGCGACGCGCGGCACGTCCTCCAGCAGGGCCATCTCGCCGATCACTTCGCCGGAGCCGCGCACGACCAGCAGAACCGGGCGTTCGCCGGACGTCTTGATGATATCCAGCTCGCCTTCCCGGATGATATAGGCCTTGTCGCCGCGACTGCCTTCTTCAAAGAGCACCTCTCCCGGCTGCAAATGTACCTCTTCGACCATCGTGCACAGGCGCTGCAGGTCCTGTTCCGATAGGTTGGCGAACAACGGTACTTTTCGCAGGTATTCGTACATCACAGCGCACACTCCTAAGCAAGGTTCGCCGATTGGGCTATCGGTCATCCCCGACGAAAGGGCACAATTCTGCCTGAATTAGTCGCCGCGCGCCAATGTCCGCAGCCGGCGCACATCTTCGCGGGCCAGGAAGCCTTCGCGCAAAGCCGGTTGGTCAATGTAGCCGGCAATCTCTTCCGCGATCGCCCAGGCCGACAGGTTCAGCCGCCGCGCTACGTCCGGTTCCGGCTCAATCGCCGCCTGGGCTGCCAGGATCTGCCACAGATACCATGGTGCGTTGAGCTTCTCACACAGGTCGCGCCCTTGCTGGAGGCAGATACGGGCACCGTTTGCGTCCCCCAGGCCGGATAGCGCAAGGCCGCGCAGCAAATAGGCCTCAGGGACCAACGTATTCAACTGGAAACGGCTAAGCGTGTCAATGGCCTCTAGGGCCATGGCGGCCGCTTCTTCAAAACGGCCTTGGCGCAGGTACATAATGCAGTGAGGAATCTCGGGATAAGTAGGCAGCAGCTCAAGGATTTCGGGGCGAAGATCGCCCAAATCGGCGTAACTAAGCTCGGCGGCAGCCAGGTCGCCCGCCAAGACATGGATACGGATCAGCCCGGCCTGCGCATAGGTCGTTATCGCTGCCATTCTCTCACCGGCGTGGCTCAACGCGTCCGCGACCATACTTCTAGCGCGCTCAAAATTCCCTAGCTCGGCCAGGGCGATGGCCAGATCTGTCTGCACTGTGATCAACGCCACGGAGAAGCTGGCGATTCGGGCGTAATGGATACATTCCTCCATCGTGTTCAAGGCCAGGTCCGGCCGGCCGCGCAACCAGTAGACAATGCCGACCGTGAAGCGGCTGTATGACAGCCCCCAGACATTGTTAATTCGGTTGCTGATCTCCAATGCCTCGTCTGAAGCGGCAATGGCGTTGTCAAACTCGCCAATGTGGGCATAAACGGATGCTGCCGTGGCCAGGCTGTCCGACAACATGGGCAGGTCATCCATCTCTCGCCAGAGCTTCGCCGCTTCCATCGAATAGTCGAGCGCTCTTTGGATCGCACCTTCCGAGCTGCGAATGTGGGCCAGGTCGTTCAACGTAAACGCCAGCTGCTTCTTCAGGTCGAGCCGGCGCGAGATTTCGAGCGCCCGCTCGCCGTATGCGGCAGCAGTCTCCATATCGGCCGTGAAGCGGTGCAAATTGAGCAGACTCCAGTTGATCTTTGCTTGGGCCGGCTGATCATCCAGCTCCTCGGCGATCTGCAAGGCCCGGAGAGAGACCGCAATACCTCGCTCAATGTCATACTCCTGGTTCGGTGCGGCATATAACTGACCCTGCAGCACCAGCGCGGACAGCATCATCGGCCGGCTGTACCGGCGGTTTGCCAGCCGCTCCATCTCCTGGTAGCGGGCCAACGCCGCCGAGAATTGCGCATCAAGCTCCAACGCCCGGCCGAGCTGTGTGTACAGATGGATCAGCCGCTCCTCCATGAAGACCTCACCGGCTTCCTGCGCCGCGGCCAACGCGGCCTCGTAGTGGATGATCGCCTCCTCGCGGGCGTGGAGCTTCAACGCAGCGTCGCCGGCGGCAATGAAGTAATAGGCTGCCAGGTCGTTCATCCCACCTTCACGATAGTGGCGGGCCAGTTGCAGCTGCAGGCCGGCCTGCTGTGCCGGGCGTTGTGACTCCAGCGCCTCGGCCACCAGACAGTGATAGCTACGCCGCTCCTTGCGCAGAATGGCATCATAAGCGGCTTCCTGGACGAACGGGCTGCGGAAAGCGTAAACGACCTCCGGCAATCGTGAAGTCTCCTGGATCAGGTCGCGGCGCAGCAACGTCTGCAGATGCGCGTCTATGTTTTGCTCGTCGCCGCAAATGGCGGCCAAGATGCGCCGATTGAACGTCCGGCCTATGACGGCAGCCAACTGCAAGACGCGCCGGGTGTCCTCCGGCAGATTGTCAATGCGGGCGGTAAGCAGCGCGCGAAGCGAAGCCGGGATCGGCATTTCCGCGTTGCTCGCCGGCAACCCACGCGCCTCGGCCGCGGCTCCGTTCGTCGACGGGGTCTGCCGCTGTTCCTTCAAGGCCAGCACCACCTCCTCGATGAAGTACGGATTGCCGCCCGCGTTTTCCAGTATATGCCGCCGCCATTGTTGCGGTAGATTCGGGTCCTCCAGCAGGCCGTCCACCAGCCGGCCGCTCTCCTCGATTGAGAGCGGCTGCAAAGGCAACTCAATCGAGCGATGGCGATAGCGTTGCTCGAGGGTGGTGCGGATCCGCCAGGCCGGGGCGGTGCGCACCGGCCTCATAACGCATACGAGCACCAGCGGTAACACCTCGGTCTGCTCAAACCAGTGCTCGATTAAGGCCACAGAAGCCGGATCGCCCCAGTGGAGATCCTCGCATACGATAACCGTCCGCTGCCCGCCCAATTGGCCCCGGAACATCGCCGGCGTGGAATCAAACAACGCTTGCTTGAATTGCTCCCCGTTTAAGGCCGGATGTCCGGCCAACGAATCAAGCTCCAGAAGCGCGGCAAAGAGCGCGTAGATGCCGGGTCGCTCCTCATTCGGGAAGGTGTCGGCCAGCGCGGCCACTTTCTGCTCCACTACCTCAGCGGGCGCATCTTCCGACAGCTGATATACCCAACGAATTAGCCGCCGAAAGACTGTGTAGGGCTGCGCGGTCTCGAATGAAAGTGAACGGGTCTCCAGCCAGAACAGCGGCGGCTCACCGTCCACCGTGGCGTATTGCTCAGCGTAACGGCGGACTTCCAGCAGCAGCCGGCTCTTGCCAACGCCGGCGTCGCCGGTCAACAGCACGACACGGCCGATTCCCAGTCTCAGCGAGTCCACCACGGACTTCAGCGCGGCCAGCTCGCTTTCCCGGCCGATGAAGGGACCGCTTACCCCTTCTCGCGCGCGGCGTCGCGGCGTCATCCCCCGACGGCGCTGCACCTGGTAAGCCTGTACCGGCGCCTGTTTGCCTTTCACCTCGATTGTGCCCAACGACTCAAACTCAAACGCATCTTCGACAAGCCGGTAGGTTTCCTCGGCGACCTGCACCGTGCCCGGCATGGCGGTCTGTTCCATCCGGGAGGCGACATTAATGGCATCGCCGATGGCCGTATACTCCATGCGCAGGTCTGAGCCGACCGCGCCGACGACCACCAGGCCGGTGTTGATGCCGACGCGCACGTTGAAGTCGATGCCCCAGCGGCGAAGGACATCCTCGCGGAAACGGGCAATGCCGGCGATGATGTCAAGTCCGGCCCGCACCGCCCGGTAAGGGTCATCCTCATGGGCAATCGGCGCGCCGAAGAATGCCAGGATACCGTCGCCCATCAGCCGGGCCACGGTGCCTTCATAGCGGAAGACGGGGCGAATCATATGCTCAAATGCGCCGTTGATGATCTCCGTCCATTCCTCAGGGTCCAGGGTTTCGGCGGCGGCGGTGGAGCCGATAACGTCGCAAAACAGGATGGTGACCACCCGTCGCTCACCGGAGACCGATCCCTGACCGGCCGCTTGCAGTTTCTCCGCCAGCTCGCGAGGTAGGAAGCGGCTCAGCGCGCCGGCAAACGCGCTGTCGCCAGGCGAACCTTCCTCCGCGGCTGTCGTCTGTTTTGCCGGCGTTTCTTGCGACACCTGTAGGTCCCAGGCAGCGGTGAACTCGGCAGGCGCGCTGGGCCGTTGCCGGCCCGGCAATTCACTGCCCATGAAGGCCACGCTCAGGTCCAGCGCGCCGACCGTCGGAATGAGTGGAAAGGCGCAGTTGTCGCAGAAACGCGCCTGGTTCGGCAGGTCTGTCCCGCAGCGTGGGCAGAGCGCCACTAGCACGCGCGCGCAGTGCCGGCAGAAATTGGCGCGGTCGCGATTAAGCGTATGGCAATTCGGGCAATTGATCATCAACTGTGCTCCAGCAAGGGTCGAATCTCAGGCCGGTTGAGAAACTCCTCGCGCATGGCTTCGTCGCTCAACCCGTCGGCCATTCGGGCGACTACGGCGGCAGCTTCCGCGCGATAGTGGGCGGCGCGGACTGAGTCGCCAACCGCATTGCCGGCGCTTTGCTCCCACTCTGAGAGCGAGATCAGCGACTGGTAGTAAACGCCTTGCGTACCCAGTTCCTCGGCGTCCTGACAAGCCCGCAAGAGGCCGGCATGCGCCTCGACCATGCGCCCCTGTTGCAGGTGAAGCCGGGCATGCAGCAAATAAGCGGCCGGCCTGAACAGCCGCAATTCATGTTCCAGCACAAAAGCCAGCAGCCTGTCCACGACGACCTCTCCACGGCCGCCATCGCCCAGCGCCAGCATAGCGCTACCCAGGTGTAATCTACCTGTCACCGGGATTACTATCGGAAGCATCAGTGGATAGGTTTCGCTGTCCAGCGCCAGCGCGGCGGCGATCGCTTCCCCGGCTCCCGCCGCATCGCCGCTTGCAGCGCGCGCGTTTGCGCGCGCTGCCCATACCCAGTAGAGAAGCGCGTCGGATAAGCCCGACTGCGGGTCGGACACCGATGCCCGAAGCGCGCTCGCATCCTCCAGGAAGATCAACGCCTGCTCGGTCAGGCCGGCGGCGACGTAGATCTCGCCTTGCAGCATTCGGCAGGCTCCCTCCAGAAGCGGCAGGCTGATCTGCCGGCTAAGCCGTAGGGCCGTCTCGGCCTCCCGCAGTGCGCGCTCGAGGTCGCCCCTGACGTAGTGCATTAGACTTAGCGAGGTAAGCGCCGCCGCCTCCGACCAGAGGTTGTCCGTGGACCGGGCCAGGGCGATACACTCGGCCAGGGTTTCCTCGGCCAGGTGGAAGTCGGCCCGCAACACGTAGCTGCTACCCAGGTTTTGCAGTGCAGTCGTCTGCATGGGCGTGTTGCCCTGCGCGCGGGCGTGCTCTATCGCCTCCAGCGCAGCGGCAATCGCGGGCGGCAGATCCGCCAGTCCGGTGTTCGCAAGGGCCAGATCATTCAATACGAACGGCAGCAGGTCAAACAGGTCGTGAGCGCGGGCCAGCGCCAGGGCCGCCTCGCCATGGCTCCGGGCGTCCTGGTAGTCGGCGGATCCCCACATGGAATTCAACATCATGCTCCAGTGAACGCGGGCCGCGGTTTCCTGGTCATCCAGCCGTTGGGCGAGGGCGATCGCCTCCTCGGTAAAGCGCCGGCCCAGCGATGAATCGTGCACTGGGCTGGCGATGTTGTGCACAGTGGCCAGGCCTAGGACGGCGGCCAGCTCCATCTGCGGCGCATCCAGCCGGCGCGCCTCCTCCATCATCTCCTGATAGTTGCCTACCGCCTCCTCATAGCGATTCAGCAGCTCCAGCACCCGGCCTCGGCAGCGATAGAGCTCGATGAGCAGACCGATCTCGGCTCCGGCATCGGCTGCCAGCGCCAGCGCCCTTGAATAATGCTCCAGAGCTTCCAGGTTGGCAAAGAGCCGGCCGGCCCCGTCGCCCGCCACTTGATAGTAGTTAATCGCGCGCGCGGCCATTCCGGCGAGCGCAAAATGTTGGGCCAGCAACGAGGCGAAATCCGCGCGCTGTTGGGGAAAGAGCTGCTCCAACGCCTCGGCCGCCAGTTGATGCAACTGCCGGCGTTGCCTGAGCAATATCCCATCGTAGACAACTTCCTGCGTCAGCGGATTACGAAAGGCGAAGACCTGCTCAGGCAGCCGGGCGACTTCACTCAGCATCCGGCTGAGTACAAGGCGCCCAAGCTGGTCATCCAGGTCAGCCTCGCTCAGCGCCGGGTGCATGGCGGCAAGATGTCGCTGGTGAAACGAGCGCCCGATGACCGCCGCGTATTGCAGGGTCTGGCGCAGTTCGGCATCCAGCAAATCGACTCGAGCGGCGAGCAATGCCTGCAGTGAGCTGGAGATGCCGGCTGCCGCCGGACCGGCACCGTTGCCGGCTCCTTGCCAGCGATAGCGAGTCGTCCCATTCGCCGTATCTTCGTAAGGCGCGATGGCCCCGCTCTGTAGCAGACCGCGCACTATTTCCTCAGTGAAGAAAGGGTTGCCGCCGGATCGCTCAACGATGCCGCGCCGGACCGCGGCTGGAAGCTCCGGCTGTGAAAGCAAGCCGTCAATCATCGCGCTGCTCTCGTCAGGAGTGAGCAATGGCAATTCCATCATCGCGGCCCGACCGTCGTCGGCCTCCGTTAGCCGGCGCATCAACCCCCAGGCCGGCGTGTGCCGATCGGGGCGCAACGTGCAGACCAGCGCCGGCGGACGCCCGGCGCTCTCCTGCAGCAGGTAAGCGAGTAAATCTAGTGATGCCTGATCGGCCCAGTGCATGTCCTCAAAAACCACGATGCACGGCTCGGCGGCCAATCGCACGCGCCAGAAGGCGGCAATTGTAGTGTAGAGCGCCTCGCGAAATGACTCGCCGCTTAATACCGCTTCGTCCTCCAAGGCGAGGCCGAACAGGGCAGCGAAGGCGCGGTCCGCCCGTTCTTGCAGGTCCGCGGGCAATAGCGCCACACTTTCAGCCAATCTGGCCCGGATCGCGCCCGGCTCATCGCCCGGTACAACGACGTGCATACGCCTGATTAGCCGCTTGAACACGGCGTATGGGTCGCTCTTCTCATAGGAGTAACTGGCAGAGGTCAGCCAACGGTCATTGCCGCCGGTCCATTGTTCGCGCAACTCGCTAACCAGCCGGCTCTTGCCCAACCCGGCGTCGCCAACAATAAAGAGCAATCGGCCAAGCCCGCGCCGAGTGTCGTCGGCCAAGCCGCGCAGCGCCGCCAGCTCGCGCTCCCGCCCGACCAGAATGGAGGGTAGCCCCTGTAGACCGCGGGTGGCGGCAACCGCCTGTCTGCGCCGCCGGACTCGGTAGGCTGGGGCCGGCTCGCTCTTCCCCTTGAGCGTTACCGGCGGCAACGGCTCAATCTCAAAGTGCGCGGCCACCAGCTCATAAGTCGCCTGGGCGATTTGCAGTGTGCCCGGCCCGGCGCTCTGCTCCATGCGCGCGGCCAGGTTAATGGCGTCGCCCATCGCCGTATATTCCATGCGCAGGTCCGACCCGACTGCGCCGACGACCACCAGGCCGGTATTGATACCCACCCGCACATTAAAATCCAATCCCCGACCCTCCCACACCTCCTGCCGGTACTGGGCAATTGCCGCCAGGATGTCCAGTCCGGCCAGAACGGCCCGCTGGGGATCGTCTTCGTGGGCAATTGGCGCGCCGAAGAAGGCCAGAATCGCGTCGCCTGACAGCCGGGCAACCGTGCCTTCATACGCGTAGACCGGCCCGATCATGTGCTCGAAGGCGCCATTCATTACCTCGGTCCACTCTTCCGGATCCAGTTGCTCGGCGGCGGCCGTGGAGCCGGTGACATCGCAAAAGAGCATGGTCACAATGCGCCGCTCGCCCACCATCGCGCCGGTCTTGCGGGCGGCATCCAGCTTGGCGGCAAACTCCGCCGGCAGGAAGCGGCGCAGCGGGTCGTCTGACTCCTGTGTCGCACGCGCCAACTCGGGGTCGAGCGCGGCCGGCTGGAGTGGGGGCGCCAGCGTGGAGGCGGGACGAGTGCTCTCTGTCCGGGCCATCGGCATCCATCCCTCCACGCTGCGGGCACTCAACGGCAACCCGCAGTTATCGCAGTAGTCGCAATCCGGCGGCAGGTCAACGGAGCAGCGCGGGCAATGAGCGACCAGTAATCGGCGGCAGCGCCGACAGAAGTTGGCCTCCGGGCGGTTGCCGGTCCCGCACTGGGGGCAAAGTCGTTCGCCGGAAGCGCTCGCCGGGCCGATGTCGCTCACCGATTGCCCCTTTACGGCCACTCCATCACCGGGGCCGGCTGGCTCATGTCGGGCATGCGCATCAATTCGGAGAACTGCCCCAACGTCCGCAAGTCATCGGCCTCAATATCGCCGGCGGCCATCAACTGTTCCGGTGCGGCCATGAAGTAAAGCCACTTCACGGCGGCATCCACGCTCATGCTGAGCGTCAGGTCCGGCGGCTCAGCGAGCGCGCTGGGTGAAACCGCCACCCGGCCATCGCCGACCACCGTCGTCCACATACCGCCGCCCGGCCCGGTGACCTCGGTCAGCAGCGTGAAGCGAGGGTCGCGCAGGCGGGCCGGGTCCAGGAACAGACCGTGTATCAACCCAAATCGCCAGCCAAACGCCCTGTGACGAGCGGAAGGAGCGATCTCGCCGGCGCTGCGGCCCAACCAGATGCGGGCCTCTTCCACGTGACCCCAGGTGTGGCGCACACAAAAATCCAGGCTGAGAGCCACGGAGCGAAAACCGCGCCACTGGAGGATGTGGTGCCACGCCGGCTGCTCCAGGTCGGCGTCGCTCATGTCGGCGGCCAACCGGCGAATCTCGTCGCGACTCTCACACATCTGACGCAAGGAGTCCTGGACTGTCTGGTTAGGCGGACGGAGCGCGAATTGCTGCCGGTTCCATTCGTTGAGCCGCGCCACTGAGGCCAGCTCGGCTTGCTTCTCAACCGGCAGGTCGCGCCCAAAGCGAATCGGCTCAACGACGATCAGCCGGTCCACGTAGCCAAGGTGATAGGGCAGGTCGGCAAAGACCCATTCCGCGCCGTGAGGCTTTTGCCAGTCAGCCGGCGTCAGCGGGGCGAGCAGTTGGTCGAGCTGCGCCCACAATTCCTCGAGCTGCCGGATTGTGTCGGCCAGCATAGGTCGATCGCCAGACATTGGCATCTTAGAAGGGGTAGCCCCTGCCGCCAAGCACACCTTTCAGGCAGGAGATCTCGCCGGTCATGTTGTTGACGTGACCCACCCCGATGGCGCTGAGCAGCCAGTCTACGGTCGGCACCCCCAGTCCAAAGGCGGTCAGGTCGCGGGTCTCCCGTAGCTCCGCCTCGCCAATACTATCCAGGTAGGCGTCAGCAGCGGCATAGACCGCGCCGGCATACTCACGCGCTGCCGCAAGGTCAACGCGCACGGCGCGCGCCCATTCCGGGTCCGCTTGCCATTGCGGGGCGCTGATGCCGGTGCGCCCGGCCCATACGGAGGCAAACAGAGGGTCGCCGCCAAGTAGGACCACATGCACCAGCGCGTCGAGTCCGCAAAGGGCATGAGCATATTGAGCGGCGATCGGGTTGGCTGTACCCGGGGGCTGCCAATGGGCCTGATCCGGCGTGACATCAGCCATCACCAGGTCCAGCAGGTCGGCGGCCCACTTGAATGCGGTGCGATGCGTATCGGTGGCGCTCACGATCTACCTCCAGGGCGGTATGCGCGATTCCGGTTGACGCGACAGACACCGCTCAGCCGGCGGATAATCGGCATCCTCGCCGGCCGACGGCACGGTATTGCGCGCCGGAATACGGCACACAGTTTACCATTGATGGCGCAAGCTGTACATCAATGGCGATTGGGCCGCATTTCGGCGTGGAGCGCTCCCTCCGGAGTTTGACTCTCCCACGCGTTGCGCGTGGCTCGACCAACCTCAGACCGGCTCCAGCGCATCAACCAGCGACAGCATCTCCTCGGTCGACGGGATGTCGTTCATCAGGTTGCCATAGTGAACAAAGCGGGCCACCCCTTCGCGGTCGACGAGCACTTGCGCGGGCATCCTTCCCATCTTGAAGAGGCTGACTTCCTGCCCGTACAGCTTCAGCACGCTGTGCTTGGGGTCGGGAAGGCCGACGAAGGGCAGCCGGTGCCCGTTGAAATAGGAAGCAAAGGCGTCGCGCCCTTCCGGCCCGATCACTACTACCTCCACTCCCCGCTCCCGAAACTGCTCATAATCGCGGCGCAACTGCGCCATATGCCCCTGGCAGAATGGTCAGGTGAAGCCGCGATTGAAGACGAGCAGTACGTGCTCGACCCCTCGGTAGTCGCTTAGGCTTACCTGGTTTCCCCGGTAGTCGGTCAGGGTGAAGTCCGGGGCCGGTGTGTTGATCTCTATTCTCGGCATCGCATAATCCTCAGCATTTTAGCGGCTGTTCGTGTAGGCGCAACCAGCCGGCTATCAGCATCATTTTCTGCGCGTGCGCACGCGCAGGGCCATAACCGCCAGGGCATACATGGCCGCCGCCAGCAACAGGCAGGCTATCACCGCCTGCCAGAAGGAGCTGTTGACCCAACCCACATTGATGATGTCGCGCATCCCCTCCAACACATAGGTAATCGGATTGACCTGAGCGGCGGTAGCCAGCCAGCCGTCCAGCAGCTCAAGCGGCACGAAACTCGCCGTCAGGAATGTCAGCGGAAAGAAGATAAAGCCGGCGCTCTGGGTCACGGCGGCACTGCCGCTGCCCAGGGCCGCCGAGACGGTGAACCCGGCAAAGCCAACCCCGAGCAGTATGGCCAGTCCGACAACCGCCAATAGCCCACCGAGACCGGTGACCGGCTCCAACCCCAGCAGCAGGCCGACGCCGATGACAATGCTGGTCTGAATGCCCAGGATTAGCGCGCCCGCCAGTATCGGCCCAAGCAGCAGAGCAGCCCGGCTGACAGGGGTTAGCAGCAGCTTGTCGAAATAACCACTCTCAATGTCGCGTACCAGATTCTGCGAAGCAAGACCGGCCCCGGCCAGCGCCGAGCTGACGATTGACAGGGGCAGAATGAACCCGAGATAGCTGGCCCCGCGCAGGCCGGGCACGAAGCCGGCCGCCTCGCCAAGAGTTGACTCGTAGATGAAGAGAAAGAACACGCTGATGGCGATTGGCGGCAGGAGCGCCTCAGGCGTGCGGAAGATGGCGGTCAAATTGCGCCGCGTCAACAGCAGGATCTGTCGCGGCAGCTGCACGCTCGGGGTGAAATTGGTCTGAAACTTGATGGTATTGAGGTCGGTGGTCATTCCCGTTAGTTCCTTTGATGCGGACATGGGCCAGGTCACGCCGGCTGCCGTGCAGCCGGCGCAGGGGTCTGCAAGCTCTGACCGGTTACCTGCAGGAAGACGTCGTCCAGGGTAGGCTGGCTCAAGGTCAATGACTGCACCACGATCCCGGCCTGCTGCAGCCGATTGACGACTCCCGGAACGGCCGCTGCCGCCCCATCCATGTACAGGCGCAGCGTCTCGCCATCAACCTGGAGCTGGCCGGTCATTTCGCGCAGGACGGCGGCTGCCTGCTCGGCGGAGGCGCGATCCGGGAGCGCGATGTTTATGGATTCGCGCCCGATGCCGGCCTTCAGCGCCGCTGGCGAACCGGTAACTGCGATCCGCCCCCGGCTGATGATCGCCACGGTGTCCGCCAATTCATCGGCTTCCTCCAGGTACTGGGTGGTCAGGAAGATAGTGATGCCGAAGTCATGATTCAGCCGGCGCACCTCCCGCCACAAGTCTCGACGGCTGGCCGGGTCCAGACCGGTCGTTGGCTCGTCCAGAAACAGAATCTCCGGCTGGTGCACCAAGGCCAGCGCCAGATCGAGCCGGCGCTTCATGCCGCCACTGTAAGTGCCCACCCGGCGGTCAACGGCGGCCTCCAGCCCGACCAGATGGATCAATTCATCCGCCCGGCGAGATGCCTGCGCCCGGCCGGCGCCGAAGAGTTGTCCCTGCAGAGTGAGCAGCTCGGCCGGCTTCATCAGGGCGTCAATGCCGATATCTTGCAAGGCCACTCCCATAATCCGCCGCACCTGATCTGCTTGCGTGACCACATCGAACCCGCCGACGGTGGCTGAGCCGCTGGTGGGCAGGGCCAGCGTGGTTAGTATCTTGATCGTTGTGCTCTTCCCGGCCCCGTTCGGCCCAAGAAAGCCGAAAATGCCGCCCGAGGGCACATAAAGTGAAATCCCGTCAATCGCCAACATACCCTGCGGGTAACGCTTGCTCAACTCCCTTACCGTTATTGCCCTGTTTGCCATCCTGTGTTCTCCATCCGGACTCGTCGCCGGAGCCTCCCTTCGCTTTCCTTGAGCCGGCGGTCCCGGCTGAAACCGCCTGCCGCTGACAATTGGATAATACCATATTGAACAGTTTTTGTCAATATATTGTCTAATATTGTGGAATAGGCGAGTGTTGTTGATGGAGCGGCTCGCGATCCAGACCCGCTTGCCTCTAGCCAGGGGGCCGGTTCTATTGTAGGATTTAGATAGGGACGCGCCGGCTCTCAGCCGGTCGCAACAGCTGGGCGGTCTCCATTATTGGGACGCCCCTGTCAGTGAGCTATTGACTTTCTACAGGAGTGAGACGTGATTCAATCAGTGGAAGAGGCGATTAAACTGCTGCATGACGCCTCTCAAGCGGAGCACGAGCGGGAGCAGGCAGCCCATTACTTGCAGCACAACGTGACTCCGGCGGGAGTCGAGGCATTGGTCGGTGCGCTGGAGGCCGATGAATTCAGTGTTCGCTGGGCTTCAGCCGTAGCGTTGGCCGCCATCGGCGACGCGGCGTTTCGGCCGCTGGTGGCCGCGTTGGCCAGCCCGGAAAACAGCGCCCGCCTTCGCGAAGGCGCGTTGCATGTCTTCCGGCAGAGCACCGGCCGCGCCGTGCACGAGAAGACCGGCGAACTGCAGCACGTATTGCGCGGCATTGACGCCGATATGCGCACGATGGAAGTCGCCTTTCATCTATTGGCTGAGCTTAATCAGTCGGCGACGTGAAGCGGCAGTGGCGAAACCCGGCCTGTTGCCGGCAGTCTATTGGTCTACCGGGAGGCCGGCCGCTTCCCAGGCCAGGATTCCGCCGGCCATATTGTGCACGTTGTCGTATCCCTGGCTGCGCAGAAACTCCGCCACCTGACCGCTGCGGTTGCCGCTCCGGCAAGTAACGATCACCTCTTTGTCCGTTGGGATCTCGCTCATCCGGCCGGCTACCTCGGCCATCGGGATGAGGGTTACGCCGGGGATATGGCCTTCGTCATACTCCCATTGCTCGCGTACATCCAACAGCACGACGTCATCCCGTTCCTTGATTTCGGCCACCGTCTGCACATCAACGGTGTCCGGCAGGACGCTTACATCCAGTTCCGCGGCCGGGGCGCCGGTTTCCGCCGAACCGCCGCAAGCCGCCAACAGCAGCGCGAATACGAGCAGGGATAGGGGTAACAGCTTACGCAAAGTCACGTTGATGGTCCTCCGCAGTATGGGTTTGGCGCGGGTAGTTTGCCTATTACCCGCAATGTGGCGAAGCATAGCGACCCATGCCATAACCGCCAAGTGCCGTTTGTCACTATCAGGCCGTTGCGCTGTCAGGTGTCTAGGTTCGCCATCAGACGGTGCACTTCCTGTCGCGCCGGCTTGCCGGAAGCGGTCAGCGGCATCTCCGAGGCGATCAGGAAACGACGCGGGCGCTTGTATCCAGCTAACACGCGGCGGCAAAGCTCGTCCAGCTCCGTCACAGTAAGCGGCTCCCCCGGCCGGGGCACGACCAGCGCCGCCGGCAATTGGCCCCATTCCGTGTCCGGCAGGCCGACCACGCAGGCTTCAGCCACGCCGGGGTGGGCGCGCAGCACCGCCTCGACTTCCGCTGGATAGATATTTTCGCCGCCACTGATAATCAGATCCGCGCGGCGCTGCAACAACCAGAGGTCGCCATCCTCGTCGAGGAAACCGATGTCGCCGGTGTACAGCTCGCCGTCCCGTAAAGTCGCCGCCGTCGCACGCTCGTCCTCCAGATAGCCGGTCATCACCGTCGGGCCGGATACCACGATATCGCCCGGCTCGCCGCGTGGCAGGTCATGTCCTGCCGCGTCGACGATCCGCAGTCGGGTGAAGCTCAGCGGTTTGCCGACGCTACCCGGCTTATCGCGCACCCCGCCCGGCGGCATGGTCGCCACCTGCGAGGCGGCCTCAGTCAGGCCGTAAGTCAGCGCCAGCGGCACGCCCGCCGCCCGCGCTCGCTCAATCAACTCCGACGAGGCGGCCGCGCCACCGATCAACGCCAGCCGCAAGGACCCCGGCCATCCGGAGCGGGCATTGAGCAGCCGGTGCAACATCGTCGGAACCAGAGAGATGATGGTCACGCCGTCCTCATCCAGGCTGCGGTTGATGGCCGGCAAGTCGAAGCCGGCCTGCAACACTACCGCTGACCCATACAGGCAGCTGCGAAACAGGATCGCCAGGCCGCCGACATGATAGAGCGGCAGACAGGCCAGCCAACGATCCTCCGGCAGGCATCCGAGACGAAACGCGGAGGCCACCGCGCTCCAAAAGTGATTCTCATAGGTTAGCAGCGCCGCTTTTGGCGCGCCGCTGCTGCCGGAGGTAAACACCGCCGCTTGTAGATTTGTCACGCGAAAAGTGGGGAAGGAGCGAACGGCCGCGCCGGGCAGGGCTGGTGGCCGTTCCTCAATGGCTTGCCGGCCCAACCCGGGTAGCTCAATCGCCGCCGCTACTTCGCGCATTGTGGCGTCGAAAAGTAGCAGCCGCGGCCCGGCAAGCGTCAATTGGCGGGTCAGCTCCGGCGCGCTGAGCCGGGTGTTCAGCGGGATTAGCAGCGCACCCAGCCGGGCCAGGGCGTGCGTAATGGAAACGAAGCGCCGGCTATTTGGGGAAAGTAATGCCACCCCCTGGCCCGGCTCCACACCGAGACCGGCCAACCATTCCGCGTCGCGCTGCGCGTGGTCATTCAATTCGGCGTAGCTCCACCACTCGCCCTCCCACAATAGGGCGGGAGCCGCAGGTGATAAGTGGGCGCGCATGGCCAGCCAATCTTGAGAGTCCTCGGCTGCAGCCAACATCAGGCCTGGCCGCCCGCGCCGATTACTTCCGTCGCCAACATCCAGCTGCCCAGCCCGTCATCCACGCTGGCCGGGGCGCGATCGTAATACAGCTCGAATATCCGCCCGCCGGCGACTCGCACCCGGTAATAGTCGCGACCCACACCCCAGGAGCCACGCACCCGGGCGCGGGACAGGTGCTCCGGGCGCATGTTCTGCGCCATCTTGCCCCGCCGGCGATAGTCGTGCCATTCTGACAACATCTCCTCGACGTCGTATTGCGCATCCTGCCAGATGAATCCGTCCGGGCAGCCCGGTCGCTTCTGCAGGAGAGTGGGGTTGTGGAAAATGACGGCGATCGGCTCGCCGATGAAGCGCTTGTTCGGGTCCATCTCCGCCTGAAACCAAAGTCGCAGATTTCGTATAGCTGCGACTATTATAGCACGGATCAGGCGGGAAAGAGGGAAGGCTGGTATGCGGGACGGCGACCGTCGAGCAGCACAAATGGGTGCAGCCGGCTGGTGATCACGCCAATGGCCCGCAAATCGCGCACGTCACGTAACGTCGCCCGCCGGCGCGCAGCCACGATGGCATCTGCCCCCTTCGGCCCAATGCCGGGCACGCGCAACAACTCGCCGAGAGCCGCCTTGTTTATCTCGACCGGCTCATGCATCAGGTTCGCTCGCGCCCAGGCCAGCTTGGGGTCTACTTCTTGCGGGAGGTTGCCGGCATCGTCAAACGGCATCTCCTCCATGTCAAAGCCGTAATCGCGCAAGAGGAAGGACGATTGATAAAGCCGCAATTCCCGCTCCGGCGATTCGGCGGGCAGATTCTCCAGCGGCGTGTCCGGCACTGGATGGAATGTAGAGAAGTAGGTCCGGCTGAGGCGCAGTTGTTCGTATAGATATTCGACGGTGGACAACAACTCCAGATCACTCTCGCCTACCGCACCTACTACGAACTGGGTAACGGTAGATGCCCAGCGGCGCTCCCAACGAAACTGCCCCCTTTCCTCGCCGTTGGCGGGCAGGGGGGCGGGAGCGCTGCGCCGTATCTCCTCCGCCCACTGCAACGGGCGCAATAACTCCTCCAGGAACTGCTTGCGCGGAGCCAGCATTGCCAACCGGCGGCTGTTCGGCGCCTCCAGATTGACGGATACCCGATCGGCGAGGCGCATCGCCCGCTCCAACTGCGGCCGCTCAGCTCCCGGCATGAACTTCAAGTGCACATAGCCCTGAAAACGATGCTGGTTGCGCAGAATCTCCACCGTCTCCAGCAAACGGTCCTGGGTAGCCACGCCGCCCTTGATGATGCCGCTGCTGAGGAACAGTCCCTTGATCATGCCGGCGTTGACCATGTCCATCGTCGCCTGGGCCATTTCCGCCGGCCTGAAGGTCTCCCGGCGGTAGTTGCGCCCGGCGCGGAACGGGCAATAGAAGCAGTCCCGTTCGCAGGCTGTAGTGAGCATCGTCTTCAACAGCGGGATAGTCTTGCCGCCGGGCATGGCGGCGTGAAATACGCCTAGCTCTTGTTTCTTGTTGGGAGTGTGGCAGGCGGGCGGTTTGGTGTAAGCCGGGGGCATCACGTGTCCCGCCGCGGCCGGCTGCACGCCACGCACGCCAGATCCGACTTCTTCCGCCGGCTCCAGGTGCATCTGTTCGGCCATCAGGCGCAGCTTGTCAATGGTCTCCATAAAGACAATTATAGAACTTTTGTTCCATTGGGTCAAGCTGGGCGCTTGACGAGCTGTACTTGCTTGGTTAGGAGGTGTCGGCCGGCCCGCTGTCCGATTCCCCCCGGTGCATCACAGCAACAGGCGGAGGCGTCACGGATAACCTTCCGGCAGAGTCGGAGTCGCCGGCGCGCCCATCGTGTCCCTATAGCTGATCGTCATTGACTCAAAGGCTATCGCGAGCGACCGCTGGTCCCAGACCATCCCGGCGAGGCTGATTTCCGGGGCGGGCCGCTTCGCATCAGGGAAGTGGAAGCTCAGCTCGTTGATCTCACCTTGGCGCAGCAGCCGGCTATCGAAAGTCAACGTTCGCCCCTCGGGAGGTCCATCCCACGGGGCGCGACTCCACTCAAGCGCGCCGATTTCGCTTCCGTTCAAAGTCAGCTCCGCAACCTGCGGACCCAGCGACCAGGCGACGATTGTCAAGCTGACGCTTGTTTCATCCCCGGCTGGAGTCGCCGGAATGAAGAAGAGCCGGCTCAATGGGCACACGGACCAGCGATAATCATCTGTAGAATCGGACCAGCCTACGAACAGCGCCTGATTGGCGTGAAGGTGCAGCAGAGGTAAGTAGCTCGCCGCCATGAGGCCTGCGCCGGCTGGGTTTGTCTCCGCAGCCGGCGTGACCGGAGATTGCGCCGGCCAGTCTAACGGGACATAGCTATCGCCCCAATAGTTGATAGGCTCCCAAGGCGAGAGTGGAGCGAGAGTCCGTTCGCGCTGAGGGACCAGCCCATACTTCTGCTCCTGCAGGGCGCACAGCATACGCTGTGTCGCCAGCGGTTGCGCATATTGCCAGTCAAACATATCCCCCCAGCCGGCTCCTGGATCGGGATCGACCAGCAGATTCCATTGCGCTGCCGCCTGGTTGTAAAGCCCCTGCCCGGCGTTGATCAGGATGGAGAGCACACCGAGTAGCGTGAACGCCCCGACTGCCGTTCGGCGCGCGGGAGGAGACAGGGCCGGGATATTGGCCCGCCAGGCGTAGATCGCCAACAAAACAAAGGCCGGAAAGACATCAGCCAGCAAGCGAGGGCCAAACGAAGAGCCGCCCCACCAGATGACGCCCCGGACAATCAGGGCGAAGTGCAGCGAAATCCAGACCAGGCACATCCAAAGCAGCGGTAATCGCCACAAGCGGCGCCAGCCGGCGATTAGTCCTACCAGAACAAGGATTAGGAACGGACTGAAGATGAACAGCCCCCGCGAGGGGCTGACCAGATTCCCCAGCAGGGCGACGTAGGCGGGCGTGCGCGGGATAAAGATGCGGCTCGGAGAATAGTAGTCCGAAAAGAAGTAACCGTAGGTCTGATAAGACCAGGTGTGATAAAGCCCTACCAAGAATAAGGCGACCAGAGCGCTCCGAACGAAATAGCGCCGACTGCGCCAGAGAAGGTACACCATCGCCGGCGCAATGAATGCCGCTGCGGTAGGGCGGCTGAAGTAGGCCAGGAACAGCAACAACCCAAACAGGTACGGACGCATCCGGCCGGTTGTCTCTTCGCGTGCCAGCACCCACAACGCCAAGGTGATGAAGAGGGTGCTCAGGTTCAGGCTCCAGAATGCGCCGCCGAGGGTGCTGAGCAGACTGCTGCCAAATACTGAGACGGTGGCAATCAGCAAGCTTGGCCCATCCGCCAGATAGTAGCGGGCGATTCGGAAGAGGACGAGGTAGACGGCGATCACGCTCAGACCGGCGAGCACCTTCTGCAACGTGTAATTGTCCTCCGTAAGCATATCTGCTCCGAACAACCCGGCCAGCCAGACCGCCGGGGAAGCGATCAGCGACGGACCTGCTGGAAAGTAGTTAAAGTAGTGGCCCTCGCTCTCATAGATCCGCGCCTCGGCCACGTAATCCCGAAAAGTCTGACCGAGCAGCAGGACGTCCTGATAAGGGTCCAGATAGACCTTGCCGGTCTCCAGAAATACTTGTGTGACGACCAGCGTCAGCTTGGGATCCGAGCCAACGTCCCCGTTTACGGAGAAGTACAATAGGAGAAAAAGCGCGATTGAGCTGAGCAGCAGGAATAGCGGCGTGAAGCGCAGCGCCCACCGGCGGTTCTTGCCGATCAGGCGGTCCATAACGTCTCGACGGCAGCCAGAATCCCGCCCGGCTCCTCCCCGATTGACAGACGATGGCAACGAGCGCGACTGACCACGCGATCTATCTGGGCCAGATTGCGCTCCCAGACCGATTTCGTGTCATGGAACAGGCTGTTGGCCATGATTGCCCGCCATACTTCCTTTGGACTGGCCGGGTTAAGCGACGTCTCAGCCCGATTGCCGCGCTCCAGCAGGCACAGCTCGATCGCTGCCGGCATAACGGCATCGCTGACGACAAGCTTCGGATCTAACTCCCGCAAGTCCAGCACGTATTTCACTTCATCGCGCACCGCCTCGGGCCGTAAGAGTGGGCGCAGGTGAGGGAAATGCGCCGCCATATCCGCCCGCAATTTGCCCAGGCCCACCGGGAAAGCGACCAGCAGTGGCGGACCGGCCCCCGGCACGATGTGGATCATGCTGTCCGTGATTAACCGAAAGCCGGCATCCAACAGCCTCAGGGCAGTGGTAGACTTGCCGGTATTATGCGCGGCCATCAGCATCAGTACCCGCCCCTCACGTTCTAGGCAAGAAGCATGCAGCATACCGAATCCGCTGCCCAGACAGAAATTGAGCAAGATGGTATTCAACAGCGCCCGGCTGAACAGCGCAGCATCCGCCGCCAACTCCGGGGCCAGCACCACAATCGCGTTACCCCGGCCCAGGTCAACGTAGGCGTGTCCCCAGGCCCCGGCGTGCAACATCAGCCACTGGGCGTCGCCCGAATACCAGATGCGACCCGGCAGATCGGCGGGCGGTGGGCCGGGATTGATGCGCGCCGGCAACACCACCACCTGAATGTCAAATGGGGCATGCGCGGTCAGCGGCGCGCGCGAATATAGCGGGGTGGAGTAGGCGGCGGCGGCCAACGGTTGGGCTTCGTTGGCGGACATGGTCACCCGCCGGCCGAACACCGCGAATTCTATCTGATGACGGGCGACAGTAGCGCGCCGGCCCCAAAAATCCTCAGGCAGATCGCCGTGTGTTCTGTACGCTTCCTGCCACTCCGTCGTCATCGGTGCGCTCCTTGATTGGGCGGGCGATCTTGCCCGGAAAGCCGCTTAGCTAAACCTCTGGGCTGCCAGCGCCGGTCGCAACCAGAGCAGATAAATCGCCAGACCGCCGGCGGCCAGCAGCCAGCCCGTAACCAGAAATATCGCCGTGACCTGGGCAAGCGACCCGGACCACAGGCTGAGCGCGGCGATTTGTCCAATTAGGCCCGCGACCAGCAAGATCACAAACGGCCAGGGGCGCGTGGCCAGGAAGAGGTTTAGCCAGATAGCTGCCAGGCTGAAGCCCAGCATCGCCAGCCCAGTCCAGCCGAGCAGCGGCGCGGCCTGGGGGTACGCGCCGCCGGCCGCCAGCCGCACAATCGGCGCGGCCAAAAGGAAGTAAACCGCGGTCAACAACCCCCCGGCCCCGCCGATCACCAGCGCTGACTTGACCAGTAATCTATCCGGGCTGATCCCTGCCTTCACTCGCGAAACCACCCGTGGAAAGAGGATGACCAAGACTACCCCCGGCAACACAGCCAGGATTCGTCGCAGCACGACCAGCGTGGCGTAAGTGGCCGCCGGCTCGTCGGCATAGAGCCGGTTCACCCACACCAGGTCCACCGTCAGCAGCAACATGTAGCTGCCGTATGCCAGCAATGCCGCGAATGACAGACGCCAACCGGCCCAGATCAGGCTGTTTGCCGGTCGCTCGCCGGCCCGCCAGACATCGCGGCCCAGGAAAGCCAGCCCGACCAGCAGCGAAAGCAGCGCCGCCAGCGGAAAAAGCAACGTCGCCGCCAGCGCTCCGCCGTCCAGCCAGCCGATAATCAATACGGCGAGTAGCAGCCGCCCGACAGCGTAGGCGGTGCGGGTCAATCCAAAGGGGACGAAGCGCTCCCGGCCCTGCAACATGCCCGCCACCACCGGGCGCAGCCAGATAAGCAGTAACATGGATGCCGCCAGAGTGAACTCCGGCAGCGGCAGGTCCAGCCAGGCGGCCAACGGTTCCCGCGCCATGAGGACGACCGCGAACATCACGCCGCCCACCGCGCCCGCTTGCCGGAAGTAGACCTGGAAGATGCCGCGTCTTTGGGCGGCCTGGTCCCGGCCCGGCTCATTGCCAGCCACATATCGTGCCACCACCGGCTGCAACACCCCAAAAGCGGTGATGGCGGTCAGCAATAGGGCGCTGATCGTCTGCACAGTGACGAAATCCGCCGGTGTCAAAGCCCAGGCCAACATGATGTGGAAAGCGTAATCGGCCACATTGGAGAGCATGTCCACGCCGAACAGCAAACCGGCTTGCAGGGTGGTCGGCGTCAGCAGGCGGGCGAGCAGCTGGTTGGCCGGAGCGAGAAGGGTGGTCATTTGCTTCTTAGCGCTTTACTCGCCCGCCTCAAGCGCGGCGGCGAGCGCGGTAGCCTCGCCGGCCGGCCCGCCGCCGGGCTCCGGCGCGGCAGCGAACAGGTCGACCGGCGCGGGGGGCCAATAGTAGCCGCGACGGGTTAGCCGGCGCACTTCCAGCCGGCGCCGCAGGGTAAATCCGAGCGTGTCAATGCCCACCAAAGCGAATTGTCCGAGCGCCCGCAGCAGGTGGCCTACTCGCGCGCGTGATCCGGCCCGCCCATATCGCCGGCGCAGGAAGTCCGGCCCCGGCCAGAGGTAGTGCGCGAAATCGAGCAACCGGATCGGCCGGAAGACGACCGAGGCGTTATAGCCCAGCAGTAATGACCATCGCCGCGATAGCCGCCGGCCCTCATGCTCGGCGATCACCGCGTCGCCCAACCGTATCATCAACCGCCGGGTGACAGGGCCGGCCTTCGGTCGGTGAAAGCGCGCCGGCAAGTCCTTCGGGATTGGCGCACCCAGGAAGCCGGCGCAAACTTCCAGCACTCCCGCGACAATCGCTCCCGCTCCGGCGCGGTTCGCTACGTCAACCAGGCTGGACCAGGGAGGGTTGTCCCCGGCCAGGCGCAAGGCCTCTGCGACATCCAGATAGTACATCAGCATGCCGTCCGCCAGAATCAGCCGGGCCAGGTCCAACCGATCCAGGCTGTACGGCAGATACACTGCGTGTTTCACCAGGTGAATGCACAGGCTGATCACCAGGTCCGGCCATTCCAGCTCCAGCAAGGGCAGTCCCCACAAGTGACCTGGCCGGGCGCGGCCGAGCATCGCCTCGTAATCGAGGGTGAGTTGCGTATACGGGTGATCAAGCAGCCAGTGCGGCTCGATCCAGATGGTGCGGTCGGCGTTGCATCGCTGTTGATGCAGGTGATGCCGGTAGTAATAGCGGTCATCCAGGAGCGGGCGCCACCAACGCCCGTAGCCCATCTCCTCCAGAATTCGCACCGCTTCGGGGACATCAGCCCGCCGCAACAGCAGGTCAATATCCGCCCCCGGGCGCATCGCCGGTTCGCCGTAGAGTTTTTCGCACAGCCATAGCCCCTTGATCACGGTCACCGGCAGGCCGCGCTGGTCGGCAAGCGCCAGAAATGAACGCAGTGCCTCGCCCAGGTAGCCGGCCCAAAAGGTATGCTTGCGAATGCCGCGCGCCAATGCTCGCTCGGCCGCCGGCTCCAGGGCAGGTGGTTCGCTCAGCCCCGACAGAGCGCGCTGCAGGATTACTTGCGCCTTGTTTCTCAGCGCCAGAGTGACCAGAGCAGCTCCGTCAAGCTCCGGCGGGATGCCCAGCCGCTCAGGCGCTCGCCACCCCCTGGCGCATTCCCACAGGAACTCCTCATGCGGCAACAACTATTCTTCACCTCATGCCGGCTGAATGTTCGACGCTCGGCGTTACCTGAGCCGCCTGCCCGGCCAACGCCCGCATTCTGCCCGAAATGTCGTCATATGTCCAGCGTCCGCCGAGTGCCCGGCGCGTAGAACGTGAGTCGCTCTTCGGGTATAATGCGCTCCATGCGTCCGCGCGTAATCCTGTTCGCCACCGATAACAGCTATCGCACACCGGCCTTTGTCGCCGCGGCGCGGCGGTTGGCGCTCGAGCTGCTGGTCGTGCGTGACATTCCCGGCCCGCTGGCGGCGGAGTTGGCGCACGGCCACGCCGCGCCGTTCACAGAGCCGGCGCGTGTGCTGGATGTGGTGCAACGCCTGGCAGCGGACGGCCCGATTGCGGGTGTGCTGGCGGTGGACGACGTCGGCGGGCACCTGTCGGTGCTCGCCGCGCAAGCGCTGGACTTGCCGCACAACGACTCGCAGGCCGTTGAAGCCGCGCGCGACAAGTACGTCATGCGGCAGATGCTACGGCAGGCCGGCGCACCCGGGCCGGGTTTTCGTTTGTTCAGCAGCGACGATGATCCGGGCCGAGTCGCGGACCTCGTACGGTATCCGTGCGTGGTGAAGCCGACCCGGCGCTCCGGCAGCCAGGGAGTCATTCGGGCGGACAATCCGGCCGAACTGATTGCTGCGGTGGTGAGATTGATCCGCCTCCTGCGACGTGTGGAAGCCGGTTGCGGGCCGCCCTGGCCGCTGCTGGTGGAGGACTATATTCCCGGCCGGGAGGTGGCGCTCGAGGGGTTGTTGGACGGCGGGCATCTGCACGTGCTGGCCCTCTTTGACAAGCCGGACCCATTGGAAGGGCCGTTCTTTGAGGAGACTATCTACACCACTCCCTCGCGGCTGCCCCATGAAACACAGGAGTTGATTGCCCGGCGTGCGGGCGAGGCGGCAGCGGCGCTGGGACTGCGGCGAGGGCCGGTGCACGCCGAGCTGCGCCTGCCGGAGGATGACGCCTGGGTTGTGGAGATTGCGGGCCGCTCGATAGGTGGGCTTTGTTCGCAGGTGTTGCGCTTTGGGGTGAGCGCCTCGCTGGAGGAGCTGATCTTGCGTCAGGCGGCCGGCCTGCCGCTCGGCGATCTGACTCGCGAGCCGGCCGCGAAGGGCGTGATGATGATCCCCATCCCGGGGGCCGGCATCTTGCGTGGCGTGCACGGCCTGGAAGAGGCGCGAGCGGTGGCGGGTATCGAAGGTGTCACCATTAGCGCCCCGCTGCACAATCGCCTGACCCCGCTGCCGGAGGGGGACAGCTATTTGGGTTTCATATTTGCTCAGGGGGCAGCGCCGGACGAGGTGGAGGGCGCGTTGCGCTCGGCCCATCGCGCCTTGCGCTTTGACATAGAGCCGCTGCTGGAATTGCGGCCGGCCGGCCAGGCGGTCGAGGCTCCCAGATGACTGAGGAAGGTGGGCGCCTGAACCGGGCCGCGCATGGCCTGGAAAACCGATTTGACCGGCTGAAGAACTGGATTGGTAATCGCATTGGGCCGGACGACCAATCGGCTATTCACCCTTATCTGGGCTTCGGCGATACCCGCCGCCTTTTCATACACGGCCGGGTGTTGGAGGGTTACGAGCATAAGCCGGCCGGTGAGCACGATCGCGCCTGGCGCAACCTTTGGCAGACTTACCGGCGCATGGAGAGCGACGAGGTGCCGGGTGCCCGGCTGATCGCCCATCTGAGCGGCGAGCCGCGCCCGGCCACGGCCGATGATGAAGGTTATTTTCAGTTCTGGATGGACAACATCGCCGAGGGCTTTGACCTGGAGCTGGATGGCGTACACTGGCGCCAGGTGCCCCTTCAGTTGCTGGAGCCGGACCCACCCGGTGAGGCCGCCCAGGCGACAGCCCTGGTGCAGATTCCATTGGCCGGGGCGGCGTTCGGCGTGATAAGCGACTTGGACGACACGGTGTTGCTCAGCCATGTGACGCAACGGTTGCGCATGGCGCGCACCATCTTCCTCAGCAATGCCCGCACCCGGCGTATGTTTCCCGGCGTAGCCCCGTTCTACCAGGCGTTGCGCGCCGGAGTTGACGGCCGGCAGAATCCGCTCTTCTACGTGTCCAGCAGCCCGTGGAACTTCTACGACCTGTTCATGGAGTTCTTTGAACTAAACGACATTCCCGTCGCGCCCCTGTTCCTCCGTGACTGGGGCGTGCGGGACAGCGAGCTGTTGCCGACACGACACGGCATGCACAAGTGGGCGGTCATCGAGCGGTTGATGACCTTCTACGAGCGGCTGCCCTTCATCCTGATTGGCGATGACGGGCATGAGGACCCGGAGATCTATCTGCGGGTGGCGCGCACCTTTCGCGGGCGAATCCCGGCGGTATACATCCGTGACGTAGCCCGCAAGCGGGGGCGGCGCGAAGAAGTAAGCGAGCTCGCCGGCGCTTTCGCCGAGATAGACAGCGAGCTGGTGCTCACCGGCAACACCGTGACGATGGCCGGCCATGCCTTGAGTCGTGGTTGGATCGCGCCGGCCGGCCTGAACAATGTCGCCGCCGTGCAGGAAAAGGCGTAGGTGACCATGGCGACCCCGGCCCCCCAAATTGCTCTCAGCGTAGAAAGAATCCTCTCGCCAATGGGTCGCTCGGGTCTATCAACCACTCCGCCCGCCCGGTAATATGCGCCGTGCCGGTGACGCGCGGAATCACCGCCGGGTAGGGGCCGAACTGCGTCTCCGCCGCCACCATGCCGGTGAAGGTCGTGCCCAGGATACTCTCCACGACAAACGGCTCTCCTATTTGGAGTTCACCGCGGGCATAATGCAGCGCTGCCCGCGCGCTGACCCCGGTGCCGGTGGGGCTGCGGTCGATCTCTCCATCCGCAAATACGCATACGTTCCGGCTGTGATGGTCTTCCTCCTCCGCCTCGCCGACAATGATCACTCCGTACAGGAATCCGAGGTCCTGCTCAAACGGGTGGACAATTCGATGTTCCGCCATGATCGCCTGCTTGATCAACCGCCCGTTGGTAATCAGCGCCTCATGGTCATCAGGCCGGAGCCGCAAGCCGCCAAAGCCGGACAGCAAGGCGTAGAACGCGCCGCCAAAGGCGATATCGTAGCGTACGGTGCCGACCTCCGGCACGCGCACCTCCTGATCCAGCGCGTAGACGAAGGAGGGCACATTGTCAAAGGCCACCTCGGCCACCTCCCCGGTCGCTGCGCGAGTCGCGTACGCCGTGACCCGCCCGGCCGGCGTATCCAGGCGCACCACCGGCTGTTCTTCGTCCTTCTCAAACAGCCCCACCTCCAACCCCACCTTGACGATGCCGATGATGCCGTGCCCGCACATGGTGCTAAAGCCTTCATTGTGCATGAACAGGATGCCTGCGTCTCCATCCGGCGTGACCGGCTCGGTCAGGATGCAGCCGTACATATCGGCGTGCCCGCGCGGCTCCCACATCAACGCGGTGCGCAGCTCGTCCAGGTGCTTCTGGGCGTAGCGCCTCTTGGCCGGCATACTCTCGCCCGGGATGGGCGGAAAGCCGGACATGATGACCCGCAGCGGCTCCCCGGCCGTGTGCGCCTCGATTGTGGTCACACGCCTCCAGCCGGCGGGCGGCATCCACTCGCTCACGATGTCACCAGTTCGGGCGGCAGATGGTCGATCCGATTGGTGTAGACTACCACCGCCCCCCATTCGCGAAAGTCGATGCGCGTGATGCCGGTATTGTTCAGCGCGAACCAGAACGGCTCCGCCATTTCGAAGCTGCCTCGACCCTGAACACGGGCGATCAATAAGTGCAGAAGATTCTGAAAGAAGCCGGCGTGACTGACCAACGCGATGCGCTCGTCCCGCTCGCCGGTCGCCTTGTCGGCGAGCGCTTCGCCCTCATCGCCCGCCTCACCGCTCTCTTCGCTGTGTACCGGAAGGCCATGCTCCAATAGGAGACGTTCCCACACTCGGGCGGCGCGCGCATCGCACTGCTCATCCGTCTCCGGCTCGCGGTTCCACCAGCCATCGGCGCCCCAATTCTCCGGGAAGCGCGCCAGCGGAAAGCCGGCCCGCAACTCCGTGCCGGTCGCTCCCGGCAATCCGACGCGCTCGTCCGTTTCCGGGTTCCAATGGAAGATGCCGCCGCGCTCATGCAGCTCTTCCCACACCACCAGGGGCAGCCCCAGCGCCTCAGCCACCGCCTGGCCGGTGACCAGCGCACGGACCATTGGGCTGCAGTAGAGATGGGTCAGGCCGAAGCCGTTGGCATTGCGCGGGTCGTGGAGGGCGGTCTCCACCGGCTCCGCCGGCCGCCGGGAGAGCTGCCGCGCCAACAGCCGCGCCTGCTCGCGCCCGGTGACGGTGACCCCGGGGTCCGGCGTGCGCCCCGACCAATCAGCCGAGGCGGTGTAAATGGCATTGTTATCCGATTCCGCGTGTCGTATGAAGTAAATCTGCATCACAATCCCTTTGCCATGCCCGGGCGCTGTCACGCCGGCGCCAACATCCCAGTATACCCTCCAGCCGGTGCAAGGGCGAGGTGACGGGCGCGGCGTATCTCAGCGCGGCACCGGCCCGAGTCGGACGCGCCGGCTTGACGGCCCTGCCAGATTGATGGAAGATCCCTCGCAAGAGGTGAGATGCTAGCGTGAGGTCAAGATGAGCGCCAGACGTGGTAGACCCTTCAGAGGAACAGTGCGGAACACGAGGTTGCTTGTCGGCGGCGTGGTTCTGCTGCTCGTTCTGGCGGCCTGCCGGGAGCCATACCAGTTGCACGGCACAGTACTCTCCGAGCCAATCGCCGCGGCCGACACCGTATTGGAGTCGGTGTCCGGCCCAGCTACCTTGCGTGATTCTGGCGGGCGCTACACCTTCGTCTATTTCGGCTACACCTATTGCCCGGATATTTGTCCGGCGACCATGGCGGTGCTCAAGCGGACTAAGGCAGACCTAGGAGACGACGGCGAGGCGATGCAGGTTGTGATGGTCACGGTCGATCCGGAACGCGATACGCCGGAAGCGCTGGCCGAGTATCTGGCCCACTTCGACAGCTCGTTCGTTGGTCTCTCCGGCGACATGGACGCGATAGAGGAAGCCGGCGCGCCCTTCGGCCTCTATTACACCCGCCACGAAGGGACTGAAGCCAGCGGTTACCTGGTCGACCACACGGCGGCTATCTTCCTGTTGGATCGGGAAAGCAACGCCATCGTCATCTATCCGCATGACACAACCGCCGAGACCCTCGTTCGGGACCTCAAATTCCTGCTCAAGACTGAAGGCTGAGCGCCTCTTCCGGCAAGCCGGACAAAATGCCTAATTATGGAGAAGTGCAAGATGAAAAGGCAGTTGTTGGTAATGTTAGTTTGGCTTACCATCGCCATCGCCCTGGTCGGCTGCAGCGGCGGTGGAGGTGACGCCGACATTGAGGTAACCGGCATTACGGCCAACCTGTCCCTGCCCACCGACACGGGCGCACTGTACATGACCATTACCAATCACTCCAACGAGGATGACAGCCTGATTGGCGCGACCGTGCCCGGCTGCGGCGTCATGGAACTGCACGAGATGCGTATGGAGGGAGAGGTGATGACCATGCAGCAGGTCGAAGGGGGCCAGATCCCGATCCCGGCGGGCGAGAGCGTCGAGCTGGCTCGTGGTGGATTACACGTCATGTGCCTGCAGAAGAGCGGCGAGTTCGCGGTGGGCGAAACAGTAGAGGTCACGCTCAACTTCGCCAACGCCGGCGAGATTGAGGTCAGCGCCGAGGTAATTGACCCGGCCGGCGGCTGACCGCAGACCGCCCGGGTCGTTTTCTGGAGCACCTGCATGAGCATGCGCGACGCCGGCGCTGTCCAGATTGATGAGCTGATCGTTCACATCGTCGATCCGCGCGGAGCCGGCATCATCCTCTCCGAAGCGCCGTTGCCGCTTACCGGCGACGATCCGCTGTACGAGTACTTCCAGAATCACATCACCTCCGCGCTCGGCCACCGCTCGGCCACGGCGGCCCGCTTCAAGAGCATAGAAGACGAAAACCCATCCGGCTTTTGCGCCGGCATGTTCGCCGGCTCTGTCGAATTCGTCCCGGGAAGCCGGGCGATCGCCCACCGCCTGTACGCCATCCTGGAACGCGACGGGCGCACTCGCGGGGCGGATCTGGCCATTTGCTGGTACCGGGCAGAGGCGCTGCCGGAAGAGCGACTCCTGGCAATGCTGAAGCTCGATGCCGCGCAGGTCTTTCGCCACCGCATTGAGACCGACGACCTCGGCCGCAGCTACGTGAACTTTGTGCCCGAGCCGGAGGCCTTTACCCGCGAAAGGCTACAGAAGGCAGCCTTCATTCGCGCGCTGGAGCCACGAAATGAGGCATATGACATGATCCTGCTCGACCGGCAGGTGGCCGATCACCGTCGGCGCGACGTGGCCCGCTACTTCGCCGAGGCCTTTCTGCAGACCGAGGAGGCCTACGATGCCCGGCAACGGACGGAGATGCTCTATCGGGGGGTGATCGTTTCCGTCAACGAGTTGCGCGCTGAACTGTCCCCGGACGAAGTAAGAGCAATAGACGACCAGCTTCAGGCCGCGCTGGCTGCCCGTCAATTCGACCTCGAGGCCTGGTTGACCGGGCTGCCTGTGTCCGACCCGGCGCGCGAGAAGCTGTCCGCCTTGCTGGTCGGGGCCTTGCCGGACCGCGCCTTCGCCATTGACCCTGAATGGGGCAGCCGGCTGGTCCGCAGACGCGTCTTTCTGGGCGATTACGGGCTGCGCCTGCAGGTCGCCGGCGACCACTTCGATGACCTGCTGGCAATCCAATACGTGGCCGGGGAGGCTGGCCGTAGACCCTACTACCGGGTGACAATCGAAACCGAGCGCTGGGACGAAGTGCGGCGGTAGAGCAGGCGGCCAATGACGAGTAACATACAACAGCTATCCGCGCCGCTGCGCCGATTCTTCGCAGAATTGGGGGACGGCGCGCCGGACCCGGCCGACCACGAGGAGTTGACCCTGCTGCGCGTCTTTGTGCAGGACCTACCGGGCGCGGCAGCGGCCAATCTTCGCTTCGACACCTGGGCCGCCCTGGCCGACGCCTACGGGGCGGCGCTGCGGCTCACCTTCCGGCTTGGCGACCTGCCACTTTTGGAGTTGCGCGACGGGGCAACGCCGGATACTGCTGCCTTGGCCCGCTTCCAGGATGAGGCCAGGGGGTTGCCGGCCCTCACAATGGACCTGCGCCTTGACAAGCCGGCATTGCTCCGGCAGATGCTGACGGACGAAGCGGCGGACACGCGGGCGTGGCTTTTCCTTCTTGCAGACACGCTGCGGCGCTATCTGATGTCCGCCCGCTTGCCGGACCTGGACCATCTGCTGGCGCCGGCCGATGCCGAGCAACCCGCGAACCGGCTCCTGCTGCTTACCCCGGAGACGGACATCTGGCTCGATGGCCCACTGCTCACCGTCGCCGGCGGCATACACGCGGCACGCCGGCATGAGACCGTTCCCGGCCGCTCGACGAGCGCCCAGGCGGCCAACTGCTATCGAGCGGCCCAAAAGGAGCTACGTTGGGAGAGCCGTTGGCTGCGCCGGCTCACCCCCTACCACTTGGCGGTCGAGTCGTCCGAATTCGATAACTCGCTCGAGGCGCACGCAATACGCGCCCACTTGCTGAACGGGATCCTGCTCTATCTGGCGGACAAAACGGTCGCCGGCCCAGATGGGCTGGTCTCAACCTTTGCCGGCAGCACGCAGAGTGCGGCGGTGCGCCACGTCACCGCTGCCGAGGGAGAAAACTTGCCGGCCGAGCAGGTCCGCAGACTGTTCGCGCTGTTTGACTGGACCTACGCGCCGGAGTGGGCGAACGGGGAACGCCTGTCGCTCACCCAGATTGAGATCGTGCGCGCGCTGTCCTCGGCCGGCCCTGAGCTGCGGGCGGCGTCGCTCGTCGAAAACGCCGGCCGCATCCTGGACGAGCTGCGCTGGGGCTGGAAGGAGCTTCTCGAACAGCGGGTAGCAGAGTACATCGGCCAGGTGCAGCAGGTAGAGGGCTTCGTTAGCGAGACGGTTAGCGCCTACGCCGAACAGGTCAATGGGATCGTGAAGAGTCTGAGCGATACCATGCTGGCGGCGGTCGCCGTGGTCTTGGCCTCGTTTGTAGGCGCGTTGCTGCAGACGCCGTTTGACGCGACCGTGGTGCGCATCGGGCTGCTGACCTACGCCGGCTATGTGCTGGCCTTTCCGCTGCTCTACAACATGGGCAACCAATGGGGCCGGCATAAGGCGCTGGAGCGCGACTTCGCGTACCGGCGGTCCCGCCATGAGCAACGCCTGCTGCCGGAGCGTGTGCAGCAAATCATTGGCGATGAGGTCACTGTCAGCCGGGAACGCTTCCAGCGCTGGTTCTGGGTCACTGTCGCCCTGTATGTGCTGGTCATCATGGCGGCCGTCGCAGCCGCTCTCCTCGCGCCCGGGCTAATCGCATCAGCGACGCCGTGAGACCCGGGCGATCAGCCCGAGTCTCACCGGGTCGAGCGAAGGGCGGACGATTTGCCGGTCACTGGCCTGTGCTATACTGTGTGCAGATGCTCGAGCGAAACGGCAGTGAAGGAATGACGTAATGCCCAGCCCATTTCCCGGCATGGACCCTTATCTCGAATCCCCCGCGACCTGGCCGGATGTGCACCAGCGCCTGATCACTTACATTTCCGAGAATTTGCAGCCCCAGCTGCGGCCAAAGTACATCGCCCGTATCGGCGAGCGGGTGCAGCTAACCGGCATGAGTCGACATTACGTGCCGGATGTTCTGTTGGTCCATACGCGGCGCGAACCTAAACCCGCGCTAGCCACCTCCGCCGTCCCTTTGCCGGACGAACCTCAGCGCGTTTCGGCGTTAGACAATGCCTATCGGGAGCCGTATGTGGAGGTCGTGGCGCGCGATTCAGGAGAGGTGGTTACGCTGATTGAGGTACTCGGCCCGGCCAACAAGACCGGCGACGGCCGTTCGCAATACCTCCAGAAACAGGAATCATTAATGGATAGCGCGGTAAACCTGGTCGAGATTGACCTTCTTGGATATGGAGAAGCCACAACGCTGGCCCGCAACGCTGTCATCGTGGAGCCGGCCGACTGGCGCTACCTGATCGGCATCAGCCGGGCCGAACATCGCGGTTCGTTGGACCTATACGCGGTCCCGTTGCGCGAAAGATTGCCCAATTGTCGCATTCCGCTGCGCCCGCCGGATCCTGACGCCGTGCTGGACCTGACCGCCGTCCTCAGCCGCGCATACGAGACTGGAAGTTATGACCTGAGCATCGACTATACTCTCACGCCGGCGGTGCCTCTGAGCGCCAGTGAGGCTGCCTGGCTGGAAGGCCTGTTGGTCGAAAGAGGGTTACGCCCGGCATGAATGAGACCGGAAGACCGCTCGTTGTCGCCTTCGTCAGCGACCTGATGTTCGCGGTGCGCATCGAGCAGGCAGCGGGCAATCTGGGCTATGAGGTGCGTGTCATCTCCGGCTCAGCGGCTGGCGGCAACGGCGACCGTAAAGTCCCTATTGCCGGGGTTGACCGGCGACCCGGCGAGATGTTGCACGGCTCCGGCGGCGAGCTCTTCCGGCAATTGACCGAATGGCAGCCGGCACTGCTCATCTTCGACCTGGGTAATCGCGACATCCCTTGGCAGAGCTGGATTGCGACCCTGAAGTCGTCGCCGGCCACCCGCCGGCTGCCCATCCTTTGCTACGGTCCACACGTGGAAGAAGAGCTACTCGCCGAGGCGACGCGCCTCGGGGCGGATCAGGTCGTGCCTCGTTCGCGCTTCGCTTCCGCCATGCCCCGGCTCATCCAGGAGCTCGCCGTGCTACCGGATCGGGCGGCGGTAGAGTCAGCCTGCCGGGAAGCGCTGTTGCCCGCGGCCGAAGCCGGCATCGCCGCCTTCAATCGCGGTGAGTATTACGTGGCGCACGAAGAATTGGAGGCGGCGTGGATGGAGGACCAGGGGCCGGGCCGCGATCTGTACCGCTCAATTCTGCAGGTAGCGGTGGCCTACTATCAGGTGGAACGGGGCAACTATCGGGGAGCGGTAAAAATGCTGTTGCGCGTCCGGCAGTGGTTGGCGCCCTTGCCGGACATCTGCCGGGGGGTCGATATCGCCCGGCTGCGCGAAGATGTGGCGCTTGTGCAGGCGGCCCTGGTTGAATTGGGGCCTCAGCGCGTGCAAGATGTGGACCGGTCGTTATTCCGGCCGGTACGACAGGTGTACTAGATGGCAACGATTCCTCCCTATGTCGCGCGGGACACGGTCCTGGGTCAAAAACAGGTTCTCAAAGCGCGCAAAGTAGTCTGGTTTGAAGCGGGCCGGGGCAAAGTCACCGCCTTCTCGGAGCATGAGGTGGGGGTCACCGGCAAGATCAGCGTCCTCGGCTATAGCGGCGACCTGATCATCCGGCTGGCGTTGACCGACAACGACCCGGCCGCGCTGGAGGGAAGCTGCCTTTTGCAGCTAAACAAGCATATTGACGAACAGGCGCGCTACACGGCCAACAGCCGCGAATTGACCGTCTACGCTTTGTTGAGCGACAAACGCCAGAACATCGCCATCTCTCGCTGCAATGACGGTCAGCAGACGGAATGCCGGCTATTCGGGCACATCAATCAGACTGTGCATCTGGACCCCACCTGAGCCTGTCGCCGGCTCGTTACACCCCCATCTGCCAGCCGCCGCCCACGTAAAGCAATTGCCCCGTCAACCAGCGCGCGCCATCGCTCGCCAGAAAGACAATCACGTCCGCGACATCTTCCGGCTGTCCCACCCGCCCAAGCGGCGTCCCCTGCGCCAACATCGTCTCCAGCTCAGGCGAGATGTAGCCGGTCTGGATCGGGCCGGGCGCGACCACATTGACCGTTATACCGTACTTGCCCAACTCAGCGGCGGCGGAGCGGCTGTAGCTCTCAATGGCGTGCTTGGAGGCCGCGTAGCTGACGTTGGCCACGTGGGCGTGCGCTGCCGAAGTACTCACGTTGACAATCCGGCCCGCACTACCCTGACGCGCGAGATAGCGACTTACATACTCCCTCATCAACAGGGCGAAGGCGCGCGCGTTCACCGCGAAATGCGCGTCAATCTCCGCCGCGGCCACCAGTGTAACCGGGAAGCGATCGGCTGCGTCCGGCGGTGTAACCAGCGCCGGGTCAAACGTCTCCTGCACACAATAAGTGTGATTGTTCACCAGGATGTCCACCGGCCCGAGCGCGGCTTCACAACGGTCAAAGAGCAGGGCGATGTTGGCGGGATCAGTCAGGTCGACTTCCAGGGCCGTCGCTTCACCGCCGTGGCTGCGTATCTCCTCGGCGACCAGTTCCCCACTTTGCTGCTGGCGGGCAGCGTAGAGCTCAGGGCCACCGGCAGTTGCCTGCTCCAGTAACGCCGGCTCTTCCGCCAGCCCGACACGAGGCGGCCTGTAGAAACTGACAAAGACTCGCGCGCCCTCCGCGCCAAAGGCGCGTGCGGTGGCCGCGCCGATGCCGTGGTTCGCGCCGGTGATCAGGACGGTTTTGTCGCGTAGGCCTTTCACGGGCTTCCCTTAGCCACGCCGGGCCTCGCGAACCAGCGTTTGCTTGAGCTGCCAAAGCGACTCTGAGAGCGAGACGTGGTAGACGTGTGGGTTGATCAGCCGCTTCACACCTTCGTCAAGCCGATTGACATCCTCAATTCGCGCGGAGCGCATATCATCAATGTTGCGGTGGTGGTAGGTCACCGCCCCGCCATCGAGCACCTTCTCCAGCAGCGGCTCAATCCGGCTGATCTGCTCCCGGCGCAGCGTGCGACGCATGTGCTGGAAGGTGGGATGACGTAGGACCAGCACATCTTGTTCGGCCGGCTCCTCCTCTTCCAGGCAAATCAGGTCGGCGGTGGCCCGCTCGTTGAGATCATACAATCGCCATACGCGCTTCCGGCCCGGGTTCGGCGTCTTCTCAGGCGTCTCGGAGATCTTGATCGCCGGGGTCCATTCGCCGCCCTGGTCCTCAATCGCCACCAGTTTGTATACCCCGTCCAGCGCGCTGTCGCCGGCGGACGTGATCAGATTGGTGCCTACGCCGTAAATCAGCCGGTTGGCCAGCGCGTCCGGGTCCACCCCGTAACTTCGCGCCTCCTGCCCAATCTGGGTCAAGATCTGCCACACAGTCAGCTCGTCCATCTGGTTAGAGAGCACGATGCTGGTCTCGGGAAAGCCGGCGTCATCCAGCATCTTGGCCGCGCGAATGCTCAGATAGGCCAGGTCGCCGGAGTCCAGCCGGATACCCAGGGGCCGGTGCCCTTTACGGCGCAGCTCCTCGAATACCGTTATGGCGTTCGGCACGCCGCTGTGCAGCGTATCCACCGTGTCCACCAGCAGCAGACAGTCGTCAGGGTAGACATGGGCGTAGGCTCTGAAGGCACCCAACTCTCCTTCTCCGAGAGCCATAAAGGCCTGCACCATGCTGTGGGCGTGCGTCCCCTTTGGCGGCGAACCCAGCGCCGCGGAGATGCCCAGGTTGGAGGAGTAATGCGCGCCGCCAATCAACGCGGCTCGCGCCCCGGCGTTCACTCCCCTGTCGTGCCCACGGCGCATCCCAAATTCCAGCAGCAACCGCCCGCGCCCGGCATAGTATATGCGCGCCGCCTTGGTAGCTATCAGAGTCTGGTAGTTGATTTGATTGAGCAGCGCCGTCTCCATGATCTGGGCCATGGCTAGCGGACCCTCGCAGACGGTCAGCGGCACATTGGCATGCACCACCCGGCCCTCAGGGATGGCGCGGATGGTCAGGCCGGAGAAGTCGCCGTTGGCTTGCAGCCAGGCCAGGAAGTCATCCCCAAACAACCGGCTGCCGGTCACACCGACCTGGCTTCGCAGCACTTCGATCTCATCTGCCCCGAATGAAGATGTCTGCACCCAGTCGAGGAACCACTCCAGCCCGGCGACGACCGCGTAACCGGCCTTGTGCTCGCCATAGTCCGGGTAACTACGGAAGGAATGCTCGAACATCGCCGGCCTCTCGTGGAGTCCGTAGCGATAATACAGTTGGGCCATTGTGAGTTGGTACATATCGGTAAATAGGATGCCGGTGGTCAGCGACTCAAGTGCTCTCATCTTACCAGTTCTTCCTCATGATTACGGCTGCGGCGTGGCGGTGGGAGCCGGCGCCTCTGAGGGGGCGGGCTCCTCCGGGACTTCCTCAAGAGATTCGCCGGCCAGCTCCAACAGCTCGTTCAGGTCATCCGACAGCGCCTGCAATTCCTCGCCATATAGCGCCCAGTCGCCGGCCTGCTGCGCCTCCTGAGCCGCCCGGAAGTGATCGCCGGCCGAACGGATCAGCTCCTCCACGGCAGGCGACAGTCCCTCCGGGAGATCCACTGTCCCTTCCTGGATGCCTTGCACCGTCTCGTCAACCGTACGCACGAACTCTTGCTGCAGCAGGGTGCTCAGCGCCTCGTCCAACGTTTCCTCCATGGCGATCCGGTTGCCGCTGGCGACGATGATCCGCTGCAGTTCCGGCAGCGCACTCGTTTGTGATAGCAGGTAAATCGGCTCCACATACAGGAAGCTGTTGTTGATCGGCACCACAATCAGGTTGCCGCGAATGACCCGCGAGCCGAGCTGGTCCCACAACGAGAATTGTTGGGAGATGACCGGGTCCTGGTCAATTAGCCCCTCAATCTGAATCGGTCCGAAGACCAGCTCCTGCTTGGGCAACTCGTAGGCCACGATCTCACCGTAGTGCGGCGGGTCGTTGCGCGCGGCCAGCCAGGCGATCATGTTCGTCCGGCCTGCCGGCGTGTACGGCTGGATGATCAGATATTCTGCTTCCGATTCTCCGGGTAATGGGAAAGTCACGTAGTAAGGTTCCATCACGTGCTGTTCTTGGTCAGAGATTTCCTCCGGGAATTGCCAGAGGTCTTCTCGATTGTAGAAGACCTGCACATCCTGCACATGATAGGTCAGATATTGGTGTGTCTGCACCAGGAACATTCCTTCCGGGAAGCGAATGTGCCGCTGTAGATTCTCCGGCATCTCCGCCAACGACTTGAACAGTTCCGGGTAGATGGCGGCGTAGCTCTGGATGATCGGGTCGTCCGGATCAGCAATGTAGAAGTCGACCGTGCCCTGGTAGGCATCTACGACCACTTTCACGGAGTTGCGAATGTAGTTGATCCCCGCCGGAATCGTATCCGTGGCCAGGGTCGTAGGCTGGCTATAAGGGAAATTGCGGCTGGCGGTGTAGGCGTCTACCATCCAGAACAGCCGCCCATCGGAGATTACCAGATACGGGTCGTGGTCCAGAAGCAGGAATGGCGCGATCTGCCGGATGCGCTCAGTGATCTCGCGATGGAATTGCACCCGTGTCTCCGGCGTAATGTACTGGCTGAAGAGCAGATTTGCATCCCCGAACCGATAGGCGAAAGCCAGCCGGCGCAGGAAGTTGCTCAACAGCACACCGCCTTCGCCTGTGTAGCTGCGATAGACGTTCTCCGCGCCTTGAGGAAAGTTGAACTCCTCCAGGCCGCTGCTCACGTAGACCACATCGTCAGTCAATTCGCCGTAATAGATCTCCGGCCGGGTTACCTCCAGCTCTTCGTAGCGACTCTGCGGCGGCAAGTCCTGGATGTATAGGTCCGGCCGGCCTTCGGAGGTCACCTCGTCAACCGGATTCATTACCGCCCCAAACCCATGCGTGAACTCCAGCCGCTCGTTCACCCAGGTCGGGTCGGCAAGGCCCTCCAGCTCACGAGCGGATAACATCACCTGTTGCATCTGACCGTCTATTTCGTACCGGTCAATATCCACGTCGTGAAACTCATAGTACGGCCGCAACTCCTGCAACTGGGCGTAGGTTAGCAGCAAGGGCCGGTAATCCCAGAGGCGGATATTGCCCAGTGCGACATTGTTTTGAGCCAGGTCCAGGGCCGACAGGTCATCCACGGAACCGAAGGGGCGCGGATCGACATTGGCCAGGCCGAAGCCATCGCGGGTGAAGGCGATATTGTGCTCAATGTACGGCTCCTCCAGCGCCAGCTCGTTAGGCTCGACAATGTAGCGTTGCTGCAACGTAGGGTACAGCCCGCCGAGCAGCAGCGCGGAGGCCAGCCAGAGGCCGCCGACCACCAGCGCCGGGCGCAAGTTGGGGCGGAAGACATTGTAAAAGACGGCCCCGGCCAGCACGAGCGTGAGGATGAGTTGCACGCGCAGGGCGAGCAAGCCGGCGTTCACATCCGTGTAACCCGCGCCATAAATCACGCTGCGCGTTGAATAAAGCAGCCCATATATGCCCAGCCAGTAGCCGGCGGCCCAAACGAGCAAGATGAGGGTCCCCAGCACCGCCACATGCTGCCGGAGCGCCAACGGTAGGGCCTGGACCTGAATCCGCCCCCCTTGAAATGAGGGCAGACTGTTCAGCACGTAGATGACGACCACCCCAATCAAGGTCAGCGCCAGCAACGGCAGGAGCCAGCCATGGATAAAGCGGTAGACCGGCAGGCTGAAGATGTAGAAGCTCAGCTCGCGGTTGAAGATGGGGTCGAAGCGGCCGAAAGGCTGCTGATTGACGTAGCGAAGAAACTGATCCGCCCGGCTGCCGGCTGCAGTGGCCAGCACATAACTGAAGAAGAGTGCGGCCAGGATGATCAGCCAGCGAGAAGCCCGGCTGCGCACGACCGCCGGGCCGAGCGGCGCGCTATCAATCGCCATCCGCCGGGCCAACAGCCAGTTCGTCAGCAGCACTCCGGCAGCCACGAGGAAGAAGACAGCGAACGAGACCAGGCCGGCCGCGAAGCGCGTCCACCAGACGCTGCGATAGCCCAGGTTGCCAAACCAGAGCCATTCCGTATATGTCGTAACCAGCCAGCTAAAGCTGGCAAAGAAGAGCAGCGCCAGCAGAATCAGCCATAGCCAGCGGCTCTTCCACCAGGCCGGGAAACTGGGCGGGCGGCGTGGAGGGCGCTCCTCCCCCGGCTCCTGCTCTCGACCGCGCCAGCCGGCCTCTTCCATCGCCCGGCGGAAGATCTCCGGGATATCATCATCATATCGGCCCATTGCATCTCCTGCGAACACACCCTGAAAGGGAGCGCCCGCTACCCTGATTCTAACGGACTTTCGCCGTCTTGCGAGTAAGTTCCGCCCTTGCGGACGTCATATTGGACCAGTGTCCGGGAATTCGACTGGGAGCTTACCCGCCGAGACTTGTCCAGACTGTTGCCGACCTCGAAAGCGACTCGCCTGGATCGAGGACACTCCCAATCGCAATTCTCTGGACAATATACGCCGCGCGAGTACGATCCGTCGCATTGAGCGGCCGGCAGCGCCATGATTGTCATGGCTAGGCGCCGGCCCCGCGTTCAAACCTGGTGGAGGCAAAGTTGACCACTATCACCCGCAGCATTGTTCTTGCCACAGCCGGCAACGCAGACGTCATCGACATCAC
>CAZIKT010000026.1:4892-11457 GCA_964539885.1 uncultured Ardenticatenaceae bacterium | reverse complement strand
TGGGTCCATCATTGACCGTTCCGTTCGTCAGCGGCCGGCTCGCCCTGGGCACGTGGCAACAGATCGTCTTCATTGATTTTGACAACCGGCCCCGGCAGCGCGAGCTGGTCCTGCAACTGCTCGGCGACTGACGCCGGATGCAGACTACTCGCCGGTAATGAAAGGCCCACGATCCGCGATTGGCGTAGCCCTTTTCCTCTTTCTCTGCGCCGTCTATCTCCTGTTCTACACCGGCAGCTACTCTTCACTCGATGAGATGGCCGTTATCGCCATGGCCGACTCGCTGCTTGAAGGGCGAGGCTTTAGCGCCGACCAGTTGAACTGGGCGCAGGTCCGTCCCGGCATCTCAGCGGACACCACCGCCACCGTTGGAGAGTACGGGCCGGATGGTCGCCTGTACCCAAAGACCGCCCCCGGCCTGGCAATTGCCATTTTGCCGATGGTGGCCCTGGCGCAACAGATCGACTCCCTGGGCGCGGTTCAATTCGCTTTCCTGGCCAACATCCTTTTCACCGCGCTGAGTGGGATAATCATCTACCTCATCGGCCGGCGGCAGGGCTTCGGCGATGGCGCGGCCGTGACGGCGGCCTTGTTGTTCGGCCTATGCACGCCGGCGCTGCCATACGCCCGCACCCTCTTCGGGGAATCGCTCAGCGGCCTGCTCATTCTGGCGGCGTTCGGCGCTCTGACCGCGTCCACAGCGGAAGGCCGATCCCGAGTTTTCCCCGTATTCCTGGCAGGGCTGCTCATCGGCGGCGCAGGATTGACTCGCCCGCTCAACTTCCTCTTTGCACCGCCCTTCGCCGGCTGCATTTTGCTGCAAGCGCTGTCCGAACCGGGCGGCTCTCTGTCAATCGCTCCGGCAGCACGCGGCTTGCTGGCCGCTATTCGCCACCGGTGGCCGCAGCTGCTGGCCTTCGGTCTGCCTGTGGCCGGCGCCTTGACGCTGTACCTGCTCCATAATTCTGCCCGCTTAGGGTCGCCGGCGACCACTGGCTACGCTACTGCCGAAGGCTTCCGCGCCAACCCGCTCACCGGCCTCTTCATCCTTCTGCTCAGTCCCGGCAAGTCCATCTTTCTGTACGCCCCGCTCTTCCTGTTGTTGCCGCCGTTGTGGCTACTATACACCCGCCGGCTGCCCGCCGCCGGGTTAACCATCCTCTTCGCAGCCATACTCTATATCGCTGCCCTGGCTTTCTGGATGGGCAGCGCCGGCGGTTGGGCATGGGGACCGCGCCTGTTGATGCCGCTGGTTCCGCTGCTTTCGTTGCTGTTGCTCCCGCTGGCGGGCGCGGTGCGCGCCTCTCGTGGCTGGCGAGCCGCGGCCTATCTGTTGATTCCGCTCAGCCTGTTTGTGCAATTGCTCGGCGCGACCGTGGATTACGCCGAGTCCCTGCGCCGGCTGGCCGGGTTGCGCCTGCTGGATGGGCAAGGGGAGGTGTTCAAGCCCACGCTGGCAGCGCACGCGCAGCACATTTACATGCTCAGGGCCGGGCGCGCCGACCTGGGCTGGCTGATTCGGCCGGACAGTGGCCCGGTCAGCGAGATTGACTGGGTTGCCTTGTGGCCTTTGCTCCTGGCTGTCGTAGTAACCGGCGCGGCGCTGTGGGCGGCGATGAGCGGGGTAGAGGTGCGAGTAATGACCGGGCTGCTGCTTTGCGCCTCACTGGCTACGCCGATTGCTGCCCTGTCCTCAATGCAGCGTTACCAACAGACCCGCCTGTATCGTCACGCCGAGGTCGCCACGGTAGTCGAAGTGCTGGCAGGGCAGGGGCAGCCGGGAGACGGCCTACTGGCCGCAGCGGTGGCCCACAGTCAGCCTCTGCAGGACCTCAAGCCGCCCGGCCTGGCCCTCTACGGCGCACGCAACGATTCGCTGGCACAGATGTCGCCGGCTGTGCGGGCCCGACTGGATGCTTTCCTGCGTGAACACCGGCGGCTGTGGCTGCTGCTGGAATGGACCCCGCCCGGCGACCCGCAGAGTGGACTGGAGCATTGGCTGGCGGGCGCGGCGTATCCGCTGGGTGAGTGGGAAGTAGACGGCCTGCGGCTGGCCCTCTATCAACCGGGGGACACGCCGGCGATGGTTGAAACCGACGCGCACTTTGGTGACGACATGCTTCTGAGTCGATACGGCTTTGCGCCGCTCTCCGTCCGGGCGGGCGACGCGCTGCGCGTTGTGCTCGAGTGGCGCGCACGGAAGAAGCCGCTAGACGATTACACCGTGTCGCTGCAACTCCTGGACGGGGACGGCCGGCTCGTGGCTCAGGCGGACCGCCAGCCGGCGGCAAATACCCGCCCGACCGCTTCCTGGCAGCCGGGGGAGGTGGTCATTGACCGGCACGGCTTGCTCTTGCCGGCCGACTTGCCGCCCGGCCAGTACACGCTCCAGGTCGCACTCTACAGTTGGCCTGACTTGAGACGTCTGCCAGTAGATGGAGCAGTAGACGCCCTGGTGATTGGCGACGTGGTGGTCAGTGGTCCTGACTGAGGCCGGCCGGACTCTCGCGCCAGCGGAACGGTTCCCTGGTCAACCCCTCCGGCCATGCATTCCCACTCATCAACCCGGCCGCCAGCCGGCCGCAACAGTCGGACCCTTTCGCGCCCATGCCGTTGCCCCCGCCGGCCACGAACAGGCGCTCGCTGCCGGGAACCCGGTCAATTGTCGGCGCCCGGCCGGGCGTGTAGCAGACCACGCAGCGCGCCGATCGCACCGATGAAAACACAGCCGAGGGCATGATCGACCGCAGCGCTCGCTCCAGCGCCGGCAGGCAACGGTCGCTATTGCCACGCCGGAACCAGTCGCCGACCTCGTCCAGCGTCAGAGGCCATTGGTCGGCAACTGTGTTGGCCCCGAGCTTCGCGTAGTAGTTGCCGTCCGGATACCGTACCGGCGGCGTCAGGTAAACCTCGCTGATCTCCGGATCGTCAATCTCATAGACCACGACCGGCACGCCTGCCCAGCGCGCCGCGTCCACTTCAACGAGTTGTCCCAGAATGATCGTCTCTGTCTTGATACGCAGGGGCAGGGGAGTGGGCAGCAACCGGTGGAAATTGGTGAACGCCCCCGCGGCAATCAGCGCCGTGTCGCAGATAATCACCCGTCCGTCGGCGAGCGCTATCCGCACATGGCCGGCCATTTCCTCAACGGAGTGCGCCTCCTGTCTGATCATCACCGCGCCGCTCCGGTAGGCAAGGGCAAGCTGCGCCCGTACCAGCAGGCGAGGATTGATGAATCCTGCCGGGTCCGGCTCAAATGTCACCGCGCACGAAACCGGAAACAAGAGCCCCGGCCCGTGCTCGACCCAACCAGCGTCGCCTGCCGGATAATGGTGCAGCCGCACAGCCAGTTGCTCAGCCCTTTCTAGTGTGTGCCTTGCGCGCTCGTCGCCCCCATTCACCGCGTGCGCCTTCAGTTTTCCGACCGGCGAGTGGAATCGGATGCCGGAACGCGCCTCAATCTCACCATAGCGCGCGATTGACGACATACCTAGGTAGCTCCACAAGAGATCGTTGCTGACCTGATAGGTCAGGCGCGCCTGGTCATAGTGGCTGGCAAAGACGCCGGCGTGAGTATGATAGTCGGCGGGCTCGCCCGGCCCAATGACAACCACCCGCCGGCCGCTCTCCGCCAGATAACGAGCAGCGGCGCTGCCCATCATGCCCGCCCCGATTACGGCGCAATCGAAGTCGTCAATCGCCACAGAGGGTCACCCTACGTGACGCACGAATCAGCTCCCGTCCCGGATCACACGGCAGCCCTCGATGTCGAAAGTCGCCTGGCCTATGCTCAGGCTCGTCTGATCCCGAAAGCCGGCCGCAAAGTGCACGAAGCGATAAACGTCGCTGAAGTTGCTCACCATGCCCAACGAAACGCGAATGGCGCCGACGCTCTTGTTTCCACCCCGGTGCTGGATAAGCCGCAGGAAGCTGGGGAGGTTCATCTGCTTGCTCTCGTGTAATCCGGCCAGCATATCCTCCTCGGTGAGCCCTTCCGCTGCCTCGCCGGCGCCGGGGTTACAGAAGCAACCGGTGCGCAGCGAGATCAACCGTTCATTGGCCAGCTCCTCAATGCGCCGGTAGTCAAGCAGGCGCTCATCCGGGTCATAGAAGTTCATCGTCACCGTACCGCCGCGCATTTCGGTCGTTGTCGGCCCATAAAGGCGCACCATCGGCCGGCCGTTGCTGTGCCGAAGCGCGTAAAGTTGCTCGAGCAGCCAGCCGGTCAGGCAGCGCACGCGCGCGCCGATGTGCTCCACACCAACCGCCTCCAGGTGTTCCAGCCCGGTCTTGACCGCCGGGATATTCAGAAAATCGACGGTGCCGTCCTCAAATGCTGCCTCGCCCGGCGACAGGTAATGGCCTCGCCCCTGAACGCTGGCAAAGTTCACCGTCCCCCCGGCAAACCAGGGTCGGCGCAGCTTGCCGAAGGCATCGCGCCGCATCAGCAGGCAACCCACGCCGGTGGGATACCCGAACATCTTGTAGAAGGACAGACACACGAAGTCCGGCTTCACCGTTGCCAGGTCCAGCCGATTGGTCGGCGCGAAGGCAGCGGCATCCAGCAGGACATCCCAGCCGGCCTCGTGCGCCAGTTCGACGTATTCCAGCGGGTGGCGGACGCCGGAGAAGTTCGACTGCGCCGGATAGGCGAAAAGATTGGGTTGTCGCGGATCAGCTTTGGCCAGCATTTCGACCAGCTGCGCGCGGTCAATGCGTAGCTCCGGCAGGGTAAGCGGCACGTAGTCAACGGTCGCCCCTTTCGCCCGGGCAAATTCGCGGATGCCGTTGACCGAGTTGTGATTGTCAAAGGTGATCAAATAGCGCGCCCCCGGCCCAAAAGGGTACGATTCGCCCACGTGCTTCAGCGCGCCGCTGGCGTTAGCCGTGAAGATGACCATGTACTCATCCGGAGATGCGTTGAAGTAGCGCAAGACATGGGCGCGCGTTTCTTCGACAAGCTCGGTCATGGCCTGGGAGGTAGGGTTGGCCGAATGGGGATTGCCCAGCACGCGCCCGCGCAGCATCTGCAGGTGCGCATCCAACTGTCGCTCGCCGTAAAGCCCGCTGCCGGTGTAATCCAGGTATACATGGCCTTGCACATCAAGCCGGCGGAAATCCTCGGCGCGCAAGTCGTCCAGCCGCCCGGAGCGCTCATACTCTGGATATCTCTGCGCGAACCGTTCGAACTCCGCCTGTTCCTCGTGCGGCTCGTACTTTCGGGTTACACTTGTTGCCGTGGTCTGCATCGCGCTCATCATTCACTCCTTTGCCGCTAGTTTACCTGAAACTCAGCCGCGCGAAACAGCAGCCTGACAACTATAGCAGTCCGGAGGCGCAACCCATGAAACTGCCTGAATCCGCCCGCGAGCTCATCCAATCCGGCGCGCACGCCCATCTGGTCACCCTGAACAGTGACGGCAGCCCCCAGGTCACCCTGGTCTGGGCCGGCGTCGATGGGAACGACATCGTCACCGCGCATCTATTTGAAACCAGGAAGGTGAAGAACGTCCGTCACGATCCGCGCGTGGCAATCACCTTCGAGAGCGCCGCCAAGAGCGCAATGGGTCTCTCGGAATACCTGGTCATCTACGGCCGGGCGGTATTGGAAGAAGGCGGCGCGGCGGATCTGTTGCAGCGGTTGGCCTACACCTACATTGGGCCCGGCGTCAAGTTCCCGGCGATGGACAATCCGCCCCCCGGCTTTGTCATGCGCACAAGGATTGAGCGAATCAGCGGTGTTGGGCCGTGGACTGGCCGGGTGGTATGAACGGTTCGCTGTAAGAGCGTCTAACTTTGAAAAGGCCCATTTTCATAACTAGGTTCCAGTCTTACAATGGGTTTCTGGCGTGGTTCGCAGCCCGCCGGCTCCGAGCCTCACCCGCGTATCAGCGTTAGTTCCTCCGATATCGGCTCTGTGCTTTCGAACAACTCTCGCAAGTCACTCCCCGGCGGTTGAGGCGACATCAGCCTGCCCACGTAGCTGAAGCTCGTCGGCGACTCCCGAAACGGGTATGGATGAAGCGCATATCGCCGAGGCTCCAGCCGGCGAATGGCAATCGTCGCATCCTCCCCGACATCCTGCGGCACATGCTCAAAGCTGCTGTCCCGGCGCGCCCCATCGTGTTCCAGGTTGAAGTAGAGCGCCAACAGGTCAAAGAACTGCAGCAGTCTGTAGTTGTGAAACAGTACCACCTCTTCGCAGGCCAGTTGCAGCGGCGACCCGGCCATCTCCGCCTTCAGTCGAGCCTGCCGTTCCTGCTCCGCCGCCAACATGGCCTCCACCGCCGGCCGATGCTCCGCCGGTATCAGGTTAATCGTCACCCGGTCCGACATACCGTAGCGCCCCTTGTACAGGCCGGTGGTGTGCATGCTGGATAGTAGCCCGCTGTATGGATGATAATATCCGTTGAACTCGGGCGAACCGGCGTTGGTCTGTAGAATCAGGGCCATTGGCGTTTGCGGCAGGTGATATGGCAGGCCGGTAGCCGGGTCCTGTAGCACTTGCTCATCAACCGGCCGCCAGCCTTCATCATGGTGAGCAGCCACAAACAGGCACGGCTCT
>CAZIKT010000026.1:0-4792 GCA_964539885.1 uncultured Ardenticatenaceae bacterium | reverse complement strand
CTCGCCAGCGTCTCCGGTAGGTTGTCTGTGTACAGCACGAAGCCTGTTGCCGCGTCTTCGTACCGAGAGACTTCCGCCGGCGGCGAACCCGGCCGCAGCAGGATCTCTAGTTGCCCCAGCTGCAACCAGATCAGTTCAGGGCTTTGCTCGCCCACCAGCTCGAAGCCCAGCGTTTCCTCGTAGAAGCGCCGGGCCCGCCGCGGATCACGGCAAAGGATTTCGATATGCCCGAACTTCATCGCCGCCAGAGTTACCCCTCCGCCGTTGCCGTACTCTCGTTGGCGCCGGCAGCAGCATCGGCCTCCGCATCAGCAAACTCAGCTTCCGCCGCAATCGCCACCACACCCTCGTCAGTCGCCAGCGCGCCCAGATAGGCAGCGCCTTCGCTGTCCACCACGGCTTGCTCCAGCATCGCGCCCTCGCCGGTCAGCGTCAATCGCTCGGCGGCCATCCCCTCTTGCGTCGCGACGGCCGCGGTAGCCACAACCGCCTCATCGGTGGATACGACAGAGCTGATTTCCATTGACTCCGCATTGCCCGCCACGCGACTTACCGCAGAGCCGCTGTCGCTCTCCACCATCGAATAAGCCACGTCCTTCCCTTCCGCCAGTTGCGCGGCCACGTCGGCGCTGATCGCCTCCGCCAGCACATCGGCCCCGGCCTGCTCCATCATCTTCTGCAATTCGCCCACCCACTTATGCTCGATGACCGCAATGATGGCCGAAGTTCCCGGCTTCAAGGCATCGCCCAACTGCTTCAGGCGCTCGTTGGGGATGCCGATATCGCGCACCTTGCCGGTCAGGCCGCCGGCGATGGCGCCCACCGCCCCCAGGATCAGGCCGGTTCCGCCGGTGAGCACGCCCAGGATGACGCCCAGCGCGGCCCCGCCCATGGCGCCCGCGCCGCTGCCGAACTCGCCCATTTCCTTCACGTGCAGCCGGTTGCGCTCATCCCGCCGGACCACCGCCGCCACCTGGATGCCGATCAGCTTCTCCTTGCGGGCCGCCTTCAGCTCCTTCATCGCCTGGTCGGCCGCTCTCTCTTCGGTAAATGCTGCTACAATAAGTTCAACGGGAACGTCACTCATGACTACCTCTCCATTTGCGATTTCTTTGGAATACCGCATTATACCATCGGCATCCGGCGCTGACACGGACGTTAGAGCCGTGGATGGAGTCGCCGCATGAAAGCGTCGGGCCGGGTGCGCATCTCTTCCCGGCGCCCGCTCGTCTGGCTGGCCCTGCTGGCCCTGCTCACCGTCTTCTTTCCCGGCCGCATCTGGACGACTATGCTGGTCGGCTTTGCCGGCCTGCTCCTCCTCTCCTATCTTTGGCTCCGGCTGTTGGCTCGCTCCGTCACCGGCAGCCGCCGATTACGCTTCGGCTGGGTAGCCGTCGGCGACCGCCTCTCCGAGCAATTCAAGTTGGCGAACAGCGGTCCGCTGCCCGCCTTCTGGGTGGAAGTGGTGGACCATTCCAATCTACCGGGTTATGCCGCCGGCATCGTGCAGAGCGTCGGCTCCGGCCAGACCACCCAATGGCGTAAGAGCGCCATTTGCGAACAGCGCGGCCAATACCGGCTCGGCCCCTGGCAACTGCGGCTAAGCGATCCCTTCGGCATCTTCACCGTCGAATTGCCCATGTCGGCCGGCGACGAAATCATCATCCACCCGCCCACCGACGCGCAGCTACCGGTACCCTTACCCGTCGGCCGGAGCAGCGGCCGCGCCCGATCTAGCCGGCGCGACTTTCAGGCCACGGTCAACGCCTCCGCCGTCCGCGAATTTCAGCCCGGCGATCCCTTGCGCTGGATTCATTGGCCCACTTCCGCCCGGCGCGACGAGTTCATGGTGCGCCAGTTTGACCTGGACGCCGCCGGAGACATCTGGTTGTTGCTTGACATGCAAGCCGATATCCAGGTCGGCCGTGGCGCGGAAGGCAGCGAGGAACAGGCCGTGCTCACCGCAGCCGCCCTATCCGCCCAGGGGCTTCAGCGCAACCGCGGGGTCGGTCTGGCCGGCTACGGGCAGGAGCCGCGGCTGCTCCCACCCGGACACGGTCAGGGCCAGCAATGGAATCTCCTTCGCCAGTTGGCCCTCATCCGGGCGGACGGCGACACGCCCCTGGCGCGCGCCCTGGCCGACCTCGCGCGCATCGCTCGTCGCGGGTCGGTGGTCGTCGTGATCACGCCCAACGCTGGCGCCGAGTGGCTGCCCGCTTTGCTCGCCCTGGCCGAGCGCGGCATCCGCTGCCATCCCATCCTGCTGGAGCGGGCCAGCTTCGCCGCCGCCGGCGCGACCGAGCCATCCTCGCTGCCCCTCTACGACACGCTGCGCCGGGCCGGCTTTGACGTGAGCCTGCTCTATCGGGGCGATATCCGTCGCAGCCGGCAAAATGAGGAACTGCGCGGCTTCTGGGAGTTCCGCACCACTCCCACCGGCCGAGCGATTGTCGTCCGCCGTCCGGACTTTGTGGATGCTGGATGATCGCACTGGACCGGCTCCAAGAACTGCCCGTCTATCTGTGGGTACGCTATCGTCCGGCGGAGGGCTGGCTGGTCTTCTCGCTCCTGCTCGCCCTGACCGGCGTCCTGGCCGCCTCGGTGCACAGCGCCGAATGGACTCCTGAACGCGGCGTGGCCTGGCCGGCAGCGCTGATCGCCTTCTTCCTCTGCGCGCTCCTGGCTGGACGCAAGACCAGTCCATTGCTGGCCGGCGGGCTGATTGTTGGTTATCTCCTCGTCATCGTCGCCGCCGGCCTTTCCGGCCTGCTGCCCTGGCAACTGCCGTTCCGCGAAGCTACCCTGCCGCTGCCCGAGTACGCCCGCCAACAGATGCTCGTGTCGGCGGAGCGCGCGTATAGTTGGTGGCTGACGGTTAGCCTCGGCGAAAGCAGCCGCGAGACCATCGTATTCGCCTTCCTGACCGCCATGCTCTGCGGCGTGACGGCCGCCGTGCTCGCCTGGAGCACTCTGCGTACCCGTCGGCCGTTGGAAGGGCTGGCTGTCGCCGGCCTGGCTCTGGCGATGAACGCCCATTTCGGCGGCGGCGCGGCGCAGCTCTGGCTGGCGGCGTTGTACATCGCCCTCGCTGCCTTGCTCCTGGCCGCCGCCGGCTATGCCGCCCGCGAGCGGGACTGGATCGCCGGCAACATTGACTACTCCACTCAAATTCGCCTGGACCTTCTGCTGGCCGCCGGCGCGGCGGCGATGCTGCTCATGTCCGCCGCCATCATCCTGCCCACGATTCGTTTCGGTTACCTGGCCGGGCTCGTACAGGACTCTCCGCCGATTCAGGCCCTGGAAGACGTCCTGCAGCGGGCCTTTGCCGGGGTCAACCTCGGCGGCACGTCGCCGGGCAGCGCGGCTGGAACCGGGGTCATGCCCCGCTCCTTCCTCCTGGGTGAAGCGCCCGAGCTCCTAGAAACAGTAGTGATGACCGCCAACGTGAAAGGGCCGCCTGCCCTCCATTGGCGCGCTCTCAGCTACGACATCTACACCGGCCGGGGCTGGTCCCGTTCCGATGAGCGAGATCTGCCCATAGCTGCCGGAGAGACGCTCCCCATCCCGGCCCTGCAGACTGAACAGGTGGTCACCCAGACGGTCCATTGGCTACTCGATGACCGCACCGCTCGCTACGCGATGGGAACCTTGTGGCGCACTTCTGAGGACGTAATCACTGCCTGGCGCGGTGTTGATGACCTGGTCATCGTGCGCGGCGAGCAGTCCTCCTACGAGGCTGTCTCGCGCAACTCCATGGCCGATGCCGGCCAATTGCGGCGCGCCTCGCCGGCCGATGTCCCCCCCGCCCTGTTCGCCCGCTACACCGCCCTGCCCGAAGTGCCCCAGCGCGTCGCGGACCTGGCCCGCGAGGTTTCCGCCGGCGCGGACGCTCCTTACGACCAGGCGTTGGCCATCGAGAGCTTTCTCCGCCAGTATCCGTACTCCTTGCTTGTCCCCGCCCCACCGGAAGGGCGCGACCCTGTCGATTACTTCCTCTTTGAGCTGCAGAGCGGCTACTGCGACTATTACGCCTCCGCGATGGTGGTCATGGCTCGTAGCCTGGGTATCCCCGCCCGGCTGGCCATTGGCTTTTTGTCCCCTCCGCCGGATGAGCGGGGCGTCTACACGGTGCGCCATGTCGACGCCCACTCCTGGCCGGAGCTCTACTTCGCCGGACACGGCTGGATCGAGTTTGAGCCGACCGCCCCGTTCCCAGTTCGCTCTTCCGGTGCCACGCCTGCCGTGGCGGAGGCGAGCGCGGACACATTTACCGCGCCGACACCCCCTCCGCTGCCCGCGCCGGACCGATCGGGCGCCGTCTCCCGCTGGTGGGGCCTCCTGCTAATCGGGCTGTTGATCACCGGCTGGGTCGCCTTCTTGCGCCGGCGTCCGCGTCCGGTGGTCGAGGGCAGCCTGTTCGCATTTGGCCGGCTTCAACAGGCCGCCGCCGACCTGGGCTGCCCGCCTACTCCCACTCAGACGCCGGCCGAATTCGAAGCCGCTCTGCTTGCCAAGCTGGACGACTTGGCGCGCCGGCCGCGCCTCGCCGGCCTGCTCCGGGGCAGCGCGCCGCGTGTCCAGCGTATTGTGAACACTTACGTCCAACGCCGGTTTGCTCGCGCCGCGCCTTCCAGCGGCGACCAGCTTGCCGCCCAGCGGGCCTGGCGCGAGGTCCGCTTGCCGATCCGGCTCTCCGGCTGGCTGCTGCGTCTGCGCCGGATCTTTCGGTAGCCGGCCTGTTTCCACACCAGATTCCGGCCGAAACACAACCTGCCGGCAACGAAGCCGACGG
>CAZIKT010000025.1:56537-59139 GCA_964539885.1 uncultured Ardenticatenaceae bacterium | reverse complement strand
AGGAATCCATGCTTACTTGACATATTCTCACCTCTGTTGTACGATTGCAACAATTATACGCTAAGGCTGGTTTGCGGATTACTCAAGACGGGTTATGACAAGAGAGACCTTGCTGGACAACTATGCTGACGTGGATGAGGTCAGCCAACGCCTGAAGATTCACCCCGAGTCGGTGCGCCGTTTGATCCGGCAGGGCAAATTGCCGGCGATCAAATTCGGCAACAAGTGGCTGGTTGAAATCAGCACGCTTGATCAATTCGCAAGTCGCTATGATCCCCGTCCGGGGAACAAGGCTACGTTGTTTTAGGGAGTGGAAAGAGATGTTCATGCGGCAAGAGGGTCAGGAGCGCGCGATAGCGCGCATCCGTGTATTGGGTGTAGGCGGCGGAGGCAGCAATGCCGTTAACCGGATGATTGAGGCAGGTGTGGCCGGAGTAGACTTCATCGCGGTCAACACCGATGCTCAGGCCCTGTTGAAGTCCGGCTCACCGATCCGGGTGCACATCGGCGAGAAGAGCACGCGCGGCCTGGGCGCCGGCGGCAATCCGGAAGTCGGTGAAAAGGCGGCTGCCGAGTCAATGGACGAGTTGCGCACCGTCATCAGCGGCTCCGACATGGTATTTGTCACCGCCGGCATGGGGGGCGGCACCGGCACAGGCGCGGCCCCGATTATCGCCAGACTGGCGCAGGAAACGGGTGCGTTAACCATCGGCGTGGTCACCCGCCCCTTTTCATTTGAAGGTAGCCGGCGTGGACAATACGCCGATCAGGGGATCGCCAGGCTCCAGGAGTATGTGGATACGCTGATCGTTATCCCGAACGACAAGTTGTTGGAACTGACCGACCGCCGGGTGCCGCTAAATAACGCCTTCTTCCTGGCCGACGATGTGTTGCGGCAGGGTATCCAGGGGATCAGCGAGTTGATCACCGTGCCGGGTCTGATCAACCTGGATTTTGCTGATGTGCGCACGATCATGTCGGAGGGCGGGGCGGCGCTGATGGCCATTGGGCATGGCGAGGGCGATGATCGCGCCCACCAGGCGGCTGAGGAAGCAGTCAGCTCGCGCCTACTGGATGTGACCATAGACGGCGCGCAGGGTATCCTGTTTAATGTCACGGGCGGCCCGGACCTGACGCTGTACGAAGTGAACCAGGCGGCAGCCATCATTCGCGAGAAGGCGCATCCCGACGCGAACGTCATCTTCGGAGCAGTGATCGATGAGGAGATGCGGCATAAGATGCGTATCACGGTCATTGCGACCGGCTTCGATCGTTCGGAGGGCCGTCTGCAGATGATGAGCCGGTCAACGCCTACCTCTTCAGCGCGCCAGCTCGGCCGGACAACCGGCTATACCCCACCGCCGGACCCACAGGCCCCTCAGCGGCACGTGGCCCCACCCCGCGAAACGAAACCGCCGGAGCAGGCCCAGCAGGTTGAACCACCCGAAGCGACAACGCCGACGCAACCCAGTGAACCAAAGGCTCCGGAAAAGGACAAGTCGCGCTTTTCTCCGGTTGATCTGGAGATCCCGGCCTTCTTGCGCAAAGGCAAGTAGGCAAGTAGTGCTCCCGCTGTGATAGCGGGTGTCGGCAAAGCCCGGCAAGCAGTGACAGCCGGGCTTTGCGTTTCCTTAGCGGTACCAGATCTCGAAGAGGGGCAGTGGGGAGTGGACGTCCAATAGTGGAATGAACGCGCCGGCCTGATTACCCGCCACCAGTCGCCAGTTCTCCGACGCGCCGAATGCCACGACAAACCTATCGGCGGCGAACCATTGGGCAGCTACAGCCACGCTGGCGGCAGGCAGCGCCGTAATGGTGGGCGTTGTATCCGGCTCGCCAACCGCATAGTAGCCTGACCCACCATAGAGAAAACGTGATCCCGGCGGATTCCAGCCCAGGAACTGCAGCGTCTGCTCCTGCGCATATTCCTGCGGGTCGGCGCCGTCTCCGGTCGCGATGACCAGCGCGAGCGTTGGGTCAGCGGAGTTCTGCCTGACATACGCCAGTTGGTCGCCGGTCGCCGCCCAGTGAATGGGATTGAACAGAAAATTGCCGGAGATGTTGCCGACCGAGATAGCCGGCAGAGCGCCGACCGGCAGTTCGAGCAGTTCAGCACCGGCATCTTCAGCGAACGGTTCTGGGCCGGGTATGGCGACCAGCGCGGTTTGCCCGTCGCTTAGCCAAGTCGCCTGCGGGAAATAGGCATACTCGCTGGCCGTGTTGACGGCTGCAAAAGTCGCCACTTGCCGGCGATTGCCGCCGTCCAGATGCACCCGCACGATCTCGGTCGCCGCTGACATGATCAGTTCATTGGTAGGCGATGCAGAGAACCAGCCGCCGGCTGCGCCGGAGGGAAAGCTCTCAACCAACTGACCATCGAGGTCCACGGTCCATAGGTCGTATGCCGGGCCAATGCCCGGTTCCATAGCCGGCAAGCGCGTATTGAAGATCAAAGATTCGCCATCGGCCAGCCATTGCACCGAGTCAATTGTGCGGGAGAGTGACGACGAGCCCAGGCCGGGAAGTTGCGGCAGATGCCGGCTTTCCACGAGTGGAACGCTGGTTTCCCCATCCAAATTGACCACGGCGAGGGCGTTTCCGG
>CAZIKT010000025.1:0-56437 GCA_964539885.1 uncultured Ardenticatenaceae bacterium | reverse complement strand
ACGAGTGGAACGCTGGTTTCCCCATCCAAATTGACCACGGCGAGGGCGTTTCCGGTCTCCCGTGCTTCCAGGTAAGCGATGTGGCTGCCTGTCGGGGAGACAAATAACGCTTCAACAGCACCGCTGACTGTCAGCTGCGTAATCCGGCCCAAGGACGCTCCGGCATCTGAGGGCAGTAGCGGGGCGACGAAGAGGTCGCCGTTGTCCACGTAAGCGATGTATGGCGTCGCGGCAATGGGCCCGGTTGAAGCGGGGGTCACCGCGACCGCCGTTGCCGGGACGCCTGCCGCCGGGCCGGGAACAACAGTCGCTTCGCCAAGCGGGGCGGCGGTAGCGGTCGGGGATGGGGTGGGCGTGGCAGGGGCCTGCGCCGCCGGGATGTCAGCGGCATCGATCGCGGCAGTATAGCTGCTGCCACCGGTCACCCAGCATTCTGTGCCCTCCGATCGCGCCGGGCAGCGGATCTTCCACCAGCCGGAGGCTGGATCGCGGCCCAGGATGACGGCGGATTCGCCAGCCAGCAGGTGCCCGTCGCGATCGTACTGGACGCCGGGGCCGGTGCGCACATTGACGTCAACCAGCGCGCGCACCAGCGGCCCGCTCGTGGCTTCGGCACTAGCTTCTTCCGGCGGTATCGCGCCAAATGGGGTGACTGTCGGCGCGAGCGACTCACCACCGACCGCGACCGGCGTGTTGATCACCAGCGTTGGTGGGGGTGGTATCTCGGCTGCCGGCTCCGGGAGCAGTGTCCCGCAGGCCAAAAGCGGCAGCACGATTAGAAACGATAGGACGATGAGGAAAGGTTTTTTGCGAACCATATCTGTTTGACCCTGCGGGCGGCGGCGTCAGCCGACCTGCGTCAAGCGTAGTATAGTCCAAAAGGGAGTGTGTCTGCCTGACGAGTGGGCGCTGTTCGCGCAACGGAGCGCAGCAGCTTGCAAAAGCCCCAGGCCAAATCTACAATCCGCTGTATGAGCTTCCGTGAATTCATCGCACAGGCTGCTGTGTCTGGAGACCTGGTAACGATTGACCGGCCGGTGGATGTCAACTATGAGCTGGCGAACGTGGCCCACGCTCTTTCCGGCAAGCCGGTGCTGTTCAATGCCGTCAAGGATTATCCGCGGTGGCGGGTATGCGCCGGCCCCTGCTCTGATCGCCGCTATTTCGCGATGAGCCTGGGCATTGGCGAGAGTGAATTGCTTGGCCGGCTGGCCCGCGCGATTGACCAGCCGATCCTGCCGCCGATTGTGGATAAAGCGCCATGCCGGGAGGTCATCTGTTCGCAGGTCAATCTTTATGATTTGCCGATCTTGCTGCACCTGCCGCAGGATGCCGGGCACTACATCGCGAGCAACATCGTCATTACGCGCGACCCGGAGCTCGGGCGCAATATGTGCTATCACCGGCTGCTACGCCTGGACGAGCGGCGATTTGCGGCGCGCATCGTAGAGCGCCGCGGCACGTACACGGCAATGAGCAAGGTCTCCGGCGACCTGCCGATCGCGATCTGCATCGGCGTCTCCCTGGCCACGCACTTGGCGGCCTCCATGTCGCCGCCTCCGGGCGTGGATGAGTTATCCATCGCGCACGCCCTCGCGCCCACTCCACTTGTCAAATGCCTGACCAACGATCTGGAAGTTCCGGCTGATGCCGAAATCGTGATGGAGGGGCGGATCACGCGCCAACGGGTACGCGAGGGTCCGTTCATGGATCTGACGGAGACGATGGATATTGTGCGCGAGCAGCCGGTCATTGAGATTGAGCTGATCACGCATCGCCGGGATCCGATCTACCATGCTTTGCTGCCCGGTGGGTTGGAGCATAAGCTACTGATGGGTATGCCGCGCGAGCCGACCATCTTCGCCGAGGTGAATCGGGTAACGCGCTGCACCGGAGTCGCCATTACCCCCGGCGGCGCGTCCTGGCTGCATGCGGTCGTGCAGATCGACAAGCAAGGGCCGGAGGATGGCCGGCGGGCGATTGAGGCAGCCTTTCGCGGACATGGATCGCTAAAGCACGTATGGGTCGTTGATACGGACGTCGATATTTTCGAGCCGGCGGAAGTCGAATGGGCGATGGCGACGCGTTTCCAGGGGGACAGCGACCTGATTGTGATGCCGAATATGCCGGGTAGCTCACTCGACCCGTCCGGCATCCACACGCCCGGCGAGAAAAGCCGCACGGCCAAGTTAGGCTTTGATTGCACCATCCCCTGGGGAGTGGATCGAGAGAAATACACGAAAGGGCAATATGGGGCGGTCAATTTGAGCGACTATGTGCCCGACCCGGCGCGCAATTGACATAGGGAATGCGCCGAGAGTGCGCAGCCGGTTGCCGAAGCGCGCGAGTAATCGCGAGGGGACTAAGTTGCGGCCAAGGAATCAACCCAGGGGCGATCGATGAACTTCTTCCCCATGGACATCCTGCAGCAAGAATCCGATGTATTCCTGCGGCAGGAACTGGGTTTTGTCATCCTGTTGACTATCGCCGCGGCTGTAGCCATTGTTACCCGTCGCTACGTCCGGGTACCCTATACGGTGGCGCTGGTTATTGTCGGGCTGGTGCTTTCGTTCTTCCCGAATTTCCTGGGCATCACCTTCAGCAGTGAACTCATCCTGAATCTCCTCGTGCCGCCGCTGGTCTTTGAGGCAACCCTGCAGATCAATTGGGGCGAGTTGAGACGAAACCTGCTTCCAATTGTAATGCTGGCGGTGGGCGGCGTCTTGCTGAGCACAATTATCGTAGGCGAGATAGTGGCTATGGTATTGCCGGAGATTCCAATCGTGGCGGCGGTGGCGTTCGGCGCGCTTATTTCAGCGACCGATCCGGTGGCGGTGGTCTCATTCTTTCGCAGCATGGGCGTGAGCAAGCGACTGGCGCTGCTGGTGGAGGGGGAGAGCCTGTTCAACGACGGCATCGCCATCGTAATCTTCTCGCTGGCGATCGGGCTGGGAGCCACAGCCGGCCTGGAAAGCATCGATCTCGGCGCGGCAGTCTATGAGTTCCTGCGGGTGTCGCTTGGCGGCCTGGCGGTGGGCATTGTCCTGGGCCTGGTCGTGTCTCAGCTTGTGCTCTACAACGTGGATGACCACCTGATCGAGACGGCGACCACAGTGGCGCTGGCTTTTGGCGCTTTCGTGGTGGCGGAAGAACTGAGCGTGAGCGGTATCCTGGCGGTGGTGGCCGCCGGCCTATTTGTGGGCAATGTCGGATTCCGGAATACATCGCCGACAACCAGATTGACGATTCAGAACTTCTGGGAGTTCATGGCCTTTGTAACCAACTCGATCATCTTCCTGATCATTGGCCTGCAAATCGATCTGCAGGCATTCGATACCAATCTGACCCCGATCCTGGTAGCGGTTGGAGCGGTGCTGCTCAGTCGCGCGATCGTTGTCTATTCGATTACCTGGCTGAGCGGCCGGCTGGATAAACGAAACCATGTGCCGGCGCCTTATCGGCACGTCATGTTTTGGGGAGGGTTGCGCGGCGCGATCAGCCTGGCGCTGGCGTTGACCCTGAGCGGAGGGCTACTTGGTCCGGCCGTGGCGCAAGAGCTGCAGGTGATGACCTTCGGCGTTGTGCTTTTTACGCTGCTGGTGCAGGGTACGACCATCGCACCCCTCATTCGCCGGCTTGATTTGAGTAAACGTCCGGGTCAGCGCGATGCGCAGCAACGCCTGCAATCGCTGCTCTACGCCAAACAAGAGGCCAAGCGGGAGTTGGGTCGCTTGCAGGCCGATGGTCTCCTGCCCGCGGAAATCTGGAGCGCAATCGCGAGCGTATATGACCAGGAGATCGAGGAAAGGGACGGAGAATTGCAGCAGCTCTTGCTGGAGTATCCCGAGCTGGAGCAGGAGCTGGTATTACAGGCTCGCCGAGACCTGTTGCGCGCAGAACGAACAGCCGTGGCTGATGCGTTGCGTCGTGGGTTGGTTCAGCAGGAGGTTTACGACGAATTGGTCCGCGACATAGACTACCGGGCGGAGGCGCTGAACAGCATTATCGAGAGCCAGGGAAGCCTGGAAACAGAGCGAGAGTGAGATGACGGGGGTCGTTTGCGCCACTCGTGGTGGGGAGGGCAGTCGTTTGGCTCAGACATGTGCCATTCAGCGCGCCAGAGAGGCGAACGCCCCCCTCGCATTCCTGTTCGTTGCAGACAAACGGCTGCCTATCGAACATGAGACCAGCCTTGACGAAGCGATTGAGCAGGAACTGATCTGGCTCGGGCGTGTATTGCTTCATGTAGCTCGGGAACGAGCGATCAGAGCCGGCATCGAGGCCGCTATTTGCGTCGCCATCGGGCCGGTCAGAGAGGAAATCGTGCGCTACGTAAGAGAAGTTGGCGCCGACCTGCTTGTGTTGGGCGCGCCGCGCGGTACGACCACGATCTTCGGCGATGATTCCATCGAGCGGTTTGCGGCCGAGATTACTGAAGGGAGCGGAGTTCGGGTTGAGATTGCCCGGCCGCAAGCCCGGTGATGGTATAATGTCTTGCCACACAGATCGGTCTGCGCCTGGTTGCCCACCATCGCCTGGTAAATTGCTATGATGCTTAAGTGGAGTCGCACGACACGAATAATCGCCCTGGTCGCATTGGCGATGGGCGGGCTATTCTTCGTCTTCCTGGGCAGGGATCTCATCCGTCCACTTCTTTTTTCAGCGCTGCTGGCCTACGTGCTCAATCCTTTGATTTCGATATTCGCCGGGCGATCCCGGTTGCGGCGTAGCCTGGCGGTAGCCCTGCTTTATCTGCTGATCCTGGCCGGCTTGAGCGCACTCACGGTGGCGCTGGCGCCGACGATCATCGACCAGGTGCAGCTTTTGGTAGAGGAGTTCCAGGAGATAGCAGCGCTGATTGCCGCCAACCTGGATGAGGGCGTGATTATTCTGGGTTATGAGTTGTCACTGGAGAGCCTACTGGAGACCAGTTCGACATTTCTGCCGGAGCAGATATTGCAGTCCGAGCTGATCCCCGGCGTGCTGGGTGTGGCGACCGATCTGGCCTGGGTCCTGTTTATCATGGTGACTACATACTATATGTTGCAGGACTGGGACAAATTGCGCGACTGGTTGCTCCAGTTGCCGCCGGAGGAACTTCAGCCGGATACCCTCCGCCTTTATGAGCAGACGAAAGTGGTCTGGCAGGGTTATTTACGCGGGCAGTTGCTGTTGTCCACCATTGTCGCCCTGCTCACCGGCGTCATAATGGCGGCTATCGGGCTGCCAAGCGCCGGGGCGATCGCGATCTTGAACGGCGCGCTGGACTTCATCCCGACTATCGGCCCGACGATCGTCACGATCGTTGCCGCGCTGATCGCCTGGTTCAGCGGCTCGACCTACCTCGATATCTCCAACTTCTGGTTCACTGTGATCGTGGTCGTCGTGCTGACACTCATTCAAATGGTGGAGAATGTCTGGATGCGCCCGGCGGTGATGGGGCGCAGTGTGCGAATGCACCCGGCGGTGGTCTTCGTGGCCATTATCGGCGCTTACGCGGTTGCGGGAGTCATTGGCGGGTTGGTTGTGGTGCCGGTGATTGCCACCATGGGTATCGTCGGTCGCTATCTGCGTTGCCGCATACTGGGCATTGATCCCTGGATGGATGAGGAACCCACCGCAGCGGCGAAGGTCGCGGCCGGTGTGACAGCGCCGGCCGGCAGCGTCGCCGGAATCGACATGGAGCGGCCGCAGGAGCCGGTTGGCGGGCTTGACGACCTGCCAAGAAAGCCGCAGGGGTTGATGGATGGCTGAGTTGCGCTTGAATGAAAGACAGCGGGCCATGCTGGTCGGGGAGCTCGGCATGGCCAAGCAAATGGCGATGCGCCTGGTGTTGGATATGGCCGCCGCCGCCGGGGCTACCGAGCTGGTCCCGATCAGCAGCGCGCACCTCTCCGGCGTATCTCCGCTGACCGGCGGGATGGGCTTGCGCCGCTTCTTGGCCCGCCTGGCGGCAGACCCGCAGGCCCGAGTGAGCGTGCCCACGACGCTCAATTCGGCGGGCTGCGACGTGAATCAGTTTGAAGCGATGCGCATTGCCTCGCCTGATTTTCTGGAACAGAGCCGGGAGATTGTGGCCCTCTACACGCAGTTGGGCGTGCAGCCGACCCAATCCTGCGTACCGTATGAATGGGAAGGGGGGGTGACCACCGGGGTTGCCGCCTGGTCGGAGTCCAACGCCATCTGCTTCGGCAATTCTTATACCGGCCTCAGCACCAATCGCGAATCCGGCCTTTCGGCACTGGCGGCGGCGCTGACCGGCTACACCCCCCAATATGGTTTGCTCGAACCGGCCTCCCGCCATCCGAATCTGGAGGTGGAGGTTACCTGCGCGCTCGATGACCCGACCGATTTCTCGATCCTCGGTGACTGGATCGGCAAACAGCGCCGGCCGGAGTGGAAGATGCCGCTCGGCCCTGTGCCGTTGTTTCGCGGGCTGCCGGCGCAAATGACGCACGATCAACGGAAAGCGCTGGCAGCGGCGGCGGCTAATTACGGGTGCGCCTTGCTCTACATCGATGGACAGGACGACATCCCTCCCGCGCAATTCCAGGATAGGCTGCGTTTCACGGAGTCGGATCTGGCGGCGCGCTATGCGGAGCTACACCCCAAAATGCCGGTGTCGCTGATCGCGCTCGGTTGTCCACAGGCGTCTGTGGGTGAGTTGCGTGCGGCGGCAGCGGCGCTTCACGGTAAACATGTCTCCGCGACGCCGTTGTGGATCTTCACATCCAGCGCCAATAAGGCTATCGCTGAACACACGGGCATGGCTGATGTTATTCGCGCCGGGGGGGCGCTGTTACTGGAAAACACCTGTCCGGAAGTTGTGCCTTATGATCCGGCCTGGGTGAAGCATGTGTTGACCAACTCGATGAAGGCCGAGCACTACATCCGGTCCGGCCTGAACGGCATCCCAACGTCGGTCATGAAACTGGCGGACTGCGTGCGGGTCGCAACGGGGGAGTTGACGCTTGACGAATTCGGTCTTGCCGCTGGCGAGGAAGCTGAGGACGACAAGCGGGCGCCGGCCGGCGCACGAAAAGACGCACGCCAGTGGATGGGCGGCCCGTTCAGCGCGCGCGGGCAGGGTTTGCCGTCGCAAGCAGATTTTCGGGTGATTGGCGAGGCGTTTGTGACGGATACACCGATTACGTTGCTTGGCTTCGTGAACCGCGAGACAGGCGTCATTGAGGAAGCGGGGCACCCGGCAGACGGTGAGAGCATGGCCGGCAAGATCGCGATATTTCCCCGCGGCTCCGGCTCCACCGTTGCGCCCTATGTGCTGCTGGAGCTTTACTATCGGGGCCGGGCGCCTCTGGCTATTGTTAATACAGCCATTGACCAGCAAAGCGCGCCGGCCTGTTCGCTGGAGGGCATTCCTTACGCTTACGGTTTTGACGGGGATGTGATCGGCGGCATCAATTCCGGCGATCGGGTGGAGCTGCGCCGGGACGGGGGAGAGGTTGTATTGAGCGTGCTGGAGCGCGCCGGCCGGGTCACGTAGGGCCAAGCCGATGTCCAGCGGCACACCCGGTACTGGTGGTTGACGGCTAGAGCGCCGGTATTTCACATAATTATACAAAACATTTACAATTACTTGACAACTTATCCGGACCATGCTAGACTGCTGCTTGTCGTCGCAACATATCGGGGCAAGTCCGCAAGTGGGAAGGTTGTCTATGAGCGTGGTAATCAACGATAGTTGGGAACATTCATTACTGAGTCTGGCCAATGAAGCCTGGCATGCGGTTGGCGTTCATCAGCCGGCCCGAAATGAAAACGCTTCGCTTCTGCAAGAGGCTTACGCTCATTGTGAGGACCTGACCGCCAACCATAGCCGTTCATTCTACATGGCCTCCGCGTTGATGCAGCCGGAGATCAGACGCGCGATCCGGGCTCTGTATGCTTTTTGTCGCACGACCGACGACATCGTAGACAGAAGTGCCGGGGATGTTCATGCTAATCTCGAGAACTGGCGCGAACAGGCGTTGAGTTGGCATCCTCCCAAACATGATCTCGTGGCGGTGGCCTGGGCCGACGCTCGCGCCAAATATGCCGTCCCACAGCGATACGCGGAGCAGCTCATTGACGGCGTGGCCAGAGACATTGAGCAGTCAAGTTACACCACCTTTGATGATCTGACGACTTACTGCTATGGCGTCGCCTCAACGGTCGGCCTGATGAGCATGCACATCACCGGCTATGAAAGCGGAGATGCTGTGCGCTATGCGATCAGGTTGGGAGTGGCGTTACAGCTAACCAATATCCTGCGCGATGTCACCGAAGATTGGCGGCGCGGGCGCATCTATCTGCCGCAAGAGGAGCTACACGAGTTCGGACTCTCGAACGCAGACATTGCCGAGAGCGTGGAAAACGGCGCTTATGATCAGCGCTGGCGAGCGTTTATGCAGTTTCAGGTAGGCCGGGCGCATCACATCTATGAGGAGGCATGGCCCGGCATTCAGATGCTGCACCCGCAAGGGCGTCTGGCAATCGCCGCCGCCGCCACCTTCTACCGTGATATCCTGGACGATATCACCGCCCATGACTACGATGTATTCAGTCGCCGCGCCCAGGTGAGCAAATGGGGCAAGCTCCGCCGGCTGCCCGCCCTCTGGTGGCAGACCAGAGGCGGTTGATGACGCGTTACTTAGGCGTGTCGCATTATTGCGTCATAGTAACCAGGCGCACGCCGGCCTGATGCACCTGACGGAACACGCCGCCTTCCTGAATGACGCGCAGTACCGGCGCGATCTCGTTCACTACAGCTCCCGACAACATCGCTATCCCATAGTCAAACAACAGGGGGTGCATGGGTGTGGTCGGCCCCAACAAGAGCACTCGCGCCCCCGGCCGGCGGAGGCTCAATAGCTCGTCCAGCGTACCGTTCAAGAGGGTCATGCTGGTAATGGCGAGCACATCAGCCTGCGGAACCAGCTTAGCGGCGGCAGACGCCGGATACTCGCCGGGCCCCGGATTCTGTTCCAGCACAAACAACTGCCCTACTCTTGGTCGTAGTTGGGCGATAAACGGAAAGTGGCCGACGAGCACTACACTTCTGTTTGCCCCGGCAGTAGCAATCACCTCCTCAGCATTGCTCTCCACCCATCTGTCCGGCAGGCGCGGCAATAGGGCATTGATCGCCGCCATGCCGATGCTGCGCAGGGTCAGATTGTCGGTCAGAGCCAGCGCAGCCAGCTCGCGGCCGGACAATTGGCTGAGTTGTCCGGCAGACGGCACATCGACCTGACCATGCGGACGAAGGCCGGTTACCGTTGAGGCCAGCCCACAGTGCCGCTCCTTACCCAGATCAACGACAACGGCGGTCCAGTGCAGTCCGACGGTCACACTGACCGTCTCGCCATCCGGCACGACCGCGAGCAAATCGTCAATCACCTTCACGGTCGTACCTGGCTGCCCGGGGAGTGTTAATCTCTACACCCGTTGCGCGCCCATCTCTGGCGCGAGTTCTGCCGGCCCCTTGTTTCGCGAGAACAGCCGGGCCAGGGAGAAGCGTGTGCCCGGACGGGTGACATCCATGTGCCGGCGCAAGCCTTCTCCGAGCATGTTGAAGGCGAAGATCTGCAGGAACACCACCGCACCCACAAGAAAGGGCACCCAGGGTGTGCGGATGATCTTGGACCAGAAATCTGCCAGCAGTTGTCCCAACTCCGGCTGGCCCGAGGTAGTGAGCATGAATTGGCCGGAGCTGTCCGGCATCGGCACGCCGTAGACAAAGCCGCCGCCGATGAAAATGCCCAGAAAGCCCAGCTCGGCGACCAACAGCAGCACGGTCGCCAGTTCAAAGGAAATCATCGAAGGGAGCACCGGCCACAATTGCGGCAACACGTAGCGCGACAGGATCTTGTTGGGCTTCAGGCCGATGGCTTGCGCCCCTTCGATATAGGGCGCCTGCATGGTCGTGCGGGTGCGATCTTTTACAAACGCGGCTGTCTCGGCCCAGCCGGTGAGGGTCAAGGCAACCACAAATGCGGTCAGTCCCTTCTCAACACCTACATAAGTAATCACCGCAATGGCAAACACCAGCACCGGAATTGCCAGCGCCGCGCCGATCAGGCTGTCGATGAAACGCTCCAATCGGCCCCCATACCAGCCGGCAGTCAATCCTAGAAGGATGCCGCCGGTCATGCGCACGGCAACCACCACCAGGCAGACAATGATTGTTGGCCGAATCGCCCAGAGAATGCGTGTCAGCAAGTCACGCCCAATCTCATCCGAACCCAGGACAAAATCCTCGAGTTGACCGGGCTTAAACGGAGCGGTCACCCACGTCTCGCCGAGCCGCATCGCGCGGTTTGGCTCCATCGGATCGTGGGCCGTCAGGTACGGACCGACGATTGCCAGGATGACGAAGACGGCCACAAGGACGCCGCCGATAATCAGTGGGTAATTGATTTCACGCGCTGCTGAACGTCTCATCTACCGGCCCTCACACTCCTTCTCACGTTACGCTTCGGCCGGCTTGCTGAGCCGGGGATCGGACCAGTAAGCCAGCACACTGGCAATGACATCCGCCAGGAGCAATCCAAAGCCGAAGATGACAAACAGCGTCGCCAGCAGCTCCGGCTGCAAGTAGTACTGGATGGGGGCCCTGCCGTCGAGCCGGATGCCTACCGTGTAGGTGAATACTCGCCCGATTCCCGGCCAAAGGAACAACGACTCCACCACGATCAGCCCGCCGATCAACCAGCGGATCGAGCGCCCCATGGTCATAATCACGGCCGCGATGATGTTTGGAAAGGCGTGCCGCCAGTAGACCGCGCTCCAGCCCAGGCCCTTGCTTTGGGCCACACGAATGTAGTCCTGCTGAAGCTCGTTTTCCAGCATGTTCGCCGTCACACGCGCCACCTGCAACGTTGGTCCGATTGCTAGTACCAGCACCGGCAAGACTAGATGCTCGTCCAGACCGTAGCCGCTGATAGGCAGGGGCAGGGAGCCGGCGGTCAGTGAGAAGATGCCGTAAAGCATTAGCGCCAGGATGGTTACGCCGAGGAAGAAGCCGGGCATTGATTGGCCGGCGGTGGTGATAATCAGCGCCAGCGGTCGTATGCGCCGGGTGCGGCGCGATATGGAGATATAGCCGAACAGTGGACCCAGGACGAAGGTCAACAACATGGTCAGACTCAGGAGCACCAGGCTGTTCTTGACGCTCGCCCACACGAGTTCGTTGATCGCCGTTGTGCCGACTTCACCCAGGTCACCCCGCAACACGTCCTGGATGTATGCCGCGTACGAGGCGTCTCCGCCGACCGATGCCGGATTCTCCGGGGACGGCGATCGGTTAGCCGGATGAGTGACCCCAAAGTAATAACCCAACATGCTCAGCAGCGGGATAAAGATGATCAGGGTAAGTAACTTCCGGCCCAGCAATTGGATCATAGAACTACCTCGGTGCCGACAATTGTCCTCTCATTTGCATTAGACGCATAGGGCGGAGTGATTTTTGCCGGATCGATCTCGTCCATCAGAGAGCCGGAACGCTCATTAGCCGGACGATCGCTTCCCAAATCTTCTCGCGCAGCAAAGTGATCCGCGCCGTGTCAGCGAGCCCTGCGCCGGCGGTGCCCGTCTGTTCACCCACGTACAACGCCCGGTTTACCTCGACCATGAGCCACGCTTGATGCGCGCCGCCATGTTGCCAGAGGTCCCAGCCGCCGTAGAATGGGTTGTTAACGGCTATCTCCGGCCCGACGGGACACAGCGGCGGTACATCGGCCAGTGCGGCGCCCAGTTCACGCCCCAGGGCCAGGACGATCTCCGGCGGGGCCGAAATGCGCTGCCGATCCGGATGGGGTTGCGCATCGGCATCGCCCAGGTTGGATACGGACACGCGCGGGCGCAGGTCGGCCGGATCATCGTAGTGTGATGGTCCAATGGCGGCCATGGTATGCGCGTCAATCACCAGCTTCACCCGCCGGTCATCCTCGACGGCATGCAGTTGGCGGCGCCAATCAGCCCAGTAACGAGCGATCATCTCCTGTTCAAGCGCCGGATCCGGCTCCATGCCCGGCAGATAGACCGGCGCTCCGTAGCTGGTTTGGCGCTTGACAATACCGTCGCCGGGACGGTTGCCGGCCGGGTCCGGCGGCCGATTCACATCTACTATGGCCCTGGCAAACGGAAACGTAATCCAGTGCAGCACACGCCCGCGAAAATCGAAAAGCAAGTCGGCGTACGCATCCGCCTCATCGAATATCTGCCCTTCATCCAGTGCAACGCGACCTGCCACTTCCGGCGGTATGGCCAACCCACTGTGCGGGATGATTATTGCGATGGGCAGAATGTTCATCATGATGACCCTACGACCTTACTGCGAGGCGGACAGACCGGGCACGATCACCCGATCATCCACAATATTCCCAGCGCTGTCCAGGACCGGCAGCCGTTCCATTGTCGCCAACAGATACCAGCCGACTGCCAACCGATACGCTCCTGCCGGCACATCGGGGTCCAGCTGCACCAGATGCCTGTCCGTGATCCGCTCGCCGACCGGCCACGCGCTGGTAGGGAGGGTCCCTTGCAGCGGCCAACTATCCACCTGGCCGACGATGCGGTCTTGCGAATCCAGCACCTGCAGGAATAGGGTGTAATCTGCGCCCATTGAGGCCAGCGATTGCCAGTCCAGGGTAACATCAAGCACACCGCCGGGCTGCAATTCGTAATTGGGGATATCAATCCCCAGCAAGGCGATCTGGTCATCAAAGTTAGTCGCGCCGGCGGGTAGGGGCACGCCGCTCAGCTCAACCCCGGCCAGGGCGCAGCCCGCGCTGGCGGCGCGCAGCCAACCACAATGCGCCTCCGCCGCTCGATGATGGACGTAGATCACATACTCGCCGGCAGGCACATCCGTGGCCACTTCACCGACATAGGCAAACGGCGTTGTACCAGCCAGCGAGGCCGGAGCCTGTCCTGCGCGTGGAGCAGGAAGCTCGCCGGCTGCCGGCGTCAGCGAAAAAGATAGCTCCCCGGAACCGTCACCAAAGCCGCCCACGAGCATGGGCAGCGGCGAGCCGGGACGCACCTTGCCTGAGGCCAGAATGCTGCTCAGCGCCGTTGTACCCACCTCCGCGCGCAATGTCTCGCCGGAAGGGTCAGGCGCCGGCGGGTCAACGGTTAATTCTGTCACAGTATGCCAGGCAAGCTCCTCCGCCGGAGTGAATGGGGGGGCCAATGCCACCTGCAGGGCCATCTCGGTCGGCCGGCTGACGGCCAGCCTGGGCAAGAGGTGAAAGTCGGGCACAATTTCGCCCGGTTCCCAGGCGACCGTCGGATAGTCGTTGTTAGCCGGGTGTTGGCCGGATCGCGGAATGGGGTCGCCTGCGTAGTCGGCACCTTGCCAACGCGTGTAAACCAACAGCGGCGTCTCAATCGCAGTTTCCGCCCGCCAGAACAACGTCAGGTCAGCGGCCGCCGGGTCATAGGCTGATTCCGGCGTCAACTCGTAGCCGATGAGCTGCACACCCTCTATGATCAGGTCGGCGGGCATCATGTCTGCCGGCTGCTCCTGCATCGGCTCATTGCTGACCTCTGTCAACGCTCCCGCTGAACGCAAGTGAAAGCTGCCTTCCAGGCCGGGCAGGAGGCGGGCGAGATACACCGGCTGCCCCTGCGCCATCCGCGCCGATAACTCGGCGCGATAAGCTGCCTCGTCCGGCAAGACCATGATCTCCAGGTCCGGCCGCACGCCTTCTGTCTGCTGCAGGTAGTAGAGCGGCGGAAACTTCTCGCTATCGGCCAGCAGCGCGGCCTGCTGCGCCGGTTCCGCCAGGGCGGCAGTCGCCCAGGCCAGCCGGCCGTCATCGCGCGAGCGGTCCACCGCCGGCCACTGTTCCCGACCGGCCGCCGTCAGGATGGCGGCCAGCACAATCGTTGCCAGCGCCCCCTGCAGCAGGGGAGCGACGCGACCACCCCAGCGGGCAAGGGCCTTCACGATTAGCGCCAGGCCGGCTGCCAAGCAGAGCGCCGTTACCAAGTGCGCCGGCAGCAGGAAGACCGCCAGGTCGGGCACGTGATAGCTCAGCCCGTAATAGACGAAGCCCAGCCAGGTGATCAGCAGGACAAGCGCGATCCGCCAGGCGCGCCGGAAGAGATCGAACAAGCCGATCAGGGCCGGTAATATTAGCAGAAGCGGTTGCCACTCCGCGGCCAGCAGCCGGGCGACAACGGCATAGCGGGCCGGCTCGCGCAACCAGGCGTCCAGTTGCAGAGCTCCCTGAAAGCGCCCGCCTATGACCCAGTCAACGAAGCGCCCCAAGCCCATTGCTTCCTGGTTGACTTGCGCCCAGCGGATTGGCAGGTAGGCGTACAACAGCAGCGGGGCGAGGAAAGCCAGGATCAGCCCGCCGATCTGCCGCCCTGTCGGTCGCTGCGTACGCCAGACAAACAGCAGGGTCAGGCCGGCCGGCGGCAACAGCAACAGGGTCGTCAAATGATTGGTCAGCCCCAGGCCCAACGTTATGGCCAGGGCATATTGCAGCCGGCGCAGGCGCTCCTCATTGCCGGCTTGCTCCGGCGCGCCGTTCAGCAGACCAACCATCAGGTAAAGGGAAACGGCGACAACGAGCGCGTGCAGGGCGTAGACCTCCGCCTCTATCGCCTGACTCCAGAAGGTGGGCGCGAGGCCGAATAACAGGGCGGCCAGCAATGGAGGAATCTCTCGCCGGCTGAGTTGCCTGCCGGTCATGAATAGCACCTGCGCAGCCAGTAGCGCGAAGAGGACCGAAGCCAGGTTGATCCGCCAGGCGACGCTGCCAAACGGGATGTAACTGAACAGATGCCCGAGTAGCATGTAGAGCGGATAGCCGGTGGGGTGGGCGATGCCCAGCTGGGGGATGACCACCTGGAACTCAAAGGTGTCCGCCCGCCCGACCGTGCGCCCCATGGTCAGCAGATAAATAGGCAGCAAACCACCGAGTAACCAGAGCGGCAGGAATCGTCTGCCGTCCAGGAGCCGATAGAGCAGCAGCGAACCAAGCCAGATCGTCCCGGCAAACAGCAGGCGACTGTACACCAGATCAACGGTCGCCTGCGGCAGATAGAGCAGGTTGAGCAACGCGGGCAGAAAGGGGACCAGCGCCGCCAGCGGATCTCCCAGCCGGTGCAGGAGCCAGCGCCAGAGCAGCAGGCTGCCGCCGGCGATCAGCAGCGCCAGCGCCAATGCCGGTAGCGGCCGCCCCAACCACAGCAGCACGGGAAAGAACGCTTCGTATAGCAGGCGACCGGCTGCCAAACCGAGCAAGCCGGCCAACAGAGATGCACAGCCGGCGGACACCAGCGCAATGGTTGACAGCGGGCGACGGCCGGCGGTCGGGAGGGTGACGCTACTCATATCAGCCGGTCAGTTTAGCCGGGCCGCCTGAAAGGTCAAGCGCCTGGAGCGGTTTGCGCCGCGGATCAATTTCGCTATAATGTTGTCCGCATCAGGCGCTATAGCTCAGTGGCAGAGCGGGGGACTCATAAGCCCTAGGTCGCTGGTTCAAATCCAGCTGGCGCCACAAGAGGCCCGGATATTGCCGGGCCTTTTTCATTTCGGCAGCCAGCAGGTCACACAAACCCAAATACGTTCGGCAGTGTCTACCCCCGCCGGGCGAGTGTAGTTAAGCGCTTGGCGAACGGTCGCCGGGGGACGTGGACGACTGCGCCAGACGGGTGCTATGCTTAGCCTATGAGACCGGCGGACGCTGCGGAAAGCAAACCACCCATCTCACTGGGGATATTGCTGCGTCGCTGGCGCCTGCTTTTCGCCCTCATTGGCGCGTTGATCGTCGCTGTCTGGGCGCTGGCTGCCGGCTGGCCCGGCCCAATTCAGGCCGTTGACAATGAGCAAGGGCGATTGAACACGGCGTTGCCGGCCCCCACCACGGACGCTCCTGCTTCCATCCGGCAGACCTTTCGCCCCACCCGCAACGGCCTGTATCGGGTCGAGTTCATCGTCGTCAAGTATGAGCCGGAGGGAGAGCCGATACCCGGCGCGTTGACTGTCAGGCTCATTGATGATGCCGGACATACAGTGGCCTGGAATGCTTTCGAGGACGAGCGGCTCGATCACAACGATGTATTGGCGCTGGAGTTTGCCCCGGAACTCACCTCCGCCGACCGGCTCTACACGCTGGAGCTTTCCGGCGACGCGGGCAACCGACTCTCCGCCTGGGCGTACGACCTGGATGTGTACGCAGCGGGGGCGTTAACCGCCGCCGGCGAGGATGAAGCGGGCGACCTGCGCTTCACGACTCGTTACCGGCTGAACTGGCCAGAAGCGCTGACCGTTCTGGGGCAGTTTGCGCGGGACGAGTGGCTGATCCTGGCGACGGCAATCCTCACATTGCCGTTGCCGGGAGCGCTTTTGCTCGTTGGCGGCCGGGCCCTGCGCCTGTTACGCGACCGGCTGGGGCAATTCATCTGGGTTGGGGCACGTTCGCCGGTCGGGAGCCGGCTGCCCGCTCTGGATCCCCCGACCTGGTGTGGCCTGGTCCTGGCGTTCGGTGTGGCTGCCTGGCCTATTCTGTGGCAATGGTTGACGGTTATTGGGGTGCGCTGGAGCGCGACCGGGCTGTGGTTGGTGGTCACCGGCGGTTGGTTGCTGCTCCTGTTGGGCGGGTTATCGCTACGAGGTGGGAAAGAACAATCGTCCGCTGCCGGTCAAAGTTTGATTGGTAGGCGGCAGCCGCCGAATCGCTGGAGAGGTTGGCGTTGGGAGCATCTCGCTCTGCTGGGCATCATCCTGCTCGGCCTGGCAGTGCGCCTGTTGGCGGTACGCGACCTGGCCTTCCCGCCCTGGGTGGATTCTAGCCGGCACGCACTGATTACCGCCGTCATGGTCGAGAGCGGGCAGGTCATCGGAGACTACGGCTCATACCTGCCCATCGCGGAGTTTCCCTACCATTACGGCTTTCATGCCCTGGCGGCCAACCTGGCCCTGATGACCGGCCTGCCATTGGAGCGCGTCTTGCTTGTTTTGGGCCAGTTGCTCAACGCGTTGGTACCGTTGACAGCTTACGCTGCCGGCTGGCTGTTGACCCGCCGGCGAGACGTGGGTGTAATGGCAGCATTCCTGGTCGCCCTACCGTTTCTATTTCCCGGCTATTACGCCACCTGGGGCCGGTTCACGCAATTGACAGGCGTGCTCATCCTGCCGCCGCTCCTGGCGCTGACCTGGTTGCTGCTGCGCGGAGCGCGGGCGTGGCGTGGCTGCTGGTGGATGGTTGGCCTGCTTGCCGCCGGCCTCTTCCTGATTCACGTGCGTGTCTTTCTCGTCTACCTGCCGTTTCCCATTATGGTCTGGTTGATCAGCGGAGGGCGTAACGGCCGAAGGCTGTTGGTCGCCGGCGTGTTGGCAATTCTCCTGGTCGGGCCGAGGATGATCGCCTTTGCCGGCATCGCCGGCGCATCCGGCGCCCTGGGGTCTGCGCCGGATGCCTACAACGCGTTTCCCGACCAGTACGTGGATTCCGGCTGGGAACGCCATTACTGGCGGATTGCGGGCGGCGCGCTGCTCTTCGCCGGAGTGGCGTTCGCGCGAAGGCGATCCTGGTCCGTGCTGCCCCTCACCCTGGCCCTGTGGGCGCTGCTTGTCCTCGGCCTCCTGTATGACCTGATCCCCGGTGTCCCGAACATCTGGCTAATCAATCTGAACAGCGCCTACATTACCATGTTTGTCCCCCTGGCGTTGTTTCTGGCGATTGTCACGAGTCGCATTTGGCGCGATGTAACTCGACTCGGCCCACTCCCGCAGGTGTTTCTGGCGGCGGCTGCCGGCGCGATCGCGCTGTTGCTGTTGCTGTTCGGCGCGCGACAGCAGATCGACATCATCAACCCGGCAACCATACTAGCGCGCGACGAGGATCAGGACGGGTTATCTTGGACTGAAGCCAATCTGCCTCCTGATGCTCTGGTGGCTGTCAATAGCTGGCGCTGGCTGGGCAACACCTGGGCCGGCAGCGACGGCGGGGCCTGGCTGCTGCCGTTGACCGGCCTGACCAGCACCACGCCGCCGGTGGATTATGTGTACAACAGCGAGATCGCCACACAGGTGCGAGCTTTCAACGAAGGAGCAGCCGAGATTGCGAACTGGTCCGAGATGTCAGCGGCGCAATGGCTGCGGGATCAGGGCGTGACCCACATCTTCGTCGGGGCGCGCGGAGGGGAGTTTGATCCGGCTGAATTGGGGCGCAACCCGGCCTTGTCGACGCTCTATGCCCATGACGGCGTCTTTGTATTCTCCGTATTGCTGGGCGAATGACCCACCCCGTTCTGCGTACACCACAGAACATAAGAGGCATAACGCGCAGCGTCATAACTTTTGCCGCTCCCCTGTCATAGAGCTATAATCCGCATGGCAGTGAGTATTGAAGAGGGAATGACCAGACTTTGAGCCAGCAGATCAAGATAAAGACCCGAGTCGGCCAGCCTGTGCGCTTTCCGGCTGTGTGTGTCCATTGCGGCAAGCCGGCTCCCGAGCGAATGCGCGTGCAAAAGCGCATTGGCCGGACCACGCGCCTCGTCGATGTCCCCCTGTGCGCGGAATGCGCCCACGAAACGCATCGGCTGTCCGGCGAGGAAGAGCGCTGGCACAAGCTGAGCTGGTTTTTTGGCGGAATTGCCTGGCTGGTGGCGCTTTCGCTGCTCTTGCTGCTGATGCCGGTTGTCTTGAGTCCCCTGCTGCGCCTGGTATTGGCGGCCCTGGCAGCCACCGCTGCGGCATATGCTTGCTTTCGCATCTGTCGCCGGATCGCTCTCCGCCACGCCAGACCAGAGAAGAAGGCCATCCTCGGCGCTGCCCGGATCCGCGAATTCTCATGGCGAGCCACAACATTTGAGTTTTCCAACGAGCACTTTGCGGAGCATTTCTCCGCCGTTAACGCGAATCACCTCTTCGACAGGCAGTAAGGTTGCTGCGCTGACCCGCAAGGGGATGATTGTTGTCATACGCGACGCATTACGTATGACGCTTTACGCGACCGGGATAACCCTTTAAGCTTTACCAGGATAGTAACCATTTTCGGAGGTTTACAGGCATGAAATATGTGGCATGTATCAAGCAGACGCCCAGCACGACCGCCGTCTTAACCGTCAACAACGGCGTGGTCAGCTGGGACGATCCCGGCGGCAAACCCAATGTGGTGAACCCTTGGGATGAGTATGCTGTAGAAGAGGTAATCCGCCTGCAGGAGAAACACGGCGGCGAGGCGATTGTCCTGACGGTAGGCGACAACTCCAGTCAAGAGGCGTTGAAGACATGCCTGGCGATGGGTTGCCAGGACGCTGTCCTGGTGGAAGACGCGGCATTCAGCGGTTCCGACACGGCGGGAACGGCACGCGTATTGGCCGCTGCCCTGCGTAAGATGGGGGACGTGCAGATTGCCGTCTTCGGCAAGCAGGCCATTGACGGCGACACCGGGCAAACGCCGGTGCAGGTGGCGGTGAAGCTGGGCTGGACGCCGCTCACCTTCGTTTCCGCGATTACAGAACTCGACTTCAACAGCGGCATGATCACGGTCGAACGGCTGATTGAGGGAGGAAAGCAAACGGTCAGCGCACGCCTGCCGGTGGTGGTCAGCGTGGTGAAAGAGATCAATGAGCCGCGTTACCCCTCCTTCATGGGCATTCGCAAGGCGAACCGGGCGACAATCCCAACCTGGGCCGGCGGCGATATCGCTGTGGAGGGAGCAGCCGGCAGCGGAGCCAGCAAGGTCGATTGGTCAGCGGTATACCCGTTGCCGCCGCGCGATACGGAAGTGCAGATGATTGAGGCGGACACAGTAGAAGAACAGGTCAGGATTCTGGTTGACCGGCTGTTCGAGGAGAAGGTGATATGAGCGGCGTCTGGGTATGGATTGATCATCGGGAAAATCAGATCGCGGCCATCAGCCTGGAGGCGCTCGGCGCTGCCCGCAAAGTAGCCGCTGAACTGGGCGAGCCGGTCACCGCGCTGGTGTTCGGCCATGGCGTGGCAGCCGTTGCGGACGCGGCATATAACTACGGGGCCGACCAAGTCCTGGGCTGCGATGATGAAACGTTGGCCGCGTTTCGAGTAGAGGCCGCCGGCCCATTGGCAGCGCAACTACTGGCGGATCATGAGCCGTCCGTCTTCCTGGTTGGGGCATCCACCACCGGCCGTGACCTGGCTGCCTGGGTCGCCGCTGCCCTAGACGCCGGTTTGACCTCAGACGGCATTGATCTGCGGGTCGACGGCGACAGAGTCGTGCTCACCCGCCCGGTCTATGCCGGCAAGCTGCTCTGCGATGTCCGCATCACGGAGGGCTTGCAGGTTATCACCCTGCGCAGCCGCGCCTTTCCAGCCGCAGAAGCGACCGGCGGCTCCGGCGTTACCGAATGGGTGGCCCCGGCCCGCTCCGAAGACGAGTTATCGACGAAGGTCACGGCGTTTGAGAGCAGCGAAGGCGAGGTCAGTCTCACCGATGCGCGCATTATTGCCAGCGGCGGGCGCGGCGTCGGCGGGCCGGAAGGGTTCGGGCCGATTCGGGAGCTGGCCGCAGTGTTGGGCGGCGCGCTCGGCGCATCTCGGGCAACTGTCGACGCCGGCTGGATCCCTTACGAACATCAGGTCGGTCAGACGGGCAAGACAGTCAGCCCCGATCTCTACATCGCCTCCGGCATCAGCGGCGCTATCCAGCATCAGGCCGGTATGCGCACAGCCAAGGTGATCGTAGCGATCAACAAGGACCCGGACGCGCCGATCTTCGGGCTGGCGCACTACGGCATTGTGGGCGATCTGTTCAAGGTGGTGCCGGCTTTGACGGCGGAGTTCCGCGCGCGCCTCGGCAAATAGCAGCGCCGCCATTTCGCCATTCTCAAGGCGATACGGGCGACCCTGGGCAGCCAACCTCGGTGCGCGCCCGAAAAGTGTGTTAAGATTTGAGAGGCAGGAGTAACAACAAGGTTGCTCCTGCCTCTGCCTGTGTATTTCATAGGATGGTTTGGTGTTAGTAGGGCTGGTCGTCAAATCGCAGAGCGGATTCTTCACCGTCAATACGGCGGAAGGGCAATTCGTCTGCCAGATCCCCGGCCGGCTGAAGCAGGAAAAACAACAAAGCGATATAGTGACCATCGGCGACCGGGTGACCATAACCGTCCTGCCCGACGGGTCAACCGGCCAGATCGAATCGGTTGCTGATCGAACCAGTGTGCTTTCGCGGGCCAGGCCCGCGCCAGGCTTCCGATCCCTGGCGGCGGATCGCGAACAGGTTCTGGTAGCCAACCCCGATCAAGTGGTATTCGTTTTCGCCGTCCGAAGCCCCCGACCCAGCCTGCGTATGCTGGATCGCTTCCTGATCGTGGCGGAGATGAACCACTTGCCGGCGATCATCTGCGTGAACAAGGTGGATCTGGTGGAAGCCGGCAACGCCGAGGCACTCTTCAGCCTGTACGGCGATATCGGTTATCAGGTGATCTATACCAGCGCCAAACGCGGAGACGGCCTGGCTGAGCTACATAACTCCCTACAGGGAAAGCTTTCCGTGTTGGCTGGGCCTTCAGGGGCCGGCAAATCCAGCTTGCTCAACGCGATCCAGCCTGGACTGGGGTTACAGGTGCGCGCTGTCAGCGCGGCGACCGAGAAAGGGCGGCACACCACGCGCTTCTCTGAACTCATCCCGCTGGCCGATGGGGGTTATGTGGCGGATACGCCGGGTATTCGTGCGCTGGCGCTCTTCGATGTGGAGCCGACAGAACTGGACGCCTACTTCCGCGAGATCGCGCCCCTTGTCGAGCATTGCCAGTTCAGCGATTGCACTCACACGCACGAACCCAACTGCGCGGTGAAGACCGCGGTCGCCGCCGGCGCGGTCGCCGAAGCGCGCTATGACAGTTATCTACGTCTGCGCGAGGAGCACGAGTCATTGGAGGATGAGGCGTACTGAGAGCGGCTCGTCTGAGGTGGTGACGAATGACCGGACCCCGCAGGTCACATCCACTCCGTAGGTGGAGCGACCTGCGGGGTCTTGCATCAATAAGGCTTGTTACTAAGCTGACTGGTTTCGCCGGCGTCTGTTCCGGCTCGCGAAGCCACCTGCCAGCACGCCGAGGAATAGCGGAAGGATGAACGCTCCGATGCATGCGCCGGATGCAGGCGCCTGCGATTCGTCGCGCATCGACTCGCCGTTTTCAATCGAGGGATCACCCAGCTCTCCGGAGTCAGATATCGGTGTGTTTCCCTGGTCGGCGGTTGGAATGGTGACGTCGGTATCGCCCTCGCCGGGCACAATCTCGTAGGCCACGTCGCCGTACACCACGAGCACGCGCTCGCCGAGCGCCAGCACCGGCCCCAACTCAGGCGCCGCTTCAAGCAACTCAAAGTAGGCTTCGCCGGCAAACCCGAGCTGTTGCGGCGTATGGCGATCAGCGTCATAAGCGGTATCTATCCACACGCCGTCCCGAAAGACAAAGGTTCGCGCGCCGATGACCTGCACCGCTGCGGGCGCGTTTGCCGGCGCATTGGCGATTTCACCCTCGCCGACAGCCGGCAGCGCAAAGAACTCAAATAGCGGCGCTTCGGCTTCCGCAAGGTCAGCTTCCGCAGCCGCCTCTTCCACGGCCTCAGCCCCGCTCACGGGAGCCGGCGCGCTCAGCCCCTGCGCCGCTTCCTCGATAATCATATCCCTGCCGGCCTGCGTGAAGATATCTTCCTCTTCAATCAGGTAGCTGGTGTACGGGGTAATGATGCCGTAGCGGATACTCAGGTTGACGATGCTCTGCACCAGTTCCGGGTCTTCGCCGTGCAGCCGGATCTGGGTCAGCAAGTTGCCGATGGCGCGGGTGGCCCACAGGCGAGGGATGAAGGCATCGCCGCCACTGGTGCTGAAACGCTGATCCTCATAGGCAAAGGTCTGTTGTTCGCCGTTTACATCGCCGGTCAGGGTGATGGTCGCCGGCCCACCCTCGCGATAGCGACCGGCGATAACCAGTTGCGTCCCGGCAAAGAGATCCGGCAAATCAGCCGGGTAGAGCTGCTCCGCCGCAATCCCGCCGAAATCGAGGGCAATGTCAGCCAGCACCGGCGTGCTGATCTTGGCGTAGAAGCCGCTGACCGCTTCATCAATCGGCTCACCCGGCCGGACATACACCGTCGTTCCCCGATGCTCCTGCGCCAGGCTGTCCAGCACAAAGGTATCTACGTCGTCGCCGACACCGAAGGCGAAGAGGCGGGTGCTATCAGGCATAGCCTCGGTCACTGTGCTGAGCAGCAGGTCAGTCTCCACAATACCTTCAGTCGCCAGCCCATCGGTCAGGAATAGAACCGTCGTTGGCCGCTCTCCGTCGCCCAGGTTAGCGGCTTCCAGCAGGGCCTGGCTGATGTTTGTGCCGCCGATCGCTTCCAGGCTATCAATGAACCCTACATAATCGCCCGGCTCGGAGGCGGGGATCAGGTCGGCTGCATAATTGCGCGTGCCGGTGCTGAAGGAGACGATGTTAAAACGGTCGTTTGGGTTGAGATGCTCGACCACATAGCGGGTTGCCGCTTTTGCCTGGGCCAACTTCTCGCCGTCCATGCTGCCGGAGGTGTCTACTACCAGAATGACATCTTTTGACACGACGGTCGCCGGGTCGACCTCAACGGTCGGCGACACCAGCAGCAGGAAGAACCCATCCTGCCCGGCTTCCTTGTAACTGAGCAAGTTCAGCCCGATCTCGTCCGGCGAAACACTATAGTAGAGTTCGAAATCCCGGTCAGGATAGACGAGTTCTTCCTCATAACCCGCAATGGCGCTGAATTCTGTCGGGCGGTCAACCGCAACCTGGTGGCTGGGCGAGTAAACGGTGCGGATCGCCTCATTGGACTGAATCTCAACCCGGATGCTCTGGTTCTCCAGTGGCATGTTGGTGTAGAGATTGGTGGATTGCGGATAGACGTAGCGAATCAGCCCTCCCTCGCCGGCCAGTATTTGACTGTACTCGATAGCAATCCGGCGCTCCTCATGTGGTGGGATGGGGAAGACATTGGCCTGCACCGCGTCCATGCCGACGTACTCCAGCAGGGCAGGATCGCGCAGCTGGCGCACAATTTCGTCATAGATGGCCCGGGCCTCGCCGGCGCCGAGAATCTTGGCCTCAATGGGCACGCCGTCTATCCACATGGTCAGCTCGCTGACCGCCGCCCCGGCCGGCAGCGGAAACAGATATGTGCCTTCCATCATCCAGTCATTGTCGTTGACGAAGAGCTGTTCGACGCGCGTAACGGCTACCTGGTCGGTAATCGTCACATCCACCCGCTGATATTCGACCCTCAGCCCGCTTGGCGGGGGCCAAAGCTCAGGGGGGCCGATGAAGCCAGGCGGGGTACTCTCCACGTCCTGAGCCGAGGCCGGGCGCATGGTTCCAGAGAATGCCAAAGCGATTACGAGAAGAAAGCTAGAAAGAAGCAACATCCTGCGCATGGTAACAATCTCCTTTGGAGGGTTGAGGTCGGACAGTCCCGGTCTCGGTTCTCATTCCGCTAACTGAGAGACGCCCACAGCGCCGGAAAGGTTCCGTCCGGCCGATGGCGCTCATCAACAGAGGTAGACCAGAAACAAGGGTGTCCCTCGTCTCCCTCCGGGAAAGCGGGCAAGTACGCCTGTGCCGGCCGGGTCGGCAGGGCGCCGTTTTTCTCCTGATTTTGCAAATGGAGTGGGATGGGGCATTATTATGACATCCTATCGGTCTTTCATGCCGATGGCCGGTGATTTTATGGCGCAGTTCTGAGGCGTCGTCCCACCAATGAAATAGGTCAGCCGGCGACCAACAAACGGCGCGATTCGCTGTTTGATTCAGGAGAGAAAGAGATGAAAAAGATCCTGCGTGTGATCGTAATGACAGGGGCGCTAAGCGCGTTATTGGTCGGCTGCTCGCTGGGCGGCGGCAACGAAGAAACGAATGGCGAGACGCCGGAAGCCGCGACAACGGCTCCGGAGGAAGGCGGGGAGCCGGAGAGCGGAGTTGCGCCGGTTGATACCGTTGATGTGTTGTTGCTGGAATCTTTCCCGGTGCAGGTGAATGTGATCGTCAGCGGCAACTTGCCGGATGGCTGTACCCGGCTGGAAGAACCGATCATTGACTTTGACGGCACAACCTTCGATATCACGCTGCCTACCTCCCGGCCCACCGGCGTGGCCTGTACCGAGGCCCTGGAGCCGTATGACAAGGTGATCCCGCTAAACGTTACCGAGCTGCCGGCCGGCGACTATACGGTGGTCGTCAACGGCGTCAGTGACAGCTTTACCCTGCAAGCGGACAACACGCTTGGCGGGACGCCAACCACCGGACCCGAGGTTATCGTGCCCAGCGAAGGCACCGGCGCTATCAGTGGACAGGTATGGCACGATATTTGCGCCATCGCCGGCGAGGGCGGTGAGACGCCTGTCCCATCGGCCGGCTGCGTGAATGTCGCCAGCGGCGGATTCCAGGCGGACGGCGTGCTCGCCGCGGGTGAACCCGGCATCGCCGGCGTGCAGGTGTCGCTGGGCAGCGGCGCGTGTCCGGCAGCCGGGCTGGCCACCGCCACCACTGACGCGAACGGCTTTTACTCGTTTACCGCCCTCGCGCCGGGCGCCTACTGCGTCTCGGTTGATCCGCTGGTGGAGCCCAATCTCTCGCTGCTAGTACCCGGCAACTGGACTTATCCGCCGAGCGAAGGCCTGGGTGAGTCGGACGTTAACGTTGCCGCCGGGCAGGTGACTGCGGCGGTGAACTTTGGTTGGGACCATCAATTCCTGCCCGAGCCGGGAACCGTGCTACCCGGCACAGGGACGGCAACCTGCACCGACGCCGCCGACTTTGTCTTTGACGTGACCATCCCGGACGACACTGTTATCTCGGCCGGCGCCACGTTCACCAAGACCTGGCAGCTGATTAATACCGGCGACTGCACATGGACCACAGATTACGCGCTGGTGTTTTCCGGCGGCGAGCAAATGGGCGGCCCCGATGAAACGCCGTTGCCGCTCAATGTTCCGCCGGGCGCTACGATTGACTTGACCGTTGTCCTGACTGCTCCCACCGTCAATGGCACCCATCGCGGCGAGTGGTTATTGCGCAACGCGCAGGGGGTTACCTTCGGTATCCCTGAGCCGGATGTCGTCTTTTGGGTGCAGATCGTCGTGGAGAACGGCACAGCCGCGCCGCCGCCGACCCTGGCGCCGGATTCAACGGCCACGCCCGCTCCCACTCCCACCCCTTAGCCTCTTCATGGGTCCTGGGCGAGACAGTCGCTCGCGCTACCAAGGCGCGCCTGGAATCGACTGTCTCGCCCAATGGCCGGGCCTGCTTTACTTCTGCGCCACCGCCTCATACGCGCAGTATAGGCGCTCTGCCAGCCGTTCCCAGGTGAAGTTAGCGGAGATGTGTGCGCGCGCTCCTTCCCCCAGCCGGAGCCTCAGCTCGTCATCCTGCAATAGCGACACAATATCGGCGGCGATGCCGGCTACATCTCCCGGCTCGTGCAATTTGCCGGTGCGATCCGGAATGACATATTCCGGCACCTGCCCCACCGCTTCGGCCACAACCGGCAGACTTACCGCCGCCATATCCGCCAGCTTCACCGGGCACTTGGTGCGGTTCAGCAGCGTGTCCGCCATCAGATAGATGCCCACGTCAGCGGCGGCCAGGAGCGCCGGCAGTTCCTCCTCCGACCTCCAGCCCGCGTCAACGAGGTTGGAGAGCAGGCCGGCTTCAGCCAGCATGGAGCGCAAATCCTGCGCCTGCTCCGCATAGAGGCCGCCGCCAACCGCCAGAATTGCCAGCTCGGGCTCCTGCGCCTGCACGCGGCGCAGTACCGCGATCAGTTGCTGGATGTCAAACTCAAAGAGCCTGCTGTATAGCAACACTATCGGCCTTCCCACCAGCCCAAGTTCCGCTCGCCTGTCCGTGAAGCCACTTGTGTCCATTCCGATGCCGGGTCCGTTGGGAATGTAGTACACGCGCTCGGCCGGCGCGCCATGCGCCCAGGCCAGACTCTGCAGGGTCGTGCTGGCGACAGTCAACGCGTGGCAGTGGCGCAACCCCCAACGTTCTTGCCAGGCGAAAAAGCGCTTTTGTAGCGGGTTGTAAGGAGCCAGGTCATTCCAACCGCCGGGCCCCTCCCAGTCATCGCTGTCCACAATGAGCGGCAGCCGGCGTCGCCGGGAGTGCCACAGCCACCAGGCAACAAGGCCACTGTACGCTTTCGGCTTGAAACAGTGCACGACATCTGGCTGAAAGGCCAGAGCGCCGCGAACCAGCCGGACGGTCGTTGGCGCGACACCTCCCGCCAGAGAGACGTATTCAATGTGCACGCTGGCTTCATCCCAACGCCGGCCGGCCTCTTCCGGCGTGTGCCAGGGGGGCATGAAGATTCCGACTTGATGGTCTTGCCGAACCAGGGCGCGCGCAAACTGGAATGCGCGAGAACGCATCGTCTTGTTCGGGTGGAAGCCAAACGGCCCGACCATGGCAATTCGCATGTCAGCTTTTTATCATGAAGCAGGCCAAGAAGCGAGCCCACCTAACCTTACAGAGCGAAGGTCATGCTCTCTGCGGCTATCTGGACTCCCGCGGCCAGAATGCGCTGCTGTTCTGGGCTGCCTGCATCCAGTAGCGGATTCGTGTGGTTGAAATGAGTGAGCACCAGCTGCGGCGGAAGGTCGCTCATGAAGCGCATTGTGGCGGGTACGAGCGGATGGGCTACCGGCGGTCTGCCGGCCAACTCATCGGTCGAGTAGAAGGTGGCGTCAACGATGGCGACGTCTACTCCCGCCAATAGTTCACGAGCCGCCGGCCAATCCTCCCATGAATCAATATCCGGCACATACAGGAGGCTGCGAACCGGCCCGCGGATATGATAGGCGAACGTGCCGGCTCCCCACTCATCACGATGCGGGACCTGCAGCGGCGTTGCCGTCAAATTGATGCCCAACGGAACAGTCTGCCCATCCTGCAAGGGACGCAGGGAAAAGGAGCGCAGCGTGGGTTCCCAGAGCGCTGTGTGTTCCAGCACCGTGATCAACCCGGCGGGCGCGTATAGCGGTAGCGCGGAAGTTGCCATCCCCTCCGGCCCAAAATGAACCAGGCCGGCGGTGTGTCCCATATGCCCATGCGTCAGGAATACGCCGTCCGGCTGACGCAGCCTGTAGGGACGGGAGGGATGGCGGCCCAGCAGTGGGGCCAGCCGGTCAAGCTGGTATCTGATGTCCGGCGTGGCGTCAAAGAGCCAGACGCCGGGCGGTGCGGATCGCGCATCTATCAGCGCCACGCAGGCCGCCCACCGGGCCAGCGTGGAATCGGCGAAAGCCGCCTGACAGCGTGGGCAGCAACAGCCGGCATGTGGCAATCCGGCATCCTGCATCACACCTAGTACCTGCAGATACACGTTGGGTTCAATTGTCTCCATTTGCGCTCCTTTGCGGTTGTTGGCGCAGTTCAACAACCGTCGCCGGTTATCTTGTGGCAACCTGCCCATTACGCAAGCGACGCCTACTCTGATAGAATTATCGCTTTGAACTGCGACACCCTTCTGCTTAGGAGAAACTTGGTTGATGAAATCGTTATCAGAGTTACTTGCCGGCATTCCCCCGTCCGCTACCCTGGCGGTGAACGACAAGGCCAAAGCGCTGCAGGCGGCGGGCAAGGATGTTATCGCGTTGGCCGGCGGCGACCCGGATTTTGACACACCGGCGCATATTGTCGAGGCGGCGGTCAGCGCTCTTCGCGAGGGCAAGACCCATTACCCGGCCCCGGCCAAGGGCATCCCGGAATTACTGGATGCCGTGGCGGACAAGATGGCGCGCGAGAATGGGGTCCACGTCAATCCGAGGACGGACGTGGTGATCACTCCGGGAAGCAAATGGGCGTTATTTCTCGCGCTGATGGCGATCATCAATCCCGGCGACGAGATCATGTATCTCGAACCGGTCTGGGTTTCCTACCCGCCTATGATTCGGATTGCCGGTGGATCGCCGGTTGCCGTGCCGCTGGACGCGGATGACAATTTCCGGGTCACCGCCGAGGCGCTGCAAGCCGGCCTCAGCCCCAGGACCAAGGCGCTCATGGTTAACTCGCCGTGCAATCCCACGGGCCGGGTGCTTACCCATGAGGAAGTGGAGACCATTGTCGCCTTTGCGACCGCGGCCAATATCTACGTAATCACCGACGAGGTCTACGAAAAGCTTATCTTTGATGGCCGGGAGCACATCTCGCTGGCGGCTCAGCCCGGCATGGCAGAGCGCACCCTGACCACGAACGGCTTCTCGAAGGCGTACGCGATGACCGGCTGGCGACTCGGCTGGATTGCCGGCCCGACGCCGATCATGAAGTTGGCGGCTAGAATGCACAGCCAGGCGATCACTTCAGCGGCCAGCTTCTCCATGGCCGCCGGCGTGGCGGCGTTGAACGGCTCCCACGACAAGGTAGAGATGATGCGCCTGTCGTATCAAGAGCGGCGCGACTTCATGGTGAAAGCGTTAAATGAAATTGAGGGGATCTACTGTGCGTCGCCGGAGGGGGCTTTCTACTTAATGCCGCGTTTTGTGCACACGGAACGTGACAGCGCTTCCCTGGCTGACGCCCTGCTGGAATATGGCGAGATTGCCGCCACCCCCGGCATTGCCTTTGGAGCCAGCGCGGAAGGACACCTGCGCTTCTCTATTGCCACTGCCAAGTCCGAGCTTGAGCGGGCAGTGGAACGTTTGGCGAGGGTGGCTCCCCGGCTTTAGTCACTCGCCTGTCTGGCTCAGTCGGCGGAGATGTCGCCGGATGACTTGCTACTGATCGCCTTATCGGGAGCGGGTTCGGTGTGCTCGCCGGACTGTTGCATCAGAAATTCCAGCCGCTCGCGTTGCATCTTGAGGAGCGTTTGGGCGGCCGTTATCTCCGCCATATATTCCTGCAAGAGCGATTCTTTGTGCGCCAGAATCTGCCGGTACTCGGCGGTTACTGTTTTTAGGCGCCCGATCTCCCTCTGCTGCGCATCGACCTGAGCGTGAATACGCTCTATGTAGGAACTCTCCCCAGCTTTTTCGTTTTGCATGAGCGCAAGCTGCGCCTGCAATGCGCGCGCTTGCCCAGCTAAGGCTTCGCTCTTCGCATTTTGCTCAGCCAGGCAAGCATTCAGGTAGGCCACTTCATCGCGCAGCGCCTGCAAGGAGGCATCGTGTTCAGCGTCGTCCGGGAGTGCCGGGACGAATTGAGGGACTAGCGACATCGCCGCGACTAACGGCACACCCGGCGCTGAGCCATCCTGCACCTGAGCGCGGCCCTTGATTGCCGCCGTAGCAGCCGGAATCGGCGGCGTTTCCGCGACTTCAGGCGGTGTTGTCCCTTCATTAGCCGAGCCGGCCCAGTGGATTTGCTCTTCCGGCACGCAACTGGCCACCACACCGAGTGTGCGAATCTGCGCTGCTTGAAGGCGCCTGACGGTACGCCGAACGGCTCGGATACGGGTACGCCCGACCATGCTTACCAACAGTACGTCATGCCAGAAGGGCAACTTCCACAGGCTGGCGACCTCATGTAGTGATGGCGCATCCAGCAATACCGCATCGAACTGATCAACCATATCTACCGGCAAACCGGCAAAGGAGTCTGATCCGGGCTCGCTGCTCCCATAGCCGCCGGTGAGCACGTAGAGGTTCTGCACCCTAGTTGGTCGGGCGTAGCGCATGATCAGCCGGTCGAGATCTTCATCAGTCGGAGCGGCCAATCCTCGCCATTCTTCAGCCAGATCAGCCAACCCGAGGCCATCTTCCAGGTGGAACCACTTGTGCAGGACGCGCCGGGAGCGATTGGCGTCCACTAACAGGACTTTGGCGCCGGCTGTCGCCATATAAACAGCCAGGTTCGCCGCAACAAAGCTGGTCCCTTCGCCGGGTCCCGGACTGGTAATCAGCAGCCGGGAGCGAGGGCTGGGATGGAGCGCCCAGCGCAAGTTTCCGCTCAGCACATGTAGAGGCTGCCCCATCTGCTGCCCGGCTTCTGCCGGCAACCCAGCCGTCCATCGCCCATCACCCGTATAGCGAGGCAGGCTGGACATCAGAAACAGATCCGCCCCTTTAGTTACCTCGCTGACGTGGCTGATTACTTGCGCTGCCCGCCGGCTTCGCATCGCCCGGAACAAGTACGTCGCCACGACCAATGTGGCCACCATCAGCGCTATGATTGGGGTCGTGCCGGCCAATTGCTGCTGCATCTCACGCAATGCCGATCAAATCGGGATCATAACGGACCCGCGGCATATCCACTATCCAGTTTTACGAAACTACAAGTTAATCGCATTGTGATGGTTGGTGCGTTCGACTCCGCGTTTAGAACCGCCGGCGTCGCTGGCTTTACCCTTGCCTTGTAGGCCCATCCATGCAATATTGTATCAGGTTGTTTGGCGAGCAATAATAGCGAATCAGTCCCGAATGAGCACCCAACTCGATTGGCGAATTGGCGATGATGATGAGGAGCGCCCGGAGCAACAACAGCTTCGCTGGCGATTTACCTCGCTGGCAACTATCGCGCTATTCATCGTTTCCGCGCTCGCACTGACGTTCGTCTGGTACGCCGGAAGGCAATCGGCCCTGCGCGCGGAAAGGCGTTTGCAGCAAGAGATTCAGGAGGCGCTGGACAGTCAGCGGCTGGCGTTAATGGCCGGTGACGGCGATCTCTTCTTCGCCGCATTCTCCTCTGACCCGGCCTGGCGGATGGCGCAGTTGCGGCCGGAGTTCCAGACGCCTATCCGCGCCGGCCTGACAGTTACGCGGGTCAGCAGCCACGGGGACGAGATGTGGGCAAATGTCAGCTGGTATGAAGCGGGCATTCAGCTTCAGCGAGCGCAATTCTTCCGGCGTGAAGGGGGCCGGATCGTGCAGATTCCTGCTGGAGCTGATTACTGGCAGCAGCAATTGCACGAGTCCTACCACTGGGGCAGATTGCGTTACAATGAAGTCGACCAGGGGTGGGCGCCGGCCATTGCCGATTACGTGGCCCGACTAGTCAGCGATCTGTGCACCGCAGGCTGCCGGCCGGGGAGATTGCCGGTTGACCTGACGCTCGCCGCCGATTCCGGCACAACGGCTGCGCCGGGCGAGGTCCGCATCCCGTCTCCACGCCTCCTGGCGCTAACTGCCGGCGGTGAGCCGGCCCCGCTGTTCTGGCAGTATTTACACGACCGCCTGGCGGATTACCTGACTCCGGCCGTGATCCGTTATGCCGTGCCGGACGAGCTTATGCTCCAGCACCAGGAACTGGTCCCGGCATTTGAGGATGCTCATCCCGGCCTCACCGTCGAGTTGATTCCTTTCAGCACACTCCCAGCGCAACAGGCTGATTTGTTGGCGCCTGTGGATGGCGCGATGCTCACGCCGGACGAGCAGACGCTTGCTTCCGGCGTCATCCTTGACTTAACCGACTATGCTCTGTCCGATCCGGCGTTTGACCATAGCGATTTCTATGAGCAGATTTGGCAGGGCGGGTGGTGGCAAGATAGATTGTGGATGGCGCCCCAAAGCGCCGTCATGCCGCTGGTCTATTACGATCAAACAGCCTATGAGGAGGCTGCTCTTGACGCCCCTTCGTTGCGCTGGACCTGGCAGGAAGTGAGCGCCGATCTGTCACAGTTGGCGGCGATAAGGACTGGGGCGGGTTATCGCTACGCCTTTCTGGATGAAGAGAGAGAAGCGCTGTACGGCTACGCATATGGCCGGCAGGCGGACGGTTGCCGCGACATGGCTTCCGGCTGTCGGTGGACGCTTTCTCCGCAGGCGATTGCGGCGGCCTATGAATGGTTTGCCGGTATCGCGGACCTGACGCCGGAACTATGGACTCTTCCGGCCGAAGAGAGAGTGCGCCAGGCCCTCACAACAATCGCCTTTCGGCGAGTCGCTGTTTGGACAAGCAGGCCGGTGTACTATGAGCAAGAGCTGCAACGCAGCACCCTCGGCATCCTCCCACTTCCCGGATCCGACCGCTTCGACGGCGTGACCCCGCTATGGATCCAGGGAAGCGTGATCAGCCAATACAGCCGGCGTCCACTAGCGACCTGGCAATGGGTTGCCTTTCTCAGCCACCATTATCTGGCTCCGCAATTGCGACACGTGCCGGCTCGACCCTCCCTTGCTCAGGAGACAGGTTACTGGAGCGTGCTCCCCAGGCCGCTTGGCGATGTCATGCGCACAGCGTTCCCCTTCTCGCGACCGATCCGGCTGGACGAGCGCGACCTCTTTTCATGGGAAAACATCGCCGGTGTAGTTGCCGGTCAACTGACGCCTGCCCAGGCTGCCCACTCCGCCCCCGCGGTTCGCTGGTTTGCGCCGCCCGATTAGTTGCCGGTCTCAGACAGCCCTTGCGATATCGGCCGGGGCCAGCGAACAGTACCGGCTAGTGCTGCAGAATCTGGCTCAGGAAGAGCTTGGTGCGCTCATGCTTCGGATTCCTAAAAAACTCGCTCGGTGTGTTTTCCTCCACCAATAACCCCTGGTCGAAGAAGATGACCCGATCCGCTACCTCACGCGCAAAGCCCATTTCGTGCGTCACCGCCAGGATGGTATAGCCCTCATTCGCCAGGTCGCGCATCACGTCCAACACTTCCTTGATCATCTCCGGGTCCAGGGCCGATGTGGGTTCGTCAAAGAGCATGATCTTGGGCTCCATAGATAGGGCGCGAGCAATGGCTACGCGTTGCTGCTGTCCGCCTGAAAGCTGGCCGGGATATTTTTGCGCTTGCTCCGGAATGCCAACGCGCGTCAGCCACTTCATGGCCACTTCTTCCGCATGTTCGCGGGACCACTTGCGAACGTGAATGGGTGCCAGCATGACATTCTCCAACACAGTTAAGTGTGGGAAGAGATTGAATTGCTGAAACACCATGCCTACTTCCCGGCGGATCTCGGCGATATTGCGGATGTCGTGGCTGAGGGTGATTCCCTCGACGATAATGTCGCCCGCCTGATGTTCCTCAAGCCGGTTGATGGTGCGGATGAAAGTAGACTTGCCGGAGCCGGAAGGTCCGATGATCACGATCACCTCGCCGGTTTTCACAGTAAGGCTGATTCCGCGCAAAGCATGGAAGTCACCATACCATTTGTGCACATCCCGGCAGACGATAATGTCTTCAGCGTTCGCTGCTACTGCCATCTTCGTTCTCCTCCTCGTTAAGTTGGCCGTCACCTTCAGACGTGACAATCAACTCTGCTCGATATTCTACCTTTCGCCGACGCCCAGCTGCGACTCCAGCCGACGACTATAACCGGCCATCACCGCGCTGCCAACGTAGTAGATGATCGCGATAAAGACGTAAGGCTCTCGGCGGACGCCCAGCCAGTCCGGCTGCGCCGAAATCAGATTCGCCGCCCCGAGCAAGTCAACCAGGCCGACGATTGCCACCAGCGTCGTGTCTTTGTACAGGCCGATAAATTGACCTACGATAGCGGGGATGACCACGCGCAGCGCCTGGGGCAAGATAATCAGCCGGTACTTCTGCACGGTGTTCAGTCCTACCGAGTCGCCGGCTTCATACTGGCCTTTGGGAATCGATTGTAGACCGCCGCGCACGTTCTCCGCCAGGTACGCGGCCGAAAACAGCGCCGTCGCTACCATCACACGCCAGGTACCCAGGATCTCTACCCCGGGGGGCAGGAATATCGGGAACAGTATGATCGACATGAACAGAATTGTGATAAAGGGCACGCCGCGCACTGTCTCGATATATATCGTGCTCAGCAGCGAGACGACATTTCCCTGGAAGTAGCGCTGGAACAGGTAGGCGATTACAAGCAGATAGAGCGGCCAAAAGGCGAACAAGGTCTCGAAGAGATTGCGCGCGTTAGCCAACAGTTCCGGCGTGCTGAAGATCAGACCCCAGGCGGCAATGCCAATCGCCGCCAGCCAGATCAGCCAGGCCGGGATGCCGCGAATGGTGCTGCGCCGGCCCAGAGCAAGAAACACGCCTAACGGAAAAGAAGCGACGATGGCGAAAATGGAAAGCACAAGGGTGAGCAGCAGGCCGCCCCAAAACTGCTGAGGATTAATCGTGATAACGAATTGACCCACCAGCAGGTAAACGCCCAGCGCTACCGCCACGACCCAGGCCACCGCCGAGAATGCCAGGACAAGGAGGCCTGACGCCCGCTGCGACACCCAGCGGGTGAGGTAGCTCAGCGCCGCCAACCCGATGAGCACGCCGGCGAAGATAAGCAGGGACTGAAACGCTTCAGGTTGCACGCCCAGCAACAGCGCGAAAAAGACCAGAGGGGAGAGTAACCACAGAATGGTCCATATGCGCCGGATGCGGCTGCGCCGGTACTGCTCGCGATAGATGAAGACGCTGGGAATGAGCAGCACAATGAACAGGGCCACCACCAGCAAGATGCGCCAGGTCTGGTCTATCGGATATCGAAAGACCATGAGATTGCGGAAGTTGTCAATGACCGCGCCCCAATTCGCACCGGCCGGGTCGCACTTGGTCAGGTTCTGCGCGGCCTGTTCGGGGTTCGTCGTCCAGCTTGCGCAGACGATCGCCCAGCGCCAGAACACACGGACGAGGGAGATTATCAGCAGCGCCAGGATCAAAGTAAGCTCAACGTTGGTGATCGAGCTATACAGATTGCCCTTCAGCCAGTGCGTTATTCGGCCATGTCGCCTGATGATATCGCTCACCGCCGTCGCCCCAACCGATACTGCCCAGATCAGGAGGACGATTCCAGTCACCCCCGGCGCGGCGTCAAACTGATTCAGCACGATCTGCAGGGTGATGTAAGTCAGGATAACCAGCCAGAGCGCTTGCCACCAGCTACGCAGGATATTCTCACGCACCCAGTCTGCCGGACTGAAGGGGGTTTCGCTCTCGCCCCGGATGATCGCCTGCAGATTCTGTATCAAAGTGGTCATTGCTATCTCTCCACCAGGGCAATGCGGCGGTTGTACCAGTTTAGCAGGAAGGAAATGGACAGGCTGATGGTCAGGTAGACGCCCATGACAATGATAAACACCTGTATCGGCCGCCCGGACTGGTTCAGCGTGGTGAAAGATACAGCCCATAGATCCGGGTAGCCGACGGCAATGGCCAGGCTGGAGTTCTTCGCCAGGTTGAGATATTGGCTGGTTAGCGGCGGAATGATGACCCGCAGTGCCTGGGGCAGAATAACCAGCCGCAGCCGCTGCCCTTCAGACAGACCCAAAGAGCGCGCTGCCTCGGATTGGCCCTTGGGGACGGATTGGATGCCGGCCCGCACAATCTCAGCGATGAACGCGCCGGTGTACAGCACCAGGCCGATCAGAATGGCAGCAAAGTTGGGCGATAACTTGAGTCCGCCGACGAAATTCAGCCCTTCTATCGCCGGAATGGAGATGCGCACCGGCGTCTCCGGAATGGGGATCAGGAAAGTCTGTTGGGAGCCTTCGCCAACCAGAACCCGCTGCCCCGCCAACACAGCTAGAGAGCCGACGTATACTTCGCACTCCTCAGCGATGAAGGCCTCGGTAGCCTGATCGGTGCGGCCAAAACGGTCGAACTCATAAGGAATGTTGGTCGAGCGCAGCAGGGTGGTCAGGTTGTCTGCTGCCGGGTCTTCGCGCACGGCGCAAATGCGCAGGGCCGCCGCCGCCACATCATCTTCCGTCAGGGCGCCGCTTTCCAACGCCAGGTCCAGGTCCGACAGGTCGGTGATACCCAGCCGGCGCAGTGCCTCCGTCTCCAGGTCGCCAAGCTGCCGTACCCTCAGGGCTTGCCAGACGAGTATCCCCTGGTTCTCGGCGAAGGCGGAGGTGGCAATCCAGCCGGAGCTCAGGATGATGACCACCGCCAGCAGAATCCAGAACGGACGGTTGCGCTCCCGGCCCGATCGCTCCTCCAGCCGGCCCAGGATGAGCCAGAGGACCAGCGCTACCAGTACGGCGGCGACAACGTATGCCAGCCAGATCGGATACGAGGGCATTGCTACCGGCCAGGGCAGGTTGATCCCACGCTGGCTGAGATAGATGGGCAGACCAAATAGCTGGTACGCCTGATCAATGGGGGGAAGCAACAACAGCACGCCAAAGAGGATAAAGAATAGTTGCAGCAACAGCGGCGTGTTGCGCATCAGGTCAATGTACCACTTGGAGATGTTGTTGATCAGCCAGTTATCAGAGAGCCGAGCAATGCCGGCAAATGTGCCCAGCAGGGTGGCGAAGATTATTCCCAGGATGGACACCTGTAACGTGTTCAGAAAGCCCACCCACAGAGCCCTGCGGTACGCATCGCTGGGATCATAGTCGACAAGGGTCTCAGCGATGTCGAAGGAGGCATCCAGGCGCAAGAAGTCAAACGCGCAGCGGATACTGGAGCTTCCATCGCGACAAAGAAACTGGCTGCCGCCCAAAGTCTGCAAGTTCTGGGCGACATTGCCCACGATCCAGACCGCGGCCAAAATGACCAGCGTGAGGACTATGATTTGGGCGATAACACCGAGGACGCGGATATCACGCCAGAATGGAATGGACTCCTGGCTCTGCCGCCGGGGCGATTGAGGGCTTAGTTCAGCCATAGGCGCCGACCTTTTCGCAAAACTAGCCAGTGGCGATGATAGAGCGATATGCAAAGGGAGGCAGTCCACATAGGTGCGTACTGCCTCCCTTTCACGCTATGACATGGCGCGAGTGACTTCTCTAACGGAACGGGGGCGAGTAAAGTAAGCCACCTTCGGTCCACAACTGGTTCGGGCCGCGAGGCAGGTCAAAGGGCGTGTCGGGGCCGAGATTGCGGTCGTAGATCTCGGCGTAATTGCCGACTTGCTTGATCACCTGATAGCAGAAGTTGGCTTCCAGGCCCATCGCCAGGCCCAGATCGCCTGTATCGCCCAGCAGGTTCTGAATGACCGGGTCGTCGCTGCCCACGAATTCGTCAACGTTCTCGGACGAAATACCCAGCTCCTCCGCCTCGATGGTGCAGTTGACGGTCCACTTGACAATGTCGAACCAGTTATCGTCGCCATGACGAACCAGCGGCCCCAACGGCTCTTTGGACATGGTGGCATCCAGGATGATGTGCGCTGCCGGGTCGGCCAACAAGATCTGCTGCGACACCAGGCCTGACTTGTCTGTGGTAAAGCCGTCGCACTGCCCGGCATCATAGGCCTCGCGCGTGCGGTCGGCATCGTCAAACACCACTGGCTCGAACTCGACTCCCATGGCGCGGTACACGTCGGCGAGGTTCTTTTCCGTCGTCGTCCCGGACTGAACGCAAATGGTGCCGCCCTCGAGATCCTCGAGCGAAGCAATGCCGCTATCTGCGCGAACCATCATCCCCTGCCCATCGTAGAAGGTGGTGGGGGCGAAATCAAAGCCCAAGGAGGTATCGCGACTGATCGTCCAGGTTGTATTGCGGATGAGGACATCCACCTCGCCGGATTGCAGCACCGGAAAGCGTTCGTTGGCGGTCGTCGGGCGGATCTCGATGGCTGAGGCGTCGCCCAGCACTGCCGCCGCAATTGCTTTGCAGTAGTCAATGTCAAAGCCGGCGAACTCGTTGGTTTCGGGATCCAGGTATCCGAAGCCGGGCACAGATTGGTTTCCGCCGCAGCGCAGCGTCCCACGATCCCGCACCGCCGCCAGGGTATCTCCGGTAACCGGAGCCGGCGCCGCTTCGTCGGTGGTGGCTTCGGCTTCCACCACCCGCGTGACCTCGACCTCAACAACCCGCGTTACTTCCACCACTTCCCCCTCGCCGCCGCATGCCGCCAGAACGAGGGATAACGCGAACAAAACAAGTGCGATTACCAGTGACTTCTTACTCATCAGCTTACTCCTCCAGTGTGGCTAGAACACCAAACAGCTATACAAAGAGCGTCATTGCTTACAAATCGGCACAACCCTTATTCTGACCCCGGCACCTCCTTTACATAAGTGTATCTCACCACCGAGGCTGACTATTAGGTCGGAGCCTTAGGCGGAAGCTTGTGGATTCCCAGGCCCATCCACAGGGGCGGCGCCCGAACGACAACTAGCGAACAGGGTTGAGAGCGACGTAAGGCTACGTCGCGGATTGACGGCTTGACGCGTTGCCAGCTTTGAAGGCTGAGGTTACATTACGGTGTAACAAGAAAGGTACCGATTCCATTCCAACTCACCCTAAGGACGGAGTGTGTTGAGGAGACTTAACAGTGACTCACCATAGTATAGCGGTTGGAACAAATCGGGCAAACGAGGCGGAGCGATGGCTGAATTCAACTATGATGCGATAGTCATTGGGGGCGGCCACAACGGGCTGATAACGGCGGCCTATCTGGCGAGGGCCGGTCTGCGTCCGCTGGTGCTAGAGGCCCGGCCAATCCTGGGTGGAGCGGCGGTCACGGAGGAGATCTATCCCGGCTTCCGGGTGGATTCCGTCCTACACAGCGCAAGTATGCTCCGGCCGCAGATTATCCGCGACTTGTTTCTCAAGATGTACGATTTCGAGTTCGCCGCTGCCGACCCGCTGCTCTTCTTGCCGTTGCCTGGCGGCGAGAGTCTGACTCTGTGGTCAGACCCGGCGCGTTCGGAAGCGGCGATCCGCGCCCTTGCGCCCCATGACGCCGATCGCTTTGCTGACTTCTGCCGGCAGGTTGAGCGTTATGCCGGTTTCATTGAGAGCGCACTTGCGCGCTTGCCCTCCAGCCCCAGCCAGGTCAACGCCGGCGACGTGCTCAGCGGCCTGCTCGTCGGCGGGGACTTTCGACGCCTCGGCGATGAGATGTATGGGTTGTTGCGCGTGTTGCCCATGTCCTTGATCGAATGGATGGATGAATGGTTCACCACGCCGGCTGTGCGCGCGGCAGTCGGCGCGCCGGGCGTCATCGGCCTGCGCCAGGGTCCGCGCTCCGGCGGCACAGCCCTGTTGTTGCTGTATCACCATATGGGCCAGCGTAGCGCCGCCGGGGCGCCGGCTCCCGGCATTGTTCGCGGGGGCATCGGCAAGCTCACCCAGGCGCTGGCGGACTCGGCGCGAAATTTCGGGGCCGAGATTCGCACCTCGGCCCGCGTGGAGCAAGTGATACTTGAGAACGGTCGCGCTACCGGCGTGGCGCTCACGGACGGCGACGAAATCCGCGCCCGCATCGTCATTTCCAGCGCCAACCCCCGGCACACCTTCACTGAGCTGGTCGATATGTATGAGTTGCCGCCCACCTTCAATCGCGCTGTCGAAAACATCCGCTTTCGCGGCGTGGCCGCCAAAGTGAACCTGGCGCTAAATAACCTGCCGCGCTTCCGCGGCGCGCCGGCGGATGATCCCGCTTGGCTCAGGGGGCGGATCCAGATCGGCTCCAGCCTGACCTATATCGAGCAGGCTTACGACGCCGCCAAGTATGGCCGTTTCTCCGACCGGCCTTTCCTGGACATTACCATCCCCACCCTGCACGATCCTTCGCTCGCGCCGGCCGGCAAACACACCATGTCCATCCTGGTCCAATATGCCCCATACGCGTTGCGCGAGGGAAGCTGGGAGGAGTGCCGCGATGCGTTCGGTGAGACGGTTATCAACATATTGGCGGAGTATGCGCCGGACATCCGTGAGACCATCATTCATCGGCAAGTGCTGACCCCGGTCGACTTGGAGACCACCTACGGTCTGGCGGAAGGGAATCTCTATCACGGGGAGATGATGCTCGATCAGTTGCTGTACATGCGCCCGGTTCCCGGCTGGTCCGGCTATCGCACACCCATCCCCGGCCTATACCTGTGCGGGGCCGGCTGTCATCCCGGCGGCGGCATTACCGGCGAGCCGGGTCGGCTGGCGGCGCAGGTTATTCTGCAGGACGCCGGCAAGAACCGACCAGCCGGAGACAAACCGACCACGCCGGCATGATCAATGAGTCGCCGCTCAGCGCCGCCCAGTCTGCCACGCAGTTCGTGGGCGGTCGCTATCGGCTGGGGGAGCGGCTGGGCGCCGGCGGCATGGGGGAAGTCTTTGTCGCCTACGATCGTCTCACCTGCGAACACGTAGCCCTGAAGCGCGTTAGCTCAGCCGGAAGCGGGCCTTACCTGACGCCCGCTCCCACCCCATCTCGATTCGATGTAGCAGACGATCCACGCCTGATGCTGGCCCGTGAATTCCAGGCAATGTCGACTTTGCGCCACCCACACGTGTTGGGCGTTCTCGACTACGGTTTCGAGCACGGGTATCCCTACTTCACTATGGAATTGCTGGCCGACGCCGAAACACTGGTAGATTACGGCCGGACACGCCCGTTCAGTGAGCAGACCGCATTGCTGCACCAGGTGCTGCAAACGCTGAAGTATTTGCACCGCCGCGGAATCATTCACCGGGACTTGAAGCCGGGCAATATTCTGGTCTCAAACGGCTCAGTCAAGATCCTTGATTTTGGTCTCTCCAGCGAGATCGAGCGGGCCATCGGCACCGTCGGCACATTGGCCTACATGGCCCCGGAAGTGCTTTATGGTGCGCCGGCCGGGCCGTCTTCAGATCTCTATTCCACCGGCATCATGGCTTATCAGATGTTCACCGGCCGGCATCCCTTTCTGGACAGTCACCAGGCAAGTGCGCCATCTTTACAGCGACTATTGACCGAGAAGCGAGAGATCGATATGTCCTCGATCCCGCCCGAGATCGCGCCTGTCATCTTGCGCTTGCTGGCCTTTGACGTCGCCGATCGCTACAACTGGGCGGCCGATGTAATCGCTGACTTGAACGCCGCTGCCGGAAGCTCGTTGCCGCTGGAAGATGAAGGGCGCGAGAGCTTTTTGCAGGCGGCGCGTTTTGTCGGGCGCGAACAGGAGATGGAAACGCTCCGGCGTGGTCTGGTGCAGGCCATTGCGGGGCATGGAGGAGGCTGGCTGATTGCCGGGGAAAGCGGTGTCGGCAAATCCCGCCTGACCCGGGAGCTGCGCACCTATGCGCTGGTGCGGGGAGCGCTCGTCTTGCGCAGCGCGGCTGTGGCCGCCGGCAACAGCCCCTATCAAATCTGGCTGCCGGCCTTGCGGTGGCTCGTTCTGCTGACCGAGATCAGCGATCTGGAGGCGAGCGTCCTGCAAACCCTACTGCCGGATATTGATCAGCTGCTGGAGCGATCCGTTCCACCAGCCCCGCCGACGCTTAGCCCGGCGGACATCCGCACCCGCCTGTTCGCCGTCATCACGGGCATTTTGCGCCGGCAGCAACGCCCACTGGTCCTGTTACTGGAAGATCTGCAGTGGGCTGGTCCGGAAAGCATTGAGTTACTGGCCTGGTTGCACCGCTCTATCGGCGATCAACCGGTCATGCTGGTGGGCAACTTCCGCGATGATGAGCGGCCGGACCTGCCGGACTTGCTGCCCAACCTGCATCTCATTCACCTGGAACGACTCGACGACGCCGAAATCAGGGCGCTCAGCGAATCGATGTTGGGTCGCAGCGGGCGCGAGCGCAGGTTGTTGGAGCTTCTCCAACGCGAATCGGAGGGGAACCCGTTCTTTCTTGTCGAAGTAGTGCGCGCCCTGGCGGCGATGGCCGGAGACTTGGAGAGCATCGGAGATCTTTCGCTGCCGACCAAAGTGTTCACCGGCGGGTTGTCCCAGATCATACAGCGCCGGCTGGACCACATCCCGGAAAGCGAGCGCCCCTTGTATGAGGCTGCCGCAATCCTTGGCCGGCTGATTGACCTACCGGTGATGCAGCGGTTGGCCCCAGGGGTGAATCTGGAGACCTGGCTGAATAGCGGCGTCAGCGCTGCCGTCCTGGAGGTCCAGGAAGAGCGATGGCAGTTCGCCCATGACAAGATTCGCGACGGGATAGTGTTGTCGCTATTGCCGGAGCGAGCGCAAGAGCTGCATCGTGCTGTTGCACAGGCGCTGGAGGTCACTTATGGCGGCGGGCCGGATATGGCCGCTCGCCTGGCACACCACTGGCGCGAAGGCGGCGACCCGCGGCGAGAGCAGATGTATGCCGTCATGGCCGGCGGGGAAGCGCTACGCAGCGGCGCAAACAGGGACGCTATTCGCTTCCTAGAACGCGCGCAGGAGCTGGCCGCCTCCGTGAGCGAAGGATCACGGCTGGAAGATGCCCGGCTGACCCGACAGCTTGGCCAGGCATACCTGGCACTCGGTCGAATGGCTGAAAGCCAGCGCTATCTCGAGCAGACGCTGAAAATTGCCGGCAAGCCACCGCCGGTGAGTCGCTCGGCTGTGCTGATGAGCCTGCTGCGGCAGCTTATGACGCAGGTTGTTCACCGGCTTTGGCCCGGTCGTTTTGTGGGTCGGGCAGCACCGGTTGAGGCGCCATTACTACTGGAAGCCGTGCGCGCCTGCCAGCAGATTGCGGAGATCTACTATTTCGCCAGCCAGAAGGAGCGCCTGGTAGACGCCGGCCTCAAAACATTGAACTTCGCCGAATTGGCCGGCCCAAGCCCGGAGATGGCCCGCGGCTACGGCAATCTAAGTGTCATTTCCGGGCTCATTCCGCAGGAGCGCATCCTGGAGGCGCTCTCAGAACTCTACGTGCGGCTGGCGATCACTGCCTCCGAACAGGTCGGTGACCTGCCGGCTCAGGCCTGGGCCCATGTCACAGCCAATACATACACCGTTGGCCGCGGCATGTGGTCGCGCACGTTGGAACTGAGCGATCGCGCCATCGATCTTTGCCGACAGACTGGCGATAGCCGGACATTGGGATTGGCGCTCGGCAGCCGCTCACTAGTGCCGTACCATCGCGGCCACTTCGGCGAGTGCTTGAGGATCAACCAGCGGTGGGAGAGGAGTTCAGCGGAGAGCGACAACTGGCAACATCTGGTGCTGGCCCTGACCGGTCAAACTGAATGCCTGCAGCGCCTGGATAGACTGGAGGAGGCCGACGACTGTTTGCGCGCGCTCGACGCCAGGTTGCAGGAGCGCCAGGCGGAACAGGTCGATTACTCGGCCCGCTTCCGAGAGCTGGGGATACGGGCGCTCGTTCGCTGGCGGCAGGGCGATGCTGGGAACGCTCAGCAGGTCGCGACGCAAGCTATCACCTTGCATGATCACGTCGCCTCCGCAAGCCAGGCGCTTACAGGCGACGGTATTGCAGCCCTGGCCGAGTGTTACGTGGAAATGTGGGAGGCAGTAGGCGCGGCTTTTCCCTCTGATCGGCAGCGCGAGGCGCGCCGGTTGTGCACCACTCTGGCCGGCTACGGGCGTGTCTTTGTCATTATGCAGCCTCGTACACTTCTATGGCAAGGCATGTGTGATCAGTTGCGGGGACGGGAGCAGAGCGCCCGACGCAATTGGCAGCTCGGCCTGACGATTGCCCGACGGTATGACATGCCATATGATGAAGCGCTCCTGGAATATCGCCTGGGACGCTACAGCCGGGACCCGGCGGAGAAACGAACGCGACTGGAGCGCGCCTGTGCTCTTTATCGAGATCTGGGCGCACTTTACGATCTGCGGCTGGCTGAGATCGCCGGCCTGTAGTCACACTTCAGTTCTAAGGAAGCCATGAATTCTGACACAGAGTTCGCCGCCGTACTTACTCTGCTGCAACACGCCAATCAGCTTAAGCGCACCGTGCGCACCGGCTGGGCGCAGCGCGGTGTTCCGCAGCCGGAAAGTGTGGCGGCTCACAGCTACGGGGTCGCCTTCACGGCCCTGATCCTCTCGCGGCTGGTCGCCGAGCCGATTGATGCCGGCAAGCTGCTCAGCATGGCGCTATTGCACGATTTGCCGGAAGCGCTGACCAGCGACATTCCCAGCCCAACCTGGAACTACCTTCCACCTGACATAAAGCCGGAGATGGAGCGCCGCGCCGTGGAAGAGGCGCTTGGCTTAACCCCCTTTTCGACCATACTGATGACACTGTGGGAGGAATTGGACGGGGATGAGACACTCGAGGCGAAGGTGCTGCATGACGCCGATCGCCTGGAGCTATATTTGCAGGCCGCCAATTACGAGGAAGAGACTGGGAACCGGAAGTTGGGGGAGTTCTGGGCCGGCGAGCCGGCGTTTCATTTTTCGGTGAGCAACGCCATCTATCAGGCGATCAGGAAAAGGGTCGGGCGGGAATAATAAAAGGCCGGCGATCAGCCGGCCTTCATCAACGAATAATAGGCGAAGGTGTTAACCTTCCTTTCGGACCCGGAAAGCCATCACAATCGCGGCAATGCCGCCGACAATGGCGAAGATGCCGCCCACCCAGGCAACCACCAGGGCCGTCATGACGGCATTGCTGAAAGCATTACCGAGCAGCACCGCGCCGAGGATGATGCTGATCGCGCCCAGGATGCCGGCGCCCCAGCCGGCCCCGCGAAAGGCCTCTATCAGGGAGATGATCCCGATGACGATGCCCTGCAGACCGAGCAGCCAGACAAAAGTGGTCGGCACCAGCACCGCGCTCCACAAGGGATTGTCGAGCACTACCCAGCCGGCGAAGATGCCGATGATGCCCATAAACAGTCTCCACCCCCAAGCAGTGCTATCCACAAAGATGCTCACAATTCCGAATAGACCGCTGATAATCCAGTAAAGACCAAGCAGTCGCATCAGGAGCACTACCGTCTCCTTCGGCGATACTAACAGCAAGAGTCCAATGATAATAGCGGCGATACCATTCAGGAGAATCAGCCACCACGGCCAATACCCCTTTTGGGCGGGCGCAGTCATTGCTGCCACTTTGTTCCTCCTTAACCGAAATCGTACAGCACAGTAAAAAAAGCGAATGAGCTTCGGCAAAGGGCCGAACTTAGTGAGTTATTCTAACATAATCCGGCCGGATTTGCAGAGTAATCTGCAACCGATAGACTGGACCAGGTTGAGGCGGAAACGGCCCAGTCTCCCGTAATTCCATCTTGCTACCGGCGTCAAGCCTCCCTATACTTCCTGAAGGAAGGGTCATCACCATTAGTTGAGGAGAGACAGAGATGATAGAACAGGCGAACTTGCTGGCCGATGAACTGATCAACCTGCGGCGAGACATTCACCAGCATCCAGAATTGGGTTTTCAGGAGTTCCGCACGGCGGCGCTGGTCGCCGATACCCTGCGCGAGATTGGCGGCTACGCCATCCGTACCGGCGTGGGCCGGACCGGCGTGGTGGCGGAGCTGGGCAGCGGCAGCGGCCCGACAATCGCCATCCGGGCCGACATGGACGCGCTGCCGATCATCGAGGAAAGCCGGCAACAATTCACCTCCCGGAATCCAGGGGTGATGCACGCCTGCGGTCACGACGCCCACACAGCCATCCTGCTGGGGGTGGCGCATCTGCTCCGTCAGAGCTACGAGCAGGACAACTGGCAAGGCAACGTGCGCCTGCTCTTTCAACCGTCGGAGGAAGCGTTTGACGAGGACGGGATCAGCGGGGCCACGGCCATGATTCAGGACGGCGCGCTGCAGAATGTGGATGCGGTCATTGCCCTGCACGTCTCGTCGGACAAGACGGCCGGTGAATGTCGCTTCAGCGACGGCTTCAGCCTGGCGGCGGTTGATTCATTTGACGGCTGGATTCGCGGGGATGGCGGCCACGGCGCATACCCGCACCTGGGCAGCGACCCCATCTTCATCCTCAGCCAGCTCTTGAGCGCCCTGTACGCCATCCCGTCCCGGCTCATCAACCCGTTGCAGCCGGTGGTGGTGAGTCTGGGGCAGATCCATGCCGGGACCACATCGAATGTGATCCCGAATGAAGTGCGCGTCCAGGGCACGATCCGCTCGCTCGACCCGGAAATCCGCCAGAAACTGTGGCTGGAAGTGGAGCGCTGCTTCAGGGTAGCCGAGGTGATGGGCGGCTCCGGCGGATGCCGGATCAATCCGGGCTACCCGGCGATGAACAACAGCGCCGAAGTGAATGGATGGCTGCGCCGGGCGACAGCGGACCTGTTGGGCGAGGATGCCATTATACCGGAGCACTTCGGTATGGGCGCGGAGGATTTCGCTTACATGACCCAGGAGGCCAAGGGCGCCATGTTCATGTTGGGCGCGGCCACCCCTGACGGCGTGCTGCGCCATCATCACACCAGCATTTTTGACATCGACGAAAGCGTAATGCCAAAGGGAGCCGCCATTCTGGCGGAAACGGCGCGCCGCTTCGTGACCGGTCAGACCGAGGATTAGCGTGAACTGGGCGCAGGTCTGCTGGTTGTTTTCGATGTCGCACTAGAAAGGAGAAGCTAAGTATGGCTATCCGCGAAGGGCGTTGGGATTGTCGCTATTGCGGCACCACCGGCATCCCTGGCCGCGAGAAGGTGTGCCCGAACTGCGCTCGCTCTCGGCCGGAGGGCACAAAATTCTACCTGGCCAAGGAGCAAGACGAGGCGGAAATCAAGGAGGCCTCGCTGATTAAGGAGGCGAAAAGCGGCGCCGACTGGATTTGCGAGTATTGCGGCTCCAGCAATCCCCAGGGGGAGAACGTCTGTCATCATTGCGGCGCGGCCCGTGAGTCCACCAGTCCTGAGCAAGCGATCAAGACTTATGGGGCAGGGGAAGCGCCCAGCAGAGGCGATATGGCCCCGGAGCCGACCCCACAACCGGTCACTCAAGACAAGAAGAAGCAGCCGGCTTGGTTGCCGATCGTCGGTGTACTGGCGCTATTGGTGCTGGTGGCCTGCGCATGCGGCGCGTTTCTCATTTTTCGCAACACCGAGAAGAATGTCACCGTCGCCGAAATGAGCTGGGAGCGGACGGTTGGGGTGGAGGCCTTTCGGACGGTTACCGAAGAAGATTGGGAGGTACCTGCCGGCGGGCGGACGCTGAGCGAGCGCCAGGAGATCCGCAGTTATGAGCAGGTGCTCACCGGCTACGTGCCGGCACAACGACAGGTGTCTGAGCAGGTGCAGGTGGGGCAACGCACTTACGTTTGTGGCCAGCGCGACCTGGGTAACGGCTTCTTCGAGGATGTCGAGTGTACCGAGCCGGTGTACGAAACCCGCTATCGCACCGAATACTATGAGGAGCCGGTTTACGAACAGGTGCCGGTCTACGACACGCTCTACACCTACGAGATAGACAAGTGGGTGACGGATCGCACCGAACGGGCCGCCGGCAACGATCAGCAGCCATCCTGGCCCGCCATCGCCCTCGCCGCCAACGAACGGGAGGGAACGCGCACAGAACAGTACGTAATCGTCTTTGTCGACGAAGATGGCGAGCGCTACACGATGGAGTTCACCGAGGAGGAATGGCTCACCTTCGAGCCGCGAGGGACATACGAGCTGAGGGTAAGTGGGCTGGGCGAGCCCGTCGAAATCGTCCGCTAAGCTCTATTAGCGAAGACGCTGCTCCGGTAGGGCAGCGTCTTTTCATTTTGTCAGCCGGCTTCGCTCAAGGCTGGCAAAAGCCGGCCCGTTGCTTCCCCGAAGCCCACGCTATAGCCGTCTCCCTGGCACCAGCCGGTCAACGTCAGCCGGTCGCCGTCCTGCAGGAAGCGGCGCAAGTCGCCGTTCGGTAACTCGATGGGCCGTTCGCCGCGCCAGGCCAGCTCCAGCATTGAGCCGTAGGAATCCGGCGTCGGGCCGCTGATTGTGCCGGAGGCCAGCAAGTCGCCCGGCCGCAGATTGCAGCCCGTTACCGTGTGGTGCGCCAGTTGTTGCGCCATGCTCCAATACAAATGGCGGAAATTGGTGCGGCAGATGGTCGCCGGCTCGCGCATGGTATCGGTTTGTAGACGCACCTCCAGTTGAATGTCATAGCTTGCCGGCTCATCCCGGCGCAAATAGGGTAGCGGCTCTGGCGACTGCTCCGGCCCCGGGCAACGAAACGGCTCCAACGCCTCCAGCGGCACCACCCAAGGCGAAATGGTAGTGGCGAAGTTCTTTGCCAGGAACGGCCCCAGCGGCCGATACTCCCAGCCCTGGATGTCGCGGGCGCTCCAATCATTGACCAGGACCAGGCCGAAGATGTGGTCGCCGGCGTCGCGCACCGCGATCGGCTTGCCCAGCTCATTGCCCGGCCCCACCAGGAAGCCCATCTCCAGCTCGAAGTCGAGCTCCCGGCTGGGTCCAAAGGTGGGCATGGGCGCGCCCGGCGGCTTCATCTGCCCGCGAGGCCGGTGAATATCGGTCCCGCTGACTACCACTGAGCTGGCCCGCCCGTGATAGGCCACGGGCAGGTGTAGCCAGTTGGGCAGCAGGGCGTTGGCCGGGTCGCGGAACATAGCTCCGACATTGGTCGCGTGTTGGCGCGAGGAATAGAAGTCTGTGTAGTCGCCGATCTGCGCCGGCAGGAAAAGGCGCACATCCCGGATGTCAAACAAGGCCCGGCTGCGCAGCGCCGGATCGTCGCGTAACGAGGGATTGTCGGCCAGCAGCAACTGCTGAATGACCTGACGCGCCTCCCGCCATGCCGGACGGCCCAGGGCCATGAACTCGTTCAGCGTAGGTTGCCGGTAAATTTCGCCATGCCCGCTCAGGTGGGGACCCCTGAAGAAGCCCTCCTGCTGCAACGTAGCAAGGTCGAGCAGGTGGTCGCCGATGCGCACGCCGACACGGGGCATGCCGCCGTTCACCGGGGAGAACACGCCATAGGGCAGGTTTTGTATGGGGAAGTGAGATTCCGGCGAGACCTCCACAAAAGTTGTCAGGTGAGTTGCGGTCATGATTTCTCCTCTGAAAAAGGACGTTTGTGGGGTGGGTCTTGTGCCCACCCCGGGACGACCACAAGGGTACGCCCCTACTGTGCCGGCGGCGCGCAAGATCGCTGGCACAGTACATGATACTATTTTCGTTTTCGCATGCGGCCAACGCAAGATAGAATATCCGGTGTCCGGCCACGCTGAGCGGCGAATGGCCGGTAAAGCGCCAACATTTGCGAGGTTGTCATGACCAATTCAGCCGGCACCATCCTCTGCATTTCCAGCGGCTTCAAGGGCGAGTCCTTCCTGAAAAGCTGCAAAGAGGAGGGCTGTCGAGTGATCCTGATTACTGAGGAGCAGTTCCGGGCCGAAGCCTGGCCGTGGGCCGCCATTGACGAGGTCTACTACATGCCGGACCTGGCCCGGCATGACGATGTCCTCCTCGGCGTGAGCTATCTGGCGCGCACCCGGGTTATCGATCGCATCGTAGCCCTGGACGACTACGACGTCCGGCTGGCATCCGATTTGCGCGAGCATCTGCGCCTGCCCGGCATGGGTAGCACCACGGCCCGCTTCTTCCGCGACAAACTGTCGATGCGCATGAAGGCGGAGGAAGCCGGCTTGCGCGTGCCGGCCTTCGTGCATGTGCTCAACTATGACCGCCTGAACCAGTTTATGGATCGCGTGCCGCCGCCGTGGGTGTTGAAGCCGCGCTTTGAAGCCGGGGCGGTCGGCATCATGAAGGCCAATTCCAAAGAAGAAGCATGGCAAAACATTCACGATCTCGGCGACCGGCAGTCTTTCTACTTGCTTGAGCAGTTTGTATCCGGCGATGTTTATCACGTGGATGCCCTGGTTGAAGAGCGCGAGATAGTCTTCATGCGGGCGCACAAGTACGGTCGCCCGCCACTGAACGTCTCCCATCAGGGAGGCGTGTTCATGTCAACCACGCTACCCTTCGACAGCGACGAGACCCGGCAATTGCATGAGCTGAATCGGCAACTGATCAGCGCCACCGGCTATGTGCGCGGGGCGACGCACACGGAATATATCCGCGGCGAGGACGGCGACTTCTACTTCCTGGAGACGGCTGCCCGGGTGGGCGGCGCGAACCTGGCGGACATGATTGCCGCTTCCTCCGGCGTGAACCTGTGGCGCGAATGGGCGCGCATTGAAGTAGCCCATGCCCAGAGTCGGCCCTACGTGCTGCCTACGGTGCGCGATGAATACGCCGGCATCCTGATTTGCCTGGCCCGGCAGGAATGGCCGGATATGTCGGCGTACAACGACCCGGAAATTGCCTGGCGCATTCACAAGCCATATCACGCCGGGCTGATCGTGGCCTCGCCGGATCATGAGCGGGTGCAGGCGCTGCTGGCCCAATATAGCAACCGCTTCGCCCGGGATTTCCTGACCGTCGGTCCGACGCAAGAGGCCACGCGCACCGCCTGAGTCCCCGGCTACGAGCTCGCGCTGCCGGCCAGGTTCAACCCTACCACGCCGGCGATGATCAGCGCAATGGAAACGATCTTCAGCGGCGTCAGGCTCTCCTGGAACCACCAGACGCCGATCAGCGTGATGGCCGCCGTGCCGATGCCGGCCCAGATGGCGTAGACAATACCCACTTCCAATTCCTTCAGGGCAAAGGACAGCGACGCGAAGGACAGGACGTACAGCACGAACATGGCCACAGACGGGACCGGGCGCGATAGTCCATCTGACAGTTTCAGGCTGGTTGTCCCGGCGACCTCAAACGCGATGGCCAGGACAAGGTAGATCCAACTCACATCACACCTCGATTCTCCAGGAGATGACAAAGCGACGGCCAATTGTAACCGCATGGCGGTCTGTCGAGCGAAATCAATGAGCGATCTGACCTGGCATCTGGGTACCATGGGGTATGGCTACAAGGATTGGGAAGGCGTCTTCTACCCTGCCGGCATGCCCTCCCGCGACTATCTCAGCCGCTACAGCGAGGGCTTCAACGCCGTGGAGGTTGATACCACCTTTTACGGCCCGCCCCGGCCTGACACCGTGCGCCGCTGGGCGGAGATGGTCCCTCCCGGCTTCTCCTTCAGCCCCAAGTTTCCGCGACAGATTACCCACGAAAGCAGGCTGGTCGGCGTCGCCGAATTGACGGCGGAGTTCCTGAGCGCCATCCGGCTCTTCGGCGACCGGCTTGGCCCGGCCCTGATCCAGTTGCCGCCGGATTTCTCGCGGGGTGAGATTGACGCGCTGGCGGCCTTTCTCGCCGAACTGCCGGGAGACGTACGCTTCGCGGTCGAGTTTCGTCACGCCTCCTGGCACGCGCGCGAAACGGGGGAGTTACTGCAGGCGCATAACGTCTGTTGGGCCTCGACCGAATACCATTATTTGCCCCAGCGCGTCTATGTGACCACTGACTTCGTGTATATCCGTTGGATTGGCCGGCACGGCGTCTACGATCGCCACGACCACGAACGGGTGGATCGCAGCGATCAACTGCGGGAGTGGTATGCAGATATCCAGTCTCGCCGGGAGGACGGCATCCGGGAGGTTTTCGGTTTCTTCAACAACGATTACGCCGGCTTCGCTCCCGCCACCTGCCGGAAATTCATGGAGATCGCCGGCTTGCCCACCGCGCCGTTGGCCCCGCCTCAACAGCCCCGCCTGTTCTGACCGGCGTCAGGAGATAGCTCAGCCGCCGAGCAACAGACGGGCGGCGCTAACCACCGCGTCCTGGGCCACGCCATACCAGAAGCCGGGCAATATGCCCAACCAGAGCGTCGCCAGGGCGGCGATGGCGATAACCGCGTTCAGCGACGGCCTGGAGGTGACTTCCCCTTCACCCTCGTACATGTAGGAGTAGTAGACTACCCGCAGGTAGAAGTAGCCGGAAATCACGCTGGTGATCACGCCGATGATGGTCAGCCACAACAGACCGGCGTCCACCGTTGACTGGAAGATGAGGAATTTGCCGGTGAAGCCGCCGGTCGGCGGCACGCCGGTGAGCGAAAGCATGAAGTAAGCCATGGCCAGGGCCAACAGTGGGCTGCGCCGGGCCAGCCCCTTGTAATCATCCAGCATCACCCCCTGGCCTTCCTGGCGCTCGACGGCGATGACGACGGCGAAAGCGCCCAGGTTGCTGAACAGGTAGGCCAGCATGTAGAAGAGGGCCGCGCTGACGGCGGTGTCGCTTTGCGAGGTTGCCGCCATTGCCATCATGATATAGCCGGCGTGCGCGATACTGGAGTAGCCGAGCATGCGCTTGATGTTCTGTTGCCGGAGGGCCACCACGTTGCCGATGATCAGTGTTAAGCCGGCGATGACCGCCAGCGCCGGGGCCCAGGCCGCGTCCAGTTCCGGGATGGCCGAGACCAGGATGCGGATCATGGCGGCAAAGCCGGCAATCTTCGCGCCGACGGACATGAAGCCGGTCACCGCCGTCGGCGCGCCCTCGTAAACGTCGGGCGTCCACATGTGGAATGGGACCGCCGCCACCTTGAAGCCCAGCCCAACCAGCAGCAGCGCCGCGCCCATCGCGCCCAACACCCCGGCCTCGCCAATGGCGGCAACCACCACCGGCAATGATGTCGAGCCGCTGGCCCCATAGATCAGGGCGACGCCGAAGACGAGGAAGCCGGAGGCAAACGCGCCAAGCAGGAAGTATTTCATGGCCGATTCTTCCGAATCGACGCGGGGCCGGGCAAAGCCGGCCAAAATATAGAGCGGGATGGAGAGCAATTCCAGGGCCAGGAAGACCACGATCAGGTCGTTGGCCATGCCCATGAGCATCATGCCGCTGATCGAGAACATCATCAGGTAATAATATTCGGCCCGATCCAGGCCGGCTTTCACCAGATAATGCAGCGAGAAGAGCACGGTCAGCGCGCCGGTCATTAAGAAGAGTATGTTGAGGAAGTTGCTGTAGTTATCCACCAGCAGCATCGGCTCGCCACCCACGGGCGTGAACACCCCGGTCTCAGTTCCCCATAGCGCGACCGTCGCCGCCAGGGCCGCCGCGTAACCGAGAAAGCTCAGCCATCCGATCCAGCGTTTGCCGGCCGGCGGCAAGACCAGGTCCAGCAGCATCAACGCCATGCCCCAAATGATTACGATGAGCAAGGGCGCAATGGCGCTGAGATCAAATGCCGGTGGTGTGAATTCCATAGTGATTAGCCCTCTTCCACGCCAGAATACAGCCGAATGATAGCATAGATTGTGCCGGGCGGGTAATTTGTCAGGCTGATGTGCCGGCGACGGGGCGATGTTCGATCAAAGAGGTCAGGCGCAATTGCCGGCAGATCGTGACTACCGGCTCCACTGGCATCCTCTGGCCTACGACGATTCAACTGCCGCCTATTTCGATGGAATACTCGACCAGGAAGCCGTCTTCTTGGGTCCTTTGCCGCCGGGGTACATAGCGGCCACCGCGTTGCGGCTGACCCGCACCCTCGGCTTCTGAAGTGGTCATATTATTTGATTCCCACCCACCTCCCCTTGACCCACCGCCCTTGCCAGCCACGCTACCACATCTGCGTGGGCGTTGGTGGCACCGTACACGTACTCTTCCAGCAGCAGTTGGCGTGGGGGCAGCCTCCTGGGGGTATTGAGCTTTGGGGTGTACAGGTAAAGCCGCTAAAACAAAAGTTGCCTGTCGCCTCATTGCAATAATCCGCACAGCCACTACTCCCCGCACCCCCGCTACAACACGAGTGCATACAGACTGGCGTGGATCCTTGCCCCGGCTCATACCGGCAGTCCCACCCTGGTTGGTTCGGACAGTCTGCCACGCTACTGCATTCATTACCCATGCCGCAGCTTCCCACCGCGATCATACTGCAATCCCACGGCGTTGGGCTCGGGCCCCCCGGCGTTGCCGTCGGTTGTCCCCCACCGCCACTACCCGGATCCCAATCGCAGCTATTTACGGGACAATCGAAACAACTTTGAGCCACTGCGTAACAGGCAGTTTGATTAGTAGCCCCACTGCACCCCAGCGTCACCCCGCCTCCTACACACGTGTCTTCAATATAGGTGCAGGTGCCCCAGCCGTTGACGGCACATTCGTCGGGAGGTTGGGCAATATTACATGTAAAAGTCTGGTTTCCGCTGCAGACCCAGCGGCCGTCATCGGACGTCCCACACTCCACCGAGCCGCTGCAGGTTTGGGCTTGTGCCTCGCCTGAGGCGGTCAGGAGGGTGGTGGTGAGGCCAACTCCGGCGATGATTAGCACCATTGACTTCATGTCTTGCCTGCCGTTCGCACCTTGACCAAGGGTTGGCCTGACTCCACAAAGGCGCCGACTTCGCGGTTAAACCCCACCAGCGCTTCTTGTTTACTGGGGCTGCCGGTAAGGTAAAAGGCTTTGAGGAGTTCTATGTTCAGGTAGCGCTCAAAGCTGTCTTCTGCGATTTTGCTGGGGGTAAAGTAAAGTCTGATCGTGACGCCGTTCTCGTTACCGACTACATCCACGGTTGCTACTGTCACTTCAGCCTCGGTGGTCTTTGAGCCTTGTGGGGTGTTGGTGAAAAGTAGCTCGAGTGAGTCGGCGTCCACAAACTGGTTCACGCCCCCGCTACTGCTCGCGCGTGCGCCGTCCGCCTCCCAAACCCCCAGTTTAGCTAAGTACGCCTGCACCAGGGCTTCGTTGACCTCGTACACTTCATAGTCCGGGTCCTCGTTGGTGACGAGGATACTGCCTTGCTTTTTGAGGCCCACTTGTTTGAGGAGCGACCCCGCGCTGGTGGTGCTGCCTTCAGTCTGGCTGTAGCCTACCCAAGCCAAGAATCCCACGACAACGACGGCTACGGTAAGCGCCACGGCCAAAACTATTCTTTTTTGCTGTACCTCTCCCACCTCTTCAGCATATCCAACCCCACCCGGCAAATCAAGCCCGAAGGCTTTCGCTTACTCACCCCACCACACCTGGTCAATTGAGCCGGTGACTACTGCTCAAACTTTACTGTGGCCAGTGGCCAGCGCAACCCCTGTTCGTCCCACGACCACGCATCACTAAACTTTGCATTGGCTTCCGGACTCATGACCGTGGGGTCGTTGCCGAGGATCGCTCTTCGAGTTTCCCATGACAAACAGTCAAACACCCAGATGAAATTGGGTTTCGCCGCCGTGGCTGCAGCCGCCGCATGACCTTTTAGTAGAATCTGATACTTGGTGCCATCAAACATCAGCGCTGAACCAGCCGACCACCAAAGCAAATTCTCAGGAAACGCCTCCAACCCCATATCCGCCGGGCTATAGGTATCGGCAAAACTCGATTCCCACCTGTCGGCATGCAGTACTTCAATGGTAAAGTTTAGGTTCGCTCGCACCACCGTCGGTCGCACTGGCGGGCCATAACGGGGCAGCTCGGTCACACCCGGATACCAGCCATCCCATTCAAGCCACGGCAGGCGCACAAAGCCCTCTTCTTGGATCCGGTTCACGATGGCTTCCCGCACCGATGCCTCGCTTTTGTCTTCGAGGCTGGCAAAGAGATCGCGGTAGGGTTGGAATTCTTCATGCGTCCAATTACTCTCCCTCAGTACCGGGATGATGACGTTGTCGACCCATTCGGAGAATATAAGGCGGGAGAACTCCTCCATATCCGTTACTTCTATCCCCCAGGGAATAGGCTGGTCACCAAACCAAATCGGCACCGGGTTTTCGTTTTCCGGCGCGCCGGGGGCGTTAACGATGGTGATATTGGCCGCTTCCGCCAGCCGTTCTATCGGCGAATATGGTGCTACCTCGGCGGTCGGCTCCGGTGTCGCGGTGGGCGGGATGACAGTTGGTTCAACTGTCGCGGTCTCAGTCACCGCCATGGTCGCCGTTTCCGTCTGGATCGGGGTTTCTGTTGGCTGTGGGGTCTTGGTTGGAGCCGGCGTCAGGGTGGCCGGGACTGCTGTCGCTACAGCCACCTCGCTGGCGGGCGACGCCGGCTCAGCGGTGGAACAGGCGGATATCAGAAGTAGTACAATGATCACGCCAATTAAGAATGGTCGC
>CAZIKT010000024.1:0-63608 GCA_964539885.1 uncultured Ardenticatenaceae bacterium | reverse complement strand
TTACCGAATGCGAGTTCGACATTATGTACAACGAAGGCATTTCCAAGGTCGGAGACGTGGTGGACCTGGGCGCCGCATACGGCGTCATTGACAAGCGGGGCGCTTACTTCCGCTATGGCGAGATCCTCCTCGGTCAGGGCCGCGAAAATGCCAAGGTCTTTCTGCAAGAGAACACAGGCGTGTTGGAAGAGATTGAGAAGGCCGTGCGTCGTGAAGCCGGCTTCAAAGCCCCCGAGCTGCCTCTTGAGCCCATGGCAGAGTAGACGCCCTCACTCACAGTTGCCCTCTTAGATCGGTTGTGCGGGTGTAACCGCAAGACCGCCCGAATTAAATAACAGCAGTCGCTGACCGCAAAACTTGGTAGCGTGAGCGGACGCAGCGATTTTGTGGAGCACTTGCCGGCCTGACAAGTGTGTGTTGCTGTGGAGCAATGCTGGCTCCCTGGAAATCTGTTTCGGCCTGATACTGTATTGCGTACTATCACCGCGATAACAGAACAAAAGCGTAGTCCCGATCGGGTTAATATATACCTGGACGGTGAGTACGCGCTGAGCCTGAACATTGAGGCAGCCGCCCAGCTACGGGTGGGAAACTTGCTGTCCGAAGATGCGCTTAACGTGCTGAGTGAAGACGATACATATCGGCGCGCCCGGGAAGCGGCAGTTGCCTTACTCAGCTACCGCCCGCGCAGCGTTTCCGAAGTGCAGCGCAACTTGAGCCAAAAGGGCTATGACCTCGAAACAGTCGAACGAGTGATCGCAAGTTTGGAAGAGGCACAACTGCTCGACGATCGGGCATTTGCCGGGTATTGGGTGGAGCAGCGGCTTGCCTTCAAGCCCAGGAGCAAAATGGCGTTGCGCCAGGAGTTGGCCGGCAAAGGGTTGGCCAGGGACATTATCGATGAAGCGCTGGAAGTCGTCAGCGATGAAGAAATGGCGCACAGAGCAGCAGCACAGCGCGGGTATCGCTGGGCGCAATTACCGTACGATACATTCCGGCAGAAGATGAGCCGATATCTGCAGGGCCGCGGCTTTGGTTATCAGACTATCAGCCAGGCGGTGGCCGCAAGTTGGCAAGAACTGGATCAAGACGAGTCGACGACTTAGGCAACGTTTCCTAGCGACGTCGATGCTAAGGAGAATGAGATGGAATTAATACTAGGCCTGCTTCTGGGCCTATTAATTGGGGCGGTAGTGGCAGCATTCATCGTGCAGCGCCGGCTTCAGCCGCGAACGGAGGCCATCTATGACCAGGCTAACAAGGACGCAGATACCACCCGCCTCCGCTCTGAAAGAGAAGCCGAATTGCTCCTTAAGGAGGCCAGGCAGGAATCGCAGGAGATCCGCGCTGAAGCGGAAAAGGTAGCCGACCAACGCCGTAAAGATCTGGCCCGAGCGGAGGAGCGCCTTGACCGCCGGCAGGAACAGCTTGACGCGCTACAGGTCAGACTGGAGGCTCAGGACAAGCAACTGGCGAAGCGTCAAAGCCGGTTGGATCGGCGTAAGAGTCAGCTGGTCGAACTGGAGGAAGAGCGTCGGCAGGAACTGGAGCGCATCGCTGCGCTGACGGCTGACGAGGCCAAACAATTGCTCCTCGAATCAGTCGAGGTTGAGTCCCGTCAAGATATGGCTCGCATTATGCGCGAAATTGAGGACGAGGCGCGAGATACCGCCGAGGAGAAGGCGCGTTCGCTCATCGCGTTGGCCATTCAACGGGTTGCCAGCGACCACGTGGCGGAGCTTGCCGTCTCGACAGTGGCCATTCCCAGCGAGGAGATGAAGGGGCGGATCATTGGGCGCAGCGGGCGCAACATCCGCGCATTCGAGGCGGCCGCCGGCGTTGACATCGTCGTTGATGACACGCCGGAGGCGGTGACGGTCTCCAGCTTTGATCCCATCCGGCGAGAGGTCGCCCGACGCGCACTAGAGAAGCTGATTGGAGACGGCCGCATTCATCCGGCGCGCATTGAGAAGCTGGTGATTGAGCAGCGTAACGAAGTAAAGCGGGTCATTAAGGAGGCCGGCGATGAGGCCGCCTTTGAAGCCAATGTCCATGGTCTCCACCCGGAGATCTTGCTGATGTTGGGCCGTCTGAAGTTCCGCACCTCTTATGGGCAAAACCAGCTCCACCACGCCGTGGAAGCCTCCAAAATAGCGGCGATGCTGGCGGCCGAACTGGGCGCTGATGTCGAAACGGCCAAGATGGGCGCACTGCTGCATGATCTCGGCAAGGCCATGGATCATGAACAGGAAGGCACGCACGCCTTGTTAGGAGCAGAGTTTGCCAAGCGCTTCAAGGCGCCGCCGGCTGTGGTCAATGCCATCGCTTCTCACCACCACGAGGTGGAACAGGAGAGCGTGGAGGCCATTATTGTGGAAGCGGCCGATGCTATTTCAGGAGCGCGACCCGGCGCCCGCCGCGAAAGCCTGGAGAACTATATTAAGCGCGTGCGCACGCTGGAGGATATCGCCAAGTCCTTTGACGGCGTGGAAAGCGCCTACGCACTTCAGGCGGGCCGTGAGATCCGCATTCTGGTGAAGCCGGCTGTGATCGATGATCTGGGCGCAATGCGTCTTTCAAAGGACATCGCCCGCACCATCGAAGACAGCATGCAATATCCCGGCCAGATCCAGGTGACAGTCATTCGAGAAACCCGCGCTCTGGGCTTCGCCAAGTAGCCGGACGGCGGGATTATCTGGTCGGCTACCCAGGGTGGCAAGGCGTGTCGCCATCCTGGGTAGCCGTCACAGAGAATGGGCGCTCCCGGCTTGCCGGTGCACCCGTTCTCCTGTATAAATTGGCGGCAGGTTGGAGCTTATCGTACAGCAGTCAGTCGCCCTGCCGGAAGTAGCCGGCGAGGACGATCTCAAGGAAAGAATAACCATGCGTACCCCTATCATTGCTGGAAACTGGAAAATGAATCTGACCGCCGTGGAGGCAGTGTCCTTCGTGCGCGAGATCAGGAACGGTTTGAATGAAATAACGTCTGTCGAGTCGGTCATTTGCCCGCCGGTCATCGCCATTCCGGCGGTCTCTGAGGCGCTCCAGGCCACTCGAATCGGAATCGGCGCCCAGAACATGTACTACGCCGAAAAGGGCGCCTACACCGGCGAGCTGGCCCCCAACATGCTGACCCCCTTCTGTCGCTACGTCATCCTGGGCCACTCTGAAAGACGGGCCTACTTTGGGGAGACAGACGAGGGTGTGAACAAGAAGATTAAGGCGGCGCTGGCCCATAACCTCACCCCGATCGTTTGCGTCGGCGAGAGCCTGGAACAGAACGAGGCCGGCGAGACGCACGTCTTCGTCGGTGGTCAGGTGCGGGCCGCCCTGCAAGGTCTCAGCGCCGAACAGATTGTGCGGTGTGTCATCGCCTATGAACCGATCTGGGCCATCGGCACCGGCCGAGCAGCCAGTGGAGCGCAAGCCGGCAGCATTATCGGCCTCACCGTCCGCGGCGCGGTCGCTGATCTGTACGGCGAGGAGACGGCGCAGTCGGTGCGCATCCAGTATGGAGGTAGCACCACGCCGGAGAACATCGAGGAGTTCATGAGCCAGGAGGATATTGACGGGGCTTTGGTAGGGGGCGCCAGCCTGAAGGCGAGCTTCGTCGACATGGTGCGGAAGACCGCCGCCCTCCGTTAGGAAACGTATCGTTTGATGAGCGATTCACTGATGCCCGTCTTCTGGGTGGTGCTGACCTTTCCGGTAATGCTGCTGTTGCAGCGCTGGATTCATCGCCATCTGCGGGGAGTCGCCCTCCTGATTACCGGCCGGATGGATCGGGCGGTTATTCTATACGCCATCATCCTCTTGCCGGGAGTGTTGCTGCATGAGCTAAGCCATTGGGCCACCGCCCGGCTGCTAGGCGTGCGCACAGGCTCGCTTTCACTGCTGCCGGAGATGAAGAAAGACGGCTCCGTTCAGCTTGGTTATCTCGAGTATTACAAGCACCGCAACCTCGGCCCGATCCGGGAGAGCTTGATTGGCGGCGCGCCTTTGATCAGCGGCACGCTGGTAATACTACTGATCGGCCAACGAGTTTTCGGCGTTACCGACCTGGCTGCGGCTGTGCAGAGCGCAGATGTAGAGCAACTGACCCAGGCGCTCGGACAGATCTTCTCTGCCGCAGATTTCTTTGTCTGGCTTTACCTCATCTTTGTGATCAGCAATGCCATGATGCCCAGCCCTTCCGACCGGCGGGCTTGGCCTGCCTTTGCTGTCGTGCTGACCATTGTGCTGGCGCTGGTTTACCTCTTGAATCTTCAGCAGACAGTGACTAATGGGCTGGTCGGGCCGGTGGCGGTCGTTCTGGGATACCTGGGGTTAACCTTCTCTCTGGTGATCGGAGTGGATCTCATTTTCATTTTCGTCATCACCTTGTTGGAGAAGGGTATCAGCCGCATCAGAGGCGTCGAACTGGTTTATGAAGGAGTCGATGCGCTGCCCTCGTAGGCGACGCTTCCATCCGCGCCGGAAAGCAAAACGACCCGCCGAATATCAATCAGCGGGTCGTTCTGCTTTTGGAAGCTAAACGATGGAAGGCGCTAGGCGGCTTCGTCCGCCTCAGCTTCTTTGCTCGACTCTGATACCTCACGCACCACGGTGATTGTGCAGTCGGTGAGCAGAGCCCCGACCAGTCCTACCGCAGCCAGCGTAGGCAGCAAGGCAATGCCGGCCACGCCGAAGATCAGCGGGATCTCAAATAGCGTCTTGCCGTCTGAGTTCCGGATAATGACCCGGCGCACGTTGGCCTCATAGAGCAGTTTCTTGACGGTGTGCAGCAGTTCCTCGCCGGCGACCTTGATGTCTTCGCTCCAGCGACCACCCTTGGTGGCCTCGCCCTCAGCCGCCTCATCTTCTTCAACGTGAATGCTTTCGTCCATTGCCTCCATTACCTCCGCTACCGGCTCCTCCAGCATTTCCTCTTTCATTTCCATTTCGTCCATCACGCTTTACTCCTTTGATGTCTGATAAACAGGTAGACGCCCAATCCGATCACCATGAACGGCCACAGCGGCCCAAATGTGCGGTAGACCAATAGTTCCAGGAACAGGCCGAACGCCAGGGTCAGGGTAACGAGAATCCGCAGCACGCTCTGGCCCCAGACGTGCACGCGAGCCATCTTATTGAAGCGCTTCGCGTACATCAGGCCGCCGACGGCAGCAGCGGGTAGCAGGAGCCAGCCGTAAGACCAAATCTCCCCATGCTGGAACAGGGCAGCCAGGAACTGCAGAGCGCCAAGCATGGCCAGGAACGCGCCGGGTACCGCCAGAAACGAAGCTCTGCTGCGATCGTCCTCAGTGGATTTCCAGGCCGGGATCATCAATAGCAGGCCGAAGCCGCTCACCATCGCCGCGCCGATCAGACTGCCGATGCTTACGCCAAAGAATATGATCGCCAAAAGGAACAGGATGCCGCCGCCGGCAATCATCAGCGGCGCGGGAACTCGTTTGCGCAACTCGCTCGTTTGAGCCTTGTAGATGATTTCGTCAGACATAGTACCTCCGTATGTACACGCTATGCCCTATACGCGCCATAACGGATCAAGTTGCAGCAAGTTCGGAACAAATTCTGTGGTCGTGATAAATTCGCCCTCATGCACCGGCTTCAGCCGGCAGCTCCGCCTGCGGCTCGGGCTCCGGCGGCGGAAAGGTGATCTCCAGCATGCCGTCAACCAGACGCCCGCCGGTGGCGCGCCGCTTTGCCAACACTGTCGGAAGAATCATCTCCCGCTTGAAGTTGCCGATGGTGATAAACATCTCATCTCCTCGCTTGCGCAGGCGAACGTCACTGCTTTCTACAAACGGCATCGGGATGCGCAACATGAACGCGCCGTCCTCTAGCTCCACGACCTCCTGCAGGGAACCGCGATAGAAGATTTGCGTCGGGTCTTCTTCGCCGAAGCAGTCGGCCGCCAGTTGCGATAGGGCCGGCAGCCCGACCACCTCATGCGAATAGTAGGGCGCATACCACAGGGGCAAAGGCCGGAAGTTGTCCTCAATGAGCTTGATGTAACGCTGCTGAATCTCCCGGCGCTGGTGATAAAAACCGCCTTCGGCTAACGATTCCGGCAGGATGCGATTGATGATCACGCTGTCCACCGGATAGTTGAATAGACCCAGATAGCTGATCGCCCGCTCCGCTTCGCGCATAACCATTTTCTCCGGCTGCACCACCACCCGATAGCTGCTCACTTCCGGATTGCTGAGGGTCGCCCGCAGCTCATGCGTGCCCGCCTCCAGCTTGCGCACGGCTTCCAGCACATCCGCCGGGGCCTGCAGAATCCGGCCGGCAAAAGGCTTCAATGCGCGGATGATGCCCCGTTCAAAGCGGGTAAGATGTCCCGCGTACCAGGTAAAGGTATCCGGCATGGTCAAGAGCCGTATCGTCTCGCCCGTGGGAGCCGCGTCGATGATCACCCGGTCGAAATTCTGCTCTCTGGCCTGCTTGTCAATGTGCAGCAGACAGACAATTTCGTCCATGCCCGGAAAGGCGGACAGCTCATCTGCCACCACCCGGTTCACGCCGCGCGACATGATGATGCCGGAGGCGAACTCCGTGATCGTATCCCAGTAGTTGTAAATGTCGGCGACCACGCTGATTTCTTGCGCCCACAGGTTTTCGACCACTTGTATCGGCTTGCTCCCCAAGGGGATGTCCAACGAGTCCGCCAGGCTGTGGGCGATGTCTGTGCTGGCGACCAGGGTCTTGTACCCCAGTTCCGCGCTGCGTAAGGCAGTCGCAGCAGCAACTGTTGTCTTGCCCACGCCGCCTTTCCCTAGATAAAGAATGATCCGCATAGATTGCTCCATCGTGTTGTCATGGTGTTCAGATGACTTTCCCTTCGGAAAGTGACAGTCACCTTCGCGAAGAATACACGATCCTATACGAACCGGCACGCGCGACGTTACGCGTCGCTATGGTTCGGCCGCCGGATGAAAATCGGGAGCAAATCAGCGCCGCTTCGTGCTATAATACCCCTCGAAATTCCGTGCAACCTTTTCATTGTCCCTGCGTAATATCTTTCGGTGTCTGAACACTTGCTGACCGCTGGTTACTGCCGGGATATGCCAGCATTCGGAATCTTCGGCCGGTTGACGCGACTGCGTCCTGTTTACGGGGCGAGGCCAGTGTATTGGAGCGGATGTGCCATCCCAACATGACAGAGACCGTAATTCAGTTGATGATCGAGGCGCTCCTTGGGACAGCGCTCGCCCGGCAAGCCGGTTGCTTACCCCAGACCACCCTATCAGGAAGGAAACAGCAATATGACCGCTAAGAAAGCAGACAAGTACGTAGAGCTGAAGGCATCGCTCGAAACGTTACCATTTATTAGCCCACCGCAGGTAGAACAGTGGCTCAACCTGCAGAAAACCATTGACGGCACGCGCGATTATCTCATTCGGGCGGTCCCGCAAGCACAGTTCAGCATTGATGAGGCGCAGAAGATCCTCTCCCAACGTACGTACACGCTGGTCTTCTTTGGCGGCACCGGCGTCGGCAAGAGTACCCTGATCAATGCGCTCCTGGGGCGGAATCTGTTGCCGACCGGCGCCGTTACTGCCGTCACCGGCACCATCGTCTACGTCGAGCAGGCCGCAGAAGGTGAAGAAGAATCCCTGACCTTGACCTACTGGAACCGGGATGAGTTTGCGGACCGGGTGCGCCGCCTCTGCCAGCTCAGTAGCATCGAAGGTTTCGATATTACCAATCGGGGCGAGCGCGAACAAGCTCAGGAAATGATCAACGGCATCATTACCGACGGCCGCGAGAATGCCAAGACCGAACGCGACGAATACCTCGAGATCCTGCTGGACTGCATCCGCACATATGAGGCTCACGAGGACCTCTACACCAATGGGCCGCCGGCCCCCACCTCACTCCCACTGGCCGACGAGGACTCATACAAGCATCTGCGGGAAGACGGCTTCAAGGGTAATCTGCAGAAACGACAGATCCGGTTGGTCCGCTCCGCTACCTTCCGCGTCCGGCCGCGTACCGGTCAGCCCAACCTGTTGATGGACGGCCACCTGCGCATCGTGGACGTGCCCGGCCTGGGCGCCGGCATGAAGCTTCATGAAGCGATCACGCTGGAGGAAATGAAGCGCGAAGACGCGATGATCGTGCTGGTCACCGATGCCGGCCGCCAGCGCGTGGACGAGATGAAATCTCTCTCCGCCGTCAACTGGATCAAGGAGAATCGTCTGTTCGGTCTGTCCGGCAACGATTTGGATGAGGCCGCGGCCAAGATATTCCTGGCGGTCAACGGTGCGAATGTGCGCCAGGCCTTTGACCGGCTGAACTCCGGCCTGCCCGAAGCCGAGCTGGAAGTCAAGGAAGTGACCCGCTACATAGCCCCCAACTACTGGGAGCGCTATGCCGATCGCGGGCTGAACCGGCCCTACTTCCTGGTCATGGCTCCCCCGGCCCTTTTTGTGCAGGATCCGGACAACGCCCCGCAGGAATTTGCCAGCGAGACGGAGCGGATTATCAAGGTCTTTAGCGACCAGCTTGGCGCGATCAACGAGAGCGACCCGCTGGACCCGAACACAAAAGAGGCGTTGCTGAAGTTGAGCGAAGTGCCGCTGTTGCGCGACCGGTTGATCGAGTTCATCCGTACCGAGCGCGTGCGCAGCCAGTTACGTGAAGCGGCCACGCGGGTCCGTAACGCGTTACAGTCGCTGCGCTTCTATTATGAGAAACAGCTGGCGGCGCGTGGCGTCCATCCCCCATTTGCCACCAGTTGGGAATCGATGCAGGAACGGCGCTACGAGAACATCCTGCTCCGGCAGCAGAAGGAGCTGCCGCGCGCCTTCCATGCGGCTCTGGTCGAAGTCAGCGGTCGTTACAACGACGATGAGCGCTTCCGCGCTCTGCTCCGCCCGACCCTCAACGGCGTGCAGGGCATGGTGCAGGATGCCGTTCAGCGCGAGATCGATTCTCTGCTGGACAGCTACGGCACGGAGCACTGGGATGAGCGCGATGTTACCTATGACAACCTGATCTGGGGCACGAGCGGCATTGAAGTCCCAATCAAGCGTATCCTCTACCAGGTTGAGCTGGTTATGCAGGAAGCGGTGTCGAACTTTATGCCGGAAGTAGCCAACGTGATCGCCGCCGAGTTGGAGCGCACATTGGAAGCGCACGAGATACTGTCTCGCCTGGAGCGCGCCAGTTACGGACAGGAATACACCTACACGCTGCCGGAGAATGGCGTGCCGGTAAGTTTGGCAGAAGCGTACAGCGCGTTAGTTCGGCGCATCGGCGCGAGCTTCCGGCAGGTGTGCCGGCAAGCGACGATGTACGAGCTGGTGAAGCCTGATCGTTCTGTGCACCACCGGCTTGTGGAAACAGAGTCCGAGTTGGCCCTGCCCGACAACGACCGGCTGCTGGACGGCATGCTGCTTGGACCGGAGGCGGTGCGCCAGCAGATCAGCGCCAGCCAACCGCGCCGACAGGCAGCCGCGGAACCAGCCCCGGCCACCGAGGAGGCCGACTTCACCATCAGCATCCTTGACCAGCCGGCTGAGCCGGAGTTCGTGATTGGTCTTCCTACTGGCGATGGGGCTGAAAGCGGCACCGCCGCCATCAAGTCGTTGGAGATCAGCTACGCCGACAAACTGGAAGGCATTGCCACCAAGACCAACCAGATATTCCAACATATCGTTGACGACCTCTTTGGCGACGATACTCTGCTGCCGCGGCTGCGTCGCCTATTCTGGCTGGAAGCGACCAAGGCAGAGCGCGATCTGAACAATCACATCATCAAGCCCATGTTGCGCCAGCACGACCGAAAGTTGCACGACGAGGCGCTCCGCCAGGCAATGGAGATTGACCTGGAGTCGGTGTCCGACATGGAAGAGTTGATGCGCGTGTGGGAAGGGCTGCATAAGCTCGAAGCCAGCGTTGCCCTTTAGTGCGAAACCTGGCAGGTCGCTCAGGCTTTGCTACCTTGGACTAGGTCCACCGCCGGACCTGCCAGGTTTCCATTGTGGAGCACATTATGCTGAATGAACCAGAGAAGATCATCCCGGCGCATGATGACCGCCGACTGGCCCTGCTGGGTCAACGCCTGTTGAACTGGCTGGTTACGGACCTGAATCAGCCGGCGGCAGGCAGCGGGCCGGCGCCGGCTTTCACCAATTCGCGCGCTAAGGCGCTGATGTGGGCGGCCGAGCTGCTGGACGAGCCAACCTGGAACGACTTCTCCCGGCTGGTCCAGGCACCGGCGGGCGGTCGAATCGCACTTTATGAGCTTCTATCCGACAGCGGCCTGCTGCGCAACGAGGAGTTGCTTGGCCTGGCCCAGGTAAGCGCCAGCACGCCTCTGCCCGAAGGAGAGGTTGCCGTGGATTGGCTGCCGCTGATCCTGGCTGCTTTCGCCTGGCAGCGTCAGTTCCCGCTCTACCAGTTGGACCCCGCTTCGCCCCCCGGCGCGCACAGCCCGGCTGGCCAGATTCTGAAGCGCGGCGCCCACTTCATTCGCCAGCAGGTGCAGCGCAGCGCGACAGACCGTGAGAAGCTGGCCCGCAAGCTGGCATTCGACCCCTCGCTCGGTGGAAGTGCCGGGCAGGGCGTCGCGCCGGAAGCGCCGATAGCGCCGTTGCCGCCTCATTATCGAATGCCGGTGCCTATTCGTTACCCGGAATACTCGCGGGAAACTGTACAGGTGTCGTCGGAGGAGCTGAATGAGTCGCCGGCCACTCCGGCCCGCGGTGCGCCGATTGTGATTACCGAGGACGATCTGGCCGAAAGGCCGTCAACGCCGCCGGCCACCATGCCTGAGATTCGCATCAGCCGGGACCAGGTGGAGCCGGAGTTGCAGCACCCACCCAGCCCGTTGCCCCCATCAGCCGTGATAATGCCGACGCCCGCCCGCAGCTCGGCTTCACGAAGTGGGCTGACCATCTCCCTGCGAAATGCGTTCCGCTCCGAGGATCTGAAGTCCACAAAACTTCGCGTCGTCGTGCAGGACTATCCGGACGGACCCGGCCTTTATGGGTTGCAGGTGAAAGTCACCTGCCAAGGCATCAAGAGCTTCGTGGCCGGCACGACAAACCGGGAGGGCAATTTTGTGGCCGAGCTGCCGGTGAGATTGACCGAGGGATTGACTTATGATGTGGATGTCACCTGGCCCCGTGAGTTGGGGGGCGAGGTCGAACGCAAGTCGATCACGCTGAACGCCGATCGTACGGAGTTTCGCCTGCCGTTCTATCGAAGCTTACAGCCGGATGGCGAGTGAGGGCTCTCCACAAGCCCCCTGACGATGAACGACATTCGTTTGCCAGGTAACGAATAGAGACTGGTCGCTGCCGTATGGATGATTGGATTCAACTGACCGAAGAGGACGTTGCTCGAGCAAATAGCTTGCGCCGCGTTCTACCGCCGCCGGCCGAACCCGCAAGCCAGACGATCACCATTACCATGGACGATCTGCCTGCCGAGGCACCTCTGCAGGCCAGCGCCGCTATCATCACTATCACGCGCGACGACGTCCGGCCGGTTTCGGGACCGATTGAGGCGACCCCATCCATTGAGAGGCTGGAACGGCTTATGTTCCAGCTAATGAATGAGACCCGGCAGAGTCATATCGCCCGGCTGGTGGGCACAGCGGTGCTGGTATGGCACGATCAGTTGGCTGAGATTGCCCGTCGCCATTCAACCGACATGCTGAGGCGCCAATATGTGGATCACGTCACGCCGGAGGGTCTTGCTACCGCGCAGCGCGTGCAGCGAGCGCGAATCGGCTATGTGGCCTGCGGCGAAAACATCGGCGTGGTTTATGGTGAATCGGCCCAAAGCGAACAGGCGATTTATGACATACACGAAGCGTTTATGAATCAGCCGCGTAGTATGACCAATCATCGCGCCAACTTGCTGAATCCGCTGTGGACGCATGTCGGCGTCGGCATTGCCCATAATCCGGAAGGGGCGCTGGTCGCCACTCAATTGTTCATTTCCGCCCCAGGGGAGAAACTGCGGGGCCGCTGACCGATCGCCGGTAACACTGAGATACAAGGAATCCCTGAGAATAGATGACGGAAACGATTGTAATTACAGACCCGGATACCGACCGTTACCACACGTTCGGATACATTAGCTGGTGGCAACAGGAGGTCGTTCGAGACGCTACTGTGCTCGTGGTCGGGGCAGGAGCGCTGGGCAATGAGGTGCTGAAGAATCTCGCCCTAATGGGCATCGGCAACATCATGGTGGTTGACTTCGACACCATTGAAGACGCCAACTTGAGTCGCTCAGTGTTGTTTCGAACCAGCGATCGCGGCCGGCGTAAATCAGAGGTGGCTGCTGAACGCGTCAAAGAGCTGAACGCCGATGTGAAGGTTAAAGCCTGGCACGGCGACATCAACTTCGAAATGGGACTTGGCGTTTTCCGGCATGTCGACGCTGTGATCGGCTGCCTGGACAATCGCGAGGCGCGCCTGTCCATCAACCGCTTCAGTTGGGCCGTTGACCGGCCGTGGGTGGACGGCGCTATTCAGGAGTTGATGGGCATTGTGCGCGTCTTTTGGCCGGGGCAGGGAGCGTGCTATGAGTGTACGCTGACTGATCTCGATTATCAGATTATTAATCTGCGCTATTCCTGCCCCTTATTGGCTCGGCAGGACATCCTCCAGGGAAAGGTGCCCACGACGCCGACCAGCGCCTCCATTGTGGCCGCCTTTCAGACGCAGGAGGCCCTCAAGCTGCTGCACGGCATGGAAGTGCAACCCGGCAAAGCCTTGATGATCAACGGCTTGACTAACGACACATACCTGACCGAGTATCCCGTGAAAGAGTATTGCATGAGCCACGCCAAGATCCCGGCTGTCACCGAACTGCCCGACGCCACAGCAGCCGGCACGTCCGTGGCGCAGCTCCTGACTCAGGCGCGTACGCTGCTGGATGACACTGCCGTACTCGAGTTTGACAGCGAGCTGGTCGTCAGCATGATCTGCCCGAATTGCGGCATGACAGAACCTATCTTTCAGCGCATGGCGCGGCTGTACGAAGAGGCGGCCAATTGCCCATCCTGCGGCAGCAAGCGAGAGATGGAGCTGACACACCGGATTGATGGCAGCGAACCATGGCTGGAGCGGACTCTGGCGCAGATTGACGTGCCCCCGCTCAGCATCATTCGCGCGCGCGCCGGCAAGGAACGCGCTTACCTGGAACTAACCGGCGACAAGGAGAGCTTCTTGCAGTTCGTATGAAAGCGGCGTAATGCCGCGGCATTCTGCCGCCACCTCTTGGAAATAATGCAACCTAATTGCGTTTTTTCTCGTACAATATGTGGAAATCGAAACATGAATAGCAACATTTGGAGGCTATAACAGATGGCTAGCACAAAAGTAATCATCTATGATCCGACCGGCTCGAAGAAGACACCGGTCGAGCTGCCGGATGACGTGCCAATGCGCCGGTTGGTGCCGGCCCTGGTAACCAAGATGGGTCTACCGACCACCCAGGGCGCCAACCCGATCACCTATCGCCTGGATCATCGTTCATCTGGCAAACGCCTGGCTGACGAGGAATCTCTGCGTGACGCCGGCGTCAAGGAAGACGATATCCTCAGCCTGTTCCCGGAAGTAACCGCCGGCTGATTCTCAATTCACCCTACAGTGGCCAGCCGCCTGCCTGGACCTGTCTGGTTTACGGTTTGGCGCTGGCCGCTGTCATTTCTGAATCCTGAGCAACATTATGGACATTCGTGAGAGGCGGTTGCGAAACGAATACCAGCTGGTACGTGAGCTGGTGAACCGAAGTGAACTCATCCAGGTGCTGGCTACCGAAGGCGACCCTCCGGAGAAATACCTGATCCGTTTCACTTGTATTGGAGTCGAGAAGATAGACTCGTACGGAAACCCGGTCTTGCGCGATGTGCATGAGGTCCGGGTATATCTGCACGCGGAGTACCCACTCAAGCAGCCCCAGTTAAGGTGGCAGACGCCGATTTTCCACCCCAATATCCACGTCACCGGCGCTGTCTGCATCGGCGCTTGGTGGGCAGCCAAGACACTGGACGAGCTTCTGCTGACTCTGGGAGAAATGATCCAGTACAAGAATTACGAGCCCAACGATCCGATGAATTCCAGAGCGGCTTCATGGGCAAAGCGCAACCGCAAACTCTTCCCGATCGACAAACGAGCACTCAAGGGTGAATCTCTTGAGAACAAGATCGTTATTCGGCTGGACGAGGAAGAGAATGACCTCGGTATCAACATACTCTGAGGCGGCCCAGCCGGCATCCGCTGCCGACGATGTGCCGATAGTGGCCGGCCAAATAGAGTTTGAAGGCCTGCCGACCGGCAATCCGCCCGATCTGAGCACAGCCGTCTGGCACGGAACCGGAGACGGCAGCGCGCCGGCTTCTTTGTCAGTTTGTTTGCAGCCGGTCGCGATTGCTCAACTGCAGGAGCATGCCGCCAGCAACACCTCCGTGGAGCTTGGCGGAGTCTTGCTGGGTTATGCATACCGTAACGAGCAGCGCGTCTTTGTCGAAGTGCAGGCGGCTATCCCTGTCCAGACGGCCGATCATGGGCCAATCCATTTTACTTTCACCGCCGATTCCTGGTCCCAGGTTCACAAGGACCGGGCGATCCGTTATCCGGCGCTAAACATCATCGGCTGGTTCCACACCCATCCCGGATTGGGCGTTTTCTACTCCGGCGATGATGTGGTCGTGCACAAAGCCGCCTTCACCATGCCCTGGCATGTCGGCCTGGTAGTCGATCCGCTTACCCGTCAGGCGGCGCTTTTTGGCTGGGAAGCCGGCCAGATCAGATCGCTGCCCGGCCTTCTTGAGCTAACAGAGGGTAACGGGACCACCGTTTTGCCCTGGCGCGTTATCGAGGCTGAAGTCTGGTCAGATTCTTACGAAGCGCGCCTGAATGACAATGCAGCATATGTCCGGCGCACGCAGTCAGGGCTGACCCGGCTGCTGGCGGAGCCATGGATTCCGCTGGCTTTGGGCGGGGCGGCGCTCTTGTTGGCGGTCTTGTTGTTGGGAACAATGCTTATCTCCGTCAATCGCCGGGCAACCATCCTGGAAACCATCGCCCAGGGCTATCTGGGCGCACATATGAGCGCGGCGGAGACAGCCGGTCTGGCCGCTTGCCCCACACCAACGTTGATGATCATGAACCCCCTGGCCGCCGAGTCCATTTCTGACACGGAAGTCGATATTTTGGGGCAGGCTCAGCTGATCGGGGCGCACCATTATCTCGTCCAGACTCGGCCGGCCGGGGCAACTGATTGGGTCGAATTGAGCCGCTTCCGGCGGCCGGTGCGCGCCGGGCAACTCGCCACCTGGGAAACCGCCACCTATCCCAGGGGCCAGTATGAACTCCGCCTGTCAGCGGTTGACCGCAATGAGCAGCTGCTGACCCCGCAAGCGAGTTGCACGATTGTGCTGGAATTGAACTGAGAGTGTCTTCACTGTTACAGCGCCCTTCCCGAATTGCGGTCGGCGCGGACTCTCTCTGGAACCGAGAACCAAGTAGCAGGACTTTCAACTATGCTCGAGGTTAAAGAACTAACCTACGTTGCGATCATCACGATTTCGCTGCCGGATGTTCCTGAAAAGGCTACCGCGACCGTGACGTTGACGCCCACTGACAACATCAAAAGCGGCAGCGGCGAGACAAAGGCGCTTCGCGATTGTACGCTGGCTGACCTGCAAGAATTCGCCGACGCACTGGAAGCCGATGTCTGGCAGCAATACCAGTCAATAAAGCTGAGCGCGTTGGCTGACGATGACAAGGCGCATGTCAAGATCACGATTCTCAATGAAACCGGCCAGCCGCTGGCGGCAACAGCCGATGAATGGCTGTCGCATGCGGTCATTCTGTCTACCGTGGAGGGATTGGCGGGGGTAGCTGTCGAACAGCCGAACGCAGAATCGTCGCCGGCAAGCCCACCGGTCACCGAACCCACGCCGGTCGCAGAGAGCGACCAGGTCGCTGCCGTGCAAGAAGGCGCCGGGCCGGAGGCTGAGCTGCCCAAGGCAGCGGCTACCACAACCCAGCCGGAAGAAGCGCCCGCAGCGCCGCCGGAGGCGATTACGCCGGTGCAGCAGCCTGCGGAAGAGGTTGCTGTGGAAGAAGCGCCGCCGGTCGCCACTGCAGAACCTGAGGCAGAGGTGACCATTGTCGCGCCGCCCGCGCGCGAGATGCGGATCGCCGGGCTGCGCCGTCCCGTCGGTCATCGGACAACGGCCGCCGTGGACATCCTGATCAACGAACCGGCCTTCCGGGACGCGCAAGCGCATTCGCTAACCAGCCTCGATAGGGAGGTAGCCGGCGTGCTCGTCGGCCCGCGCCCGGAAAAACAGCCGGACGGCCGATACGTCGTGCACATCACGGATACGGTCATCGCCAAACATACCCGTATGCACGGGGCAAGCGTCACCTACACGCCCGAAAGCTGGCGCTATATCCACGATAAGCTGGCTGAGCGCTATCCCAATGAGGAGGCGGTCATTGTGGGCTGGTACCACACCCACCCCGGCTTCGGCATATTCCTTTCAGGAATGGATTTGTTTATCCACCAAAACTTCTTCACGCAGATCTGGCACGTGGCATACGTGCTGGATCCCCTGGCCCGGCGCAGCGGCTTCTTCTGCTGGAACCGGCAGAAGAGCAGCGTGGACCGCTACGACTTTCCCTGGCCTGATTGGGCCGCCATATCATGGTAGGTCGCTTCCCGCAGGAAACTCAAGCGGCGCTAACACTGTGGATATGTAATTGTGGTAGAATATCCAGAGATTATTGGCTGCGGCAACTGCTGTGCACGGCGGGCGTGCCTTTCCAGATATGAATCAAAGAGACGAGCCTCCCATCACGATTACGCAGGATGACATCAGCGAAGCCAATCGGCTGAGCCTTCACTGCCCCATATGTGCGGGTGCAGTTGAGCAATACGTCGACGGCGATGCCGTGATCCCGATCCTGTGCACCGGCTGCGGCACACTGTACCACAAGGCCTGTTGGGATCAGAACGGAGGCAAGTGCGCGATATTGGGTTGCGAGAGCCGGGCCTTTCGTCGCCATGGGGTGCTGGACCTCGGCCCTGTTTTGAAAATTGACCGGCAGGATATTCGCGCCGTGCCGGCCTATCCACCATCCATGCCGGCGCCCGCTGCCGCGACCAGCAGCAGCACACAGAAGCTAAAGAAGAGCGAGCAACAAATGCACAAAGAAGTGCAGCGCCGCTTCAGGTTGCGCGATCTCTTCGAGGGACTGCTTCGAGCCATTCGTTTATGGCCATCCGACCCATCCTGATTGACTCTGATTCTCCTTTCCTTGGCGAAAACTGCGCGTTTTGCAAAGAACCGTTCGTTTTGGAAGAGGAGATCATTGTCTGTCCGGAAGACGCCACACGTCACCACGTTCCTTGCTGGATCGCCAACAACAACCGCTGCACAGCCTATGGCTGCACCGGTCGCGGCCAGCCAATTACCAGGACAGGCTCCAACGGCGCGGGAGCGCTGGAAGATGATGAGCCGGCTGTGGAAGAGAGCGCTGCGCCGGTGCTCGAAGGGATCGTGGAGCCCCGCCGCCAGGCCCGGCGGGAACGCGTCGAGACTGTTCAGCGCTCAAAAGTGCGCACGATGCCCAGCAGCAGCTTTGGCTGCGCGCAGGGCTGTCTGGTCCTGGCGATCGCCGTTGCCATCGTGATCATTTCTGTGAGCTGTTTTGGCTTGTGGGCCATCGCCGATTACATCATGATCGAGGTGCTGCACTGGCAGTACCGTGAGCCGATTTCCCTGCTATTGAACCTTCCCACTCACGTTGCCGCGCTCACCAGCTTGGCTCTCCTCGCTTAGCGAATTCGCGCCGGCTCAACATCATCTTGACCTTATTTCCATCCCTCCGTGCGGTTGTTGTCTGCCGGCTGCGCGTACCACAAAACAGGAGATAGACCCATGCCCACAAAGTATGAAACGCTGCTGCAACACGTCAACAAGATCCACGACATAGAAAAGGCAACCGGCCTGCTCATGTGGGACCGCGAGGTCATCATGCCCAAAGCCGGCAACGATATGCGCGTGCACCAAATCACCACATTGCGAAAGCTGCATCACGAGTTGTTCACTTCGGACCAGACTGGCGAATTGATTGAGGAAGCTGCGCAGGAAGTGGCGGACATGCCGTACGACAGCATTCCGGCAAGCCTTGTGCGCTACCTGCGAGACGAATACGCGGACTCCCGGAAGCTGCCGGCAGAGTTTGTCGCCCGGGTAGCCGGCATCAGCGGTCAGGCTAACCCTGTCTGGGTGGCCGCGCGCGCCAATAACGATTTTGCCAGCTTCCAGCCGTGGCTGGAGCAGATTGTGGTCCTCGGCCAGGAAATGGCTGAGCTATACGGATACGAGGACGAGAAGTACGACGCCCTGTTGGACAAGTTCGAGAAGGGGATGAAGACGGCTGATGTGCGGGCAATCTTCGACGCGCAGAAGCAGGAGACCCGGCCGCTGCTTGAAGCCATCCAGGAACGAGGTCGTCCGGTAGATGATTCGGTCGTCCACCAGGCATTTGACATTGAGCAACAAAAGGCGTTTGCCCAATACATCGCGCCAAAGGTCGGCTACGACTTTGATCGTGGTTATTTAGGTACGGCGGTGCATCCGTTTGCTTCCAGCTTTTCGCGCTGGGACGCACGCATAACGACCCGCTGGTATCCAAATTTCCTCAACCCCTCTCTATTCGGCACGCTACACGAATCCGGCCACGCCATCTACGAGCAGGGCACCCACCCGGACCTCGCCCGCACGCCATTGGCGCGCGGCACATCATCCGGCATCCATGAGTCCCAATCTCGCATGATGGAGAACATAGTCGGTCGCAGTTGGGGCTTCTGGCAGGCGCACTACGGCGCGCTGCAAGCCCATTTCCCCGCCCAACTGAGTAACGTCACCGCACGCGATTTCTTCCGGGCGGTGAACAAGGTCATGCCGTCGCTGATCCGCGTCGAGGCCGACGAGTTGACATACAACATGCACATCATCCTGCGTTTCGAGCTTGAACAGGCATTGATCAACGGCGAGCTGGCAGTGACGGACTTGCCGGCTGCCTGGAACGCCGGGATAGAGTCGCTGCTTGGAATTACTCCGCCGACAGACCGGGAAGGGGTGTTACAGGACATCCACTGGAGCCGGCCCAGCTTTGGTTACTTTCCGACTTATGCGCTGGGCAATCTGTATGCCGCCCAGTTGTGGGAGGCCGCGCTGCAACAAGAGCCGGCGATCGGCGCACAACTGGCCGTCGGCGATACAGCCGGCCTGCTCGCCTGGCTAGGCAAGAATATCCACCAGCACGGGCGCAAGTTCACGCCGAGCGAGCTGATTGTGCGGGCCACCGGCAGACCGCTCAGCCACACACCCTTTGTGCGCTATGTGCACCAGAAATTCTCGGACGTTTACGAGCTGTAGCACCCGGAATTGAATCGCAGATGGTGAGCGGACCTCAGCCTCCGGCTGGGTCCGCCTCTCCTTTCAGCCTTGCTCGGGTGATTCAGTCGGAGGCGTTGGAAAGACGATTCTTGCGCGGGCGACAGCTCGACCATCCACATCCAGCACTATCAGGGACACTTCGTTTACCTTTACTTCATCGCCGCTGTGGGGAGGCCGGCCCAGCCTGGTGACAATCAATCCGCCAACGGTCTCCACATCCGGCAACTCCTCTTCCTCCCCCAGGTACACGTAGTCTGCCAGATCGTCCAACAGAAATGTGCCCGATACCTCCAGCTCGCCGGGATTAATCTCAACGATCGGTTCGCGCTCCAGGTCGAATTCGTCGCGCACTTCGCCCACGATTTCTTCGATGAGGTCTTCCAGGGTTACAATGCCGGCCATGCCGCCGAATTCATCCAGGACGATCGCAAAGTGAAGTCGCTCGCGTTTGAAGGCCGCCAACAGTTCCTCAACAGCCTGCGATTCGGGCACGGCCGGCGCGCTGCGCAACAACAGGTCGATGTCAAATGGTCCGTGTTCGTGCAACTCATATCGCACCAGGTCCTTCAAGTGCAGGATGCCGACCACATGATCAAGATCTTCCTCGTAGACCGGGAAACGGCTGAAGCTGCTGTCCGACAGTATCCGTCTCAGCTCCTCGAGCGGTGTATCATGCGGAATCGCCTGCACCTTGCGCCGAGGCGTCATGACTTGTCCCACCTGGCGGTCGCTGAAGTCGAAGATGTTCAAGATCATCTCCTCCTCCCCTTCATTGAGTAGACCGCCTTCTGCGCTCTCCGAAACGATCTGCTCCAGCTCCTCCGATGAATGCAGGCGCGCGTGGCCGGTCGCCGGCGGGATGCCCAGCACTCGCAACAGACCGCGCCCGATGCTGTTCAGGATTCTCACCGGGATGCTGAGCACGGCCTGCGCGATTCGCATCGGTACAACCAGCGTGAGCACGGCGCGCTCCGCCGCAGCAAGCGCCAGAGATTTCGGCACCATCTCACCAATTACCACATGCAGGTAAGTCAGGACTCCCAGGGCGATTAATGTGGCCACTGTGTGCACGAATAATGGTGTTGGTTCAACCCCAACCAGTAGGGCCAGATAAGGTTCGATGAAGTGCGCGATCTGAGGCTCGCCGTACATACCCAGGCCTAGCGAAGCAATGGTAATGCCAAGCTGGGCGGTTGCGATGTAACTGTCCTGCCGCCGGTTGGAGTCAAGTATCGTCTGGACTGCCTTGGCTCGGTTGTTACCGTCATCCACCAGCTCGTCGATCCGGCTAGGTCGGACGCCAATGATGGCGAACTCGCCGGCGACAAACAGTCCGTTCAGCAGTACCAACAGGAAGATCACAATGAGAGGCAGGACGAGCACACCGCCGCCCGGCAAACCTTCGGCTTCAGCCTGGGCCGCAACATATAGGATACCGACCGGCGCACCGAGCATGAGCATCAACCTTCTACTCATGGTGGTCGGACTCCCATTCATCAATGTGTGGGAACTGTTCGTTGCTGGCGATTTCTACCGACACCTCCAGCACAGCCTGATCTTCCATCGCTTCCACACGGATCTCTGTTCCGACGAAACTTGTCAGGTCCCCAACTTCCGGCACTCGCCCCAGCGCGCTGAGCACCAATCCACTGAGTGTGACCGCTTCATCATCCGGCAGATTGAGATTCAGATATTCGTTGACATCGCTGATCAGCAAGTCGCCCCGCAAATGGACGCGATGCCCTTCCTGGTCAATGGTCATCAGCGCCGTCTCATCATCGAACTCATCCTGGACCTCGCCAAAAATCTCCTCGATGAGATCCTCTAACGTCACCAGACCGGCCGTGCCGCCGTACTCGTCGAAAACGACCGCCATATATTGCCGTTGCTCCTGCAACTTCTGCCAGAGGTCAACCACCGGCATCGCCTCGGGTACGTACACCACATCCCGCAAGATACTCGCCAGGTTCTCGTCCTGGTTTACATGTAGCCGGAAGAGATCCTTAATGTGCACAAAGCCCATGATCTCGTCCACGTTTTGTCGGTACAGCGGAATCCGGGTATGCCCGGCTTCGATCGCCACCTCCAACAGGCTACGCACGGTGCTCTCAACCGGCGCGGCGACAATACGGGTGCGGTGAGCCATTACTTCGCGAGCAGTCAGGTCCCGCATACGAAAGGCATTGCGCAGCATCTGCCTCTCTTCAGAGTCCAACAGCCCACCTTGGTGGCTCTCGGTGACCAGAATCTCAATCTCGGCAGCCGAATGCGCATGTCCATGCGCGTCCTCTCGATGGATTCCGAGTAGCCGCAAGATGAGGTTCCCACTGCCATTAAAGATCCAGATCAAGGGTCGGAAGAGAAATATGGACCAGCGCACCGGCCAGACCACCGCCAGCGCCAGCCGTTCCGGGTATTGAATGGCCACCGATTTCGGCAGCAATTCTCCAATGATCACCTGTAGAACCGTCAGCAATATCAGCACCGTCGCGGCGGCAATTGATTGGGCGAGCGCGTCAGAGAAGGAGAATATCTGCAAATCCCGCTCGTTAAGGAACGCGAACAGCCGCGTCATCGGTTCAACCAGGTAATCAGCCAGAACGTTTTGCCCGTATGCGCCCAGGACCAGCGATGAGAGCGTGATGCCCAGTTGGCAAGCAGCCACGTAGCGGTCCAGCGCGGTGCGATCTTCGAGATAGTGGAGCAATTGTCGGGCCATCGGATTGCCGGTAGCCACCAATTGACTGACCCTGGTCTTACGCGATGCGACTGTGGCGAATTCCCCGGCAACGAAGAGCGCGTTGATAGAGATCATCAACGCGATCATTGCTATGGAGACAATGAAAATGGTCATAAGGACTTCTTGGGCTTGTGAGACAACGTACGCCGACGCCCGGAGGCGTCAAATCCAAACAGCCGAGTGAGAAGCGAACGATCCCCGGCAAGCATGGTTCCCAAAGCCGGCACTGTCACCCGAGGCTTGACTGCACTTGAAAAGGTTGTGCTCAAGCGATACGGGGGAGGTTCTGAGTTTTCAGTGGAAGACGAAGGGCCGGCGTCGTTTGACGTTTCTGATGTTGCCTCGCTCACGCTTCGCTCCCCTCAGACTGCCGGCGCACGGGCGTGCACAACCGCGGAATGTTGAACCCCACGTTCAACTCCTGAATCATAAACGGCATTGCATGTACTTACTCATTGCAGATTAATCTATTATAGGCAAACGCCTATTAGCGGTCAAACGCTCAAGCGAGCCATCAGGCTGGCCACGGTGCGCGTAATCAGCCTATCCCAGAAAACGCTCATTGATGGTCGGCCGGCAATCGACTAGACTTGATGCGGGTCACAACAAGTCAGGAGGTCGGCGTGAGATCAGCGATCATTGTACATGGCGGAGCGGGGGACTGGAAGTTGGACAGCGAGCGAATAGCGGAAGTCATGTCGGTGTGTCGTGCGGCGGCCTTTGCCGGACGGGCACTGCTAAACAACGGCGGATCGGCGCTGGACGCTGTCGAGCTTGCCGTGCGGATGCTGGAAGATTGTCCGTTCACAGACGCCGGCCGGGGTAGCTATCCAACAGCCGCCGGCGATATTGAGATGGACGCCATGATCATGGACGGGCATAGCCTTGACTTCGGCGCGGTGGGCGCGGTAGGGCGTATTCGCAACCCCATCAGCCTCGCCCGGCAGGTGATGAACGATACGGAGCATACATTTCTGGTTGGGCTCGGCGCCGAAGCGTTTGCAGACAGGATCGGTTTTCCGCGCTGTGAAACAGCCGATCTCCTCGTTGAACTCGAGGAAGCCCATAGTGAGCCGGCAACCCACGAAGGGCAGGAGGTTTCGGTCGAGCCGCGATCCTTGGGGACGGTGGGCGCGGCCGCAATTGACGTCAACGGGAACCTGGCAGCCGGCACGTCGACTGGCGGCATCATGCACCAGCTTCCGGGGCGGATCGGCGACTCACCGCTTGTCGGCTGTGGCGCCTATGCGGACAACTACTCCGCGGCTTGTAGCGCCACCGGCGTCGGCGAAGCCCTGATGAAGGTCGTGATCAGCAAGCAAGTGTGCGATTTTGCCGCCGGTGGTTTATCAGCTACCGCCGCCTGTGAAGCGGCGATTCGCTTGCTGGAGGAGCGGGTGAACGGCGTCGGCGGCATTGTTGCCATTGACGCCCGGGGCCGCGTCGGGTTCGCCCGCAACACGGTTGCGATGCCATATGCGTTCGCGATTGGCGAAAGCGACGTCCAGTCAGGACACTGAGAACACACCCCGTACCGCATAGATTCCACCCACCCGGCGATGGCCGGTGCCGAAATCACGCATCCCAGACCTTGAGCCGGTGGTTGCCGCCCCGCCACAGGTAACCGCTCCGTCTGTTCCCCAACCGGCCCAGCTACCTACCCACCTTTTGTGTCAATTTAAGAGCGGTTGCACTTGCCGCAGCTGGGATTGCTGGCGCGTGCAGCCGTACGTCACCTCCTGCGCCGACATCGTTTTGTACCAATTTTGAGAAAACACTTGCAATCGGTCGCGTAGTTGTATACAATTTGTACAGTTATATTCCATACTTTGCAAAGAGTGACAGATGGATTCCCATCACTCTGTTTCAAACAACAAGGAGAGGTTTACCGATGAAACGAACAATAATGATCTTGGCGATGGTTGTGTTGATGTTAGCGCTGGCGGCAACGGCTATTGCCGCTGAGCCGCCGGGTGACTCCCGCGTGCGGGTGGCCCATCTGTCTCCGGACGCACCCAACGTTGACGTCTGGGTCAACGGCGCATATGCCTTCCAGAACGTCGCATTTGAAGATATCACCGACTATGCTACCCTGCCGGCTGGCGACTACCTGGTCCAGGTTGAGCCGGCGGGCGCGGGCGGCGGCGGCCCCTTTGTCATCTCGGCAACGTTGACGCTTGACCCGGACACCGAGTATACGGTGGCGGCTTTGGACGAGTTGGCCAACATTACTCCCGGCGTCTTTGTGGACGACAATTCACTGCCCGCAGTCGGCAACGCCCACATCCGTTTCATTCACGGCTCGCCGGATGCTCCCGCGGTTGATATTACATTGACCGATGGCACCGTTCTGATCGCTAACACCGCCTTCGGCGAGGCCAGCAGTTACTTGCCGGTACCGGCCGGCGTGTATGACCTCGAAGTGCGGGTCGCCGGTACCAGCACTGTTGTCCTGAGCTTGCCGGGCATCGCGGTGGCTGAACGCACCGTCTACACGGCTTACGCCACCGGATTTGCCGGCGGTGGTCTGCCCGCGCTGAACGCTGTCATATCGGAGGACGCAGGCGTCTCCCGGGTGCGCGTCGCCCACCTGTCGCCGGATGCGCCCAACGTGGACGTTAAGGTGAACGGCGCTGTCGCCGTACCGGACCTGGCGTTTGAGGAGATCACCGGCTACCTGGAGCTGCCCTCCAACGCCTATCTTGTCGAAGTTGTCCCCGCCGGCATGCCTGGACCGGTGGTGATCTCGGCTGTCCTTGACCTGGACCCGAACACCGACTACACCGTGGCCGCCGTCAACGATCTGGCGAATATCGAGCCGCTTGTACTGATTGACGATAACAAGACGCCTGCTCCCGGCAACGCCCATATCCGTTTCCTGCACGCCTCTCCGGACGCGCCGGCTGTTGATATTACCCTTCCCGACGGCACGATAATCTTCGGGAACGTCGCCTTCAAGGAAGTTGGCAACTATCTGCCGGTGCCGTATGGCTTCTATGATGTCGAGGTGCGTCTCGCCGGCACAACCACGGTGGTTCTGGCCCTGGATGACCTGCCCTTTAAGGACCAGCACGTCTACACCGTCTACGCAACCGGCTTCGCCGGCGGGGCCACGCCGCCCCTGAACGCCATCCTCAGCCTGGACGCCCGGCCGGAAACCGCCCCGACCGACGTCTCCCTCACCGGCTTAGGCAGCGTGAGCGGTGGGCCGGCGACAACCAACCTGATCCTGGCGGCGCTCCTGGGTGTGATTGTGTTGGCGGCAGCTTCCACCGGCGCGGTCACCTTGGCTCGCCGAGGATCCTGACTCATCTAGCCGGCAGCCCCACCAGCTCCGGATAACAACACTCTGGTGGCGAAGGAGCGTGCGTCGGTCGCACGCTCCTTTTTCTGTTGCAGTTGCTGATCCGCGCGGCTTGCCAACCACTGACGACTGCGACAGAATAATGTAGGTGTACAATCCACACGTCTGATAGGCAATGAATATGGAAAGCGCGGACGACATTAGCGTCCTCAATCTGGACGCGCAGCTAGAGAGCATCCTGTTTGTGGCCAGCGGGCCGGTGACGATCGGCCGGCTGGCTACCACGCTTGCCGTCTCTCAAAACGACGTGCGCGAGCAGCTTGACCACCTGGAACAGCTTTATGGCAGGCGCGGCATCCGCTTGCAGCGCAACGGCCAGGAGGTTCAACTGACTTCCGCGCCGGAAGCCAACGATATTGTGGAGCGTTTCTTGGGCCTGGAGACAACCTCTCGGTTGAGCCAGGCGGCGCTGGAGGTACTGGCGATTGTGGCCTATATGCAGCCGGTGACGCGGCCGCAAATCGACGACATACGCGGAGTCAATTCAGACGCCGCCCTGCGCACTCTGCTGGGCAAGGAATTGATAGCGGAAGTGGGACGCCGGGAGACGCCGGGCCGGCCTATTCTGTACGGCACGACCTCCGGCTTCCTGCAAGCGTTTGGATTGACGTCACTCGATCAGTTGCCGCCGTTCACAGAGCCAGCTCCCACGGAACGGGGCCCATGAAGGTCAGGTTGCAGAAGCTGTTAGCCGGCTCCGGATTTGGCTCGCGGCGCAGCAGTGAGGCGCTCATTACTGCCGGGCGGGTGCAGGTCAATGGGCGCGTGGCCCGGTTAGGAGACAGGGCAGACCCGGCGATTGACCAGGTAACCGTTGATGGCCGGCGCCTGCAATTTGGGGCGCTTATCTACATCATGCTGAACAAACCCAGGGGCGTTCTTTCATCCACGGAAGACGAACTGGAGGAAGGCCGGGAGACCGTGCGCGACCTGGTGGCTGTACCCGGTCATCTTTATCCGGTGGGCCGGCTGGACAAGCATAGCGAAGGGTTGATCCTCCTGACGAACGATGGTGAGCTGGCCCATCGCCTCACTCATCCCCGCTATGAGCATAGCAAAGTATATGACGTGATTGTGGAGGGTCTGCCTTCAGAACAGACGCTCTCGAGGTGGGCCGCCGGCATTACGCTTGACGGGCGGATGACCGCGCCGGCGAAGCTGCTTATTATCGAGCAGGGCGAGGATGAAACTCGACTACGGATTGAGATGCGTGAGGGACGGAAACGGCAGATCCGGCGCATCGCCGCCTTGCTGGATCATCCGGTTAAGTCGCTGGTGCGCACCCAAATCGGGCCGCTGAAGATGAATGACCTGCCTACCGGCGCCTGGCGACATCTCACAGAGGATGAGGTGGAGGCCCTGAAGCGCACGGCAGCGCGACCCGCGCCAGAACGGACGCCTGACAACTCCCGGCATGTCGGCTGATCAAGCTCGCAGACAGGAACAGAGCTGCCGGCCATCGAACTCAATGCGGACATAGCGTAACATGACCCTATACCAGGAAATCGAACTTAATCCGCCGGCCGAGAGCCGGGTACCGTGGGAGCCGGGCCGGATTCCCCTGGAGCACGAGATGCTCATGGGCGGGGAGATCAGCGCCATCATCCCCGGCAGCGTGTCGGCGCTGGTAGGTATCCAGCCCGGCGACAGGCTGGCAGCGATCAATAACAATCCGGTCCTGGATGTAATCGATGTTCAATACTACGGGGCGGATGAGTCGCTCGACCTGCTGATTGAGCGAAACGGTGAGTGGCTTCTCTTCGAGGCGTACCGGGAATATAACCAGCCGCTGGGCATGGAATTCACCCATCCAACCTTTGACACTGACATCCGGCGCTGCAACAATCTGTGCGAATTCTGCTTTGTCTTGCAGATGCCCCCCAAATTCCGGCGCACCCTTTACATCAAGGACGATGACTACCGCTACTCCTTCTTGTTCGGCCATTTCGTGACCCTGACCAATCTCAGCGAGCATGACTGGTGGCGCATCGAGCAAATGCGCCTGTCGCCACTCTATGTCTCCGTGCACGTTACCGACCTGGAGCTGCGCCGGCGTTTCCTACGCAATCCCTTAGCGCCGGACGTCATGGCCCAATTACGCTGGCTGGCGGATCGCGGCATTACGGCCCACACACAGCTGGTGGTCGTGCCGGAGTTCAACGATGGCCTGTGGCTGGAGCGCTCGATTGAAGAGCTGGCGCAGTTGTTCCCGGCGGTTGCGTCGATCAGTGTCGTGCCGGTAGGGCTGACCAGACAGCACAAGTATGGGCTGCGGGTCCATACTCAGGAAGAGGCTAATCGCACGCTTGATTATGTGGAGTCGCTTCAGGCAAGTTTTCTAGAACGTTTCGGCGTGCGCTTCGTCTACCCGACCGATGAGTGGTATCTGGTAACGAATCGGAGTGTCCCTCCGGACGAGCATTATGATGGTCAGGAGCTCCACGAAAACGGGCTCGGCCTGGTGCGGCGCTTCCTGGATGAGTGGGCGCAAGTGAAGGCGGAGATCGCTTCCTCCAGGCGGGCGCAGCACGCGGCGCAGTCGCTGTTGCTGGCCACCGGCGCGCTGTTCGCCCCGACTCTTGTTCAGGCAGCGACTGAATTCGGGCAACTTGTGGGGCTGCCGGCGTCCGTACAGACGATCCACAATCAGCGACTGGGTGAGACGATTACCACAGCCGGCCTGCTGATGGCCGAAGATGTGGCTACCCAATTGGGGGCGCCGGCTGCCGGAACCCTGGTGGTTCTCCCACGAGTAATGTTTGATCATCCGGACCTCGTTTCATTGGATGATGTTTCGCCCTCCGAGATGGCAAACAGGCTGCGGTCGCCGATCGCGCTGGCTGACACAATGGGCGATGTCTGGGACGCGCTTCTGGGTGTTTCCCGGCTACTCTTCTACCCGGTCGGGTCCTGAATTCACCGGTGGGATGTGGCTTTTCCTTTAGCTCCGGCAGAACATCCGGTCGTTGACAAAGCCCTCTCCAGTGGCTATAATCCCGAGTGGTCATGAGAATTGACCTTACAATTTCACGCGCGCTCTTGGCAGTGCAGTTTGAGGACACGCACCCGACCGCAGGTCCGGGAAAAAGAAGTAAGATGTCTGTTGGTTAGGATTTCTCTTTAGCAGAGTACGTCAGAACGACAGCCTGGTTTGCTTTTTCGGGCCCGTGAATCAGTCTCTCGGCTGCATCGTCCCCCAGAGGTGCGCCGAGAGTTTTTTGTATTGGCCTTTTTGAGTGAAGCTCAGGTAGACATGGAAGAGAACGAAAACGATTTCATGCAGGATATGGAGCAGTTGCTGGATGAGCATGATTATGCTTTGCCAGAAGTTGGCGATATCCGGACAGGCATTGTCGTTTCCATTACGCCGCAAGGGGTGATCGTCGATCTCGGCCTGAAGCGTGACGGTATTATTCAGCCCGTCGACCTGGAGAAGCTCACAAAGGAAGAACGCGACGCGATTCAGACCAACGACGAAATCGCGGTTTACATTCTCAGCACCGATGCGCCGGACAGCTTGATCGTCTCCCGGCACATGGCGCTGCTCAACCAGGATTGGCTGCGGGCCGAAGAGTACCTGGAAAGCGGCGAGATCTTTGAAGGGGAGATCGTCGGCTACAATCGGGGCGGCGTGCTGGTCGCGTTTGGTGGTCTGCGCGGCTTCATTCCGGCCTCGCATCTCACCATGCTCAGCCCCAACCTGAACGAAAAGCAGCGACAGCAACGCCTGTCGAAACTACGCGATGAAGTTGTGCCGCTGAAAGTGATCGAGGTAGATCGCCGCCGGCGACGCCTGGTCCTTTCGCAGCGCGATGCCGAAAAGGAATGGCGTGAAGCCCGCCGGCAGGAGTTGATGGAGAGAATCAGCCCCGGTGACGTGATCACCGGCCGGGTAAGCGGCTGGCGTGACTTCGGCGCCTTCGTGGATCTCGGCGGCGTAGACGGCCTGGTACATGTCTCGGAACTGGCCTGGTATCGCGTGAATCACCCGCGCGAGGTCGTACAGATCGGCGATGAAGTACAGGTCTACGTGCTGCGCGTGGACAGCGATAAGCAGCGGATCAGCCTGAGCCGAAAGAAGCTACTGCCGAACCCCTGGTCGCTGGTGGAAGAACGCTATGCCGTGGGCCAGCTCGTTGAAGGCAAGATTATTCGCATTGTTGACTACGGCGCGTTTATCGAGCTTGAACCGGGAGTAGAGGGCCTGCTGCATGTCTCGCAGATCTCCCGCACCAACGTCACCGATCCTCGAGAAGTGGTGAATGAAGGCGAAACACACCTCTTGCGGGTAATCAGCGTGGATTCAGAGCGCGAGCGCATCGGCCTCAGTCTCAAGGCTGTTCGAGCTCAGGAACAGATTGAATGGATGACCCAGCGCGAGCTTGAGGCTGCTGAAAAAGAAGCGGCGATGAAGGCCGAGGTCGCGCCTACGCCGGCGGCAACCGATGAAGAGCCCGAGCTTCTGGAGCAGCCGGAAGCCGCTGTTGAGGTAGAGACCGAGATGGCTGACATCTCCGAGGCCGCCGAACCAATGCCGGCTGAAGAAACCACCGAGATTGAGGTGGCGGAGATGGAGGCGACAGAGGCTTCAAGCGCGGTCATCGAGGAAGTCGAAGATATCGTCGAGGAAGTCGAGGAAACGAGTGAAGCGGGCGAGGAGACCTCTGAAGAGGCATTAGTCGAGGAGGTCGTTGCCGAAGCCGCTGAGATCGACGAGGCAGAAGCTGAGGCCGAGCAAGAAGCTGAGGCCGAGCAAGAAGCTGAGGCCGAGCAGGAAGCTGAGGCCGAGCAGGAAGCTGAGGCCGAGCAGGAAGCTGAGACCGAGGAAGAGCCTGCCGAAGCAGTAGTCCCTGAAAATGGGGACGAGAGTTCTGAGACCGTTTCCGATAATGAATAAGGTGAAAATCGTCCGCCCAATTTCGATGGCGGACGAGGCAACTCACAGACTGGCACAAGAAGGAGGTGATGTCTATGCCGCGTGTTTCGCGAATGCCAAATGAGACGGACGAGAGTATGTTGCGCCGCTTCCGCAAGAATGTGGCGAAGGCCGGCACAATGAGCTTAGTGCGTCGCAAGCGATGGCATGTACCTAAGAGTGAATTGCGTCGTATTCAACGCAAGAAGGCTGTGCGGCGGATGCGCCGCCGGCAGGCCGCTGTCGGGCCGAAGCGCTAGTCGAAGTCGCGTCGCCTGTGACGCGCTGATTAACTAGACAATAAAAGGATGGCTATGACTAACAAAGAAGACAAGCTGGAAGTAGAAGGTACTGTGGTCGAAGCGTTGCCCAATACCCAATTCATCGTGGAGTTGGACAATGGGCACCAGGTGTTGGCTTACCTCTCCGGCAAGATGCGCCGATATTACATCCGCATCTTGCTTGGTGACCGCGTCCGTGTCGAGATGACGCCATACGACCTGAATCGCGGTCGTATTACTTACCGCTACAAGAAACCTGTCGCGCCCCGAGCCTGAGCAATTGACCGGCATTCTTGACCACCCCAGTCACTAATTGGGCAATTATCGAGGTGTTTGGCGCCGGCCCATGAGCGGGCTGCGCCCAACCACTGACCAGCTTGTACTTACGCAGTTGTAACCATCGCGCCGTGTCCAATATCGGATACGGCGCTTTTCTTTTACCCGTCCGCCGACGGCTCCACCCAACCGGCAGGACCGCATGGGCCGTTATCGTGAGCAACTACGCGCTGGTAGTCATATTCAGGTGCGATCAGCGTCAGCCAATCACCATCTGCCTTTGCCAGCCAATTTCCATCGGCTGACCAGGCCATGCCGTAAGGGATGTCCAGTAGCGACAGTCTGATGGTCTTCGATGCTTCGACGTCATGTAACAGGATTTCGCCGCTGCCGCCCGGCACTCGAGTCGTGCCAATTACCTGCAGCCACTTCCCATCGGGCGAGAATTGCAGCAACGGCACATTGTCTCTGCCGGTAAGCGTTTCCAACACGTAGCCTACCCGGCCTGTCACCAAATCCACCTGCAACAGGTCATCCCAGGGAGATGATTCCCGGCCGACCGCGAAATAGAGTCGCTCGCCGTTCACAGCCAAACCCTCAACGCGGAGCTCCTCATTTCCCACCGGCGTGCGCTCCGGCAGGTCCGGTGCTGCCTCCAGCGCCTCCTCGGCGGTCAGCAGCACGCGAGGTTCTTCGTCATCCAGGCGCATCAGCTGGATCTCCACCCCATTGCCGGCTCCATCCAGTCGAACATAGCCAAACTGCTCACTGTCAACCCAGAAAGGCCACACGGCGGCATCAATGACGCGCAAGGTGTTTCCGGCAGGGTCAGTAAGGTGTATGGTCGATTGCTCACCCGCATTGACTCCCGGCTGCAACGTCAGACCATGACGATTGTCGGGAGCAAACAGCGTAATCCCATCGCGAACTTCCGGCGAACAGCCATCTTCTGATGCGCATGCCTCGAGTGAAATACCCTGCACAAAATTGCGCCCGATGTCCAGGTCTCCCGCCACCAGGTACAGCCATTTGCCTTCAGGGTCAACCAGATCATAGAAGTAGAGCAGCGCCACCTGCCCGCTATCCCAGAGAGTCTCCAACCCCTCCCCTTGCCACCGCGAAAGTACAATCCAGGGGGATGTCGTACTGCGCTCGCTCGCTTCCAACAGCGCCACCCCACTACCATTTGGCAGCGGCGTCATCGAAACGAATCGCCGGTCTTCAACCTCCGGAGTCCAGAACCCGGTCTTGGGGGAGTAGCGATAGAGTGTCCCGGCGCTGGATCGTGAGTCCGCAGTGCACAGCAACAGCACATCTTGCTCCGGCAGGGCTATGGGCAACGGACGCTCCGCGAAGGTAGTGCCCTGCCATACGAAATCCAGCCATGCTCGCTCAATGTCACTGTCAGACATCGCAGGCGGCACGTTGCGCCTGATCCACTCCCAAAAGTCGGGCTGATCGGCAAGCGTCGTAACCAGCCGGCCAATGCTCGAATCCGGATTCTGCGCCAGCATGAACGAGGCGACGCTCGCAGCCGCTTCCACGTCACCTTCGGCCGGGCTGCTTTCCTGGGCATCCCACATAGTGAACAGACCGCGCAGCTTGCGCATATTACTCAGCATATGGTCATGCGCAGCTTCAGTCTGCCGGCGAGGTAACAGAGCCAGATCCGCCAGCACCTGCTCCTGAACGGCGGCTGCGATAGGAGTATGTTCACAGCATTCCCAGCCCAGGGCTGAGAGCAGAGCCGGGCCTGCGATCCGGACCGCGTAGCCGCGAAACAGCGCCTCATAGCTTTCCTCGTCGGTTGGAACCCCAACCAGGCTGGGGGCCGGCAACCAGATTACGGTCGCAACGTCCGAGACGCTTTCCAGGAGACTGCCTAACTGAAGGCTCGCCGGGTCGGTGTCCAGTCGCACCGTCAGGTGAAAATCATTGCCGCAACGCATCTCTGCGATCACCACGCAAAGCTCCGCGATCTTGTGATCCAGATCTCGGGACAGTCGCTGGGCCAATTCTGACTCAGCTTCAGGAAAGATCAGGGTCAGGAACCGGCCTTCGCTGACTACCCAGGCGCCGGATTCGTCTTCCAGCGGCGGAGCCAGGAGCCATTGCGCCGGCCCGAGGCGATAGATGTCACGACGCTGTAGCAACACCGTGTCAGTAATTCCATTACCCACATCAATCGCGTAATGCTCGTTAGCCACCACCACCGCTTCAGTCAGGTCGGGCGAGAGTGTGAGTTCAATAACTTCCGGCTCCTGCTGGGTTTGTACCCGAAGTCCTAGGGGTGTTCTATCAAGGAGCATCCCACTGGACAATAGTTCCTGGTGAACGCCCGCCCAATACGGGTCGCGTCCCGAGAGCACCGTGATGAACAACTCCCCGTCACGCCGGTCGGCTGCCAGGCGCACGAGGCGACTGCTGGCCAACACGTCGGCCTCGATATCGGCAACGACGTCCTCCAGCCGGTTGTCGAACTGGCGCCAGATCGTTAGCGCTCCGGCTATCACTAGCGCCAATGCCAACAGCACGAAGGGCACCAGCCGCAGCCCGCTGCGCCGCGGTTCTTCTGCTGGAGCGGGCGGGGATGCTTCCTCCCAGTTATTCTCCTCAGTTTGCCAGTCGAAGCTCATCTCAACTCAGACTCCTCGACTCCGTAAAGGAAGCGATAGTATTGATACCCCTCGTATATTCGCCGAATGTAAAGTCGCGTTTCCGCGAAATCCACGGTGCGCAGGTAGAGGTCGAGGTCGCCTCCGGCAATCTCGTACCAGCGGGCCGCGTTGCCGGGTCCGGCATTATAGGCGGAAAGCGCTACGTGCGCGTAATCTTCAAAGTAGTCGAGCTGAGTAGCAATGTAATAAGCGCCGAAGGTCAATCCAACTATCGGACGGGTCAGATCCTCGGTCTCAAAGTCCGGCCAGTTAAGTCGCCCGGCGATATCAGCGCCGGTGGCCGGCATGACCTGACTCAGACCCGATGCGCCCACATATGATTCCGCAAAGCTTTCAAAAAGGCTTTCCTGGCGCACCAACGCGAATTGGAGCAGCGGGTCATAGCCGTACTGCTCAGCGAGCGGCAGGATCAGGTCAGCGTAATAGGCCGGGTAAAGCAGACGACCGATGAGCGGCGGCGCCTCGAACACAGTTTGACCCGACAATGCCAGGACCGAGGCCGCCGCGCCGATAGACGAGCGGTAGGCGCCCAGGTCACGAAAATAGAGGGCAAGCTGGTAACTGGTCAGCGCGTCAAAGGCGTAATCGGCGCGCAGGCTCTCGAATTCCTCCCGCGCCTCCTTGCGCAGGCCGATCTCCCATAGCTTCTCGCCCCGCACAAAGCGGCTATCCTGCGTCACGGCCACCGTCAAGGTGCTGGTCACCGACAGACCCGGCAGCCAGCCGGCCAGCCACGTTTCAGCTTCTTCGCGGGCTTGCTGATCATCGAACTCAAACTGATAACCGGCCGGGGGCGTGAAGGGCGCCTCGCCGCGCACAAGCTCGCGGGCGCGCAGGGCAAAGTAACCGCTCGGTCGGGTGTTAGAAATGACTTGTTGAGCAAGCGGTTCGGCCTCAGCAGCCGGGGTGGTTCGCAACAGCCAGACGAACGCCTCCTCGCTGGCTGCGCTGGCCGGATAACGCTCGACAAGTTGCTGCCATATCTCTCGCGCCTGATCGACCGCCCCAATGTCGTAGGCCAACCAGCCGGCCCGCAGCAAGGCAGTCGGGGCATCCTCATGCTCCGGAAAAGCCTCTGCCATGGCGGCAAATGCCGCTTGCGCGCCGGCCAAATCGCCAAGCTGCTCCCGCTCTGCCCCGATCTGCCAGGCTACGTGTGGGGCCGCTTCGTCAGTGGGGCGCTCCGCCAGGAAATCCTCGTAGATCGTCAGCGCTTCATTTTCGCCGCCGTTGCGAGCCAGCAGGTCAGCCAGTTCGACCTGCGCCTGGACAGCCGACGGCCTTACCTCGTCAGATGCGGCCCCATAGTCAGCAAAGCGATCAATCTCAGCTCGCGCCGCTGCTACATCGCCGAGCGCTTCGTAAGACCATGCCAGGTAGAGATGCGCATCGGGCCGGTATACTTCCGGCGCTTCCTCAAGATACTGCGTGAAGGCCTCGATCGCCGGGTCATATGCGCCGGCATAGTAATCCACCAGACCCCGCTGATAAGGGTCTACCTCGACGCCGGCAGCTACCAATTCGACGAGGCCCAGGTAGGAGTCATATGCGCGGGGCAACTCCTCAATGCCGCGCAAGAAACGCGCGAAACCGGTCTGAGGGTCGCCGGCCAGCAACGCCGCTTTGCCGGCCAGGTAGGTCATCTCCGCCCGCGTGTTCTCGGTCACGGCCAGCTCGTAAACGGCGTCATACTGCTGTTGAGCGGCCTGATGCAACTCCTGTGCCGTGTACAGTTCCGCCAATCGCAGCCGGAGATTCACCTCCCACAATCGTTGCGCGCCGGCTGTCAGGGCGGCCTCATAGGCTGCGGTGGCCGCTTCCCGGTCACCGCCGGCCAGCCGTAATTCGGCAATCAACGGCTGTACATAAGCGGCCATATCTTCGTGGGCTTTGAGATAGGCCTCAAAGGCTCCGATAGCGCCGGCTGCATCCCCCAATCCGGCATAGGCCTGGCCAAGGTAGAAGTATGCGATGGCCGTCTCAGCCGCGGAATTGCCTTGCCCACCCGCCGCGATTGCCAGATACCTGTTCAGGTTCTCTGCGGCCGCGCCAAACTCCTTCTCCTGCAACTGGGAAACAGCCAGGCTCAGCAGTGTCTCTTGATACGCCTCGGAGTCAACGGCAGTTCCATCCAGACCGGCGGCCAGAAGCTCAGCCGCAGCGGCGTAATCCTCGTGAGCGACCGCGGTAGCGCCGGCTACCAGGCTCTCTTCCGGATCCAGCGCCGGATCTCGTGTCGGTGTTGCCGCGAGCGAGGTCGCCGGCGCGAGAGTCGGCGTCGGCGTTATTGGACCTGCTGCTGATGACTCCAGGGGGTCGTCAATCGAGGATGCCTCGGCGGCGACAGGAGTTGCCGCCGCCGAGGCAAGTGTGGGCGTGGGAATCGACGCCGTACTTTGCGGAGTGAGCGGCGTGACCCGGCCAGCTACCTCGTTGGCGCCCGCGCAGGCAGTCAATACCGTCTGCGCCAGCGCCAATAGCAGGAGTAATGCCGGTAGCCACGTCCTTTTCAACTGCAGTCGGATTACTTCTGCTCCTCCTCGCCGCTGCCGCCAATTTCAATCGTGTCATCAGCCGCCATGGTGTCATCAGCTGCCATGGCGTCCTCAGCCTCAATGACGGTCTTGTCGGCGACCAGAGTGTCGGCGGCAGTCACGTAAGCGGCTGTTTCGGCGACCACGGGTCTGGCAGCAGCAGCTTCAAGCTCGGCAATGCGCTCTTCCAGTGAATCGCGTTTCTTACTGGTGAGCATTGTCCAACCTACATAGAGGGGAACGACTTGATAAAGCGCAAACCAGATAGAGATCCCGATTATGCCGTACTTGATGTTCTGGCCCTGCGCCTCCAGACTCGTCTGTACGGACGCCAGATCCGTCGCCAGGTCCTGGACGATGGCGATATAGTCGTCGAGCAGTGGGATGACATTGGCAACGCTCTCGTTGATCGTGTTGATGTCGTCTGAGAGTTGAGCCACGTTTCCGCTCATGCTGGCGACGTTGTTGGAACTTGTGGTCAAGTGAGTTTCCAACGCCCGCAATTGATCAGGTAACCCCTCCAGCGACGTGCCCAGCGCGGCGATGCTCTCGTCAAAGGGCTGTTCCGGATCATACTCCACACCCAGGTCCAGGGACTGGCTGCCCAAAGGCCCCAGGTTCAGATCGAAGCTGAAGTTGCTCAGGGTAGTCAGCGTGCCGTCAATGGCGCCTGCGACCACCACCAGGTTAGGTATGGTCGACTGCACGGCTTCGATGCTGTCCGGCGCAGTCCCAGTCACAACCGTGGCGATCTGGTCGAGCATTGGCCCCGTGTCCGCCAGGGTTGTCGAGATGCTGTCGGCCGTCAACTCCACTGTTTCGATCGCCTCGTTCGTCTGAGCGACTGTCGTCTGGACCAGCGCCAGCGATTCCTCGACAGTGGCCAGGCTGGTAATGGTCAGATCCAGACTGGATATGGCTCCCTGGATAGCTGTATCGACAAATTGGAAGCCAACTACGGTAATGCCAATACTCAGCAGCAGGCCGGTAATGCCCACCAGAATCACAAGAATGCCAAAGATCTTCTTCATGTTGTTCCCTCCATTTGCCCTGTTGCGTCAATTCATTGGGTAAGGCGGCAGTCCAGTCGCCTGTTACCTGCCGGCTGTTCCGCCGGCCTTGAAGTCAGACTACCGCGATCCGATTGACGCCATATCACGGTCGGAAGACCCGCCCGGTAATACCAACATATTCTAGCCCGTCTAGAGCGGCGGCGACACTCTCCCGGCTGATTTCGCCCTCTGATTCAGCAACCCTTAACGCCTCGAACAACAGGTAAAAGGCATCATAGGTGGCGGCGCTATACGGTCCCGCCTGCTCATCAAATGGCGTCAATACGCCATATGCCTGCACAAAGCCCGCCGGCAGTATCTCGGGATCCGACTGAGTGAACGGCGCTTCGCCCAGAACGATGAACGGTAGGCCGGCGAACTGATACAGATCGTTGGCTGGCGATGACCCGGATGGCCGATCATATCCCACCACCGCGACTACATCGGGGTCCAGAGCCAGACCGGCAGCCGCCGCTCGCTCCCGATCTTCGGCGTCGCCGCTATCCAGGGCGAGAAGCGCCAGCTTGCGTCCGGCAATTCCGCCGGCGGCATTTATCTCGCGCACGGCCAATCTGGCCGCATAGATCGCATCGTATCCTACCGCCCGGTCGCGCCCTTCAAATGGCGCCACCAACCCAATCTTAACGTCCGGCTGTGGCCTGCAACCGCCGGCCAATAACAACAAAGCGAAGCATGCGATCAACGCTCTATTAAGGGGTAGAGCATTTCTGAACGTTCGCCAAGTGCTCTTCGAAGGTGACGCTGAACAAATGTCCACTTTGCGTTTCACAGTCCAACACAAAGAAAAGGTAGTCGCTGGCTTCCGGGTTGGCAACCGCCTGTAGCGACTGCGGGCCGGGGTTGGCAATCGGCCCAGGCGGCAACCCGCCAATCAGATAGGTATTGTAACTCGAATTGACCTGCAGGTCTGCCTGAGCTAACGGCGATTTCCACCAATTGGCGCGCTGTGCATCGAAACCGAGCGCATATTGCACCGTGGAATCAGCCTGCAAAGGCATCTGGTCGCGCAGCCGATTCAAGAAGACGCCGGCAATTAAGGCTCGCTCCTCATCAATGGGCGTCTCACGCTCGACAATGGAGGCCAGGGTCACCGCTTCACGCAGGCTGAGGCCGTGAGCGCCAATCGCCTGGCGCATGCTCGGCGTCACCTGCTCTTCAAAGCGCGCCAGCATCATCGCGATCAGGTCGGCGGCAGTCGTCTCTGTGGAGATCTCATATCGACCCGGAAAGAGGTAACCCTCCAGAGATGCGCCGGCGGGATGTCCGGCCAAGAAGGTATACGGTCCCAAGTCAAACGTTGCTCTTCTCTGGGCGATGGCCAGGAACTCTTCGGCATCAATCCGCGCCGGGGAAATCGTAGCTAGGTAATTGGTCATCTCTTCCAGTCGCCAGCCGGGCAGGAAATTGAGCGCGATCTGCTGGTAGGGATTTGCCAGTAACAGCGCCATCTCCGGCACTGTCAGACCAGGCGCGATCTCAATAGCGCCGGCGGTTAGGGAGGCATCAAGCCCGTAGAAGCGCAGATAATTGATGAAGAGCTGGCTGTCATCCAGCAAACCGGCTGCCGACATGTTCCGGGCGATCTGATTGGCTGACTCCCCCGGCGAGATCACAAAGGTGACAGGAGCTGTCAGGGTATTTGCCGGCTCCTCCAGCGAGGTCGCCCGAGCCGTCAAATATGACTCCAGGTAAAGCCTCTCGGTCGCGCCCAGGTTGGGATTGCTCCCCTGCACCTCCACCTGGATTCCCGGGGCAGTGTTGCGCCATTGCCGGTAAATGAGCAGCGACGCCAATCCGCAGGCAGCGGCTATCCCAAACAGCAGCACAAATCGCAACAGGATGGAGGCCGGTCTCCATCGAGAATCGGAAGATTCGTACGGGTTCTTGCGCATGCGCACCAGGCCGGGTTCGTCTGGCTTCTGACTCATTTCACTCTTGAGTCCAGATAGTCCTGTAGCAGGATGGCAGCCGCAACGGCGTCAACACGCCCACGTTGTTCCTTGGCCCTGATGCCGCGAGCGCGCATACTGACCCCGGCGCGTTGGGTGGTGAGAGTCTCATCCAGCAACAGCAACGGCAGAGCTAGATATCGGCTCAGATCCACGGCATAATCGCGCATCCAGCCGGCCAAAGCCCCTTCGCCGCCATCCGGTTGAACGGGCAGACCCACCAGCAGCCCAGTCACCCCTTCCTGCGCGACAATAGTCGAGATTTCCTCAAAGTCTTTCTGACGGGAGGTACGGGCAATTACACGGATCACTCTCGCCACGGTCTGCGAGGGATCGCTGACCGCCACGCCGATCCGTTTCTCGCCAAGGTCCAGCGATAGGATCCGTCCCGGCGGGAGTATGTCGTCCACATCTGTCTCCCTCTGCATTATGCCCACTTTTTAGCACAACTTGGCCTGGCGGAGTAATACGCGAAGCCTACGCTAATCAAGTGCTCCTCGCCCATATCACGCAGTTCCCTATCCCAAGATCTCGATTGAGCCTTCGTCCAGAGCATGTAGCTTGCTTGCGCCGGTGCGCGCAGCTAAAATGCTGGCAGCGACGGGTAATCATCTGCAAACATCCGGCTCGGGCTTCACCGTTGCGGCGACCGGGTTATCAGACGGCGTTGAGGTAGCACCAAAGTACTTATGGTTACAGCTTCCGCGATTCACAGGAGTGAAGCCTCACTTCATATCGATCCCGACGTAACCAGGCTTGTCCTCACACAGTTCATCCGCAATGAGATCCGCAAGGCCGGCTTCCAGCGAGTGGTCCTTGGGCTCTCCGGGGGCATCGACTCGGCGCTTTCCTGCTATCTGGCCGCCGAAGCGCTGGGGCCGGAGAACGTGCTGGCGCTCCGTCTGCCTTATGCCGCGTCGTCGCCGGCAAGTCTTGAACACGCCCAACTGGTAATCGATGCGCTGGGCGTGTCCAGCGATACCATTGAGATCACCGCGATGGTTGAACCGCTGTTCGCGGCGTCGCCCAACATCACCGCCAACCGCAAGGGGAACATCATGGCCCGGATGCGGATGATCGTCATCTTTGATCGCTCAGCGGCCTGGAACGCGCTGGTGATCGGCACCAGCAACAAGACTGAGCTGCTGTTAGGCTATGGCACCATATTTGGCGATCTGGCCTCAGCAGTTAACCCGATCGGCGACCTCTACAAGACCCAGGTGCGGCAGCTCTCGCGCGAGTTCGGCGTGCCGGCTGCGATCCTAGATAAACAGCCGACCGCCGACCTGGTGCCGGGCCAGACCGACGAGGGTGACCTAGGATTCACTTACGCGGACGTGGACCGATTACTGCAGCTAATCATTGATGAACGTTACTCGCCCCAGGAAGCCGTCGCCGCCGGCTTCGATCGCGCTTTCGTCGATCGCGTGTTGACCCTCATCAAGCGCAACCAGTTCAAGCGCACCATGCCCATTATTCCGAAGATCAGCGGTCGCACCATCGGCCATGATTTTCGGTACTTGAGAGATTGGGGAACATAGGAAACGTTCACAAGTGATAAGGAGAAGTAAATGCGCAAGCCAGTCGTTCCGCTCTTAACCCTGATTGCCGCCATCTCACTTTTCGTATTCTTCCTGTCAGCCTTGCCGGTGCGATCGGAGAGTAGCTGGCAAGCGAAAGTTGACCCCTGGGTGCTGGAAACGGCCCAGAGCGAGGGCGAGACCGAGTTCCTCGTTTTCCTGGCCGAACAGGCCGATGTCAGTGGAGCCTATGCCCTTGAGACAAAACTTGAGAAGGGTACATATGTCTTCGAAACGCTTACGGAGACGGCCCAGCGCACGCAAGGGCCGGTCCTGGCTGCCATTGATCAATTAGGGCTTTCCCATCGCTCTTTTTGGGTCGCCAATATGATTTGGGTGCGCGGTGGTCTGGATGCGGTGGAGGCGCTGGCTGAGCGAAGTGACGTGGCCCACATCTACGCCAATCCCACTGTCAGGCAGGAGTTGCCTACCCTGGTTCCCGCCGGCTCGCCGGAGACTATCGAATGGAACATCTTGCTGGTCAATGCCCCGGCTCTGTGGGATGCCGGCTATCGAGGTGAAGGAGTTGTAATCGGCGGCCAGGATACCGGCTATTTCTGGGAGCACGCCGCGCTGAAGGAGATGTACCGCGGCTGGGACGGCAGTACAGCCGATCACGACTACAACTGGCATGACGCCATTCACAGCGGCGGTGGAGTCTGTGGACCTGATTCGCCAGAACCCTGTGACGACCACGGGCACGGCACGCACACGATGGGTACGATGGTCGGCGATGACGGCCTGGGCAACCAGGTCGGCATGGCCCCCGGCGCGCGCTGGATCGGCTGCCGCAACATGGATGTGGGCAACGGCACGCCGGCCACCTATACCGAATGCTACGAATGGTTCATCGCGCCGACCGACAGCAACAATTCGAACCCGGACCCGTCCAAAGCGCCACACGTGATCAACAATTCCTGGGGTTGCCCGGCCAGCGAAGGCTGCACTGATCCCAACGCCTTGCTCACCGTGGTGCAGAACGTCCGCGCCGCCGGCATCCTGACTGCGCACGCCGCCGGCAACGCCGGACCCAATTGCTCGACGGTTAATACGCCTTCAGCCATTTACGACGAATCGTTCAGCGTCGGCAGCACCACCAGCACCGACACGATCTCCAGCTTCAGCAGCCGCGGCCCGGTGACCGTAGACGGCAGCGGCCGCCTGAAACCCGACATCTCCGCCCCCGGCTCCAGCATACGCTCTTCCACGCTGGGCGGCGGATACGGCGTATCCAGCGGAACCAGCATGGCGGCTCCCCACGTGGCCGGCATGGTCGCTCTGTTGATCTCCGCCAACCCTGAGTTGGCGGGTGAGGTAGACGAACTGGAGGCGTTGATCACGTCAACCGCCAAACCGCTCACCAGCACACAAGAATGCGGCGGTATTCCCGGCGACGAGGTCCCGAACAACACGTTCGGCTGGGGACGGATTGACGTGCTCGCTGCGGGCGGCGCTTTGCTGCATGCTCTCACGCCGGAAAAGAGTGCTTCATCTCCTACCGTCATGGTAGGCGAGCTGCTTACCTACACCTTGACCCTCTCACACGATCATGTCTTCAGCGCGACCACCAATGTTGTGTTGAGCGACACCATCCCGGCAGGGGTCACTTTTGTCTCAGCGACTGCACCGCACACCTTTGACGGCGCCACGGTCACCTGGGAAGAAGCGAGCATGGATGCCGGCGCAAGTATGCAAGTGGAACTCGTGGTCAGCGTTGATGCGGACGCCGGACCGGTGATTATCAACGAAGATTACGGAGCCTTAAGTGATGATGTGGCCTATGTGCAAGGGCCGCCGATCACCACGGTTGTGCAGGATCCGACCGGCGTCACACTCACCGAGCTGCAGGGCATATCCGCCGGCGGCGCGCCGATGGTGTGGTTGGTTGCCGGCTTGCTAGGGCTGTTGCTCCTTGCTGCCGGCGCGTCGCGCTTTGTACGGACCTCAGGGCGACGTTCCTAGTTTCGCAGGGGATGACCCGGCAGGTTTGGATCGCCTGCCGGGTCTCTTTCGGAGGTGGAAGAGATGAAGCGGGCGGTAAGCGTCAGCCTCGGCAGTTCAAAGCGGGACAAATGCGTGGAGATTGAACTACTGGGCGAGAAAGTGTCCATTGAGCGCCGCGGCACCGACGGGGACGTTGAGCGCGCCACCGCCCTCTTTACGGAGTTGGACGGTCAGGTAGATTGTCTAGGTGTAGGCGGGATCGATCTCTGGATCGAAATGGCCGGCAAGAAGTATCCAATTCACGCGGCGCACAAGTTGATCGCTGGCGTGAAGAAGACGCCGGTGGTAGACGGCAGCGGGTTGAAAAACACGCTGGAGTATGAGGTAGTCAACACGCTGAAGACTACCCTGGGCGATTCTTTCACCGGCCGGCGTGTGTTGCTTACCGCAGCCGTTGATCGATTCGGAATGACGTTGGCCTTCTTCGAGAATAACTACGATGTCTCCTGCGCCGACCTGATGTTTGGCCTGGGGATTCCTTTGGCGATCCGCAAGTTAAATACCTTGCTGTTCGTGGGCCGCTTGTTGCTACCGCTTGTGGGTCGGCTGCCAATCAGTATGCTGTATCCCACCGGCGAGAAGCAGGATGTCATTGAGCCGAAGTACACCAAGTGGTATGCCTGGGCTGATATTATCGGTGGCGACTGCCACTACATTAAGCGACATATGCCGGACGATCTGCGCGGGAAGCTGATAGTCACCAATACCACGACGCTTCAAGACTTGGAAATGTTCAGGGAGCGCGGTATTCGATACGTGGTGACGACCACACCTCAGCTCCAGGGACGTTCGTTCGGCACCAACATGATGGAAGCGGCCTTGACGGCGATTGCTGGAAAAGGTCGTCTCCTGACCACCGTTGAACTGACAGAGATGCTGGCAGAGGTCGACATGACGCCGACAGTGCATCGTCTGGAGGCATAGAATACTTATGGATTGCACGATTGCTGCCGGCGGCAGGCCGGGACCTGAGGATCCCCTATTCCCCTACACAGGCGGTAAGCCGAAAGCGTGTATTGACATGGGGGGCCGAACCATGCTGGAGCGTGTGGTTGACGCCCTGCAGGCGTCCAGGTACATCGAGGAGATCGTTGTCGTCGGTCTCAATGAGGATGACCGCGCGGGAATGACTTTTGCTCGGCCGGTCTCCTTTCTTCCGGATCACGGCAGCCTGGTGGGAAATGGGCGCGCCGGGCTGGAATGGGGCCTGAGCCGGCGACCAGATAGCAAGGAAATGCTCTTCTGCTCGTCTGATATCCCACTCATCACCGGTGAGATCGTCGATCTCTATATCGAGGGCTGCCGGCCCTTTGATTTCCTCGGCTACTATACCTTCGTAAAGAGGGAGACCATGGAAGCGCGTTTCCCTGGCTCAAAGCGCACCTTTACAAAGCTGCAGGGGCTGGAGGTGGCTGGCGGGGACATGATATTGGCCCAGACCCGCATTGTAAAGACCAATGATGACCTCTGGATCGCGCTGACAAATGCCCGCAAGCACGCCTGGAAGCTGGCCCGCATCGTTGGGCTGCGCTTTCTGTTGAAGCTGTTGCTGAAGCGATTGTCAGTTGGAGACATTGAGCGCGCCGCAGAGCGCATAATTGGCGCGCCGATCAAGATCCAGCTCAGCGCCTTTGCCGAATTGGCAATGGACGCTGACAAGCCGCATCAGGTAGAGATGATCCGGCGCGAGTTTGCCTAGCCGTTCTGCAGAGCGGTCAGCGAGAATATGAACGACAGCCAGGCAGTGGAAAGCGACAGCCAGGAGACCAGGAGACTGCGGGCCCTCAACGCAATCAACCAGCGCTTACAGCAGATTGTCAGTGAAGGGCTCAACATTGACGTCGTTTTGCCGGAGGTCCTGCAGATTGCCATGGCAGAGTTGGAGGCCTTCGGCGGCAGTATTGTAGTGGTCAATGAGGACTTCGAAGTCCAGCATGGCTGGTTGATCTCCGGCTGGCAAGAAGAGTCACAGGTTGATTTCCTCGGCCTGGCTATCAAAGGAGGTCTGGCCGGTTGGGTTGTCCGTAATCAACAGGCGACGATCATTGCTAATACGCAGGAAGATGAGCGTTGGCTGCCGGGACCGGGTTATGAATCCTCTAACCAACCCTGGTCAGCCATTTGTGTGCCGCTGATAGTGCGCCACCGTTCCGTGGGCGCCATCAGTATGACCCGGCCCGGAAGAGGTCAATTCACTGGCGATGACCTGGAGCTGCTTGGCGCCATGGCCGATCAAGCGGCCATTACCATTGAAAGCGCCCGGCTATACGAGCTCAGCGTGCAACGAGCCAATGATTTGGCTGCTCTCGTCGAATCCACCGCCTCCCTTTCAGCCACCCTGGATCCGGAACAGTTGCTTCAGGAGACGGGCAAACACATGGCAACCCTCGCGCAGGCGGACGCTTGCGCGATTTTTGAGTGGCTGCCGGAGTCACAGATCTTTCAGTGCCGCGATCTGCAAGTAGCAGAAGGCATAGCCTACGACGAACAACATATGCGCCAGGCAATTCGCCCTGGTAGCTATCAGTTTGTCGGTCGCCTGATCCAGGAGCAAGCGACCGCGCAGTTCCATCTGGGTCAATCGCCGGCCTGCAACGAGTTGCATCAGTACATGAGCAGCGCCGGCATTCAGTCGATGCTCATGGTCCCTATGGTCTTTCGCGGCGTCGTCCTGGGAATCGCCGGAATTGCGTTCTTGCGCGCGCCTAAACAGCTCGACAGCACCCAGATTCAATTAGTACAGACGTTTGCAAATCATGCCGCAATTGCCTTACAGAATGCCCGCCAGTTTGAGCGGTTACAGGCTGCTGAAGCACGCTACCTGAGCCTGTTTGAAGAGAGTATCAATCCGCTATTCTTGACGGACCTGGCGGGCAACGTTGTCGAGGCTAACCAGCGGGCTTTTCATGAGCTGGGCGACGAGCCGGACGCCCTGATCGGACGACCGATAGCGGAACTACATCGGGCAACCGAAGGCGAGCCTGCCACGAACATGGCACTTCCCACGGCCGAGGGTGACGCTGTGGTAAGCTTTCAGACCGCGCTCCGCCGGCGTGATAAAGAGTCGCTGCCGGTTGAAGTGCATGTAAAGCGAACCTCATTTCATGGCGAGCCCCTGCTGCTTTGGAGCTATCATGACCTCTCCCAGCAGGCCGCGCTGGACGAGATGCGCGACGACCTGACCGCGATGCTGGTGCATGATCTGCAAAGCCCGCTGGCCAATATCATCTCCAGCCTGGACCTGCTGCGCCTGGAACTGCCTGCCGACGCCGAAACCGCAGAAACAATCCTAGATATCGCGTCTGCCAGCAGCCGGCATCTGCAAAGCCTGGTCCACTCAATTCTCGACATCAACCATCTGGAAGCGGGGCGTCCTCTGACCGACCCGTCTTATTTCGATTTGCGCGGCGCAGTCTCCGAAGCCGTGCAGACAGTCAGCGCAACGCTCAGACAGCATCGCGCGGAATTGCTTATTGCCTGCGAAGACAATCTACCGCCGGCCTTTGGCGAGCAGGATATGATTCGGCGCGTGCTGGTCAACCTGCTGGACAATTGTGCAAAGTATTCGCCGGCAGGCGCGCCGATCTCTATCTCCATCCGGCGCGCTCCGGATTCATCCCGATTACTCGTCTCCGTCAGCGATCAGGGCGCCGGCGTGCAACCTGATCATCGCCTGATGATATTCCACAAGTTTCAGCGTTCGCGGGCGAATGGAAAACAGGAAGCCAAGGGGCTGGGTCTAGGTCTTGCCTTCTGTCGCATGGCGATTGAAGCCCACGGCGGCGCCATTTGGGTTGACGATGCGCCGGGCGGGGGAGCGCGATTCAACTTCACATTAGCTACATCGCCCTTCTGAAAGCGCCCATGCACCAGCCTTCTTTACTATGAGACAGATTGCAGACAAAATCCACCTTGAGACAGGCTATCCCGGCGTCAATGTCGGCGCCGTAGTAACCCGGAAGGGCGTCATTTGTATTGATACGCCATCCTTCCCCCGTGATGCTCGAAACTGGGCCACCCGAGTTCATCAGCTTTACCCCTATAGCATCTCATACCTGTTATTGACGGACGCGCACGGCGACCGGGTTCTGAACTGCCGCTGGTTCAACGCGCCGATAATCAGCCAGCAGCAGAGCGATGAGCAGCTCAGAAGCTACGACAAGCGTTACCCACAAATGCTGTTGGACAGCCTCATCACCAGGGATCCCCACTGCGGGCGAGAATTGACCAGCAGCCCGGTTGAACAGCCCACACTCAGCTTCGCTCACGATCTCACCCTGGGCCAGGGGCGCCGGCGCATCGAGCTGATCCACATGCCCGGCCCGCTTCCTGGCGTGATGTGGGTTCACCTGCCCGAGGCCGGAATCCTCTTTACCGGCGACAGCGTTGTGAACGGCGAGCACCCGCATCTTGCTCAGGCCGATTGCGCCAGGTGGCTGCACAGCTTGGAGATGCTGCTGAATGACGATCGCTTCAGCGATGTGCATACGTTGGTCCCCGGCCGTGGTCAGGTATGCGACAAGACAGCCGTGGAGCCCGTCATGGACTATATTCGCCGGATGCTGGACCTGGTCCGGGAACATATCGCCCTTGGACGCTCCAAAGCGCAGTTAACCCGTTTGGTGCCGGAGATGTTGAGTGAGTTCCCGGCCAACCGTTGGCCTGCCGAATGGGAAGAAAGGCAGATACGCCTCGGCTTGGAACATCTTTACGATGAGATACAATTAGGGGAGCTTGCCCAGACCTTGTAGTAAGCCGGCTCCAACACTGGCAGGGTGTTGGACTTAAATGCAGATGGAGGCTGACGGCTTCGTCAGGGGAGAGATCAGCGATGCATTCGACACCTAGTCACGCGACGGAGGCCTTAAAACAGGTCCCGTTCTTTGCCCATTTAGGCCAGGAAGAAGTGGCGGGTCTGGCCGAACGCCTTATTCCCCGTCGATTTGCTGATGGGCAGATTATTTTCCACTTGGGAGATCCCGGTGGATTGCTTTATGTCATCAGCCGGGGAAAGGTGAAGATCTCCCATAGCACGCCGGAGGGACAGGAGGCGTTGCTGGCGATCCTGGGTGTTGGCGACTTTTTCGGTGAACTTGCTTTGCTGGATGATTCGCCGCGCTCCGCGACGGCCGAGTCAATCGGCAACACGGAGACGCTCACCCTGCATCGGGACGAGTTCTTGCGCTTCCTGAACAACAACCCCGGCTTTGCCACCCATGTGCTGCAGACGCTGGCCCGCCGGATACGCAATCTCAATGACCAGATCAGCGACATCTTCTTCCTGGACCTCAACGGCAGGCTGGCGCGCACATTGCTGAATCTGGCCGACCGGCATGGGGTAGTCGTCGAAGACGGCATCAAAATCGAAATCAGCCTCACCCAGAGTGACCTGGCTGACATGACCGGCGCCACTCGTGTGAGCGTCAACAAGACATTGGGGCGCTTTCGCCGGGCCAGATGGGTGCGCACTGATGGTCGGCGCTTCGTGCTCACCAATCCCGATGCCTTGCGAAACCTGATCCAGATGTCCGGCGGTTAGCCGGGGCCGACTCTCAGTACCACCTTGCCGAAGTTGCGATTTGCCCGCACATAGTCGTGCGCCTGTTGCGCGTTCTCAATCGGAAACACGACATCGATAATGGGCCGCAGCCGGCCGGCGACCATGGCCGGCCAAAAGCGCTCTCGAAATCCCCTGGTAATCGCAATCTTCTCCTGCAGCGGGCGAGGTCGCAAACGAGATCCAACAATCCGCAGGCTCTTGCCCAGGATCAGACCCAGGTCAATAGGAGCCTTGCCCCCACTGAGCAGGCCGATATTGACCAGCCGCCCACTCGGCTGGAGCGCCCGCAGGTTACGATCCAGGAAGTCGGCCCCCACCGAATCCAGGATCACGTGAACGCCGGCGCGGGCCGTGGCCAATTGCACGCCGGCAAGGAAATCCTCTTGCTTGTAGTTGAAACCCAGTGTAGCGCCTAGCTCCAGGCAGCGGGCGATCTTCTCGGTCGAACCGGCGGTGACATAGGCTGTCGCTCCCGCCTCGCGCGCCAACTGCACGGCTGCTGTACCCACTCCACTTCCCCCGGCGTGGATCAGCACACTCTCGCCGGGTTGCAGTCCACCTTCCAGGAAGAGGTTCACGTAGGCGGTCAACCACGCTTCCGGAATGGCCGCCGCCTGTTCGAAACTCCACTCAGCCGGCACGGGCAACAGCATGTCGGCGTGCACCACCGCTTGCTCGGCGTAGCCGCCGCCGGGCAGCAGCGCGCAGACCCGATCGCCTGTCTGCCAACTCTGCACGGCGCTACCCACAGCGGCGATCACCCCGGCCATCTCAAGTCCCAGGATCTCGCTTGCTCCAGCTGGGGGTGGGTAGTTCCCTCGCGCCTGCGCCAGGTCAGCCCGATTAACGGCGGTCGCGCGCACGTCTACCAGTACTTCTTCCGCGTTATAGGCCGCGTCGGGCACATCCTCCCAGGCCAAAGTCGGAACGCCCGCTGTCTGATGGACCACAATCGCTTTCACCAATCCACTCCTTCATCTGCTATGACAGAACTACGTGTGGCAAGCCTACAACAATTCCCTGGATGTTCAAACATTGTCGTTTCCTTTGCCCGGCTGAATACGAAAGGATACACTTGCTGGCGACCCTTTCGGAGGAACAAACCATATGACTGAGCGCGAAACATACACGGTTGAAGTCGCCGGCTTGACCAGGAAACTACCCTTGTTTGAGGTAGCTCCGGGCGTACGCATCGCCATATTCAATATGCTGGGCGACACCTATGTTGCCAAGGCCGCCGCTGCCGCGCTTGCTGAGCGATTGCGCGGACTTCAGGCCGAAACTCTCCTGACCGCGGAGGCCAAAAGCATGCCGCTGGTCTATGAGATGAGCGCCCTGATGGGCCTGCCTTACGTAGTTCTGCGCAAAACGTATAAGTCGTATATGGGCAATGCATTGCAGGCAGAAACCAGGTCTATCACAACCGGCGACAAGCAGGTCCTTTATCTGGATGAGAAGGACATCCAGTTGGTGCGCGACCGGCGCGTCATTGTCATAGACGATGTGGTAAGCACCGGCAGCACGCTCCAAGGTATGCAGCAGATCGTGAGCCTGGCTAATGGCCGGGTGGTCGCCACCGCCGCCGTGTTCACCGAGGGCGACGGGGATTGGTCGCACGTCGTGGCCCTGGGTAACCTGCCCATTTTCTTTGACTGAGCCGCGAATTCTGTATGGTTCGCACTAACCGCTTGGGCGCCGGTGGCGCGATCTCGGCTGCCGGCCTCTCCATCTTTCATCACCTGTTCGCCTCGGTCGCCGAAGAGATGGGCATCACTCTGGAGCGGACGGCTTATAGCCCCAACATCAAAGAACGACTCGATTTTAGCTGTGCCCTCTTCTTGGCGGATGGCCGGATGCTGGCGCAGGCGGCCCACATTCCGGTTCACCTGGGCGCAATGCCGGCCTCGGTTCGGGCCGCCATCGAGCAGTGCGCCCCCTTCTCCCCCGGCGATGTGGTCATTCTGAACGATCCCTATCTGGGCGGCACCCATCTGCCGGATGTCACTCTCGTCTCGCCCCTTTTCGCAGGGCCGGTGGAGTCGCCCCACTTCTTTGTAGCCAGCCGCGCCCATCACGCCGACATAGGGGGCAGCACCCCCGGTTCTATGCCCCTGTCCGTCGAGTTGTTCCAGGAAGGCGTGATCATCCCCCCGATCAAACTGGTGGAGGCCGGGCGGCGCAACGAGGCTGTCTGGCAGCTCATTTTGCGCAACGTACGCACGCCGCAGGAGCGAGCCGGCGATCTGGCGGCCCAATTGGCGGCGCATAACACCGGCGCGCTCCGCCTGGCGGAGATCGTGTCCCGTTATGGGCTGGATGAGGTGCTGGCGCACGCGCAGGAGCTGATTGCCTACGCCCAACATCTGACTGAGGAAGCGGTCGACCGGATACCGGATGGTCGCTATAGCTGTGTTGACTGGCTGGACGATGACGGTCAGGAACGCAGATCTGTGCCAATCCGGGTGGAGATCGTCGTATCGGGCCGGCAGATGCTGGTCGACTTTACCGGCACCGCTCCCGCTGTGCGCGGCAATCTCAACGCAGTCCCGGCTATCGTCCATTCGGCGACCGTGTATTGCCTGCGCTGCCTGGCGCTGGAACTGCTGGGCATGCCGCTGCCGATGAATGAGGGCGCCTTTGCCCCGCTAACCTTGCGGATTCCACCGGGCTCACTGCTCGACTCCGGACCGCCTCACGCTGTCGCGGCTGGCAACGTGGAGACCTCCCAACGGATCGTCGACGTTGTCTTTGGAGCGCTGGCGCAGGCGCTGCCGGAATTCGTCCCGGCCGCCAGCCAGGGCACGATGAACAATCTCACTTTTGGCGGCGCATACGAGAGCGGCGAGTCCGCCGGGCAGCCGTTCGCCTATTACGAGACTGTGGGCGGCGGGACGGGCGCGGGTCCGGGCGCGGATGGCGGGCACGGAATGCATAGCCATATGAGCAACACACTGAACACGCCGGTAGAAGCGCTGGAGTACGCCTTCCCGCTACGGGTGCGGGCCTATCGTCTGCGACATGATTCCGGCGGGAACGGCAAGTATCGAGGCGGGGATGGCTTGATACGCAGCATTGAGTTCTTGCAGCCGGTCAGCATCACCATTGTGAGCGATCGGCGCCGCCGAGGGCCATACGGCTTGCAGGGCGGGAAACCGGGAATGGCCGGCAGAAACTCCCTGCTGCGGCAGGGCAGGACTGTCCGGCTGCCCGGAAAGATCGCCCGCGACCTGGGGGCCGGCGACATTCTATATATAGAGACCCCTGGCGGCGGCGGCTGGGGACGCCCTCATGACAGTCAAGACAAAAATGGCTAATTCCGCCAATCGCCGGCCGGCGACCGCGTCATCTGAACACCACTTGATATCTATTCGATCGCGGCTCCTGCTGTGGCTGCTCGTCCTGATAGTGGGACTGGCAGGCTGCGGGACGGAGAGCGCGTCGATACCTCCACCCAACTCGGTGATAGCGGCTGTAGAAGCCGCGCCGACCGATACGCCGGCTCCGTCGCTCACGCCGACCGTCAAGGTTTCGGCGACTCCGCCGCCAGTCGCCACAGCCCGGCCCTCGACCACGCCGTCTCACACGCCCTTGCCGACCGCCACGGCAACCGCCACCCTGACCCCAACGCCAATCGGCCCATGTCAGGAACGGGTGCCGGAAGATGACCTGCTGACTCTTGTTTCCCGGACCTATCCGCTGAGTCGTTATTATGAGCCGCGTGACCTGGTACCAATCGGCGACTCCTTCTCGGTGGATATCACCCTGGGATACCCGACAGAGGTCCGGCAAGTAATGCTGCAGCCGCTCATTGACATTATCAGCGCCATGCAAGCCGAAGGTCTACAGCCCTTCATCATCTCCGGTTATCGCAGCTACGCGGCGCAGGCTATCGCCCGCGATAAGTGGGCGACGCAGTTCCCGGACTGGGTGGATAATATCAGCGCGACTCCCGGCACGAGTGAGCACCAGTTGGGCACAACGGTGGACTTCGGCTCGCCCGAGCTGCCGGAGGTGGTTGGCCAGGAAGATGTGGAGTTTCACACCTACTTCTACATGACCAGCGAAGGGGCTTGGCTGCTGGAAAACGCGCACAAGTTCGGCTTCACGCTTAGCTATCCCCGGGACACGTTGGAGCTTACCGGTTTCTATTATGAGCCCTGGCACTACCGTTACGTGGGTATAGAAACGGCGACGATGCTGAAAGAGCAGGGCATTACGCTTACCGCCTATTTACTGGAGAACTTCCCGACACCATGCATACCCTGACGCGGTTCCGGCGGCTGCTGCCATACCTGGGTCTGCTGTTGCTGAGCGCCTGCGGCATCGGCAACGACCCGCCGGCAGCCGACAGTGTTCTTCCGGCAGTAGTCGTTGCCGACCCGGCGCCTTCCCCTGCTGCCACCGTTTTGCCGCCGCCTGTCGCGCGCGTATTGCCGACCACCCCGGCAGACAGCGTTGCCCTGACGCCTGCTCCGACAGATTCACCCGTTACGGAGGCGGCTGCGGAAGAAGCGTCCACGGATATTCTGTCGGCCGCCGCTCCAGACGACTCAGCTACGCCCGCAGCCGCAGCCACCGCTGCCCAACTCCGGTTGGCTGTCCCTTCCGCCTGGGGAGCATCATTGCAGCCATATCTCCAACAGTTATCAGGTAGCCCCTGGCAGTGGCAGGTGGTTGCGTCAGCAGACCCCGCCGCTGAGCTGGCTGCCGGCCGTGTTGAGCTGGCGCTGACTGCCGGTGAAGATGGGATTAACGTAGGAAGCCGGCCCCTGGTCCTGGCTGTCCCCTTCCCCACCGACTGGCAGAACACCGACCTGTTTCATGCGCAGTCTATCGTGGCTAACGGACACTCGCTGGTCCAGGTCATGCTTTGGGAGGAAATGCGCCCACCACTCAGGGCATTGCAGGTGAATGGACTCCATCCAAGTGAGCCCGGCTACCCGTTGCTGCAGCCATACGGGTTACAGACGGCTGCCGGCTATGAGTCAGCGGCGCAGTTACTGGCCCCACACCTGGCGCAGTATGTGACCGCCGACCAGTCGGTCGAGATCGCGGCTACCGGGGATATCAATCTTGACCGGGCGCTGGGGGCGATCATAGCCGGCGGACGGCTGGATTTCCCCTTTGAGCAGGTAGCGCCTATTCTGCAGGCCGCCGACCTGGCCGTCGGCAATTTTGAGAGCGCCCTCGGCGATATGGGCGAACCCGCGAACAAGTCGTACGCCTTTCGCTCGCCGCCCGTCGCGGCGGAGTCGCTGGCCCGTGCCGGCTTCGATGTGATCACCCTGGCCAACAACCACGCCCTCGATTATGGGCCGGAAGCGCTCCTGCAGGGACTGAACCTTCTTCAGGCCCAGCAACTGGCGACAATTGGGGCCGGTCCGGACGCGGCATCGGCGCGCGCTCCGGCGATCCTGGAGAGCAATGGGCTACGGCTGGCCTTTCTCGGATATGTGCAGGTGCCGGTCGAGGGTAATCCGCCCTATTTCGACACCTCAACCTGGACCGCCACCGAAAGCGCCCCCGGCCTGGCCTGGGCGAAGCCGGATGAGATCGCCGCCGATGTGCGCGCTGCCCGGGCGCAGAGCGATCTGGTCATCGTTGTGCTGCACAGTGGACTGGAATACGTCCCCGCCCCAAGCCCGGAGCAAATGGCGGCCTCATATGCCGCCATTGACGCTGGGGCCAGCCTGATTATCGGCCATCATGCGCATATTTTGCAGGGGGTGGAGTTTTACAACGGGGGCGTGATCGTATATGGGTTGGCAAACTTCGCGTTCAACATCATTGGGCCGCCGGAGAGCGCCATCCTCAGGGCATGGCTCGATAAGGATGGGGTGCGAACCATTGAATTCGTGCCCGTGCTGGTTCAGGAGAACGGTCAACCCCGGCTGGCAGACGACGATGAGGCCGCCGCTATCCGCCAGTCAATCTACTTGATGTCCGGCGGTCTGGCTCGCTGACGCCGCCAGGTCACCCACAGCAAGATGAGCCAGCCCAGCAGGGCAGCCACGCTCACCAGCCTACCAAACGCATAGAGAGGCGATGTGAACTCGAAGCGTACCTCATGCTGGCCGGCCGGCACAAACAGCCCGCGAAACATGCCGTTGACCTGCAAGATCTCCTCCTCACTGCCGTCGATAGTCGCCGTCCAGCCGGGATAGTGGGCATCGGATAGCACCAGCAGACCCGGCTCGGCCACTGATACGCTCAGCTGCACAAGTTCCGGTTCGTAGCGATCAACGAGGACAGAATCCGCCGCGGCCGCTTCCAGCGAGACCGGATCGCCTTCACCTGTAATCACCGCTTCCAGTCTGGGATTGAACGCACTGTCGCCCACATACTTGGCCGCCGCTTCACTGTCCGGCTGCCAGCTCCAGGAGTGCACGATATAGGCGCGGGGAAGCACATCCAGGTTCTCGTACATCTTGACGTCGCCGGACAGGAGCAAGCGGTAGTTGCCGGGCAAAAGGGACTGGAATGTGCCGTCGCGGTTGTCCACAAGGGCCAGCCCCTCGACTTGCCAACCTGAACCATCGTCGGTCGCCTGCAATGTCAACGTCGCCGGGATTGTCGGTTGCGAAAATGCGACCCTCCACACTTGGCCGGCAATCGGCTCCGGAGTCACCATTTGTTCCTCTCCGTCGGGGATTCCCACTCGCACACTACCTGCCCCATCGGCGACCAACAGCCATAGTTCGGTCGCTTCATGGGCCGGGACATGTCCAACAGACACCACTTCGCCCGGCGCAAGATCCACCGGATGTCGGCGGTCGAAGAGAACCCCTTCATGCCACTCATCGCTCACCCTGTCGGTCACCAGGTAGCGGGCGTTGAACATGTCCAGCCAGCGCGCCTCCGGAACGGCATTCAGATATTCTCGCAGCCGACCGTCAGGGGAATCTACCCGCAACGTCATCGACATGAGTTCCGTGTACGCCCGCAGGGGCAGGATGCCGCCGTCGAAGCCGTCAACGGAGGCCAGGTCGTAGGTCAGCGGCAGATTCGGCGAGAGCACTTCTTTGTGCTTGGTAGCAACCAGATATTCAAAGAGAGCGCTCTCCGATAGCCGCCCGGCATGGGCGCTCTCAATCTCGCCCTGATCCCCCAGGTCAAAGAAGATCTCGGATAGGCTGAGCACGCGGCCTGGCGGTTGTCCGCAAGTCTCCGGATAGAAGCGGCAGTCGCTGTAAGCCATCAGCCGGGCCGAGGTGGGTCGCAGCTCGAAGAAAGCGGCCGGCGTGGTCAGGTGATTGTAGGGCAGCGAGCGCGACGCCAGAAAGAGCACGGAAATGGCCAGTAGTAGCGTCGCCGCTCTCTGCAGGTAAAGGCGCTTCCCTAGCCAGGGCAAGAAGAGTGTTATGGCCAGGGCCAGTTCCAGCAACCAGCCGGCCCAGGTCCACACGGTCGGCGCGGCAACCGGGAAATCGCCGGCATCCGGCAAAACCGCGGCCAACCGCGGCGCCAACGCCCCCCACAGCATGAGCAGGGCCAGCAGTGCCGATCCTGCCCATAATACCTTGCGCTCTATGCGCCCGGCAAGCGCTCGCTGCCAGCCCAAGGCCGCCAACAGGGACAGCGCCAACGCATACAGGGCCAGCCAGCGCGCCGGCGCGCGAAAGAGGTCAAATCCCGGCAGGCGCGCCAGCAACACGTAGATCGGGTTGTAAGCGCCCAGCGCGAAGCTCAGACCGAGCAACGCCAACACCAGCAAGGGAATGACTTTCCGCCGGTCGCTTCGCCAGGACCACGCGCCAATAATCCCCAGCATCAGCGCGGTGATTGGCAGAAATGCGATGTACTCGGTGAACAGTAATTGCCCGTAAGTGGGTAGCAGCGACTGGGCCAAAAGCAGCGGACTCAAGGAAAAGGAGAGCGCCTCGTTGAGCGGCAGGCCGCCCTGCCGGCTGGAAAGCTGTGCGAGTTCCAGCGTCGGCAATAGCTGCGCCGCCGCAAGCGCCAATGCCAGGAGTAGTGAGACCGCCAACGTTAGCAGCGCCTTGGCCCCCCGGGACCATGAAGCGCCTGTCTCGCCCTCGGCGGATGTCAGGAACGCTGTCGCAAGCAGCCAGGTGGAAAAGCCGGTCAGGCTGATGAAAAAGCTCTGGGTGTGTCCGGCAAGGAATTGCAGGGTGACAATGCCGCTCCACATGATGACGAGTCGCAACCGAGAGCGGCGTTCGCCGGCAATTGCGGAGCCATCCCCCCAGGCAGCGAAATACCACGGCAGCCACGCCAGACCCTGCAACTGGTTTACGTGTTCAACCTGAGCGGTGAGGTAGCCGCCCAGAGCGAAGAGCAGCCCGGCCGGCAGCGCACCCGTCACGCTTAACCCATAGCAACGCCGCGCCGCCAGATATGCGCCCCAGCCGGCGATCAGTAAGTGCAACAGAATGCTGCCGCTGACGGCATACGGCGTCGGCAGCATCGCCCAGACCGGCCAGTTCAGCGGATACAGCAGCCCGGCCTGGCTATTTGCCAGGAACGGCGCTCCCATGAACAGGCTGCTGTTCCAAAGGGGCATCCGCCCTGCTTCGAAGAGCGTGCGGGCGGCGGCATGCCAGTATGGGTAGAAGTAAAGCAGGGGGTCGCCGCGCCCGAGAATGAGGCCGCTGAACGCCAGTCTGTGGAAGAATAACAGGATCGCGGCCGGCAGGGCGACAATCGGAATGAGGTACCGGCGCCGGAGTTTCATCAAGGTCCCGCACCGAGGAGACGATACAGTCTCATCCCTTGCGCCTCGTACGACAGTTGTAGGTCAAATCCTGCATCCGTTACGCCTTGTATTATCGGCCCGGCATCATCGCTGCGCGGCAGCACCAGATAGCGGGCATGGCTGTCGTCCGCAAAGACCGTCAGATCTTCCACCAGCGTGTCCACGTCCGGGAACCAGCTCACATACACGCCGCGATCGAAGAAGTAATAGCGCCAATGCCAGCTAAACCAGTGATCATACAAAACAGTGCCATAGGGAGCATCCTGCAGGAAGACAGCGATATCGCCGGCCCCGCTATCCGCCTGAGGGCGCCCGCCCACCGGCCAATCGCCGGATCGTGCTTGCCAGGCAGCCGGGGTCATCAGGGCACAGGCCAGGACTGCGGCAGCCGGGACCACCCAGGCCCGTTGCGGAAAGAAGCTCCCGGCCCGCCGGAGAACTCGTGCAAATGTAATAGCGACTAGTGGGACAAGCGGCAACAGGTAACGATCCCAGGCCGGCACATCCAGCAACCAGTGAACAGCCAGGTAACCCAGTATGTACACAGCCAGAAGCTGCTCCGGCAGCGAGTGCTCATCCCGCCTGAACATGGCAGCTGCGATTAAAGTGATCGGCGTCAGCACAGCAAAGAGTCCCGCCAGGTAGCTTGTGCCAAAGAGCGTGACGAGAAGCTGATACCATTCGCCCAGTCTTGGAACCAACTCCCCGGATTGCGCCGGTCGCAGGCCGCCATAGCTGTGCATCTGATTGCCCAGCAAGGTCAGTTCCCCGGCGCGCGCGAATTCCCACAGGCCCAGCGCGACCAGGACCATCAGCAGGCCGGCGCACCCGCGCAACCACGTGGCATTTCGCCAACCTTGCAGCCAACCCAATCCTACGATCAGGGGCAGAAACAGCCAGGCCTGATATTTCGTGGCCGTCGCCAGTCCAAAGAACAGTCCGGCCCAGAAAGCCATCCAGGCATTTCTCGTTCGACGCTGGCCCGCCGGCGCAACCAACACCATACTTGCCAACAGCCAGAACGTCAGCAGGGGATCGGTAAAGGCGGTTGCGCTGAACTGAATAGCAAGGGGTGAAAACGTTACCACTGCCGCGGCGACCAGCGCCGTCAACGAATCACGGAACAGCGCGTAGGCCAGCCGGGCGGTGAGCGGGATGATGAGTATTCCGGCTGCCAGATTGACCAGTCGCGCCGGCCACTCATCCGGCGTTCCCATGAGCGGATAAATCATCGCCTGCAGGTAGAACAACATCGGGGGCTTGTCTACCGCCACCGTCCCCAGCAATGGGTCCCGCCAAACCGCGATCAATCTGGCCCAACTGGCGAAGAGCGCCTCATCTGCATGAAAAGTATTCTGAAACAATCCTGGGAAACGTAGAAGAGTGCCCAACAGGATAAGGGCGATGAGGATAGCTCTTGCGCCGCTCGTCATACCATTGCCAACATCGCGAATCGCCGGCTGCCGGGCATTGAGACATTTACTTTGCACGGCGGCCGCAAGTATCCATTATACCTGAGGCAGCATCCGCTCACATGCCTCTCCTATACGCATGGGCTATAATCAGACGGTGTGACCGCTATGTTGAAGCGCGCCCAACAAGACAGCAACTGATGGTCTACAATGTCCCCACCAATTAGAAACCTCATCCTGGACATGGACGGCGTCTTATGGCAAGGTGAGACTCCGCTGCCTGGGTTGGTCGAGCTGTTCGCTACCATGCGCCGGCTGAGGATCAACTATATCCTGGCCACGAACAACGCCAGCAAGACAGCCGAGCAATACACCGCCAAGCTGGCTCGCTTCGGCGTGACTGTAGAGCCGGAGAGCATCCTGACCTCGGCGCTGGCGACAGCCGGCTATCTGCGTCAGCGTTATTCAATGGAGACACCGGTCTTCATTGTGGGCGACGACGGTCTGCGCCAGGCAATGGCAGACTACGGATTCCAACCCGTTTTGCTGCGGGAGTTGCCGGGAGTGGATACTCGTGTAGACGTGGTGGTGGTTGGCCTGACTCGCCACCTAAATTATGGCGATCTGGCGGCGGCCACCTTATTTATCCGGCGCGGAGCCACGTTTGTCGGAACCAACCCGGACCGCACATACCCCAGCGAGTACGGCGAACTCCCCGGCGCCGGCGCTATTCTGGCTTTCCTGGAAGCTTCTACCGGCAGATCGCCAATCATTGTCGGTAAGCCGGGCGCTATTATGTTCGCCCGCGCCCTCGAACAGCTAAACGGCCGGCCGGCAGAGACAGCCATGGTGGGCGACCGCATCGAGACAGATATTATTGGAGCCCGCGCAGTTGGCCTGCGCACAATCCTCTTGCTTTCCGGCGTGACCACCCCGGAAATGCTTGCCGCCGGCAATATGCAGCCGGATGTCGTGCTGCAGGATATTGTGGCTCTGACGGCTTACCTGGAGGCGTCCGCGCCCGCGCCATAGCATGAGTAACCCGCTCAACCTCTACGATCTCGACCTGCCGGAGCTGACCGCCTTCATGGCGCAACTCGGTGAGCCGGCCTATCGCGCCCGGCAAGTTTGGCAGTGGCTATACCGGCATTACGCCGCCGGCTTCTCCGACATGTCGAACCTGCCGGATGCGCTACGTGTTACCCTGGCGCGCGAGGCCTCAATCGAGCCATTGCGCCCCGTTCTTCGCCAGGCATCGACCGATAACCAGACCATCAAGGTGCTCTTTGAGCTGGCGGACGGGCAGCTCATCGAGACGGTCAGCATGCGCTATGAGAAGCGGCGGACCTTGTGCATCAGCACGCAAGCCGGTTGCGCCATGGGCTGTGTATTTTGCGCGACCGGCCAGATGGGCTTTTTTCGCAACCTCACCGTCGGCGAGATTGTCTTGCAGGTGATCTACTTTGCGCGCGAACTGAGGGCGCAGAACGAGCATGTCACCAATATCGTCATGATGGGCATGGGCGAGCCGCTACACAACTACCGGCACACCATGGCAGCTCTCGACCGGCTGACTGATGCGCAAGGATTGAATCTCGGAGCCAGGAAAATCACCCTCTCCACCGTTGGGCTTGTCCCGGCTATTCGCCGTTATGCGGATGAAAAGCGGCAGTCACCGCTGGCTGTCTCTCTACATGCCGCTACCGATGAGGAGCGAAACCGGCTGATCCCGGTGGCGCGGCGCTGGCCGCTGACCGAATTGATGGACGCCTGCCGCTACTATGTGGCGCAAACAGGCCGCCGGCTGACATTTGAGTGGGCGCTCATCGCCGGTGAGAACGACACTGCTGAACAGGCCCACCGGTTGGGCGCACTCGTGCAGGGGCTGCTCTGCCATGTCAATCTCATTCCGCTGAACCCGACCAACGGCTATGCCGGCCGGCCCTCTACCAAAGAAAGCGTGGCGGCATTTCAGGCCGTGCTCTCCCAGTACGGAGTCGGCAGCACAGTACGGGTCAGGAGGGGAATTGATATTCAGGCCGGCTGCGGCCAGTTACGCGATCGCGCGCTTCAGCCTGGCGCGGGTAGCCTTTCCGCTCCGGTCACCTGAGCAGAGCCGCCGGCCACAAGTAGCTACTGAACGTAAGAAAGCGGGTCGTAACGGCCGCGATTGTAGCGAATCTCGAAATGCAGGTGGGGGCCGGAGGAGCAGCCTGTATTGCCGGAGGCGCCGATTACGTTGCCCTTTGTCACCACCTGACCGGGCGACACATTGATCCCGCTCAGGTGCGCGTAGAACGTCTCGTAGCCGTTGCCGTGATTGAGGACGATCAGGCTACCGTAGCAGTAGGGGCTCCAGGCGGCAAAGGTCACCGTGCCGGTGTCGGAAGCGTAGACCGGCGTGCCTTCGACAGCGGTAATGTCCAGGCCCTGGTGCCCATACCAATAATATTGGGAGATATTGCGCGATCCAATCGGCCAGATGAAGCTGCCGGTTCCCAGATTTGCGACAAAGATACCCTGCAGTGACTCCGGCGAACCGCCGCTCGAGGCGGTCACAATCGCCACCGGCGGTTCCCAGAAGAAGGCCTCGCGGACGGCGCCGGGAATCAGGATTTGTGAATCGGCCTGCAATCTGAATGGAAACTCCAGGTTGTTTGGCGCGTAGGCAATGATGTCTTCTACCGGCACACCGAACTGCCTGCCCAGGTCCTCCAGCGTCTCCCCTTCGCTAACGGAGTGCAACACGCCATCCACCGGCAATATCACCAACACCGTGCCGGGTTGCAGCATACCGGCGTCGGTGCTCAGAAACTCGTTGCCGCCGAGCAACGTCTCCTCCTGAATACCGAACTGCTGCGCAATGCCGATGGCGGTGTCTCCCGCTTCAACGGTATAGGTAATGAATGTGTGGCTGGGCGATTTTGGCTTATAGGTGATGGCAATTGGATTCGGGGCCAGGCTGCTGTCACGCAAGACCGGCAGGCTGCCCAGATCAAACGCAACACTCCCGTCGCCGGCATCCGCCGCATCCCCCGCAGGTCCCGTCGTTGCCCCTTCAGAGGACACTTCAGACCGGAACTGCGATGCGGCGAACTCTTGTGGTTCAAACTCGAACAAGCTGCGGATGGAGGGGGCCTGGCTTCCAAGCACAAGCAACAGTGCGACGACAACCAATAGGATGGCCCCGCCTGCACGCTGCAGCCGGCTCGGTTCTTCACTCATAACTAAATCCTCTTCCCTGCGTCAAGAAGGGGATGCTAGCACAGCGCCGGCACAATGAGCAAAAGCCGACCACCTGTCGCCTGTCGCATTCTTATTTGGTTATCATTCTGTCGGTGGGTGCCGCTACGAAGCATCAGGACAATTTCGCCGCCGGCTTACATCATGTCCTTGGTCAATGTCTCCAGGAATTCGTAATTGTCCTTGGTGCCACGCATGCGCTGCAGCACCGCTTGCGTGGCCGAGCTCTGGTCGTAGCCGGGGGTATCCATCAGGTGCGCCAACATCCGGCGCATCGTGTACACGCGCATCAGCTCATCGCCGGACAGCAGCAACTCTTCGCGTCGCGTGCTGGAACGCTCAATGTCATAGGCGGGGAAGATACGGCGCTCTTGTAGACGCCGGCTCAACACCAGCTCCATATTGCCGGTGCCCTTGAACTCCTCGTAGATCACGTCGTCCATCCGGCTGCCGGTGTCAATGAGGCAGGTAGCGATAATCGTCAGACTGCCCCCTTCCTCCAGATTTCGGGCCGCGCCGAAGAAACGCTTGGGCGGATAAAGCGCCGTCGGGTCGAGACCGCCGGAAAGCGTGCGCCCGCTCGGGGGAACCGTAAGGTTGTAGGCGCGGGAAAGCCGGGTAATCGAATCCAGCAACACCACCACGTCCTTGCCGGACTCGACAAGCCGCCTGGCCCGGTGGAGCGCCATCTCGGCCACGAAACAGTGATTCCGGATAGGCTCGTCGAAAGTGGAGCTAATTACCTCGCCCTCCACCGAGCGATCCATGTCGGTGACTTCTTCCGGCCGCTCGCCAATTAGGGCGATCAGCAGGTGAATATCCTGGTAGTTCTCAGAAATCCCGTTCGCGATTTCCTTCAGGACGGTGGTCTTGCCGGCTTTGGGCGGCGAAACGATCAGCCCGCGCTGCCCCCGGCCAATCGGGGCGATCAGGTCCAGCAAGCGGGTGGACAGGATATGCGGCTTCGTCTCCAACTTGATCTTTTCCAACGGAAAGATCGGAGTCATCTTGTCGAATCTGGGACGCCGCTTCGCCTGCTCAGGATCGAGCCCGTTCACCGCCTCAACGCGGAGCAGGCTATGATATTTCTCGTTATCCTTGGGCACCCTCACCTGGCCGATGATCATGTCCCCGGTTCGCAGGCCGAGCCGGCGGATCTGTGAATTGGAAACGTATATGTCAGTAGGTGAGGGATGATAGTTACGATCCGTGCGCAAGAAGCCCATGGGCTGCTTATCTTCATCGACCACCTCCAGCACGCCTCCACGAAACTCAAGGCCTTGAGCTTGAGCGTTGGCCCGCATGATGTCGAAGATTAGCTGCTGCTTCTTCATGCTGTTGGCGCCGGGGATGTTGAACTCGCGCGCCAATTCGCGCAGATCAGTCAATCGCTTTGCTTCCAAAATTGTGATATCCATTTCTTCCTCTCCAGCGAAATCTTGTCTTTTCGCCTATTGGATCATCCGTAGACGCGCGCGTGCCCTCACCGACACACGGCTACGATGCGCATGTGCTCCCACCTGTCTTCTGTTGATCACTTATTCTTTTGCCAAATCTTATTAGCAATAGGGAAAGGGCCACGAGACAACCGCGAATGAGTACACGATCGCCATCAATTACAAGGATATTGGGGAACCTGTCTAAGCTGGCTCGTCAAAAGCCGGATTGGCGCGTTCTTGAAATTGCGGCCAACCCCAATCAAGCTGCAAAGTGCACCAGGGAGACCTGCAGCGACGAGAGTATAGCATGCACTCCAGTCCGCGTCAATTAGCGTTGCATAAAACGCGTCCATTCTCATGCTTAGCCTTCTCGCAGGAATATCTCCACTTT
>CAZIKT010000023.1:0-64955 GCA_964539885.1 uncultured Ardenticatenaceae bacterium | reverse complement strand
AACATCCCTATACGCAGATGTTGATGGGTTGCGTCCCCCGGCTGGACCGGAAGTGGGCGGAGGTAGAGGTGAAGTTGAAGGGGCAATTGACGGAGATGCGCGCCGGTTGCGTCTATTATGACCGTTGCCCCAAAGCCAGCAAAGAGCTTGGCTGCGACACGCAAATGCCGAAGTTGGTAAGTATCTCCGACGAACATCAGGTGGCTTGCTTCGCGGTTGAGCAGAACTCGGTGCGTGAGCCGGTTGAGGTAGTTGATGAGCCGGCAAAAGTTGTCGTGAAAAATAGGGAGATCCATGCTAAACACAATGTCGGATTCGCCGGAAGCAATTGTAGACCGGGTGGAAACACTGCTAGCAAGGATGACGCTGGCAGAGAAGATCGGGCAGATGACCCAGGCGGAAAAAGGCAGCATCTCGCCGGAGGACGTAACTGAACTCGGCATCGGCTCCGTGCTTAGCGGCGGGGGCGGCGCTCCTGATGAGAACTCGCCGGCTGCCTGGCTGGAAATGGTGCGGGGCTATCAACAGGCGGCCGTGCGGACCCGGCTGGCGATTCCACTGATCTACGGCGTGGACTCGGTACACGGCCACGGCAACGTACGCGGGGCGACTGTATTTCCGCATAACATCGGCCTGGGCGCTTCTCGCGACGCCGACCTGGTTCGTCGAATCGCGCAGGCGACCGCCATCGAGACCGCGGCAACAGGCATCCGCTGGAACTTCGCGCCGACCATCGCCGTGCCGCAAGATTTGCGTTGGGGCCGAACATATGAAGGATTTGGCGAGAGGCCGGCGCTGGTCGCAGAGTTGGGGGAGGCCTATGTGCAGGGCGCTCAGGGTGCGGCGCTGTCGCCGGAATCCTACAATCTCGCGACGGCCAAGCATTACCTGGCTGACGGCGGAACGCGCTGGGGTACTTCTAACAAAGTCTTCCCGGCGGCGCCTTTGCAGAATGTCACTGAGCCGTGGGACTACTTCATCGATCAGGGCGACGCCCGAATGGATGAAGATACGCTCCGGCGCGTACACTTGACGCCCTACGTGGCGGCCATCAAAGCCGGCGCGCAATGTGTCATGGCCTCTTTCTCAAGCTGGAACGGGCGGAAGATGCACGGCCACTATTACCTGTTGACGCAGGTACTTAAGGAGGAGTTGGACTTTACCGGCTTCATTGTCTCGGATTGGGGCGGCATGAACCAGATCACAAATGATTATTACCAGGCCATCGTGCAGAGCGTCAACGCCGGCGTGGACATGAATATGGTGCCGTTTGATTTCCGGCTCTTCATTGAGACATTAACCAGAGCGGCAGCTGGTGGCGATGTGTCCGAAGCGCGGATAGACGATGCTGTGCGCCGCATCCTGACCGTCAAGTTCAGGCTTGGGCTGTTTGCCGAGCCGGTGGCCGACAATCGGCTGATCCCCCATGTCGGCTCCAGAGCACACCGAGAGCTGGCCCGCGAAGCGGTGGCGAAGTCGCTGGTTTTGCTAAAGAATCAGGATGATCTGCTGCCGCTGCCGCGGGCTGTCGCCTCGTTGCACGTAGCAGGCCAGTGGGCCGACGACATTGGCCTGCAATGCGGCGGCTGGACTATCGCCTGGCTGGGGCAACCCGGCAACGTCACGCCGGGGACGACTATCCTGGGCGGTATCCGGGCGGCAGTCGCGCCGGACACCCAGGTGCAATACGCGGCTGACGGTATGTTTCAGCGACCGGCCGAGGTAGGCATCGTGGTCGTCGGCGAAATGCCCTATGCGGAGGGATTCGGCGATCGGGCGGACTTGACGCTGCCGACTGAGGATGTGGCCCTGATCGAGCGCGTGCGCGGCATGTGCGACCGGCTGATCGTGATCGTGGTCAGCGGGCGACCGCTCATCCTGACCGAGCAGTTGCCGCTGATGGACGCGTTGGTGGCAGCCTGGCTGCCGGGCAGCGAAGGGCAAGGGGTGGCGGACGTGTTGTTCGGCGAACGACCGTTTACAGGTAAGCTGCCGTATAGTTGGCCCCGGAGCATGGCCCAGGTTCCGTTGGCGAACATCAAGCCGGACGAGTCGGGAAAGGAAGCGCTGTTCCCATTCGGCTTTGGGCTGAAATGAGAGTCGCTATGAATCTGCCTGACATCCCCTGGGAAGAGCGACCGGCCGGCAACAGCGACGTGGTGTGGCGTTACAGCCGGAATCCGATCATTCCGCGAGACTTGATCCCGTCGTCCAACAGCATCTTCAACAGCGCGGTCGTGCCGTTTCGAGGCGGATATGCCGGCGTCTTCCGCTGCGATAACAAGAAGCGGGAGATGAACCTGCACGGCGGCCTGAGCGCAAACGGCATTGATTGGACAATTGATGACAATCCCATCACCTGGCATTGCCCGGACCCCGAGCTGGGTGCTTTCGAGCACCGCTATGATCCGCGCGTCACCTGGCTTGATGACCGTTTCTACGTTACCTGGTGCAACGGCTACCATGGACCAACTATCGGTGTCGGCTACACAGACGATTTTGAGCGGTTTCATCAGCTTGAGAATGCGTTTCTGCCATTCAACCGGAACGGGGTGCTGTTTCCACGGAAGATTAACAGGAGATACGCCATGCTGAGCCGGCCCAGCGATAACGGGCACACGCCGTTCGGCGACATCTTCTACAGCGAAAGCCCGGACCTGGTTTATTGGGGCCGGCATCGTTTCGTAATGGGTGCCACGCGCGGCTGGCAGGCGACGAAGATCGGCGCCGGCCCTACCCCGATCGAGACGGAGGAAGGCTGGCTGCTGATCTACCATGGCGTGCTCACCTCCTGCAACGGTTTTGTGTACAGCTTCGGCGCCGCCCTGCTGGACCTGGATGAGCCGTGGAAAGTGCGGTATCGAGGGGGATCGTATCTGCTCTCGCCGCAAACACTGTACGAATGCGTGGGCGATGTGCCCAACGTGGCCTTCCCCTGCGCAGCGCTGCATGATCAGGCGACGGGCCGGCTGGCAATCTATTACGGCGGAGCCGACACGGTGACGGCATTGGCCTTTGCCTACGTGGGCGAGATTATCGATTTCGTGAAGAGCGAGACAGATTAGATACGGGTGGGATTGCCGGGGCGTGAATGGTGCGAGGCCGTGCCAAAGGGTTGTCTGACGCTTGACAGTCAATCTCCCGCCCTTATAATAAGCGGCAACAACTGAATACGTAGCTGCCGGGAGGAGTAGGCGTTTGGACGGCGCACAGAGAAGATCGGGTCACTGGCTGAGAGCCCGCAGATGACGTCCCAGTCGAAGGTCGCCCGGCTTGATTGTCGAAGAAATCGGTGGCGCATCGGCGTGCCGAGAGTAGACCGGCACGGGTAAGCCCGTTACAGCGAGGCCCTGATGTCAGTCGGGGCAACGAGTGCGGACGACGGTAACGTCGCTCGAACTGAGGTGGTACCGCGGAAGAGACCCTTTCGTCCTCAATTGGACGGAAGGGTTTTTTGGTTCCGGCGTGCATTGCGCGCGTCACCGGTTGACCTGGAGGTGAACAATGACTCTACCCAAACGATATGACCCACGTAACAGCGAACCGGAGATAGCGCGCTGGTGGCAGGAAAACGGCGTCTATGACTTCGATAGCGATCGTGACGCGCCGATCTTCAGCATTGACACCCCACCGCCAACGGTCTCTGGCAACCTGCACATGGGACATGTTTACAGCTATAGTCACGCCGACTTCTTTGCCCGCTACCGGCGGATGCGTGGAGACAATGTGTACTACCCAATGGGCTTTGACGACAACGGCCTGCCGACCGAAAGACTGGTGGAAAAGCACCACGGGATACACGGCCTGGACAGCGATCGCCGGACCTTCATCCGGCTGTGTCTGGCAGCCGGAGAAGAAGCCGCCCACGACTATCGCCGGCTCTGGGAGAGTCTCGGCCTTTCCGTTGATTGGCGTTACACCTATCGCACAATCGATGCGCGGTCCCAGCGCCTTGCCCAATGGTCATTTATCGACCTGCATAGAAAGGGGCTGGTCTATCGTCAGGAAGCGCCGGCAATCTGGTGTCCCACCTGCCGGACGGCAATCGCCCAGGCAGAGGTGGACGACCTGGAGCGCGACAGCACTTTCTACACCCTGGCGTTTCGGCTAGTGGATGCCGAGACATTGCCCATCGCCACCACCCGGCCGGAATTGCTGCCGGCTTGCGTGGCGATCTTCATCCATCCGGGCGACAGTCGCGCCGCCGCGCTGCTCGGTCGGCAGGCGCGGGTACCTCTCTTTGGGCAGTCCGTGCCTATCCTGGCAGATCCCGCTGCCGATCCGCAGAAGGGCACCGGCATCGTGATGTGTTGTACCTACGGTGACACCACGGACGTGGCCTGGCAGCGCATCCACGAGCTGCCGGTCATCCAGGCGATCGGGCCGGATGGGCGGATGTTGTCGCCGGCGGGCGTTTACGCCGGGCTGAGCGTGCAGGAGGCGCGGCTGGCAATCATCTCGGCCATCGAGCAGAAGGGCGACCTGATTGCCCAGGAGCCGCTCAGTCAGACGATCCGGGTGCACGAGCGTTGCGACACGCCGGTTGAGTACATATTGACCAGGCAATGGTTTGTGCGCATTCTTGAACACAAACAGGCGTTTCTCGATGCCGGCGAGCGCATCGAGTGGCGACCGGCGCACATGAAGAATCGTTACAATCAATGGGTGGAGAATCTGGCCTGGGATTGGTGCATCTCACGCCGGCGGCAATTCGGAGTGCCCTTCCCGCTCTGGCATTGCCTCAAGTGCGGTGAGGTGCTATTGGCCGACGAGGCGGAACTGCCTGTGAACCCGTTGGAGCGAGCGCCCGACAGCCGTTGCCCGGCCTGCGGCAGCGCGGAATTTGAGCCGGAAACGGACGTGATGGACACCTGGGCGACATCATCATTGAGCCCCCAGATCGCCGGGGGCCATTTCGACGATCCACCACTATACGAAAGAATTCGTACCTTTAGTTTGCGACCGCAGGCGCACGAGATCATTCGCACCTGGGCCTTCTACACCATCATTAAGTCGCACCTCCATTTTGGGAAGATTCCCTGGGAGACAGCCGCCATCTCCGGCTGGGCGCTGTCGCCGGGTGGAGCAGCTAAGATCAGCAAGAGTAGAGGCGGCGGGCCGATGTCGCCGGAGTCGGCCATCTCAGAGTTCTCCGCCGACGCGGTGCGGTATTGGGCGGCCAGCACCAGCCTTGGCAAGGATGCGATGATCGATGAGGAGCGCATTCAGGCAGGGCAAAAGCTGGTCACGAAACTATGGAACGTGGCCGGTTTCTGCAGCCGGTTCCTGGACGGCTATGCCCCTCCCCTGCCGGAATCGCCGTTGCCGGCCCTCACCCTCGCCGATCGCTGGATTCTGCAGCGGACCTCCGCGCTCGGAGATCGGCTGGCGGAGCTATGGGACCTCTATGATTATGCCAACGCCCGCAGCGAACTGGAGCATTTCTTCTGGCGCGACCTGGCTGACAACTACCTGGAGATGGCGAAGCAGCGCCTGTATGCCGGGGGCGAAGCGGCGGAAGGGGCGCGTTTCACGCTGCACACTGTGTTGTTGGCGACGTTGAAGTTCTTTGCGCCGTTGCTACCATTCGTGACCGAGGTGATCTATCATGGACTCTGCGACCCCGCGAGCTCGATCCACCGCAGCCGGTGGCCTGCGCCGGATCCGCGGTTGCCGAGGACTGATGAGGACGCGCTTTCCGCCGGGGAAGCGTTGATCGACATAGCCACGGCGGTGCGGCGCTACAAGAGCGAGCGCAACATGGGTTTGAGCGCTGAACTGCAGGAACTGCTGATCGTGAGCGACGATGCCCGCCTTGTGGAAATCCTGAAGGACGGAGAGGCGGACTTGCAGAGTATTACCCGCGCCAACCGAATCTCGGTGGGAATGACGCCGGGCCAGCGCGTCGAACTGGCGCCGGTGAACGACGGTCTGCGATTTGGTGTGCGCGTGTAACTGCGTGTCCTTTGCCACTTTGCCCGATTGCGACCCGGCCTTATCATTGATCTTCGGAGTCGCCGGCAATTACGGCTCCGGCGGCTGTGATCCGCCAAGTTCTAGGGAGGTTATTTCGCCATGCCCATTGGACCGATACAACTCATAGCGCTGGGATTCGAGGATTTCCAGCCAACCGGCAAGATGTTGCCCGCTCTGCTCGATGTTGTGAGCACCGGCGTTATCCGGCTGGTCGATCTCCAGTTCGTCAGAAAAGACCTTGACGGCACCATCACTTCCATGGAGGTGTCCGGCCTGAATACGGACGAGCGAATGGAATTTGGGGCCGCCATCAATCGGCTGATCAGCATCGGTTTGAAAGATGAGAGCAGCGGCGCGCCTGGATCGCTGGAATGGGCAGTGGCAACGGCGGGCCGGAGCTACGGGATGACAGCGGCAGACGTGCACGACGTAGCTGAGCAGCTGCCGCGCGGCGGCGCGGCCGCGTTCCTGATGATCGAGCACACCTGGGCGACGGAATTCAGCCAGGCGGTCAGGGAGGCAAACGGCTTCATGATGGCGCAGGGCTTCTTGACCCCCGAGACCCTGGTGATGATCGGGGCGGAGCTACAGGCGCAAGTGGACGCGATGCAGTCCATTGCACAGTCCGACGCGCTCAAACTGCAATCCGCACGGGAGGCCGCCAGGGCAGTAGCTCTGGCGGACACAATCAAGTTAGAAGCCGCCCGCCAGGCCATTGACGCTCTCGTCGCCGCTCGACTGGTCGAAGAAACCGCGATGGAAGAGGCAGCAAGAGTCGTGGCTGCGGCAATGACGCTGTAGAGGGCCGCTCTGCGACATCCTTCCGGCAGTGATCAGGTGGCCGGTTCGCTCGCCGAGGAAAATTAGTCGGCGGGCGTGGTTGAGGAGCCGGCCGCTATGCGCCGCTTCGTGCCGTCAGTAGCTAAGAAATAGCTAAGCACTTTACCCTCAGCCTGACAGGTAGGCAGCGACTTCCACACATTTTCGAGCTAGAATGGGGATAGTGCGGAGCTCACCAGTGTCGAACGCGATCGCCCGATTGCGCCCTGGTTAGCGCGCAGGCAGGAGCGCCGTCATGCTGCAGGCCGAGGTAATTGGGCAGCCGAATTACTATGATCTGTTGCAGGTCACTCCTCGGGCCGGGCAGACAGAAATTCGGTCGGCCTACCGGCGGCTCTCGCGGCAATATCATCCCGATAGGAACACACCGGCGACCAATGAGCGCCTGCAGCAAGAGATAAACGCCGCCTGGGACGTGCTTGGTAGCCCGCTGGCCAGAGCACAGTATGACCGGCAGCTCGCGCTCATACAGCCCAGGCCAATCCGGCCAACTGAGCCGAAAAGCGAACGGCGCGCGGCGGACGAGGCAGGGCAGAAGCCGGAAAACAGACGACCCGAGTGGCCGGCTGAGAGAGCCGACCGGAAGCCGGCACATAATGGGTTTCGTTCCCAAGACAGCTCATGGCAGCATAACAGCGACGAAGAACTGGAGTGGGAAGCTGAGCGCCGTCGTACCGAGAAGGCCCGCATCCACGAGGATCTTGAGCGCCAAAGGCTGGAAGAGGAGCGAGCCGGAGTGATGAATAACGCCGGCCGGGCGGAGTATCAGCGAATAATGCGCGAGCGCGACATTCGTATGGCTGCCGAACGGGCGAGGCAACAGCCACCTGCGCCGATCCAGCCAGCCTGGGGTGTTCAGGAGGCCGCGGAAGAGGCGCGCGAACGGTTGAGGATGCGCCGCCAACAGCTGTTCGTGAGCCGGGAATAGCAAAGACTCAGACCGGTGTCATCTGAATGGTGAAGTGGCGCAACACGGGAGCCTGCCAGGCGATTCGATATCCCGGTATCTTCTGCTTTCGTTCGTTCACGTAGAGGATCACTTCCGCCAGGTAGTCCACATGGCTCTGGGTATAGGTACGGCGGGGAAAGGCCAGGCGCACCAATTCCATTGCCGCCGGCTTCTCACTGCCGTCCGGCTGTTGGCCGAACATCACCGAGCCGATCTCTACTGAGCGCACGCCGCCGGCTAAATAAAGGGCGTTGGCCAGCGCCCAGGCCGGATACTGGCCGGCCGGGATGTCAGGCAGCATGGCCCCGGCATCTATATAGATGGCATGTCCGCCGGGCGGCTGCACGATCGGCACGTCGTTGGCGGTGAGGATATCACCCAGGTAGGCCACGGAGCGGATGCGATAACGCAGGTAATCCTCCTGCAGCGCCTCGCCCAATCCCACCGCGATCGCCTCCAGATCATAGCCGGCCAAACCGCCATACGTAGGGAAGCCCTCCGTAAGAATCAGGAGATTTTTGCACTTCTGGGCGAGCTCGTCATCGTTCAGGGCCAGGAAACCGCCGATGTTCGCCATACCGTCCTTCTTGGCGCTCATCGTACAGCCGTCCACGTAGCTGAACATCTCGCGGGCGATCTCGAACGGGGAGCACTCGGCGAATTCCGGCTCGCGCTGCTTGATAAACCAGGCGTTCTCGGCGAAACGGCACGCGTCCAGGAAGAAGAGCACCCCATGCCGGCGGCACAGTTCCGAAGCCAGGCGAATGTTGGCCATGCTCACCGGCTGCCCACCGCCGGAGTTGTTGGTGACCGTCATCATGACGATCGGGATGTGCCCGGCATACTCCTCCAGGGCCCGCTCGAGCGCGGCGAGATCCATGTTTCCCTTGAATGGATGGATGAACGCCGGCTGCCGGCCTTCCGGGATTGGGATATCCAGGGCAATGGCCTTACGGTGCTCGACGTTGGCGCGAGTGGTGTCAAAGTGCGTGTTATTAAGCACCACATCGCCGGGCTTCAACAAGGAGCCGAAGAGGATGCGCTCGGCGGCGCGCCCCTGGTGCGTCGGAATGACATGCTTCAGGCCAGTAATCTGTTGCACAGCTTCCTCGAACCTGTAGAAGGACGTCGCGCCGGCGTAGGATTCATCGCCCACCATCATACCGGCCCATTGGCGGGCGGACATCGCGCCCGTGCCGGAGTCAGTAAGCAGATCGATCAGCACATCCTCGCCCCTGAGCTGAAAGAGGTTATAGCGGGCTGCCTGTAGGGCCAGACAACGCTCTTCCGTGGTGGTGAAGCGGATCTGCTCCACCACCTTGATTTGAAACGGCTCAATGATTGTATTGAACTTCATGCCCCACTTCCCTCTGGACAATACGGCCACTCAGTGCGCTAATTGTAATCTACTTACCTGCCAAAGAATATCGGCCAATAGCCCAATAATGGCGCAACTTCCAACCAGGTCGAACGGACAAGGGGCGCGGTAACGCCATCCGATATCACGAGTTTGGCCGGCCAATAGCTGATGTGGTGTTGCCATGGAACGCGCAGCGACATCGAGATTTCGGCCTCGTCACCGGCACCTAACTCACCCACCCAGGAGAAGCGCTTGAAGCGGCCATTGAAGGTGAGTTCGCCGGCGCTACTCTCCAGGGTATCGGTAATCAATGTCAACGCCTCCGGCAGCATGAGTGTAGCGCTGATCGTCCCGGCAGTTCCGCTATTGCGGATCGTCACGTGATAGCTCACCCTTCGGCCCGGGCGCACCGGGTTGGGGTTTGACTCCAAGAATGACCCGCTGAGGTCAGGCGCCGCGACCCAGGTAGTAGCCGTCGCCGTGTAGACCGGCGCCTCCGGCGAATATCGAATGGCGACCGGGTTGTCAATACGAATTCCGGCCGGGGCGTCGCTCGCCACCTGCGCCTGATAGCTGATCCGCCGTGACTCCCCGGCCTCAATCGTCCCCTGCCAGATCAGGAGGCGGCCTTCGTGTTCAAGCCGCGCCTCGCTGACGATGCTGCCGGGATCAATAGTCAATGCGCCCGGCACGGTATTCGTCATCACCACAAAATGGTCCGCGCTGCTTCGCAAAGTAATCGTAAAGTGACGCATCGCGCCCGGCTCGGTCGATCGCCGATCGACTTGCATGGTGGAATCTCCCAGATCACTCAGCCAGCCGACAGCGCGGGCCACCGTCGCCGTGAAGTGAGACTCCGGTAGCTTCTCCAAGGGAAGGCTCCAAAAGACGGTGCGCCACGGATCGCCGTCGGCGCCGACGCCGCTGGAGGCGACGGATGCCGCGCCGCCACGATTGTGCCAGGCGAAGATAGGGCTGCCCGGAGCGGACATTATCCCATCGGCGTTATTCTGATAAAGGCCATAGTCCAGTCGGGCCGGATCGCTTTCGCCCAGAACGGCGTTGTCTCCACCCAGCACTACCGTGGGGGTGATCGACTCCGCATATGCCTGCACGCCCAGGTAATCTGTGGTCAAAGGCCGGTGGGAATTGTAGAAAAGATAGTCCTGGCTGGAAAGCAGCAACCGGCCGCCCGATTCTAAGTAGGATTGAAGTGCCTCTGCCTCGTCTGCAGACACCGGCTCCAGCCAATCAAAGCCCGTATACCATACGACCAGGTCGAATTCATTTAGCAGCGCCGGCGGCGGGCTACCCCGGCCCTCCCCCGACCAGCCGGTTATCCAATCATCAAAGCGCAGGCCCATGCTGGTCAGTGCGTCCGCATAGCTGGATGTCGGGGTCAGGAAGCGATGGTCGTCCACTAGTAGAATGCGTCCCGGCGTCTTGAGCGAGAACGCGGCCACGGCAGACAGCTCAGGCGCGTTGGCGGAAACGACCTCTACCGCGAAATCGAAGACCGTATCCTCAGGCAGATCAGCCGGCGCGTCAAAGATCAGCCGTGTTTGACCGCTCTCACAGGGGCCCAGGGTAAGGGTGGGCGTTGTGACGTGGGTAGGCCACGGCACCCCCGACGTAGAAAGCGAAAAGGTGTCGGTGAGGGTCTCGCTGTCGTTGTGCAAGGTCAGCGTATATGTGACCTGGCGCCCGGCCAGGACAATATCCTCAGTGGTCGCCGGCTCCAGCCTCAGGCCGGCGGTCTCAGGAGGGGTCTTGAAGTAATCAAGGGAGGCGTCGAGGATTGCCTGCCGGTCTGCAGATTCAGACACGCCCTCCAGTCCAAAGCCCAGGTAAACCAGATGGTAGCCGGACCTGACGCATTTTCCGCGCAGCAGCCCGGCGGTGCGCCCAGGCTCATATTGAAAGGCGGGGGCAGTGTAGCTACCGGCCATTGGCGCGACCTGATCAACGGCCGACTGGTTACCCGCGCTGTCACCTCCGTTCAAGGTAAATTCGAGGCCGGCAAAGGGCGAGCTGCCAGCCCCGGAGACCGGTGGGTCGCCGACGGTGTTTAGCCGATCTACATATACCGCCCGCATGGCAACGGACCACCAAGCCTCCGGCAGCAGGCTGCCATCATAAGCGCCGATATTGCGTCCGCTGATCAGTAGATCTCCGCCCAGGCCAAGATAATTGCTGATCACGTGGCTGGCCCCGATGAGGCCGGGGGAATCACCAGGGGCGGTCCAGATGACGACATCGTAGGGCGCGAGATCAGAGACCGAAGGCGCGTCTGAGGTAGGGTCTAGTACGCGCCATTCGTCGTAAGCCAGGTCAAGACCGTGCAAGGCCTCACGATAGTAGCCGGCGTGCGATCCATAATACCACCAGCCGGAGTCAACCAGCAGAACGCGCTCACTCTTTCGCATGCGGAAGTCATAAGCAACGCTCCCGCCGGCCGGCACTTCCAGGTGGGTGAAGTTTCGCTGATAGCCAGCTTCGGCCACGAGCAGATCGTATTCGCCGGCGGGCAGGGTCAGCTCATACCATCCGTCCGCGTCCGTGGTGGCGCTGACAGGGGCGCCAGGGACGAGCACAGTTGCCGATAAGGGCATATCGTTGCTGTGCTGCATGACCCGACCTGACACCGTCCCGGTCGGCAATCTGACCAGTGAATGGTCGCCAATGATTTGCTCGCCCACCAAGATGCTCAGGTCGTTGAGCGTTAATGTCTGATGCCCAAACGCCGAGAACGCCAGGTCATATTCCCCAGCCTGCACCGCGATCTCATATTGGCCGATGGCGTTGGTGCTGAAGGTAAGAACCTCACCTGCCGGAGTAGTCAGGGTCAGGGTCACGCCCGCCAATCCGTTGCCGTTGCTGCGCACGATGCCGGTGAAGCGGCCGGTCGGCACCACGTTCGCGGCCGCCATATACGCATCCAGCTCCCCCCAGCCGGTGAGCAGATTCGGCTCATTACCGTTCAATGGCCGGGCCGTGCGGGTCAGAATGTTGGTTAGTATCGGAGGTGAGATGCCGGGGTCAAACGAGAGCAGCAAGGCGGCGGCCCCAGCCACGTGAGGGGCAGCCATCGAAGTCCCGCTGGCAAAGGCGTAAGCTCCGCCGGGCAAACTGGAGAGCACGCGCGCGCCCGGAGCGACAAGTTCAGGCTTGATGCGAGGGGTGTAGTTGGACGGCCCGGCTGATGAAAACCAGGTTAGCCGGCCAAACTCATCGCTGGCCCCAACCGCCATGGCTGTGGGGAAGGCCCCCGGCGTAGCGATGGTGCCGGCGGAATTACCGCTGTTGCCGGCGGCGAAGACCGGGTAGATGCCGGCGGCGACCAATGCGGCCACGTCGTCCTGGAACGCATCCTCTATCTGGGGCGAACCCCAGGAGCCGTTGACCACGTCAGGGGCCAGCGCCGGGTCCCCATCCGGAGCCATCAGCCACTGAAAGCCCAGGTGTAGGATACTGAAAGATGAATAGCCAAGGGCATCGAAGACGCGCACAGCGATCCACTCCGCGCCGGGAGCTACGCCAAGCCCTTCGTCGCCGACCGCGATGCCGGCTACGTGCGTGCCGTGCTGGTAAGGGTCAATCGGGATGGGGTTGTCGGGGTCCACTGCGTCAAACCAACTACCGGCATGGTCCACACCGCCATTCTCCTGGAAGCCGCGATAACCGCCTTGCAGGGCCGGATGCGTCCAGTCGACGCCGGTATCCATGATGGCGACAACTGCGCCCGTGCCGTCGAGCCCCAGCGCATGCCATGTCTGTCGGGCGCGTATGCGTTCGAGTCCCCAGACGGCATATCCGTCGCCGGCCGCCGCTGCGGCCCCACGAGACAAATCAGAGAAGGCCGGCGTGGGTGCATCCCATTCCAGAAAGACCGGCGCGTCCAGAGAAACGCGGGCAATGTCCGGTCGATTAGCAAGCGCGATCAGGGCCTCGCGGTCGCCGGAGACGGCGATGCCGTTGAATATCCAGAAGGGCTGATAACTGGCGATGTGACCGGCGCTCTGCAGCGAGGTCAGCTCTGAGAGGACGTTCGCCTGACTATCAATTGCGGCTCCCTGTAGTCGGTCAACTACCGCCACACGCCGGCTTTCCCGGTCACGCGGCAAAGAGGCCGGTCGCAAATCGGCTTGTGCGGGCAGATGAAGGATGAAGGCCAGCGTCCCAGTCGCTTGCTCCTCGAGCGCTGCCAGCAAGTCCGGATCGAGCTTTTCCTGCCAGGCGGATTGAGCGCCGGCAGCCAGGTTGGCGGCACCCGGCAGAAACAGCAAGAACGCCACCGCCGCGAAGGCAATGGCGACGGCTATGAGAAGGGCAACGGGCCGACGTCTCAAGGTGCGCCTGGGTTAACGGGATAACGCAAACAACCGGCCATAAGTTGCTGCCGGTCGTTCGACTATTCTGAACTACTTGTAGCGTAAGTGCGGCCTCTTGTCAATGTAATGCGGGCGCGGTGATCTCCCGGCAAGGGCAAGCTAGAGGAAAAGGGAGATCAAGACGCTGCGCAGAATCGCCAACAGAACGAGGAGGACGATGGGGCTTAGATCAAATCCGCCCATCGGGGGCAGAAAACGCCGGATGGGGGCCAGAAACGGCTCTGTCAGCCGGTAGAGCCACATAACCACCGGATGGTAGCGGTCGAGGGGCAAGAACGAGACCACCGCCCGAGCTAACAACAACAACACCAAGATGCGATAAATCCAGTCAATAATGAATACGAATATGGTCACGCAACTATCCTATGTCCGGCGCGGGCCGAAGATGGCTCGTCCAATACGCACATGGGTCGCGCCGGCGGCAATCGCCAGTTCAAAATCGTCAGTCATGCCCATAGAGAGCCAGGGCAATGGTACGCCGGGCACGGTCTGCTGTAGCCAATTCGCCAGGGACTGCATGCGCCGGAAGACAGTGAGTATTTCCGCTTCGGGGACATGCCAGGGCGCGATGGTCATGAGGCCGCGTAGCTCTATACGCGGGAGACCGGCGATAGTTGCAACCGTGTTTTGCAGTTCAACCTGTTGGCTGCCGTCTTGCTCCCACCTGTCGGCAGGAAAACCGGTTTTGCTGGCTTCGGCGGAGATATTGACCTCGAGGAGCACCGGCAGAATGCGATCCAGCTCCAGTAGCTGGCTGGAGAGGCGGCGCGCGATTTTGAACCGGTCCAACGCATGAAAGCAGTCCGCGTCCGCCGCTGCCAGACCGGTCTTCCGGCTCTGCAGCGGGCCAATCAGGTGCCAGACAATGCCGCTGTCTTTGCCCAAAACAGCTTCAACTTGCGCGCGCTTGGGGCTAAGCTCCTCCGGCCGGTTCTCGCCAATGTGCCGGATGCCCGCCTCGTATGCGGCCAGGACCGTTTCCGAGGGCCATGTTTTCGTGACCGCCACCACCGTTACGCTGCCGAGCGGGCGACCCGAGGCGCTCTCGGCCGCCGCGACACGTTCCATAATCTCGGCGTAGTTCCGCCTGATCTCGGTTACTGAAAGCGTCATCCGTCGTAATATATCCGGAATATGATGCCGGTGGCAAAGTCGGCCACGTAGAGCGAGCCGTCCGGCCCGACCGTAACGTCGATCGGCGCGGCAAAGCCGGTGGCAAAATCGGTCATCGCTTCACCGCCGGGTGAGAAACGGACGATCTTCTGGGCACCGGAGAAGGCGCTCCACAGGGTCAGGAAGATGTTGTTGTAATAGCCGGGAAATTGATCGGCCAGGTAGACGGTGATACCGGTTGGCGCACCGTGAGGAATCAGCTCATGTAAGGGGGGAATCACGGACACATCAGACGGAGGCGGGAAGCAATGATCACAGACGTACCAGGGATAGCCATGCTCACCGCCCGGCAGCACCTGATGGAACTCGTCCGGCGGGCCGAAATCGGGACCGTTATCAGAGGCAAAGAGCCTGCCGGCGGCATCCCAGGCAATGTCATAGGCATTGCGCAGCCCGCGGGCGTAGACCTCAATTTCGTTTCCGTCCGGACTGATGCGCAGCACCGAAGCTTCCCACGTATGCAGCACGTCTTGAACCTCGCTGTTGAGCACTTCCCCATGATCCGCGCGGGCTCCGACAGCCAGATAGGCATAACCATCCGGCCCGAAAGCGATACCGTTAGCCGCGTGCATGCCGGCGTAGCAGCACGGCACGCCGGCGAGCAGCTGCCTGATCTGCCCACCCTCGACTACCAGTACCTGGGCCTCGGTATTGGAGACCCGGCTTGATATCCACAGCCGATTTGTGCCCGGCTGAAAGGCGACCGCCACCGGCACGGTCAGTCCGTCTACAAACAGGCTGGCGATCCCCTGCTGATCTACCGCCATGATTTGACCACCTTGCAGCGCCGCGTATAGTAATCCGTCCGGCCCAAAGGCGATGCTGGTAGGCGGGCCGTCCAACAGCGCAAAGTACTCCCCCTTGAAGCCGGGCGGCAGGCGAAGGCGTTGCTCCCAGCCGGCAGCGTCATCGAAACAGGGATAGTCCTCGCATGACGCACCCCCTTTCTCGACAACCGACACCGGGTCATTGAGCGGGCCTGACGTCGGCGTTGGGAATGGGGACGGGAGGGCGATGGGATCTGCGCCGGAAGTCGATGTGGGCACAGCAGTTGGCGGGTCTGGAATTGGCTGTAGGACTTGAGGAGCCGGCAACGTGGGCCGCACGGTGGATGTGGGCTGCGCCGTCATAGCGACGGCGCCTGCCTCATTGACATCAGAATTGTCAGTGGAGCACGCCGCCGGGAGGAGCGCCAGCAGCAGTAGCCCTGCCAGCAGCAGCTTACGGGGACTGGAAGTACTCATCGAAGAAATGGGCGCGGCGACAGAGTAGAACCCTACCTTTCTAGCATGAGTGTTACCGGGCCGTCGTTCTGGATATGGACCTGCATGTGAGCGCCAAAGACACCGCTTTCCACACGAAACCCCATATTGCGGATTTGCGCGGCGAAGTAATCAACCAGGGGCTCGGCGTGTTCAGGACGGGCGGCGTCGGTGAAGGAGGGCCGGCGCCCCTTGCGGGCGTCGCCGTAAAGGGTGAACTGCGAGACGATCAGCAGTTCGCCCTCGACATCAGCGAGCGAAGCATTCATCAGCCCATGCTGATCCTCGAAGATGCGTAAACCGGCCACCTTGCTTGCCAGCCAGCCGGCTTCCGCCTCGGAATCCCCATGCGTCACACCCAGCAGGACCACCAGCCCTCGCCCGATCGCGCCCACGGTCACTCCGTCCACCTCAACGCTGGCCCGGCTGACCCTCTGTACCAATGCTCGCATGGTTGACCGACTCCAAGGGCGGCGGCGACAATCGCAAACTGGACTTCGCGCCTGTCAGGATCAGAGAATACCCAATTGACTGTGGTCACCCAGGGTCAGCTTGAGGGCCTTGGGCTTATACGGCGAACGTTGAATGACGACATCGCGGCCGATCAGGCTGTCCTGAATTCGCGCTTCGATACTCTGGATCTTGCTGTTCTCCAGGATCATTGAGTGCTCGATTTCGCTGCTCTCAACCAGCACGTCATGATAGATGCTTGTATAGGGGCCGATATAGCTATTCACGACGCGGGTGTTCTCGCCTATGATGGAAGGGCCACGAATAACGCTGTTGATGATCTCAGCCCCTCGCTCAATAGTCACGCGCCGGCCGACATTACTGTCGCGGTCAACGTAGCCCTCAATGCGGTGATCCAATCCCTCCAGTACCAGGTCGTTTGCCTCCAGCATATCACCGGGCTGGCCGGTGTCTATCCACCATCCTCGGTGGATATGAGGGCGCACCTCGTATCCATTGCTGACCAGCCATTGCAGCGCATCGGTGATTTCAAGCTCACCGCGCCAACTGGGGGTAATCGCGTCGACAGCTTCATGGATTTTGGCGTCGAACAAGTAGATGCCGACCAACGCCAGGTCGCTCGGCGGCACTTTCGGTTTCTCAACGAGGCGGATGACCCGCCCGGCGTCATCCAGCTCTACGACGCCATAATTCTCGGGGTGATCGATGCGGGTCAGGACAATTTGGCTGTTCCATTTGGCGGCGGTGAACTCGCGTACCAACTCTGTGATCCCGCCTTCAATAACGTTGTCTCCCAGGAACATGACAAACGAATCATCACCTAAGAAATCCTGCGATATCTTGACGCAATGGGCGAGGCCCAGCGGCTGATCCTGCTGGATGTAGGTCACTTTGACATCCCAGCGCCCCCCGCGCCCGACGGCCTCGCGAACGAAGGAGCCGGTGCTGCCCACCACGATGCCGATGTCGGTGATGCCGGCATCCCTGATCGCCTCGATGACGCGAAACAGGACCGGCTTGTTGGCCACCGGGATGAGTTGCTTGGCGCTGGTATAAGTCAACGGATAAAGTCGGGTTCCCTTTCCACCGCTAAGAATGAGAGCTTTCATCGTCCTGCTTGATCCTCGCTACTACTTATCGATCGCCCGGCGTCACAAAGCCCCGCGGCGGGCGGCCACGGGGCTTTTGTCTGTGTTAGCTGTTCACTGCGCCTGAGTGGCCTCCCACTGCGGCCAAGTCAGACGAATGGTACTGAAGTTTACCTGAAAGTCAACGGCAGGTACAAGGGCAGCGCCGGGAATGCCGGGTCGCGGAAGACAAAGATGAATGCTTCACCCAGATCTTCCGACCAGGGGCCGACATTGCCGTCCGCATCGCGGGCGCGCGCCTGGAAAGTGTACGTGCCGTCCGGCAATGACGAAACATCAAAGATATCTGAGATAGCCGTCGTGCCGGTTCTCCAGGTCGTCCAGGAGCCTGTCCCAATGCGATAGCGCACGTCGAAAGAGGCCAGGGTCGCGCAGTTATTAGCGGCGCCTGCCCAGGAGACGCTGAAGAGGTTCGCTGAGGTGTGGAACGGCTGGAACTGGTTTACCTGGGCCCGCACTTCGCCGAAGGAAGCCGTCGTTGTGGACTGAGCGGTCGAGCTCCAGGGTTGCACATTGCCCGCCTGGTCAGTGGCCCGCACTCGGAATCCATAGGTCTCGCCGTCGACCGCGCCGGTGGCCTGCACAGAAGTCTGCGCCGTGCCGACAAGCCAGAATTGCCAATCGCCGCCGTTAATCTGGTATTGCAGGTCAAACGGGCCGGGCGAAGTCCGCAGACCTGAGCCGCCCCCATTGTCGGAGCCGACCCAGGAGATGGTGAAGCTGGGATCACAGGTGAATTGGGGCAGCAACGGGCTGATCGTGGCGTTCGGTGGGATGGTGTCCACGGTGGTGCTGGCCTGCGCGGTAGGGCTCCACGGCTGCACGTTGCCGGCATTGTCTATGGCGCGGACTCGAAAGCCATAGGTGGTCCCGTTCGCGCCGCCAGCGAAAGTCGCCTGAGTGTCTTGAGTGCTCAGCAGCCAGTTGATCCACGAGCCTCCATTGATTTGAAACATCACGTCATAACGACTGATGCCGCTGCCGCCGGGGTTATCCTGGCCGGTCCAGCTGACAACGAACGAATCCATGCTGAACGTCGGCAGGGGGTTAACCGACGAGGTTGGCGGCGTAACATCAGTCGAAATGTCGTAATTGACGATCATGCGCGGGAAGTTGCCGTCCCCCACTTCCTTCGAGCGGAATACGCGCTCATGTTGGGCCGGCGTTTCATTGGCAATGACAATCAATCCATGATTGACCCGGCTGCCGTTCACCCATTCCCGCACCAGGGCGGTTGCCTCGACCGATTTCCAGCCGAGAACGTTGTTTGAAGAGCCGGTTGTGAAGACGCTGCCCCAATCCGGTTGGTGGCTGTTCCAGGTAACCTGGAACTCATTCCACGATGAGTTAAGGAAGCGAGCTTCGAATCCTAGCGGCGGGTCGTTGGCAGGATTGGATTCCGTCATCAGAATCTGGAAAGTGGCCGAGTTGATGACGGCGTTGGCTGGAATGATGCTGAAATCAAAACGCATCAGCATCCGCTCGGCCCCCCAGCCATTGTTCACGTTGAAACCTGCCCGCAAATTGGGATCACCGCCCCAGTTGTTGTCGGGAAGTCCCGATGTAATAAACGTGTCCGCCACAACCGGGAACATGACCTCGAAGGCGGTAATACTGCCGTCCTCGGACAGCGTTTTGCTGAGCACCACAGGCTCGGTCGAGTAACTCTCATCGAGCAGCTGATCATCAGCTGCTGCCGACGACGAGAGTACAAAGAGGAAAGCCATCAGCAACAACATCAGGTAAAGCGGAGTTCTGCCCGGGAGAGGGCGTACATGTGTATTCGGTTTCATTTTGTCAAGCCTCCAAAGATTGGCTGCCAAGACGCGGTTGTGCACAAGCACGTTAGACCACGCTCCTCCACGGCCCTGATCGGCAGATTGCACATACAAACGCGGACCAATTCACTGATGCGGCCCGTACCGGCCGCTCCACGGTACACTAGGAATGCGATTGTATGCAGGTTACAGTGACGCGGCAATGCTGTCCCGTCGCGCCGGGCCGGGGCGAAGCCTACGATTGCCCAACTGAATCCCAACGAAGCGTCAGGGGAGTCCCAGCGATGGGCCCAGCAAGCTATAGGCCAGGTACAGGACCAGGAGCACGGCTATTGCGATAAGGGCGGTTGCCAGGCATCCCAGGGCGCGCTCTGTGATCTTCAGCACAAAACGCACCACGAAATAGGCAATCAGTACCACAGCGCAAAGGAGCAGCAGGGAGAGGTTGGGATCAAGCTGCTCTAGCCGTTCGATCATGGGAATTCAGTCCTGCCGGCTACAAGAAGGAGGCGATTTCGTCCAATGACTTCTTTCCGATGTCCGGCACCCTGGCGTCGTCCGCCGGATAACCCACGACCAGCAACAGATAGGGACGCTCGTGTGGAGGCCGGCCGAGTATGCTGTTGAGGAATCTCATCGGGCTGGGTGTGTGGGTCAGAGTTGCGAGCCCGGCATGATGGAGGGCGGCAATCAAGAAGCCGGTGGCAATACCAACCGATTCTTGCACATAATAGTGCTTGATTCGCCGGCCATCAGGCAAGAGGTCAATGCTGCGGGCGAAGATGGCGATCAGGGACGGCGCGGTTTCCAGAAAGGCTTTGTTGGCGTCTGTGCCGAGCGGCTGCAATGCCTCCAACCATTCCCGGGGGGCGCGACGCTCGTAGAATTCGCGTTCTTCCTCTTCGGCTGCCAGTCGAATCTCACGTTTGATTGCTGAATTGGTAACGACCGCAAAGTGCCAGGGCTGCAAGTTGGCGCCGCTTGGCGCGCTGCCGGCTGCCTGCAAACAGTGCCGGATGACCTGCGGCGGTACCGGCCGATCGGAGAAGTCGCGCACCGTGCGCCGGCGCCTGATTTCGGCATAGAATTCGGCGGCCCGCCGCTCCATTTCGGCCGGAGCCAACTCCTGATACTCTAGTGGAATAAATCGTGGCTCACTCATGCTTCCCTTCCTCCCATTGCGCTCGCCCCCTTAGCCCAATACTCAGTATGCGACGAGCGCTGTTCCCGGTTAATCTTCCGGCTCAATGGAAAACGTCAGCGGAAAGCCCTCAAGCCGGGCGGCGAAGTGCGCTTTACCTACCTTGCGCTCCGCCTCGCCCTTGGGCAGGACCGTGACCAAAGCAATGCCGTTGTTATGCGCCAAATAGGTGATGTGCTCGGCAAAAACAGGGGTGATCTCAAAGACGCGCACCAGGATCACAATCACGAAGTCGAACGGGGTGACATCGTCATTATGAATAAGCACTCGATACGGTGGTTCCTGCGCCGGCTCGTCATGTAGCGCCCTTTCTTCCTCAGCCTTTCTCGCTTTCTCGGTGTCCACACTTGCCGACGGCATCGCGCACATGGAGAGGATTATATTCAGCGCCGGGGGAGCAGGCAAAGGGCGGTAACCGCGGCCAATGTCGGAAGAATTGGGCAGTGCTATAATCGCACCAGATCGCCGAAGAGTGCTTGCCGGCGTACCACACCGAGATGGAAATTACTCTGCCCCTGCCCGAACCGGCAATCCTCGCCGCCTGCTGCATCCTGGGCGCGCTGGCTATCCTGGTCGGCTACATCGCCTTTGTGTACTCGCGCCGGGACGATGAGGACGGCAACTTCATCCTGGTGCTGGTACTCGCTGTGTTTGGAATTGCGCTGTTGTGTGTTCTCGTTCTGTTGGCCGGGGCCGCGTTGACCGGCATGCTATAACCAACCATTGATGTTGCGCCGCGAAATGGAAAACTTGAACATGTTATGAAGTCAGGGTGGGATGGGCCAATTCATATACTTTCATCGCATAATCCAGCAAACGTTCCTCCGCCTCGGGATCATTCTCCAGCACTGAATAGGGCAGAATCGTCCCCTGCCAGCCCTCAGTATGCCAGGCGGCGCCCTCAGGCAGCCGGCGGCCCAAGAGCTGCTCGCTCTCAAATGGCCAGGGGTTGGAGTAGAAGTATGGATCGCCCCCCGGAAAGAACCCCAGGTTCAATTGAGCCGGATAACTCCTCACCTCACCATGTTCCTCGTACTGCACGACCCGGCTGCCGAACCACTCAAAGGCGAGGTCGAAATTATGGGGCCAGAGCTGTATTGGACCCATCGAGCCGATCAGCCGGGCGCGATGGTCAGCAAATATGCGATTGGCATGGCTGAGCGCGGTGAAGAAGTTCGTCGCCTGGCCGGCATCGTACTCTTGTTGACCCTCATCCTCCAACCTGTCGCGGGCATATTCTCCTGCCAATCCCAGCTCCGCCACCGCGCGCAAGATTTGATCACCGAACTCAGCCGCGGTCGCGCCGGCGCGCATGTCGAACGCGCGCCGGCCCCCGTGGCTGTCCTGTAACGCCGCGAGATGATGCTGGAGATCCATTTCTAGCCAGGCATGGGCGCCATTCGGCAGACCGAAGGAGCACGTCTTGAGACCATTCGGCGTCACACGCAGACTGATGTGCCGCCATTGCGGGTGGAAAGGGGCATGCGCACGGGGGACAGCGGCTATGGCCCTGGCATAGAGATGAAGTGTTTGGCGAGTCGGCTCGAAGCCGGAAAGCGAGGGAAAATGGGACATATCGGTTCTCCGGTACTATGGTCCAATGGGCAGGCTGATGCCATTCAGGTTGGCAGGTTCGGATGATACTGGTCCGGTACTTTTGTACCTTTTGGATTGCGGTATACTAGTTTATCATGGGTTCAGGTGGAGTAGTCGTCTAATGTCGCCACGATCTCAGGTCTGGAGGATAAGGCCTGATCTGGTGGGGGACACGGCGTCTGCTCCGGCCATTCTGTGTGTCTCTCGGTGTCAATTTAACGGAAGTCTGGTCAACATCTCCAATCCCTTAATGAGGTGAACATATGTGGTCGCGTTCGAGGCTGCTTCGAGTTAGCTTGTTGCTTGTCGTATTGTTGGGCGGGATCTGGTTAGTTGGTCGTAACAGCGGACCGGCACCGGAAACGGTTGCTCGCGGGGCCGCCGTACAGCAAGCGCTTGCGCCGGGGCGAGAAGGTAGCGGAAACGCTGCTTCAGATGCCCTGACCGACGGCGTGCAATTAGCGGGACAGGAATCGGTCAAGCCGGCAGAGGTTAATCTGCTGGAGGTGCCGGCCGGAGCCAGCGATGTCGATTACATGGAACAGCAGTATCTGTCCGGTGAACTGGACCTGGGCATCAATGAAGGTCCGGTAAGCGAGGCTGTTTTTCAGCGTATGTTAGAAGAATCAGCCGCGCAGGGTGTCGATCCCTCCGTGCAGAACTATGAAGGAGGCAGTGGGATTGAGGCGTTGACCCTGGGCGCCAATTGGAAATCAATTGACTACACCCAATCGCAACAAGGTGTACCACCGGACCCGGATATCATGGTCGGCACCAGTCATATCGTGGTGGCGGTGAACACCAGCTTCCAGGTGTTCGCCAAGGACGGGACCAGCCCGTATGGCCCGGTGCTCTTCAAGAACTTCTGGGGCAGCAATTGCGGTACCGGCAGCAACGTGGTCATGTTTGACCCTTACCTCGACTATGACGAAGAAGAGAACCGCTACGTTTTAGGCATTACGGCCTATGACCCGAACGTCAACGGCGGCAATAACGGTTACGCCTGTATTGCCGTTTCCAAGACCGACAGCGCCACCGGCTCCTGGTGGCTATATTCCTTTGACGGGAATCCCGGCAGCGGTACTGACTACTTCTTCGATTATCCGCACCTTGGCGTGGGTCAGCGCGCCCTGTTCCTCTCCGCCAATATGTTCGGGGCCTCCTTCGTGCGCAATCATGTCTTTGCGTTTGACAAGGATGCGATGTACGCCGGCCTCTCTGCCGGAAGCGTCAAGTACAATGTGGGCACGAGCAACTTCACCATCCAGCCGGCGAAGATGCACGGCTACACCACCGGCGGCTGGCCCGCTAACCCGAGCGAGCCCCACTACCTGGTAGATGCGCAATACGGCAACAACCAGAACTTGTTGACGGTGTGGCGCTTCTCCGATCCATTCGGCACGCCTTCGCTGGCCGTAGCGGGGACCGTAACGGTGAACACCTATAGCTTGCCGGTCTCCCAACCGCAACAAGGCGGCAGCAATATCACCGGCAATGACGACCGGCTGTTGGACGTCAAATACTGGGGCGGCAAGCTGTATGCCACGCACCACATCGGCTGCAACCCGGGCGGTGGGACAGTCAATTGCATCCGCTGGTACATCATCGATGTCAGCACGGGCGCACCCAGTCTTGTTGACCAGGGCACGTTCTCCAGCGGCAGCAACTTCCGCAGCTTCCCCGCCATCGCGCCGAATGCCTGCGGCGACCTGCTGGTCGGTTACACGCGAATGAGCACCAGTATGTATCCGAGCGTCTATGTCGCCGGGCGAGAAGTGGGGGACGCGGCCGGGCAGCTGAAGAATGAGACGCTGGTGCATGCCGGAGAAGACTTCTATACGGCTTATGACTCGGTGCCGCGCCGGTGGGGCGACTATACAGGCATGGCGATCGATCCGGATGGGGTCACCTTCTGGTATGTCGGCGAGTACTCCCGCAACCAGCCGACGGCGCGCTGGTCTACCTGGGTATCGGCATTCAATTGGTCCGGCTGTAGCGTAGGCCCGACGCCGACGCCGGGTCCGACGGCAACCGCCAGCAACACCCCGCCACCCACCAATACGCCGGGCCCGATGACGTGCACCGTTTACGCGAGCACAGACGTACCCAAGACCATCTCCAGCAGCGGCACGCCGAGCGTGAGCTCGGTGCTGAACGTGCCGACCAGCGGCACGATAATGGACGTCGATGTGCAGAACCTGAACGGCACGCACACTTACATGAGCGACCTGGACTTTAACCTGATCAGCCCGCCTGGGACCGCCGTCCAGATCATGGCCCAGTCGTGCGGTAGCATGGATAACTTCAACCTGAACCTGGACGACGAGGCGAGCGGCACCTGGCCCTGCCCGCCGGTGGGAGGCGGCACTTACCAGCCGAGCAATCCGCTATCCGCCTTTGATGGTCAGAACTCCGCCGGCACGTGGACGCTGCGAGTGGACGACAACGCCAATCTGGATGGCGGCAGCCTGAACGGTTGGAGCCTGGAAATCTGCGTGGCCGGGGCCGGGCCCACAGCCACACCGACCAATACGCCGACCGCCACGAACACGCCGGCGCCCCCGACCGCGACGAACACGCCGGCTCCGCCCACCGCGACGAATACACCGCCACCATCCGGCAGCAACCTGATCTACCTCAGCGCTGCGACCGACGGCAGCATCGGCGGGGTCAGCTACAGCGACGAGGACATCATTGTCTACAACACGGTCAGCGGCCTATGGGCCATGTACTTTGACGGCTCGGATACCGGCATCACGACGGATTTGAACGGGTTCGAGCTGATGACGGACGGCACCATCTTGTTGACGTTCGAAGCGGCGCTCAGTGTGCCGGGTGTGGGATCGGTTGATGATTCCGACATCGTGCGGTTCACCCCCACTTCCACCGGCTCGACGACTGCCGGCAGTTTCACGTTGTACTTTGACGGCTCGGACGTTGGGCTTTCCGCTAGTAGCGAAAACCTGGACGCCATCGGCATATTGCCGGACGGCAAACTGATGGTCAGCACTTTCGGCACATTCTCTGTCCCAGGGGCTTCCGGCAATGATGAAGACTTGCTGATCTTCACCCCGACGTCTCTGGGCAGTGCGACCAGCGGTACCTGGAGTCTGTACTTTGACGGCTCAGATGTCGGTTTGTCCAGCACGTCGGAAGATGTGAACGGCTCCTGGCTGGCGACCAACGGTGACATCTATCTCTCGACCCTGGGCAACTTCTCGGTTACTGGAGTCACCGGCACAGGTTCCGACATCTTCATCTGCGACCCCGGCTCCACCGGCTCCACCACAACCTGTACCTTCAGCATGTACTGGGATGGTTCAGCGTTTGGTTTTACCGCGGTAGTTGACGGGTTTGAAATCGTGCCCTAGTCGTCCGACCACGGATGAGAACCTAAGCCCGGCCAGTTATCGGGCTTAGCAAGAGTGGGGCCTCAGCCAATCACCGGCTGAGGCCCCACTTCTTGTCTACTCAGAATTATGCCACTCACGCCACACGACAAAGCCGGCAATCGGTACGGTGAAAATGCCGGCGAATATGATCAGCAGGCTGCCGGTGTTGGCCGGCAGCTGAATGCGAATGGGATTCATGTACAGTTTTCAAGTCCCAGAATGTCAAAGTACAATCAGGTCAGGATGTCTACCCACAGCAATAGTAGAAACGAACCTTTGAAACCATAAGGAATATCGCGATGCCGCTATCTGGCTTTTCTCCTCCTCGGCTCAGACGCTATCTTCGTCCCAGTCTCGCCCTATTGTGCCTCTTGCTCTTATCGCTTTGGATGACCATATCGCGAAGGGGCGCGGCTGCCGATCCGCAACTCTGGACGGACGTGAATGATGCAGATATCGTTCTCCAGGGAGAACGGCGAATTGTCCCCGACCGCTACCGCACTCTGGCCCTGAATGCCGATGCCCTTCAGGCGACCCTGGCAATGGCCCCGATGGAATTCAGTGAAGGGGCCACTACTGAAACGGCCGAAATCTTACTGCCCTTACCAGACGGCAGCATGGAGCGTTTCGGTTTTGTGGAATCGCCGGTCATGGAGGCAGGATTAGGGGCCAAATTCCCGGAGATCAAGAGCTATGTGGGCCGGGGACTGGATGACCCCGCTCTATTCACTCGCTTCGGCTGGACCTACAAAGGATTCCACGCTGTCATCTTCAATAGCAACGCCACTATTTACATTGACCCCTACAGCACCGGCGACTTGACTCATTACATTAGCTATTCCCGCACTGACTTCACCCGCAGCTTCAGCGAGCCGTTTGTGCAGCAAGAGCCGGTAATAGATCCGCAAGTCAAGGCCCAGATCGAGGACTTCATCGCCGAAAACCCGGAAGTCGTCATCGGCGAACAGCTACGTACTTACCGGCTGGCGCTGGCAACCACCGGCGAATATTCCATCTACCACAGTAATCCCAATCCACCCAATGTGTCTGATGTCCTGTCAGAGCTGAATGTGGTTGTGAACCGGGTCAACGGGGTCTATGAAAGGGATGCGGCCGTGCGTATGGTCCTGATCGCCAACAATGACCTGATTATCTTCCTGAACCCCAACACCGATCCTTACAGCAATAACAACGGGGGAGCGATGTTGGGTCAGAATCAGAGCACCCTGGACAGCATTATCGGCAATGCGAACTACGATATCGGTCATGTGTTAAGCACCGGCGGCGGAGGCGTTGCTTACCTGGGAGTTCCCTGTCGCACCGGCGAAAAAGCTCGCGGCGTCACCGGCCTGGCCAACCCGGTCGGCGACCCCTTCTACATTGATTACGTGGCCCATGAAATGGGACATCAATACGGAGCCGAGCACACATTCAACGGTACGGCCGGTTCTTGCGGCGGCGGCAATCGCAATGCTTCAACTGCATTTGAGCCGGGCAGCGGCACTACCATCATGGCCTATGCCGGCATCTGCGGCAATCAGAATATCCAGCCCAACAGCGACGATCACTTCCATACCAGCAGCATCCAGGAGATTGTTGCCTACACCACCGGCTCATTCGGCAACGCTTGCCCGGTCATCTCCAACACAGGCAACAGCGCTCCAACGGCCAATGCCGGCGCAGGCGGCTTCTATATCCCCATCAACACGCCCTTTATCCTCACCGGGACCGGCACAGACCCGAATTCCGGCGATGTGTTGACCTATAACTGGGAAGAATACGACCTCGGCCCGGCCGGCCACCCAAACAACCCGGTGGACAACGCCCCGATTTATCGCTCATTTCCCTCCGTCAGTGACCCGTTTCGGGTCTTTCCTCAGATCAGCGATATCGTCAACAACACTCAGACGTTAGGCGAGATTTTGCCCAGTTACACGCGCTCACTGAACTTCCGCCTGACAGTGCGGGATAACAACATCGCTTCCGGCGCCGGCGGCGTCCACTATAACCTGATCAACTTCCAGGTCACCAACTCAGCCGGTCCCTTCCTGGTCACTAATCCTAATACTGCGGTCACTTGGACCACCGGCGCAGATGTGTCTGTCGCCTGGAATGTGGCAAACACCAGCTCCGCGCCGGTGAACTGCAACGCTGTCAATGTCGCCCTGTCCACCGACGGCGGCTACACCTACCCTATTACCCTGGCTACCGGCGTTCCCAACAATGGCAGCACCACTGTAGTGGCTCCTAATAATCCTACTACGACCGCGCGGGTGCGGGTGATGTGCGCCAACAACATCTTCTTTGACATTTCCAACACCAACTTCACTATCACGTCTTCCTCGGCCACACCAACACCAACCAGCACCCCGGTCAGCCCCACGCCTACGGCGACCTCCACCCCAACTGCCACAGCCGGCAATACGCCGACGCCAACCAACACGCCTGGGCCGATGACGTGTACCATTTACCCGAGCGTGGACGTGCCTAAGTCCATCCCTGCCAGCGGCACACCGAGCGTAAACTCCGTGCTGAACGTGCCGGAAAGCGGCACGATAGTGGACGTGAATGTGCGCAACCTGAACGGAGCGCATACCTTTATCAATAACCTGGACTTCAACCTGACCAGTCCACTCGGCATGGAGGTTCAGGTCATGGCCCAATCCTGTTCCGGTGAGGACGGCTTCAACCTGAACCTGGATGATGAAGCGAGCGGCACATGGCCCTGCCCACCACTTGGCGGCGGCACCTATCAGCCGAGCAATCCGCTGTCCGCCTTTGATGGCCAGAACTCCGCCGGCGCGTGGACGTTGCGAGTGGACGACAATGCCAACCAGGACGGCGGCAGGCTGCTCGGATGGGGCCTTGAAATTTGTGTGGGTGGAACCGGGGCCACGCCCACCGTCACTTCCGAACCGCCAACCCCGACCAATACACCGGACCCATCTACGGCAACCAATACACCTACACCGCCAGCCGGAAGCAGCCTGATCTACCTCAGCTCTGCGACCGACGGCAGCATCGGTGGAGTCAGCTACAGCGACGAGGACATCATAGTTTACAACACTGTCAGCGGCTTATGGGCGATGCACTTTGACGGCTCAGACACCGGCATCACCACGGAAGTGAATGGGTTCGACCTGCTGCCGGACGGCTCCATCCTGCTGACCTTTGAGACCGCGCTGAACGTGCCGGGAGTGGGATCGGTTGATGATTCCGACATCGTGCAGTTCTTCCCGACTTCCATCGGCACGACGACCGCCGGCACCTATGCGATGTACTTCGACGGCTCGGATGTTGGCCTTTCGGCAAATAGCGAAAACCTGGATGCGGTCGGCTTGTCGCCGGACGGCCAGCTATTGCTCAGCACCGTCGGCGCAGCCTCTGTCCCAGGGGCATCCGGTGCGGATGAAGATCTATTGATCTTCACCGCGTCGACATTGGGCAGCTCGACTAGTGGCACTTGGAACCTGCACTTTGACGGTTCAGATGTCGGCCTGACCAGCACGTCGGAAGACGTGAACGGCTCCTGGCCGGCGACCAACGGCGACATCTATCTCTCGACCCTGGGCAACTTCTCGGTCACTGGGGTCACCGGCACAGGCTCCGACATCTTCATATGCGACCCCGGCTCCACCGGTTCCGCCACCACCTGCACCTTCAGCATGTATTGGGATGGCTCGGCGCACGGTTATGGCGCAATAGTTGACGGATTCGAGATCGCACCATAATCGATCTCGCTGAAACGGCTTCTGGTTTGTTGCCGGCCCGACAAAAGTGGGGTCTCAGACCGTCGGTGGTTGAGACCCCACTTTTCGTTCACTCAAAGTACTTCCAGTCACGGCGGAGGATGTATCCGACTACCGCCAGGGGTAGAAAGGCCGCGAAAACAACCAGCAGGCTGCCGGTGCTCACCAGGCCGACTAATGCGGTCATGACGGTCGCTGCCAGATAGAGATTGAGCCCCCACTTTTGCCAATACCACAGCGCCAGGCCGGCTACGACATCCAGCGCCGATCCCAGGAGGAAAAGCACATATATGACCGGATGGGTTACTTCTCCCTGATAGTTCTTCTGACCGATAGTAAGCAGCGTCAGCAGCAAGCCATGCACAATAACGATAGCAAGCGCCACTGAAAGGATGGTGCTGCGTTGTCTCGTCCGCTGCCGCCCGGATCGGCGCGTGTTCTTTGAAGCCTTTGTTGCCATTCTTTCTCTCCTTAATCTGGCACAATTCGGCGCGTACACCCTTGTTGAACCCATGCTGTCCGGCTGAAGCGATATGTGCCTAGCCGGCAAGAGCTCAGGGCCAATCGGAAGGTTGATGGCGCAACCCGGGGAAGCATATCAGAAGCAGCTAGTTTCGACGACGCTTTGCCGGCGGGATTGAACGGATGTCACTCCGGAGAGCGAAGCGTAAAAAGTGTTATCTCGGGCTCGCAATTTAAGCGTAAACGCAGCACGTGAGTGCCGACGCCGCGGTTAGTATATTGCACCATCTCGCCTACCTGATAACGACCTATTGGGTATTCCCGGAATCCCGGCCCGCGCACCACAGGTCCTATGCGTGGCAACACTATCTGACCCCCATGTGAGTGGCCTGATAGCTGCAGGCCGAAGCGGCCGGTGGCCGCGCTGACGCTCGCAAAATCAGGCTCATGCGCGAGCAAGATCGCCGGTCCGCCAGCAGGCAGCCTGGAGAGAAGGAGATCCAGGCGATCCGCGCCCACGGTGATATCGCCAAGGCCGGCAATGTGAAGAGATGCCTCACCCCGAGTCAACGTCCGCACCTCGTTTTCCAGCTCGGAGACGCCGCTCTCTTGCAGGACGGCGCGGACGCCGGCGGGGTCCAACCAATGATCGTGATTGCCCAGGACGGCAACCACGCCGTCACGAGCTACCAGCCCGGAGATGGCGGCAACCATTTCGGCGGCATACGGTTCCAGAGCGTAGGAGACGAAATCGCCGGTGATGGCCACCAGGTCCGGCTGAAGCTCGTTTACCAGGCCGACGACGCCATGCAGGCGACCCGTATTCAGCCAATGGCCGACATGCAGGTCGGAGATGTGCGCCAGCCGGAATCCGTCAAATGCCGGGGCCATGCCGGCCATGACCACTGTCTCTGGGACGATCTCGAAGTCTTCCGGCCGGAAGCGATCCCGGCCGGAAGCGTGCATTAGCTGGCCCAACCAGATCTGCGCCTGCCCGCGCAGGCGATGTGAAATCCGTTGATAGTGATAGCCGAGTCCCGACATCAGTGTTACGGATAGGTCGCGCGTAGGGTGTAGGCTGTATTGCTGTTGAATCCGCCGGCGGTGTAGACGGCGATGTAATAGCGGCCGGCTGGACCTGTGTACAGGATACGATAGGGCGCTTCCGTGTCCTGACCTACCCGGTTTGCCGTGGTTGTGTAATAAAGCAAGAGTTGTCCACCGCTGCCGCTGTAGTTCGATAGCGTGATGTCTATTTGTCCGCCGGCGCTGTCCACATAGTAGAAGTCCCACTGATCGTCTGGATAGCCGAAGTAGTTCTGGGCCGAGCGCAACGGGCCGTTGCCATCCGCTGAGGTGTTATTTGGTTCGTCCTCCCAGGGGCCATCGAAGAATTGGCTGACCTGGTAAAGCACATAGGGCAGGAAGCTGTCTCCGGATAGCTGCGCGGGCGGTGTATGCGTCGGCGTCGGCGTTGGCGTCGGCGAACTGGTCGGCGTTGGTGTCGGCCCCCCGTCCGCACAGACCAGCGACACGGCATCGATCCCATAGCCGGCTGCCCAGGCCCCGCCGTCGTCGGAATGGAAGCGGACCTGCACATTGCTGTTTCCGGCGTAGGCGTTCAGGTTCAGGTTGTATTGCTGCCAGACGGCTGCGGCCGGCACAATGATCTCGCCATCCCAGGTCACGCCGCCGTCGCCGCTCACCTCCACACCGCCCGCTACATGCCCAAAGGCAGCGTTGAAGTGGTACCAGAAGCTGAGCGTGGCTGACGAGTTGTCGGACAGGTCAATGATGTTGGTGTAGAGGTAGTCCAGGCTGCCGTCGCTGCCGGAGCCGGCCAGGTCGTCGTTAGCCGAGGCGTAGAAGTAGCCCTCCGGCGCGGGACCGGGATCCCAGAAGGCGCTGCTGTTGTTCGCTGAGACGACCCATTCTCCGCCCGGCAGCGCGTTCGTCTCGAATGACCAGCCTACCGGGAAGCTACCCGATTCAAAGCCCACGATCGGCCCGTTGCAGCGCAGCGCTGCGCTGCCGCCCGGCACGGTGCCCCTGATTATGAACGGTAGTCCCTGCGCCGTCGAGGTTCCTTCGTCCACCAGAGGCGCCCAGGTCCCGCCGTTGTTGAGCGACTGCAGGGAGTTCCCCGTGGTTGTTTGGCCCGGAATTGTCACCGGCGGGGCCCAGGGACCGGACGCTAATGTGCCGTCTATCTGCCAGGCCAGCCAATATGACCCTGGGTCGAGATGCAACCCGGCCGTCGCCGCTGCGTCTGCGTACATGATTGGCCGGTCAGGGTTTGTCAGTGCGGTATCCAGCACGCGATAACTGCTCGTCCAGTCGGTGCCGGTCAGCCCACTGCCGCTGGCGATGACGCTGCCGCCGGCTCCCGGCTGGCCATCGTATACGCGCCAATTCAGGTCGGTTAGAGTAGAGGTCGTGCCCGAGCCGGTCTGGTAGGCGAAGAAGGTGTAGTTGCTGACGTTCCAGCCGGCAGGGTCAACCACCTCAAAGTCATCTGCCACCCAATAGCCCAGGTCCATTTGGTGACCAAAGCCGTAGGTACCCATCCCCAATGCCGTCTGTAGTTCGCTGGCATCCGCGCCGCCGGCCCCGCAGCCGGGGCAGGTCACCAGGGGGCCGTTGTCCCACAGGATGGCCTCGGGGCTTCCCGGCTGAGCGGTTGCCTGTCCGCCAGGGCTGGAAAAGCCATAGCCTGAGTCATTCTCAACGGTAGCCGTGATATCGGCCACGCGGTTATCCGTACCGTCGGCCGATTGCGAGTCGGTATCGTCACTGCCCGCGCTGCTGTTGATCAGCAATGTCAGCGCCGCGCAGACGACAGTGAAGGAAATCAGGCTGACTGTCCATAATACAGAGGATTGGCGCTTCGTGGTTACATTCATTGGCTTCTCCGTGGCCGGGCGGTCGGTATGCCCGGCACTATGGCGGCGGGGGCGGCGCGGTTGCGGTCTCCGGCGGGGGCGGCGCAGTAGAAGTGGCCGGCGGCGGCGGCGCGGTGGCGGTATCCGCCGGTGGCGGAGCCGTAGATGTAGCCGGCGGGGGAGCCGTAGCCGACGGGGGAGCAGCCGTTGCTGAAGGCGGCACGGCTGTGGCCGTGGGCGGGCTGGTGGCGGACGGGGGCGGATTGGTAGCTGTCGGCGATGGAAGCGTGGCCGTTGGGCTGGGCGCGGTAGCGGTTCCGGTTGGTGATTCCGGCGTTTCACTTGGCTCCACGCTCGGCTCCAGAGTAATGGTTGGCGCGCTCGTTTCAGTCGCCGGCGGCGCGATGGTGGAGGTGGCAGTGGATGATACGGCAGTCTCTACTGCTTCGCCAGGCACAGTAGCTGCTTGCTCCGGCGGAATGGTTGCCGGCGGCTCCGGCGTCACAGTGGGCGTGGGATCGCCAGGAAGTAAGAGGCCGCGAAATGCCAGGGCCGGGACCCCTATGCACAAGAGAAGCATCAACACTGCAACAGGTATCAACAGAATAGGTCGTCGCCACAAGGGGGTCGCGGCGACGGGCGCGGCGCGGGTGGGCTCCGGAATACCGGCTATGGCAGCACCGGCTGGGGCCGCGCTATCGTGCACCGGAAGCGGGCTGGTGGCTCGCTGGTCCTTCGGCAGGATCTGCGTCTGCCCGGCGTCCGCCGTTTTCTTCAAGGCGGGGCTGGCAGCAACCGCCGCCGCCTGTTGAGCAACCTGCGCGTCGCGGGCGGCTCGCGCCCGCTCTCGTCGGGCGGCAAGCTGGGCATCGTTGGGCGTCAGAGCCAACGCGGCCGACCAGGCTGAATAGGCATCAGCCCATCGTGATTCCTGCTCGGCGGCTGCGCCAGCGGCGAAAAGCTGGCTCAATCGGTTCATCCTGTCGGCCCGACGCTTCTCCTGCGCCATGGCGTTCTCCAGCCGACTTGACACATCCCGGTAGCCGGTACTCTCCTGTTCTAGTTCGCGCCAGGCTTTGGCGGCGGCCCCCCAATTGCCGGCCGACTCCAATTGTTCGGCCGTTTGGTATTGCTGGGCGCGTCGTTGTTCGCGCCGGGCCAGCTCTTGCAGCGCGCCGGCCTCGGCGTTGCCGGGATCGGAAGTCAGCAGGCGCGTGGCGACTGCCAGAGCCGCCGCCCAATCTCCCCGATGGAGGGCGTCTTTGCCCGAAACCAACAACTCGCCGGCGTCGCGCTTATGTTGCGCCTGGCCAAGCCGGCGCCGCAGTCGCTCATCATCAGGCGCGAGGCGCACCGCCGCCGCCCAGGCGGCGACCGCGCCAGCCCAGTCGCCGCTGGTCTCGCGGTGGGCGGCCTGTTCGGCAAGCGCTTCCAACTCAGCAGCGCGGGCCGCTTCCTTTTGATGACGGAGGACTTCGTCGCGCCGGCGCAGAAGCTCCTTATCGTCCGGGGACAGGGTCAGGGCCTGGTTCCAGGCAGCGAGAGCGGCAGTCCACTGCTCGGCTCCCTCGTGTATTCCGGCCTGCCGGACCCACTCGGCCACTTCCGCCTGCCTGCTTTCCTGGTCGCGAGCCTCTTCGGCCTGACGTAAACCCTCTTTGGCTCTCTCGTGAAGCGGAGCAAGCGCCAGCAATCGATCCCAGGCGAGAATGGCTTCGTTCCAGCCTTTGCCAGCCATGGCCTGTTCGGCATGCTCCAACAACCGGCTGATTTGCAGCTGCCGGCGCGCATCGATCAATTTTGATTGAAGTACCGGGTTTGCGGGTTGCAGGCGGGCAGCGTCATCCAGCAAGGCAACGGCCTGTGTCCAATCGCCCTCGCTACTGGCCACTTCAGCGGCCAGTAGCAGGCCCTTCGCCCGCTCCTCCGCCTCATACTGTTGGTGGGACGCGCGGCGTTCCTCTTGCAGGCCGCTGGAGGCCTCTTCCATCAGCCTATTGACATCGCGAAAGCCGGCGTTGACCGTCTGGATCGCCTCGAGCAAACCAATGGCTCGCATCCAATCACGACCGGAAATCGCCGCTTGCGCCTGCCGGTAGTTCGCCGCCAGATCTTGCTGAACGCGGGCTTCTTCGAGGATGGCCTCAGCCTCGGGCCGGCGCACATCGCTGGCGGTAACTTCCGCAGCCAGCTCCATAGCCCGATTCCAATCCTCAGCAGCCAGCGCAGCTTGCGCTTCGGAGAGCATTTTCGCCGTTCGCTTTTGCCGATTGGCCAGGGAGAGTAGGCCGACCGTGTCGCGAAAGGAGGGGTCAATTGCCAGCACATCATTCAGATGGACAATGGCGGCATCCCAATCCTGACCCGCCATAGCGACGCCGGCTTCTCGATAGAGCCTATCCAGCGTGCTCTGGCTTTTTGACCCCGCCGGAGGAGGACGCTCGATGACCGTTTCCTGTCCGGCAGAAACCGACGTCACTTGCCGGGCGGCGCCCAGGGGCCCCTTCATGGCACTCGAGAAGGCGAGCGCGTCTACGAAGCGGTCTTTGGGGTCCTTGGCCAAGGCGCGATTCAGCACTTCCTGGCAACCAGGGAGCCGGGTGAGCAAGTGGTCGGGCAAGCGCGGCGTCGGCTCCATGACGTGCATCATGGCCATTCCCAGCGGGGTGTTCGAGTAGTACGGCAGCCGCCCGGTCAGCATCTCGTAGACGAGTATGCCGAGTGAATAGACGTCGCTCCGACTGTCGATCTCGACGTCCTCGCGGGACATTACCTGTTCCGGGCTCATATAGGCCGGTGTTCCGACCATACCGCCCACAACGGTCAGCGAGGTCGCCTCTGACCTGGCCAGTTTGACGATACCGAAGTCGGCCAGATAAGCGCGATCGTCCTTGTCGAAGAGGATGTTTTCAGGCTTGAGATCACGGTGGACGATTCGACGCCTGTGAGCCGCGCCCAGTGCGCCGGACACACGCTCGATGATGTGCAGGGCATCGGCCGGCGGGATCGGTCCCTTGAGAATGCGGTCCCGCAGGGAGCCGCCCAACATCAGGCGCATCACCAGGTATGGAACGCCGTCTTCCTCCCCGAAATCATAAACCGGCACAATCGCCGCGTGCTCGAGGCCGGCAATCGTGCGCGCCTCTCGTTCGAAGCGAGCACGAGACTGAGCGTCATCGAGCAGCTCTCGCGGAAGTACCTTGAGGGCCACTTGCCGGCCAAACATGGGGTCATAGGCGCGGAAAACGGTGGCCATCCCGCCGGCGCCCAGGAGCTCTTCGACCTTGTAGCGACCGTACGACTTGCTAGACATGGTTGGCAGGCCTTTGCTGGTCCCTCTGAACAGAGTATACAGGAAACCCTTCCCAATGAGAATAAATAGCCGGGGGTTATGGCCGTTCCGGGCTGTGACATGTGGTCCGCTGGACCGACCGCGTTTCCTCCGGAACCAACTGATCTCACGCGCGCCCGCCGCCCTAAACCGGCCCAGTTACGCGCACTTCTGGTGTCGGTGGGAATAGATGGTACGGGGGGAAAGGCTCCGGCTTCCCAAGGGCGATTCTGCACGATGATTGGTTTCAGTGTACAATCCTTCTGCGATTGAGCCAGTTTGAACAAGTCGTAGGTCCAGGAGTATCCGGATGGTCGAAGTTCTCTCCAATACACCAGTCAACGTGGTGGCGATCTCGGCAATCGGCAAGGTGACCGGCGAGGATTACGAAAAGATCCTGATACCGGCGCTGGAGGCCGCCCTGGCGGCAAACGACAAAATACGAATCCTCTATCACTTTGGACCAGAGTATACCGGGTTCATGCCGGCTGCCGCCTGGGACGACACGCGCATTGGTCTGAAACACCTCACCCACTATGAGCGGGTGGCGATTGTCAGCGATGACGAGGCCATGCAGCGAATGTCACGGGCATTTGGATTTATGATGCCGGGCGAGGTCCGATTGTACAGCAACGCAGAACTGAGTGATGCGCTCGCCTGGGTGGGCGAGTAGATCCCAGGTCCGTTGGAGGATGTAGCGCGTGCCCGAGAAAGCCTCGTCCAAGCCGCAAAAGCAACCAAAGAACCAGCCACCACCAACCAGCAACGGGAAAGATGAGCAAGCGCCGGAAGCGACATTCACGTCCACGTTGCCTGCTATCTCGCTTGTGCACGATGAGCCACGCTCAGTGTCGCCGGCAGAGCTGATGACGCTCCAGCGCACCATCGGCAACCGCGCGGTTGGACGCCTGATCAGCAAGCGAAGGGCCGGCCCAGCCAAAGCGCATACTGGGGAGGCGCCAAACTCCACTATGCAGCGCCATCACGAGGATGAGCAGGCGCTCGGCATTCAGCGCAGCCGGGACAGAATTCAGGGCGACCGTACGCGATTAGAGGAGCGAGCCAACGGACGTACTCCACAGGTCCAGCGCGACGACATCCAACATAGTCTGGCCAAGATCACCAACTTCGGCGTCAATGTCAGCAACGCCCGCGGCAACAAGAACCAGCTCGGGCACGCCATGGATGTGTGGGTGGAGATCGACGCCGGGAAGAACCCGGTCACTCCCGCAAACGCTCGGCCGAACACCGTCTATGGGCTGGAGCTTGAATATTGGGAATATGTCAATGTGCCGAACGACAACCAGGGAGCGACTGGCGAAAAGCCCTGGAACGATATCCATGGCATGAAGCCGGACGCTTCTACTTTCGGGACAGCGGCGCCGGGCTGCGATCTGACCTGGCAGGACGCGGTCATGCAGGCGGCTGCCGGCACGCTTACCGGCAAGCATCGCATTGGTTTCCGTGACATCCCGGGACTCCTGGAAAGACCAGGCCGCAATGTCGAGCGCACGCTCAAATTCCGCATTATCTTCAATGACGGCAATCGCCGGGAGGAGATCTTCGCCACTCAGCTACTCCGGCAGAATAACGGGCAGATGGGCTACGGGGCCTATCGCGATAGCGCCGGCAACAGCCTGGAGAGCCACGGGTTTGGCGGTGGGGGATATGTCGCCGGGTCGTTGGCCGAGCAGCAAGCGATCACCGGCGAGGGAAACCGCTTGCAGCCGGCCGGCCTGCCGACTGCGGGAACCGTGGAGGGTGCGCTGCCTCTGGAGGCCCGCACCAATGTCCAGATTTTCGTCGCCGCGATTCTGCAAGGGACAGCAGTTGAGTATATCGACCTCGAGAGGGCCGAATTCGTGAAGAAAGTTGCTGCCGACCGGCAGAAGACGGCCGCCGGAGATTTCCCTGGGCTCATCTCGGAGACGCTAATGGGCGATGTTGCCGGTAGCATCGCCGCCGGACACTACCTGATTCCTACAATTGCCGGCACCCAACGCCGTCAATACCCGCTGCCGTCCGGCGGTCTGCTGGTTGCTCTGGTAACGGGCAACAGTGTCTTGCGGATGTACTACACGGATAATACCACGCGCGCTATCAGCATGAATTCGGTCCCAGGACTTGCCGGTCGAAACTGGAACATCAATTTGCGCTCGTTCGCCGAGATACCCACTGAGACGGTGCGCAATAGCGTCAACGTTTTCAAATCTGTCTCCGCGCCAACGACGCTGAAGGACATCCCGCTCAATGCCAAGAATGCCCACTTGAGGGACTTCGTCAGCCAGGGAGCCAATTACATTGTGAAGGTCAATAAGATGATCGGGGCAAAGATCAAGCAGGGCCAGAACGTCGCCGTTTATGAGCCTGAGATTCGCGATGCCTCCGGCGAGTGGCTCAAGGCCCGCTTCGGCAATAAAGTTGGCTTCATCCGCATGGACAAGTTGACCGGCGTGAAGACCAAAGTCAACTATGAGCGCGACGTGAAAGGGCATCTGACAGCCACCAGCGGCAATCAGGCCATGGAAACGTACTTCAAGAAGTACTTCCAGGATCACGGCAACGGCCACGCCGTTTATACGCAACTTGCGACCGATTATGCGGGATACGAGCCAGACATCGCCAGCCTCTACAGAGAGCTCTACGGCGATGCGCAATTCCACAAGATGAAGCTGGACCAGGAGACGGCTCAATTCGGTGGGAACATCGTTGACTTCACGGTCAGCGCGATAATTTACGACGGCAATCATCCCGGCATGATCCAGGATGTGATGGACTATCTGAGAGCGCACCCCGGCGAGGGGGATAAGCTGGAAAGCGTCTATAACCAGCAAGTTCCATTGCTCGGGTACGACGTGCCTGCCACGTTGGGCGAGATCGTCCATGCCCACTTCTTGAAGACGTTCCGCGACCAGGGCAGCGGCTTTGCTGTCTACAACCAGCTCATGACAGACTATCCGGATTTCGCCTATCGGCTCAAGCCGGCTTATCGGCTGGTACACGGCGAGGATCAGCTACAGACCATGCTGCAGGCGCGCGAGCAGGCCGAGTTTGCCGTCGACGTTCCGGATCCCACTTCCGGGCAAAACTTCAGTGATTACTTCGACTTCCTTACCCATGGCCCATTCACGCTGACTGATTTCGTGCCCACCGCCGGCGCAGGCAACGCCAAGTTTGACGCCAGCTACGACCCGATGGACAACCATATGGAGATCATTGTCAGGGTTGCCTACCAGTTTGCGGACAATCCGTACGACCCGATTGACGTCTCCGGCGAAGATCCGGCCTTCGACAGGGGATTCGGTCGCAACACATGGAATGATCAGGATAAGGACAACTGGAAGCGGAGCTACGCCACTGCGGCCACGGCAGTCTTCAACAATAGCGCCCCAACGATTCGGTGTGTGCGGCCGGGTTGGAACAACATTGTGGCGAAGCCCAGATTCGTCATACGTGAAGTCCCCATGGGTAACCAGCATTTTGTGATCGACGCAACCAAAGCGGTGTTGACCCAAGAGGGTGGTCAGAATAAGTTAAGAGGCGGCGGCCGCTCCGGGGCCGGAAGCTCGCTCATTGGCGGCCAACATTTGCCCAGCGTGATGCTTCAGGAGTACGATGTCTACGACAAGCTGAAGGACCCCCGGCTACACACGTATCTGCACGCCGGCGAGAAGTCACAGAATATCGGGCCGGCCTACGAGCTAGATCGGCGCCGGCTTGACGAGGCGCTTGGCAGACTGGGGAAGGTCGATATGGCCCGCGGCGGGGTACAGGGCACCTCCGATATCCGCAACCTGGGCGATGCTCTGAAGCGGCTGGAAATCCCCAGTAACCTGGCGTCTCTGCACCCCATCGTCGTCAAGGGAGTCACCAATGGGCCGCGCAACGACGATTGGGCGATGCGCATGGCCACGCGAGTCAAGAATCTGCTGACGGCTGCCGGGGTCGGCAATCCCATCGAAATCGCTACCGAAGTGGGCACGTTCAACGGGGCGCTGGTGGTGAGCAAACCGCCCGACCCGGGAATCAAAGATACCTATGTCACCAACTGGCATCGCTTCACGTCCGCGCATGAGTTCGGTCATATGATCGGCCTGATCGACGAGTACTATGGGGCTTCGTCAGGGGAAACTGTGAAAGAGATGATCAGCGCCGGCTGGCTACCGCCGGAAACCCGCGGCGACCATTTGAAGCTGAACCCGCCCAAAAAGGCCGAGGAAAAGGCAAAGCAGGAAGGAACGATAGCCCTGTTGCGCCGAACCGGCCTGGAATCTCCCGACTTTGCCATGAACGCGCCGGGCACGGGCGCGATGGACAGCAAAGATATGCCCAAGACAACCAGCATCATGACCGGCGGCTTTGATGTCACCAAAACGCACATGATCTCAGCCTGGGAAGCGCTGGTGACCATGACGGCAGGTCACCTGAACGAAAAGTACTGGAAGATTTCGTAGCCTGCGCCAGCGGAACACACCCTGCCCTTGATTCTTCAGGAGCGACAAATTGGATGACCTGCTGATTCGCCGCTGTGATGTACTACGCCTGGATGACGGCGGGCCGCTGCATATTGACGATGACCAGGTGATCGCTGTACAGGGGGGGCGAATTCGAGCCATTATGCCGGCGGCAGAGGCTGAAGGCCTCAATGGCCGGCAGGAGATTGATGCCGGGGGCATGCTGGCACTGCCGGGGCTAATCAATACCCATGCCCATGCGCCGATGGTCATATTTCGCGGGCTCGCAGAGGATGTGACCATCGCAGAGTGGTTCAACGAGTACATGTGGCCCCTGGAAAGCAACCTGGTCGAGGATGATGTTTACTGGGGTATGTTGCTGGCGCTGGCGGAGATGATCGAGGGCGGCGTCACCACCGTCGCTGATCACTATTTCTACATGGATCGGGCGGCAGAGGCGGTAGCGCAGGCCGGCACCCGGGCGGCGTTGGGTTGGGCCGTTTTCGGCAGCCAGGGGTATCAGGCGCTGGATGCTTCCGCAGAGTTCGCGCAACGCTTTCAGGGCAAGGCGGACGGGCGAATCACCACCTGGATGGCCCCACACGCTCCGTACACCTGCGACGATGATTTCCTGAGAGCGGCGGTGGAACATGCCCGGCAGCTTGGGATCGGCATTCACATCCATGCCGCCGAGGAGATCGGGCAAACGCGGGCCAGCCTGGAGCAACGGGGACTGACGCCCATCCAGGTACTGGCCGAGACCGGCATCCTGGAGGTCCCGACTTTGATCGCGCACGGTTGCGGATTGCTCGCAGAGGACATCGCCCTGTTGGCCCAGTGCCGGCAGGTGGGCATCGCGCACGCGCCCAAGACCTATCTTAAGCTGGGTATGGGGCTGACGCCGATCCCGACCTTGCGGGCGGCGGGCGTGCCGGTGGGCTTGGCGACCGACGGCGCGGTGAGCAACAACACGTTAGACATCCTGGAGAGCCTGCGACTGATGGCGATGATGCAGAAGCATGAGGCGCGTAATCCAGTCATGATGCCGATCCCGGAAGCGCTGGAGATTGCTTTCAGGGGCAGCGCGGCGGCGCTGGGCATGGCGCATGAGCTGGGAAAGCTTGCCCCCGGCTACCTGGCGGACATCATCCTACTAGACATGAGCGGCGTGCACCACCAGCCCTTGCACAGCCGGACGGCCAGCCTGGTCTACAATAGCCGGGCATCCGACGTTCAAACTGTCATCGTGAATGGGCAGGTAATCATGCGCGACCGGCAGTTGTTGACCCTGAACAAGCGGGAAATCGTGGCCAACGTTCGGCGTAACATGGAACGATTGGCCCGACGTATACCCTCGCGGCGCATTCAAGTGTACAATCCCTGAGCAACTAGGTAATCGTTTACGCAATCCAGTAACAGAGATCGCTGGGGCAACATGGACACAGACAAAACAATAGTCCGCGGCCGCTGGCTGATACCCGATGCCGGCCATTACCTGCAAAACGGCGCGCTACTGATCTCCGGCGGGCAGATCGTGGAAGTAGGCAGCTGGGAAGAGGTCAGCCGGCGCCATCCGGACACGGCGATGTTGGGCGGCGAGGATTTCGCGGTGATACCGGGCCTGATCAACGCTCATCACCACAGCAACGGCGTGACCGCCCTGCAGCAAAGCATACCAGACCGGCTGCTGGAGTTGTGGCTGCTATCCCTGGCGCAACGGCGTAGCGCAGGCACATATCTGGCAACACTGTTAAGCGCCGGCCGGCTGTTGCGCACAGGCGTCACCGCGGTTGTTGATGTGCACAGCGGACGCGGTTCGACGGCCAGCTTCCTGGAGGGGATCCAGCAGGCGCTTCGCGCTTACGACGAAGCCGGCATGCGCGTGGCCTTTGCCGCCGGCGTCTCCGAACAGAGTTTTCTGGTATGGGGAGAGGACAGGGAGTTTCTCAATTCACTGCCCGCCGAATTGCAGACAATCGCCGGGAGCAGGCTGCCGGCTGGCGACACTCTGGACATCGATGATTACTTTGGCGTGATGGATGAGTTGCAGGCTGCTTTTCAAGACCACGACCGCATCGCCGTCTGGTTTGGCCCGCCGGGACCGCAATGGGTAACGGAGCGCACGTTGCAACGGATGGCCCTTCGCGCCGAGGAGCGAAACACCGGCATCCAGACACACCTACTGGAATCCTTCTACGAGAAACTTCACGGACCGCGGAGCTATGGACGGCCCACCGTGAGCTATCTGCATGAGCTGGGCGTGCTCTCTTCGCGATTTTCGTTTGCGCATGGCGTATGGCTCACTGAAGCGGAGATGGCGCTGCTGGCGGCCGCCAGCGCGCATGTCAGCCACAATCCCAGCTCTAATCTACGCCTGCGGGCGGGCATCGCGCCGCTAAACGGGTTGTTTGCCGCCGGCGTCAATGTCGCCTTGGGAATGGATGGCACCACGCTCAATGACGACGAGGATATGTTTACCGAGATGCGGTTGGCGTTGAACCTGCATCGCACGCCTTCTTTGGACGGGCCGGCGCCGACCGTGGAGCAGGTGTGGGGGATGGCCACAGTCGGGGGCGCACGGCTGTTCCAGGCGGCAGGACGGCTTGGGAAGTTGGAGGTCGGCTACGCTGCCGATGTTGTATTGCTCCGGCTCGACCGGCTGGCCTGGCCGTGGGTAGCGCCGGATATTGACCCGCGCCTATTGCTGTTGACCCGCGCACAGGCGCGCGACGTAGACACTGTGTTGATCGGCGGCAAGGTCATGTTGCGCGATGGCCGGCCGACGCAGTTTGATGAAGGGGCGGCAGGCGAGGCCATTGCCCGGATCCTACGAGACGCGCAAATCTCGCCGGAGGCAATAGAAGTAGTGCGTTTGCTGATGCCTCTAGTTGCCGCGCATTATCGCTCATGGCCTGTCCCGGAATTGAAGCCGTTTGATGCGCGTAACTCCCGAAGCTGAAAGTTGCGGTGGGTGACGAGCCTGAGATATCGGGCGAAGCGCGCCACCCGTCATTTACTCATCCAACGACAAATCGCCAGGAGATAATATGCCCGAGGTTGTTCAGAACGCAATGCTTGCCCAGGTTTATAGTCTGCCGGAATTGATCCGCACGGAGTTCAGAGCGTTGGATCACAGAGTCCGGCAAGTGATTAACCACGAGGAGTCCTACAAGGTTAAGCGGGTGGTGATGACCGGCTGCGGCGATTCGCACATGGCCGGCGTGGCGGCGGAGTTGGCCTTTGAGCAAATAGCCGGCATCCCGGCGGAAGCGATGAGAGCGATGAAGGGGGGCCGGTATGCGGCGCCCTACAAGCTCTCCCATCATCCGCATAACCCGCTGGTCATCGGCATTTCCGTCTCCGGCACCGTGGCCCGCACGCGCGAGGCATTGGGCCTGTTTGCCCAGCAGAAGTTGCCGACCATCGCCCTCACCGGCAACCCGGACAGCCCTCTCGCCCATCTGGCCGACAACGTCCTGAATTGCGCGATTCCAGACTTTCCAAACGCGCCGGGGGTGCGCTCCTATCGCATCTCATTACTGGCGCTTTACCTGCTGGCAATCCGGCTGGGTGAAGTGCAGGGGCGTTACAGCCAGGGCGAAGCCGATGGGCTGCGCCGGGAGTTGCTCAGTACAGCGGACGCCATCGAGGCCACCATTGCCGCCGTGGACGAGCGCACGTTGGCGCTGGCGAAAGCGGTCGCCGAAGAGAAGAGCTTCATCTTTGTCGGCGATGGACCGAATTTCGCCACCGCCTTGTTCGGCGCGGCCAAGGTTATCGAGGCAGCCGGCAGCCATGCGATGGGCCAGGAATCTGAGGAGTGGGCGCACCTGCAGTATTTCACCAGCGTTGAGTTCTCCACGCCCACGTTTGTCATCTCGCCCGGCTACCGCGGACATGATCGGGTGGGCGATCTGATGCAGCCGCTCAGACGCATCGGGCGCACCTCGGTGGCCATTGTGCCGGAGGGCGATCAGGTTGTGGGCGCGGCGGCTGACTGGGTCTTGCCGGTGGTCGGCAACGTCCGCGAAGCCTTCACGCCAATGGTCTACGCGACAGCAACAGAGCTGTTTGCCGCGCATCTCTCGGATGTCACCGGCGAGCCGTTCTTTCGCGCGAACAATCCCCGCTACAATCCCCGGGTGGATATTCGCGACACGCCAATCGTGACCGAGATTGAGGCTTGATTGTTAGTCGAAGGTGACTGTCGCTTCCGGAGGTGACAGTCACCTTACCACCGCGCCGGCCAACTTGTCCAGCCGTTGAAGGGCCGCCTCGGGCGTGGCCTCCAGACTATGTAGCGCGCCGTACCCTTCAATGGTAAACGAAGCGGAGACCGTTCCCATCAGCGCGGCGCGCAGAGGGTCTCCTGTTTGGCGTAATCCAACGGCGAAGCCGCCGCCAAATGAATCGCCGGCTCCGGTGACATCAATCGCCCTGGTTGGGTATGCGGGCACGCTCGTAAATCGATGGGCGTCTCGCTCGTAGAGCAGGCAACCGTCCGGCCCGCGCTTAATGACCACGATGGGGGCGCCCCAGCCGGCGAAGCGCTCCGCCGCCTCATAAGGACTGCTGTTGCCCAGTAATAGGGTGACTTCAAGCTCGCTGGGCAGAAAAGCGGCGATATGGGCGCAATAGGCCTGCATCACGGCGGCGGCATCGGGGGATCTTTCGTATTCGCCGGGATCGACCGTGATCTGCCGGACCCCGTTTTCATGGAATTGGCGCACGAGCTCGGCGTGCGTGACCAGCGCCAGCGGGGCAATGTGGGCCACATCGGCGGCCTCGGTCGGCGCGTCCGGACCGCGCAGCACCAGCGGGCTGTTTGGATTGCGCGTCTCGAATAGGGAGAAGGTGTAGCCTTCCAGCTCCGCCGGCAGCGGCAAACCAACGCGCCGGAAGTGCTCCTCCGGATTATGGTCTACGCGCGTCTTCTCGTCCGTGTAGGCGTAAAAGGTGCGCATTTCCTGCCATCCGGGAACGCGGTGAACGTGAGCGCTGCTGACGCCGCGCCGGGCCAGGCTATCCAACCAGCCCTGCGGGAAATTGTCGCCGGTCTTGGCGACGATATGGACCTCATCCGTCCACAGGCGCGCGCCCACAGCGGCGTAGATGGCGTTGCCGCCCATCTGGTTCAGGCGCACCTCTCCCTGTGCTGAGATGAGAAAGTCGATGCGTAGGCCGCCGCAGATCAACGTTTTCACCGGCGCTTACCTGTAAATCTCGACACGGTCGCGCGCCCAGGCCAATCGTTGCTGGATGGCGTCCTCCGGCGGCACCCGCCAGGCCGGCAGGCCGAATTGCTCTAGTGCAAAGCTGGCGCTGACCGCGCCGCGCAGCCCGGCCTCCAACGCAGTGAGACCGTCGCCCATCCCGGTGAGAAAGCCGCCCACATAACTGTTCCCGGCCCCGGTGACGTCGACAATGGAAGCCGGCACAGCAGGCAAGCGCCAGCCTTCTGTGGACGGACCGCGGACGATGGAACCGTTAGCGCCCATTCGCAAGGCTACCAGCTTTGCCCCCCAGGAAAATAGCGTGTCGAAGATGCCTGCCGGGTCCTGATACCCGGTCATTGTCTCCGCTTCACCGAGGTCCGGCGAAAAGAGCGCCAGGTGCGGCAAGATTTCCGGGTAGAGATCTATGTTCCCGGCGTGCACGTCAATGTTGGGTTCCAGCGCCAGCGCAATGTCACGATTGGCGCCTTGCAGCGCGGCAGACAACTCGATCAACTCCGGCACGGTGCCCCACTGCAGGTGGAATCCGCGCGCCCGCCGGTAGGAGTCCGGGATCTCCTCCATCCGGACTTTACCGCGCCGGAACTCATCCAGGTCGGTGCGGAAGATCTCGATGCGGCGTTCATCCGGCTCGAAGAGCTGCCAGGCGCGTGCCTGGGATATTCCCTCACGCACAATGAGTCCATTAGTGTCTACGCCGAAGTCGGATAGCGCCCGGCGATGATCGGCGGCAAGGTCCGCCCCGACGGCGGCGCAATAGCCCAGGTGGGCGTTCCAGACCCGCATGCCCACCAGAGCGTGCGTGCCGGCCCCGCCCAGCGTGTTCATGAAAGTCCGCCCGTCGGGAAAGACGATGTCGTCAATGATCAGATTGGACACAGTAACGTAGTCAATTGCGACGCTCATGGAACCGCCTCCTGCTGCATTTGCGGGACCGGCGACCGCTGGAGGACCATCGCAAATACGACTGTGCCGACAAACGCGATCACGGCGCTCATCAACCAGACCGGCGTGATGCCGGCCTCCTGATAGATGATTCCGGAAATGTACAGTCCCAGGCTTGGGCCGACGCCGTGCAATGAAGCCGTATAGAGCGCCTGTCCAGATGCCCGCCACTTGGGTTGGAGCAGCCAGTCAACGTACAGCACGCCGACGACCAGCAGCGACATCATCGCAATGCTATGCATTACCTGTGTGGGCAGTACCAGCAACGGTTCATCAATGAAAATATAGAGCACATAGCGCAAGGGCAACACTGCGACCCCGCCGACGAAGACCAGCCGCATGCCCCAGCGCCGGACAAAAGTCGGCACACCGGCCATCAGGGGCACTTCAAACAGCGCAGAAATCGCCAGGGCAGCGCCGATGACCCAGCCGGCTGCGGCAATATCCGCCAGGTAGATGGCCAGATAGTTGTTGACGATTCCCAGCGTCGCCCCAATTAGCAGCCCACCCACCAGGAATAGGGCCAGCGCGCGCTCGCGAAACAAGAGACTCAGGCCTTCCTGCCATCTCACCTGTCCGTGCACGTCAGCATCCGGTACGGTCAGCGAGATCACGGCGAGCACAACATTGAGCAGCGCATATAGCGGCAGGATCCACCAGATGTGGTCGTCAATCACCCACGCGCCGACGGCGAATGTGGCGACCGCAAAGCCGATTGAGCCCCATAGCCGCAACGAGCCGAAATTCGTCCTCCCGTTTTCTCGGGACACAAATTCAAGGGCCAGTGAGTTGCCCAGGATCATAGTGGGCGCCCTGAGAACAGCATGTACGACGGTTAGCAATAGCAGGAGGCGGAAATCCGTTGTATTGGCGTATGCGATCATGGTCAGCGCCACCCCAAAGGAGGTGAGAACGAGCGCGGATCGATGCACATGATAGATGTCGCTGAGCAACCCCCACAGCGGTTGGACGAGGAAGCCGATCAACGGCATCATGGCCAACAGCAGGCCTACCTGGCTGCCGGACAGCCCGATGGATGAAAGGTACAGGGCGATGTAGGCGAAGAAGACGCCGACCGCGGCATATTGCAGGGCAAAAAACATCCGGAAGCGATTGGTGATGTTGAAAAAGGAGCTCATGCCGGGTCGGTCTCTGGAACATTCGATTCGGGAATAAGTAGCTCGATGATGGTCGCCGCGTAGATCTTTGCCGCCAGGAGCAGGCCGGATGACTCCACATATTCGTCAGCGGCGTGGGCATTTCCGCCCGGCGGGCCGAAGCCGCAGACGGTAGGGATGCCGGCCTGGATCAGTAGATATCCCTCGTTGGCCGGGCCTGCCCCGACCTTCACCGGATCTTGCCCGGTGAGCGCGGCTGTCCACCGGCTGAGCGCCCGCACGATGGGCGTTTCGCGGGGAATGGCCACCGCCGGCAGATCGATACGCTTCTCCCAGCCTAGCTCCACTCCGGGCCGTCTCTTCAGGACAGGGTCTGCAATGCGCCGCATGGCGGTCAGCACTTCATCGCCGCTCTGTCCCGGCAGCAGGCGCACATCAACCATGGCTTCTGCGCCGGCCGGCACCATGCTCTCGATTTCGCCGCCGCGGATTAGCGTTCCCGGCGTCACGACCGGCCTTCTGCCGGGAAAGGCCGGGTGCGGTTCATAAGCCGGGCGCCACGCTTCCAGCGCGAGTAGATAATCTGCCAGGGCGGTGACCGCGTTTGCGCCGGCCTCGCCGAACTCCCAGGCCTCACCGCCGGTATGCGTCGCCTCACCGCGAGCGTGGACGCGCACCCGCAGCAGCCCGCGGTGACCGATGCACAGCGTTTCTAAGCCGGGATAGGTGTAGATAGCCTGACCGCCGGCCGGCAAGTAGCCGTCTCGCAGGAGCGGAGAGATACCGATGCGACCGGTCGCGCCGCTTTCTTCGTCCGGCACACAGGCCACCACTATCCTGCCCAGCAATAGGTCCTCAATCTCGGCGAGCACGCTGAGGAGGATGACGGCGACCGCAATGCCGGCTTTGTTGTCGCAGGCGCCCCGGCCGTAGATGCGGCCGGCGCGCACCTCGGCCGAGAACGGCTCCGCGCTCCACAGCCCATGCTCACCTTCCGGGACGGTATCCATATGGCCCAGCAGGATGACCGCATTGTCGCCGGCCCCGGTTGCGCCGATGACATTCGGGCGGCCCGGCTCGTAGGCCGGCAGCGCCGGGCTTAGTCCGCCGGAGCGCATGGCGCCGGCAATCGCCTCGGCCACTGCCGCTTCCAGATGAACGCCATTGACGCTGGGTATCTGAATCAGCCGCCGGCAGAGGGCAAGCAGTTCAGCCTCCCTTTCTTCCAGCCGCTGCCACACCAGCGCGCGCAGAGCGTCCCTATCGGTCACCTTGTTAGGAGCCGGACCCGGCACGATAGACCCTAAGAACGGTATTGATTACCTCATCCACGGGGGCCATTGAACCCCATTTGTCGGACGAGGGCGGCACGATTTCGCATCCCCAACTCCGCAGACGCTCCAGGGAAATCGCGGTTTGTGGATGGTCCCAAAGTCCCCGGTTCATCGACGGCGCGATGATCACCGGACAGCCGGCCCCCAGGCCATCCGCTATCATGGCGGTAGCCAGATTATCGGCGAGTCCCAGGGCAAGCTTATTGAAGGTGTTGAAGGTGCAAGGCGCGACCAGCATGATGCCGAACGGATAGCGGTCCAGCGGATCCTGGCGATATTCGTGAATCCAATGGTTGCCGGGCAGGTCAAGGATGGTAGCCGGCGGCAAGACCAGGGAGACATTTGGGGTGGGCACGGAGTAGACCGTAAACTCGTGCGCCAGCAGCCCGCGAATGATATCCGGCACGCGATTGCAGCTGCCCGCGCCGGTAATGTAGAGGAATACAGATTGATCGTCAGACATCAGTGTATCTCCAGAGGTGAAGCCTGTCGCGCGTTTTCGATGAAGGCGCGGCACTTTATCAGATCCTTCTTTCCACGGTAAAGATCGGTTCCGGTGCAGGAATCCACTCCCCAGGGGCGCACGGACCGGATCGCGTCGGCGACATTCTCCGGCTTCAGGCCGCCGGCAACAATCACCGGCGAGGAACATTGCTCGACGATCTGCCGGCTGATGCCCCAGTCGTGCGTCTTGCCGGTGATGCCGATCCAGCCGGGCACCGGATTATCCCGGTCATCGCCCAGACTCGTGTCCAGAAGGATGAAATCTACATACGGGTCATAGGCCTTCGCCAGAGCCAACGAGTCAAAGCGCTCGGCAATCTCCGGCGGCCCAACCGGGATGGCCTGCATGATGCGAATCGAACCCAGTCGTGCCCGTAAGTCGGCAAAGTGGCCGGCATCGGGGATCAGATCGCTTTCGCAGAAATGCAGGATATCCGGCTGCAGCTGCCGGGCAACGGCCACGGTCTGTTCGAGGTCGTCATACAGCGGCAAGAGCGACACCGTCACCCGGCCACGAACGGCGCGCACGATCTCTGCCGCGACCGGCTCGCGGCCCTCATGTACCTCCACACCAAGGTGGTCTACGCCCATCTCAGCCAGGGCAAGAGCATCTTCCAACGTCCAGGAGCCGTATATCTGCACTCGAGTCACGGTAGTTTATGCTCCTTGCCGGTTTCGCCAGGCGATTGCCGTCAGGCCTTCCGCCATCGCCTCGATATCTTCCGGGTTGGCGCTCTGTATCACGGCAATCATGTCGGCCGGCAGCGCATCGTAGCCGCCCAACGCGCCGCCCAACGCGCCGGCCATCGCGGCAATGGTGTCGGTATCGTTGCCGATGTTGGTGCCTCCGACGGCACATTCCAGAGGATCGCCGCCGGCGGCTACGAAGATACCCACGGCCGCGGGCGCTGACTCAACCATCATTACCGAGTTACCGACGGAAGCTTCAATGCGACGCAACGCCTCCTCCAGACTTCGTGAGCGCAGCGCTTCTTCCACGGCCATTTCGATGCGGCGGACAATGCTGGGGCCAGGGATGGTGCGACCCTCTTTGCGGCCCAGCGCATCCCCCAAACGCGCCCCTTCGAGCGCGGCTTGCACGACGCTGTAAACATCCGCACCCGGCATAAGCGCCTCGGCGACGCCGGCGGCAATCGCTCCTGCGCCGGCGGCGGCAATTTGCGTGTCATGCGTGAGCCGGGACGTCTGCCAGGCCAGCCGGACAGCGCCTTCGGGGTCGCCGGGGTGCACCAGGCCGGCCGGGGCGACCCGCATGGCTGCCCCGTTGGTAGCGCCCATGGTGGTCATCTTGCGCGTCGATTCTCCGACCGTGCCGATGTGGTCTGTGGGCTTGCCGGCTGCCATCGCCTCCAGCAAGGGCCGAGTAGTCGGTCCCATTTGTCTGCGCATGGGTGAGTACTGGGACCAATGTAACATGGTGTGCAGCCAGGTGGTGTCGTCCAGTTCGCCGTTCGTGCTGATCAGCGCCTGGACGAGGGCGAACATCTGGCTGCAATCGTCAGTGACCAGTCCGGCGGTGTCTGAGTGTGAGAAAGTATCTATCGGCGGCGGGAGCAACGTGCGTAAAAGGCCGCCGTGCGCCGCGATGATCTCGTCTATGTGATGTTGCTCCGTAGCCGCGCCCAGGGCGTCGCCAAGGGCCGCGCCCAAGAGACTGCCCAGGATGTGCCGGCGCAGTCGTTCGCGAATTGTCTCAATTTCAGTCATTAACATTTCTCCTGTTGATTCGCCGCAATTCCCGTAGGGTGAGATAATCGTTTAACTGAAAGGGACCGGGCAGCGCTTGAGATATGGCTTGCCCGGCAGGTAAGCCTGGTCCGTGAAGGCATGCGTCTCAGTTTGTGGGCAGAAAATATCCTGACAATCCCTTGGAACAATGGCCGATGAGATTATCTATGATCGTGAATACCAGGGCAAACCTGCGCCGGACGCCACCAATATGAGCACCGAACTGCCGGCAACACCAAAGCGGGCCGAGCTGGTTCACGTTGTCCCGGTCGCGATGCGCCGTATCCTGGTCCTGGGCATTGCCGTGCGCCTATTCATTGACACCGGCGTCCAGGTTTTCGGGCCGTTCTTGAGCATCATCGCGACCGGATTGGGCACGAGCATTGTCGTGCTCGGCGCCCTGAACAGCCTGCGCGCCCTGATGGGATTGGCCAGCCCGGCCTTCGGCGTGTTGGCGGACCGGACCAGCTACCGGCGCACGATGCGCATCATCCTGCTCCTAGGCGCTGCCGGCATGTTCCTCTTCGGCGGCAGTTGGAATCTGTGGGTAGCCGCTGCCGGTATCAGCCTGATGGGATTGAGCGTATTCTGCTTTGCGCCCATCCTACAGGCCTATATGAGCGCTCAAATTCCCTACGAGCATCGGGCGCGCGGGCTGGGAACAGTGGAGTACGCCTGGGCGTTGGCGGGCATCATCGGGCTATCCATATCCGGTCTATTGATGAGCCGCTACGGCTGGCGCGCGCCATTCTACTTCCTCGGCTTCGGCATGTTAGGCGCGTTTTTCCTCTTTGCCTTCTTTCCGGCGGCGCCGCATCGCGCCCACGAGCACTCCACTACTGCTGCTCCGAGGAACTGGCGGACTATTGGATCCAGTCTGCCGGCCTTCTTTCATTTGGAGTCTAACTCTCGCTCGGCCTGGAGCGCGATCATAGCCGGTATGCTCGGCGTCTTCGCCACGGCCAATATCACGATCGTTTACGGCTCATGGTTGACGGATTCCTACGGCCTCAACCCTTCACAGCTCGGCATTGTTGCCCTGATACTCGGGTTTGCCGACCTGGTGGCGATTGTGCTGGTCACTTATCGCGGTGACCACTTCGGCAAATACAGGAGCCTGCTTGTCAGCACAACCGGGGCGGCGTTGACGTACATGTTGTTGCCCGTCTTAAACGTTGCCCTGTGGACGACGATGCTCGGCTTGTTGGCCATTCGCATCACTTTTGAGAGCGGTATGGTCAGCAACATTTCTTTGCTCAGTGAGCAGTCGCCGACACAGCGCGGCCGAGTATTGACGCTTTTCTCCGCAGCGGTAACCGTGGGCGCGGCGGGGGCCAGTTTCACCGGGCCGTTCCTCTACTCGCACTGGGGGATTCTCGGCCTGGCGGCGTCCTCAGCCGGAATGGCTGCCTTGGCCGCGCTCCTGATCCTGGCCCGAGTGCGAGAGAGCGAGAGTGATGGGCCGGAAACCGAAATGCCTCTGGAGTAAACCGGATGACAGGTATCGTCGAGACAGAATGGAGCGGCTACCATCAGGGCAAGGACGCGCTGCGCTCTGAGATATGGACCCGGCTAGTGCAGGCGGGGGCCACGCCGCGCGAACCGTTCGGACATATCCCCTCATTTTACGGCGCCGAAAGGGCTGCCGAGCGACTGGCCGACTTGCCGATCTGGCAAAGCGCGGCGGTTATCAAGTCGAATCCTGATACTGCCCACATGGCGTTGCGACTACGCGCTCTTAACGACGGCAAAACGCTCTACATGGCCGTTCCACGCCTGTCAGAGTTGCGCTGCTTCGTCGAACTGGATCCGGGTCAGCTCGCTGCCCGGGGAATCCCCTTCAGTGAAGTTGCCGCGTGGCAAGGTGCCATGGCGCACGGCAAGCAGGTAACGCCGTTTGATATGCCGGCCATTGACCTGGTGCTTGTCGGCTGCGTCGCGGTTTCGCGGGGAGGGGGTCGCACCGGCAAAGGGGCCGGCTTCGCGGACCTAGAGCTCGGCATCTTGCGAGCACTGGATCTGCTGAAGGCGGGAGCGCCCATCGTGGCGGCCGTTCATCCGCTGCAGATTGTGCCGGACGAACGCCTGCCGATGGACGCGCACGACTCGCCGTTGGATTGGATCATTACGCCGGAAGAGGTCATCCAGGTGCATACCAAGCATCCGCGACCCTCCGGCATCGACTGGCCGGCCATCCGCCCGGAGCAATACGAGAGTATCCCGATTCTGTTAGCTCTGGCATCTCATATGAATGTTAAGGTAGAGCGGCAATAGGCAGATTGCCACTTGCCGACGGAGAACTACACCGGCCGGCGTCAAGCTGGTTAGCTGGACAGCAGGGCCGCTACTTCAGCTGTGGATGGCAAGCGGCCGCGCGGCCCCAGGCCGGTCACGGCCATGGCGGCGGCCGCGTTCGCGAAGGCGATTCGCTGTCCAAGCGGTTGATCCCTCAGGGTGGCGGTGAGGAAGGCGGCGTTAAACGTATCGCCGGCTCCAGTCGTGTCTACAACATCCACCTGCCAACCCGCGACCCGCGCGGCATCGTCCTTCGTTACTGCCAGCGCCCCCACTGCCCCAAGTGTCACCACAACCGTATGCGGGCCGTATTCCAATAGGCGCCGTGCACCTTCTATGGTCGGCCGTTCGCCAAGGATCGCCTGCAGGCCGCCCTCGTTGAAGGAAGCCACGTCCACCCACTGCAATATCCGGCGCAGGGTGTCGCTATCCGCGCGAATGGTCGCCTCCACGTCGATCATGGTCAGCACCGCGTGAGAGCGAGCAATTTGCGCCATTTGCTGAAAGAGCGCCGGATCATTGGGCATGGTGTACAGGGCCCGCGCCCGGGGAATGACCCGCAGCAGGTGATCGGTGTCGTACTCCTCTTTCAACATCGGCACGACCACGATCGAGCGTTCGCCGGAGGGCTCGATGAGAATCACCGTGAAATGCGTCTCAGCAGAATGGTTGATCAGCACATGTTCGGTGGATACGCCACATTCGTCGAAGCCGGCAAGCACCCGCCGGCCGAAGTCATCGCCGCCGACCGTCGACAGCGAAGCGACGCGCATACCCAGTGCCGCGGCGGCGCAAGCGAAATTGGCCACGGTGCCGCCCGGCAACCGACCCACAAAGTCGCCCATCACTTTTTCGCCATGTCCCGGCAGGCGGTCGACGCGCATCACGAGGTCCACATCAACCCCGCCAACGGCAAGAATGTCCACGGCGCGCTGGTCCATCGTCTCCACGCTGCTTGCTTCAGTCAAGGGCCACACCTTCAGTCAGGCAATGGACGTGCGATTCAGGTAGCGGCACCGTCATATGGCTGGATCCTCTCCAGCTGTTCAACGGCGCGCCGGCGGGCCTCCTCCATTACGGCATCATCAATTCTGGGTGGGCCGACCTGCTCAATAACCATGGCCGCGCTGACCGCCGCCTGGGCCGCCGCCCGACGAACGCCCACGCCCTCGACCATCCCGACCAGAAAGCCGCCGCAATAGGCGTTGCCGGCCCCGGTGACATCGACCACGTTAGCCGAGGCAGGCGGTACGGTCCAGAAGGCATCATCATCGCGATCGTAGACAATTGACCCCCTGGCTCCGAGCCGCATCGCCGTCACGCGTGGGCCAGCGTGGGCCAGCGCCCGCAGTTGCTCATGGATTGTGGTCAGGCCGGTCAGTATCTCTGCCTCCTCCGGTCCGGGCGAAAAGAACTCAAACTGGCCGAGGCAACGCAACATGGAATCACGCTCAGCGGCGGTCATAGAAGCGTTGATGATTGGCTCGGCGCTCAAACGGATGCCGGCGCCTCGCAGGGCCATAATGAACTCCTCTTCCCGCGCATCTCCCCGGCCGAGAACGTGGGCCGCAGCCAGGCCGGGCGGGATGGAACGCTCTTCAGGGGTGAGCACGAGTTGCCGCTGCCATACGGCTTCCGGCACGCGGAATATCTGCGTCCGCCGACCGTTCTCCTCGAACAATTGCCACGCGCGGGGGGTTGGCAGGCCGGTATCAAACAAGCCCGTTCCGTCGAGACCGTGAGCGTTGAGCAGGTCGCGGTCAAAATCATCGCCGACCGCAGAAATGAGCACGGCATCGCGAGACCAGAGGCGCATGCCGATCGCCGCGTACATACCGCCGCCGCCCAGCACGCCCATGACGGTGCGGCCATCGGGAAACACGATGTCGTCAATGATGATGCCCCAGGCGGCATAACGACCGTGGACGTCGAGACCTTTCAGGGGACGGACTCCGGACGCTGATAGCCGGCGGCCACCTTCCTCGCCGCCAGGGCAATGCTCAGCGCATGCAGCGGCAGTAAGCTAAGCAGCGGGCTAAAGGGCTCAGGCACGTCCGGCAGCATGATGCCGTCGCCGGGGCCTGCCAGTATGTCCGCGGTGTCGTCTGTGACCAACGCGATGAGGTGAGCGCCCCATTGACGGACCGATCGAGCTGTGTCACGGCAGCGAGGTTCAGCCGCGCCGGCCGGCGCTATCAGGATAACCGGCTCGCCGGCACGGATGGTGGCGATGCGTAAGCCGTGGTGGAACTCCTCAACCGGCAACGCCAGGCCGACTTCCTGTGGACCTTCCGCCAGCAAGGCGGAACCGGTCTGGGCCACCGCGTAATTCGGCCCTCCCCCAACCAGGTAGTAGAGCCTCTTTCCTTGCAGCCGGTCGGCCAGTTCGACCGCCCATTCGTTACTCATCCGCAGGACTTCCTCCATTTTGGCGGGCAGCGCTGCCAGCTCCTGAGCCACCCGCGTCGCCTCGCCTTCGGCAAGGAATCCCCGCTTCCGGCCAAATTCGACGGCCAGTTTCAGCAGGACGGCAATGGTGGCGGTGGTCGTCTGCGCCGGCCATCCCGCCTTCATCGCTCCGGGAATGAGCGTCTCATCAGGCCGTGTCACGAAGGGATTATCCGGGGAACGGTTGTCGGTCACGCCGATAACATAGGCCGGGGAAGCCAGGGCGCGATCCAGCGCGTCCCATGTTGTCGTCGGCCGGCCGCTGGAACTGATTATGAAGTGGGCATATTGCGCGTTCTCCCCTTCGCGGCCGTAGGCCGCGTACTCATAAGCCTGCAGCGCATCAAATCGCACACCCGCGTATCGCTCCCAGGCAAGCTGAACAGCCTGCGCCGCAAACCAGGAATCGCCGGAACCGCTGGCCAGGACAGTATGGATGCTTCGGTCGGACAGCTTCTGGGCCAGGCCGTTGACCGCCGCCTCCAGATCATGGAGCACGCGCGCGATGACCTCTGGCTGGGCTGCTACTTCGACTCTTGTAACGGCAATTGGCATCATGGCAGTATCATCGGCCATGGGGAACCCTATTCGCTGCTCGCCGGTCGGCCGACAAATGTGCGGAAGAACCGGCGATAATATTCCACATCGATATCCAGGGCCACATCTACGTGAGGCTCGACGGCGGGGTCTCCAGGGGCGTGCGCCCGATTCAGCCTCTGGTAGACCCATGGCCTCCGGTCAACTATCGTCTGGCCCCGGGAATAGTTGCCGCCGGTTTCCACGTAAACATGCAATCGCTCAGTTGTCAGGCCCGCGCCGTCCACGAATGAAGCCACGCAGCCGGCGTCGCCGATGGAGACCTCCTCCCTGCCGAAGTTGCGGATCAGGAAATTGAAGAGGTGAGCCGCCAGAGTCGCCGGAGTGTGCGGATAGGGATGCCGGCTGAGCTCAGATTCGGACGCGAACCAGCGCGCCACTTCACTCCGTTCAAAGACAACCCGGCGAAATACGTCCAGGCCATACATGAGTATCGGCACGCCGGAGCTAAAGACGATGCCGGCCGCCTCAGGATCATGGAAGATGTTGAACTCCGCGACGGCTGTGGCGTTGCCCACCTCGACCGCGCCGCCCATCAGCGCAATCTGGTGGATCTTCGAGATGACTTGCGGCGCGCTTTGCAGCAGCAGGGCGATGTTGGTCAGGGGAGCCAGGGCAATGATACTGACCGGCGAGGGGGAGGCCATGATCTCGTCGCGCAGGAATGCGACGGCATCCGCGCCGGCGGGCTGCCGGGCCGGCGGCGGCAGGTTAGCCCCACCCAGGCCATCCGAGCCGTGCACGGCGGCGGCGGAACGGGTACTGGCGACCAATGGGCGGGACGCGCCGCTTACCACCGGCACATGCGCCGCGCCGGCGACCTCCAGGACCTGCAGAGTGTTGCGCGTGACTTGCGCCAGGTCCACATTGCCGACTACTGTCGTGATGCCGCGCACATCGAGAGCGGGATGCGCGATTGCCAGCAAGATTGCCAGGGCGTCGTCGACGCCGGTGTCCACATCAAGATAAACTGCCTCAGGTTGCGCAGCAGGCATAACGCTCTCCATTTGGATTGGCTTCTTGGTTAGGGATCAATCGAGGCTTCAAGCCGGTATTACGGGCAGCCGGTCAGGGGTAGCGCTCCAGAGCAGCCATGAAGTGTTCCCAGAAGCGCTCGATATCCACGGCAACGGCGACCTCAGCGTTTGCGGGCCGGCCTCGAGATACGCCTTCAACGCCTTCCACGACACTGGCGGGGTGGTAATGGCGGTAGTCGCAGAGGGTCATGCCATAGGTCAGCTCTCCGCGGAGCTCAATGGCCACATGCATTGGCGCGAAGGTCAACACATCGGGATCGATGAGCGCCGCGACTGCCAGCGGATCGTGCATTGAGCCGCCCGACAGCCCGAAGAGCGTCTGAAGCTGATTGCTGTAAAAGTCCAGCATCTCGGCAACCGCGACTGCCGTACGGCTGCGGATTCTCCGGATGGCGGCGCGATGCTCAGGGGTGGCCGGCACCTGGCGGGTGACGTTGAGGCCGACCATCTTGATCGGAATGCCGCTGGTAAAGACCACGTGCGCGGCGTCGGGGTCCGCCCAGATATTGAATTCCGCTGCCGGTGTTGAGTTGCCGTAGGTCAGCGATCCGCCCATCAGACATATCTCGCTCACCCTGTCGGGCAGGTCCGGGTAGCGGCGCAGGGCCACAGCGATATTGGTAAGCGGACCGATTGGGACCAGGACCAGGCCGTCTTCTTCCTGGGCGGTGCGGTAAATGAACTCGACGGCGTGCTCGTCCAGAATAGCGACGGTTGGGTCCGGCAGATCGGGGCCGTCCAGGCCGGTCTTGCCGTGTACCTCCGGCGCATGGATGGCCGCGCGCACCAGCGGACGGTCCATGCCGGCGGCGATTGGGATATGCGTCAGATCGGCCAACTCTGCCAGCTTGCGGGCATTTAGAGTACAAAGCGAGAGAGGGGCATTGCCGTGAACGATGGTAATGCCTTTCACGTCCAAAGTCCGGGCGGCGAGAAGTATCGCCATCACGTCATCGTGCCCAGGGTCACAGTCGATGATTACGGGAATGCTCATGTGCTCCTCTGCGAGAGTCGTTGTAGATACAGGTCAAGAAAACGCCGGCTGTCCACCGCAACGCAGACATTCACATTGGGCGCTTCGGACGGCCTAGCCCGCCAATCGGCGGCGGTCAGGCCAAAATGCACCGGGCTGTGCGTTTCAACCTTTACATGCATGGCCCGCTTCTCGAAGAGCGAGGGGTCCACCACGCAAGCGATTGCTGATGAATCATGCACATGGAAGCCGTCGAGAAGGGAAGTCTCGCGATAGAAGTTGAGGTAATGGGGCACGATGCGGCTGATGAAGTCCGTGTAGGGGTTGCCCGCAGAAAAGAGCGTTTCCAGATATGGCGGCGTCATAATCGTCTTTCGGGTCACGTCAAGCCCGACCATGGTCACATCCCACGGCGCGTCAAAGACGATTTGCGCCGCTTCGGGATCATTGCGGATATTGGCCTCTGCGACAGCCGAGGCGTTGCCCTGAGCATTGGCGGCGCCGCCCATAAGTACCACGCCTGCCGCCACCTCCGCGATCCTTGGCTCCAGCGAAACAGCCAAAGCGAGGTTGGTCAATGGGCCAAGGGCGACGACGGTGATCTCGCCTGGATTGGCCATGACGGTGTCAACAATGAGCTGCGCGCCGCGCCTCGGGTCGGGAGCCCCATACGGCGGCGGAAAATCCGCGCCGCCCAAACCGTTGCGCCCATGAACGCGCCAGCCCTCGCCGATGAAGGGGCGCGTGAGGGGCTTTTCAGCGCCTCTAGCCACGGGGATGTCCGGTCGCCCAACCAGCTCAACAAGCCGGAGGGCATTTTCTGTAGTAACCGCGGTGCCGGTGTTGCCGAAAATAGTGCTGATGCCCTCTATGCTCAGCTCCGGCGAAGAGAACGCGAATAGGATTGCCATCGAATCATCAACGCCGGGATCGGCGTCAATGAGTATGCGGCGCACGGCCGCGACAGGTTCGCTCATTGGGAATGTTTGCCTTGTCGAATTAGGAGCGTCTGATAATCAATAAACTCTAGCCTTTGACGCCGGTCTGGGCCACGCCCTGTACATAGTAGCGCTGCAGGATGATGAACATGACGATCACCGGCAGCGACGCCAACGTGGCTCCGGCAAACGTGCGCCCCCAGAAGACCTGGGTCTGCGTTGTTTGCGAACTGATCGCCACCTGGATTACTTGCAGTTCGTTGGCGCTGACCGCAATGAGAGGCCAGAAGAAGAGGTTCCAAATAAACTGGAACTCCAGCAGAGCCATAGTAACCAGGCCGGGCAGGGACAGCGGAACGATCACGCGCATCAGTATTTGCCAGTAGTTTGCGCCGTCCATGATCGCTGCTTCGTCCAGGTCTATTGGAATCTCCCGAAAGAATTGGATCAGAGCAAAGATCACGAAGGGGCTGGCATACCAGGGCAGAATCATCGCCCAGTATGTATTCTGTATGTCAAGTCCGCGCACCACTATGTAGAGCGGCACGATAGTCACCTCAAACGGCACCAGCATGGTGGCAACTACATAGATGAGCAGCGCGTTCTTGTGAGGGAAGGGCAGCCGGGCGAAGAAGTAAGCTGCCATGGTGTTAAAGATCAGGCTGGAAGCCACCACCGCGCTGGAGACAAGAAAGGAATTGGCCAGGTTGCGGCCGAAGTCGAAGCCAAACCGCTTCCCTTCCTCGCTCAGTCCGAGCACATCCAGATAGTTTTGCAGCGTCCACTCGATAGGCACAAAAGTGCGCCAGCTCAAGGGAAACAAGTAGTCAAAGATCTCGCGCTCGAGGCGTAAACTGCCCAGGGTCATCCAGACAAACGGCAGTACGAAGATGATCACCAGGGCGAGATAGACGACCCAGCGAATGGAAGTACTGAACAGCCGGCGCAAGTTCCGCGCCGAGAACGCGCTTCTCTCACCATGAGCCTTACTTTGAAGGTCAGAACGTGGGCTTTTTTGCGTTGCTTGCATGGCGTCACTTCACCTTCGTGCTCGCAAAGTCGCAATATTCCAAGGCACGGCGAGCACCCGTAGCGCGTCGTTGTTGAAGGATGGAAGGTTGTGCGCTTGCGAACATGGCTAGTACTCCGCCCGCAGGAGTCGCATTTGAAAGACGCTGACAATCAGCAGAACCGCCAGCGTCACCATGGCGATTGCGCTGGCATAACCCATATCCTGGAATAGAAAGCCTTGCTGGTAAATGTAGTAGACGATCACTTTCGTGGAGTCCAGGGGGCCGCCCTTGGTCATCTGGAAGACCGGCACAAAAAGCTGGAACGAGAAGATGGTTTGCGAGACGACGACAAACATCAGGATCGGGCGCAAAAGGGGGAGAGTGACATTGCGGAAGGCCTGCCAAGCGTTAGCGCCATCAACAATGGCGGCTTCGTAGTAGACGCCGGGAATCCCTTTCAGGCCGGCCATCAGGATGATCATACTGAAGCCGACATCCTTCCATATCATCATTAACGTCAGCGCCGGCAGGGCGCGCCTCTCGTCCGAAAGAAATGACTGCTTGGGTATGCCTAGGCTGTTCAGGAAACTCTGGAACAGGCCCTGATCCGAGTGATACATCATTGCCCAAACAATGGAGACGACAATGATGGACGTAACCAGGGGCACCATGATGGCGGAACGCACGAGGCCGGTTCCGAATGACTCGCGTTGCAGCAACATGGCCAGCGCGAGCGCCAACGCAATGGTGATCGGTACTTTGTACAAGACATAAAGCGTGGTCACCTTCATCGCCTGCCAGAAGACGGGGTCTCCCATCATGCGGACATAGTGGTCAAACCCGATGAAGCCGCGATAGCCGCCAAGAAGACTGTAGTTGTAGAGGCTCGAACGGGCGGCAGCGAAGATTGGCAGGTAGCGGAAGATGAGAAAGTTTATCAAAGCAGGCAGGACGAAGAGAAAGGCAATGATCAGATTTCGCCGGCGCCAGGGAAGGATGCGCTCCAGCAAGGAAACCTGCGGCACTGCCTGCGTACGGGTTGCTTGTGCTTGTGCTTGCATACTCGCCTCGCTCAGGTGCGGAATATTGGTGGTGGCAGGTCGCGCTGATTGCGAAAAGGTGAGGCTGCGGCGCGCACGCCGCAGCCTCTCTAACTATCTACTGCTTGTCTGAGCAGACTTCACTACTCATTCCATCCTGCATATTTCGCACAGGCCTGTTCCATGTTCTGGGCAGCAGTGGTGACCAACTGCTCCACGTCTACGTCACGGCCCTGCGAGAGGTTCTGCAGCAACTCAGCATGGATCTGCTGATACTCGGTGTAGCACGGGGTCTGAATACGGGGTTCTCCAATCTCCTGCAGGCCGGTGCTGAACATTTGCTGCGGATATTCGCTATATTCCGGCAGCGTGTTCAACAGGTCGAAGCGGGCCGGCAACTGGCGGACATAGTCGTACCAGATGCGCGAGCCTTCAGCGCCGGCAAAGAACTTCACCATGGAGACAGCCGCTTCCTGTTGCTCACTGTTCGGCGAGACGCCGAAGTGCCAGGAGCCGGTGTGGCACAGTTGCGCACCGTCAGCATAATAGGGGATGCCGGTGACGCCATAGTTAAAGCCACCGTCAGGGTAGAGACGATTGATCTCGCCGATGCGGTTGTCCGGCGTGATCATGAAGGCGTGCTGGCCATTGACAAAGGGCTGGGGAATTGGTTCCACCGGGCTGACAGCGCGGTCGCCGATATGCCAGTCGCGATAGTCCTGGTAGGCGGCGATGGCTTCCGGCGTGTCCAGAAAGCCCACGAAAGTGATAGCGTCAGCGCCCATGCCTTCGAAGGTGGGCGAGCCACGTTCACCCGCTGAACGACGGGGGATGCCCTGCTCGTAATCGCCCCACCAGGTGCCCTGGCCCCAGCGCAGACCCCAAACGTCCGGGGTGCCGTCGCCGGTGTCGTCAACCGTGGTTTTCTCCCAGGCGTCCCAAGCCTCGTCCATATTCCAGCCGGCTACTTCTTGCGGGGGTTGCAGGCCGGCCTCATCGGTCATGTCCGAGTTGTAGAACATCATCGAACAACTCTGCATGATCGCCGGCGAGTAGAAGGTGCCCAGGTAAGAGCCTTCTTCCACAGACTGCGGAACGAACTCAGCGATCTCCTCAGCGGTGTAGAAATCCTGCAGAGGAATGATGGCCCCGTTATAAGCATAATGCTTGATGTCCGGACCATCAGCCAGGAATGCATCGAAGTCTGCCCCGGCAGCAACAGAGGTCTCAATTGCCGGGAAGAGCTGCGCGAACGGCACGGCGTCGATCGCCACTTCAACATTGGCCCACATTGGGTCGCTGGCTTTCCAGGCCTCAACCATATCGGCCAGAGCCAACAATTGGTCAGGGTCGTCAAGGGTAAAGAAGCGCAGGGTGATGGCTTCACCAACTACCTCGGCTTCTTCCTCTTCTTCAGGGGCGGCTTCTTCTTCCGCAGGGGCTTCAGTTGGTTCGGCCTCGTCTGCCGGCTCTTCTTCGTTGCCCCCACCACAGGCAACGAACACCATGGCAAGTATGAGCAGGGCCACGATTACCTTTAGCCAGTGCTTATTGTTGAGCTTCATGTAAATCCTCTCCTCGTCGATTGATGAAATGAACGGTCCTACCTAATCGTGACACGATCCAACATGCCACGTCGCTGGCGCGGAATGGATGCAGTTCTTCTTCTATTGCCACCTCCTATATTAAGAGAATCTGCCAGCCGCTCAGATGAGCGGGATCACCCGGGCAGTTGGTCATATGACGAGCCGCACGCAGGCGCAGATCACCGGCGGGGTCAGTCCGCCACGATCTTCACCAGTACACTTCGGCGTCGCGGTCCGTCGAAATCGAACAGAAACACCCCTTGAGAATGGCCCAAGAGCAGATCGCCATTCTCAATGAGGATGAGTTCGTGATTCCCGATCAGACTGGCCTTAATGTGTCCGGCGGCGTCCGCAGGCGTATCAAATATGTGATGAAAATCTGTCCTTGTGGGTACAATGCGGCGCACGTCGCTTACCAAGTCGACGGCCGTGTTGGGGTCCAAGTAGCTGTTCACCGTGATGGCGGCCGTGGTGTGCGGCACGATCAGATAGCAAATGCCGTTTTGCACGCCGCTCTGGCGGACTAGATCGCGAACGCGGTCAGTGATCAGGTTCAAGCTATCGCCTTTGGGCGTGTCAACGTGGATTAGTTGGGGCATCTTCCCTGCTCGAATTGGGTGGTGCTTGCGCTCCGTTTTCGATCAGTGGAAGCGCGAATTACTAGCTCCGGGGTCAGCAATACCTGCTGGGATTCGGCAGGCCCCTCTCCCCTGATGCGCTGCAAAAGCACTTCAACGGCGGCCTTACACATCCGCCACAAAGGCTGCCGGACAGTGGACAATCCCGGGCCGGTGAACTCACTCTGAGGAATGTCGTCAAAGCCCATGACGGCGACATCGTCCGGCACGTTCAGGTTGCGTTCAGCCAGGGCCTGCAGCGCGCCCATGGCCATCATATCATTGAAGGCCAGAATGGCTGAGGGGGGTTCGGCCAATGCAGAGAAACAGGTGACTGCCGCGCGACCGGTAGCCGGGAGATAGTCACCTTCAAAGACCAATTCCGACGGCGTCGGCAGGCCGGCTTCCAGCATGGCCCGGCGAACGCCATTCAAGCGGTCCTGACTCACGTTGTAGGCAAGATGACCAGTGATTATTCCAACGCGCGAATGCCCAAACTGCAGGAGATGTCGCGCAGCCAGATACGCGCCACCCGTGTTGTCGACACCGATTACATCCAGTTCGAGGCCGGGAATCGACTCCTCCAGCAGGACGACCGGGCTGCCGCTGTCGATTATCATGGCGACGCCTTCAGCGTCCAGCCCGGCACTATTACATATCACGCCGTCAACACGCCGGGCAAGGAAGTCCTGCAGATGGCGAGTCGCCGTATCGGACTTCCAATCAGAATTGCAAAGGATGATGCTGTAGCCGTGGTCGGAGGCAATTCGCTCTACACCATAGGCTACTGAAGCATAAAAGGGGATTTCCACGCTTGGGACAAGCAATCCAAGCGTTAAGGTTTCGCGTCGGCGAAGGCTCCTCGCCACAGCATCCGGCTGATAGTTCAGTTCCACCATAGCCATCCGAACACGCTGGGTGAGCTCCGGGCTTACGTACCGGGTACTATTGATAACGTGGCTAACCGTCGCCGTAGATACCGCAGCAAGCTCGGCGACGTCCCGAATCGACGACACTTCTCACCCTCCGAGAAATGCGAGGAAAACGATTACGCCAAGAACACGGCTACCATATCAAAGATGATCACATTTGTCAATTTGCTCCGCGTGTTG
>CAZIKT010000022.1:0-67968 GCA_964539885.1 uncultured Ardenticatenaceae bacterium | reverse complement strand
GCGAGCCGGTGGGGATAGATTCGACGTTGAGGTGGGTGGCCTCTCCCAGGCGCATAATTGCCCCATCCCCGAATCGCTTCTGGATGTTTACCAGTGTCGTCCGCAAGACGCTATCGCGATCTTTCATGCTTGGCGCTTGTATAAGTTATCCCGAATGAATGGTCGAGTTCCGTGTATTTCACATCACGGTTGCCTTCAAATGTTAACGTTGTAGTGTACAATACGCCTGTGGAATTAGCAAACCTGCATATCCGCGGGAGCAAGCTTTCGGATGCTACGCCGCTCACCCGGCTGCTGGAGTCGGCTCTCTATACGCACTGGCATGTCGACTGGCGACTGCCGGCGGACTGGTTAGGTAGCGCCGGTTTTGTCCTTGCAGAAGACTTTGACGGCGAGCTGGCGGGCTGCCTGGCAGTATTGCCAGATCCTCCGCCGGCTGCATGGGTGCGGGTGGCCGCTCTCAGGCACTCGCGCAACGCCCCCTCCTTATTGGCGCAGATGTGGCAGCGGGCGCTTGACACCGCGTACGAGCAAGGGATTACGATCGTGGCCTGGTTGCAGCCGAATGAGTGGCCGACGAGCTGGTTCCCGGCGCTGCGATTGAGGCCGACATCAGAGATCGAATCATACGCCAAGGACGATGTCTTTCTCCCGCATCTGAAGCCCAACCCTGAGTTGACAATCAGGGCGGTGCAGGCCGACGACTTTCCGGCGCTGGTGCAGATCGAAGCGGCGGCATTTGAGCCTATCTGGCGACACAGCGAAGAAGGTCTGCGACATGGTTCCAAGAGCGCACTGAGTTTCCAGGTAGCAGAAATTGAGGGACGGCTGGTCGGCTTTCAGTACTGTGTGCTGGGTCAGGACGGCTTGTCCGCCCATCTGGTGCGCCTGACCGTCGATCCGGGTGCACAGGGAAGGCAGGTTGGCAGCGCGCTTCTGGCCCATGTGATCAGGAGTTGCTGGGATCGCCGGCTGACCAAAATCACGCTTAACACGCAAATAGATAACCTGCCTTCACAACGCCTATATGCCAGGTTCGGATTCTACCCACTTGGGAACCGATATCCGGTATGGACCTGCAACCTCTGAGAAGTGTAGAATCGCAAATGACCGAAATACCTGAGTCCGATTCCAAGTGTCCAAATGCGCTGATGCGCCAGCTCATCGAGGGGATTCGCGCTGTGCTGGGCGAGCATGGCCTGCAAGCGACCCTTCTGCGGGCAGGGCTGGTCCGTCTCAGCGATGCCCCGCCGCCGAATGATCTGGCCGGCGACCTGACGCTCAAGGAGTATGCCTCGCTGATGCAGGCGGTAGAGGCAGTTACCGGCAGAGCGCATCGCGGCACAATGCGGCGTGTCGGCCGAGCCAGCTTTGAGTGGGAACAGACGCATCCGCCTCCCATTGATCGGCTGGCTACAATCGCTCTGAAGACGCTGCCGTCGGACATACGCCGCCGTCTGGTGCTGGAGGCGATTGCCGCCGGACGACAGGAATTGCTTCCCGGAGCGCACGCAAAGGTGGAGCGCAGCGATGGGAGTTGGTACTTCGCTGACGCTCTATCACCAGCGGCCATTGAGCGCAGCGACTCGGAGCCGGTGTGCGATGTCTATGCCGGATATTTGCAGCAGGCAACGGCCTGGGCAACCGGCAAGCCGCCGGAATCCTTTCAGGTGACAGAGCGCGCCTGCCGGGCCTGCGGAGCCACCGCTTGCCGTTTCGAAATCGAGGATGTGATTGACTGAGCTGACCACGGCGTTCTGTCAGTTCTAAGTTAGGATGAGGGAGTAGTCGATGAACCGAAAACCATTGTCGGATGATGAAATCGCTGCTCGTCTGGAAAGCCTTCCCACCTGGCAGGTAAGGGAAGGGAGACTTGTGCGCAGCTACAAGTTCCCCAATTTCGTGCAGGCGATGGGTTGGATGGTAAGCGCCGCGCTGGTGGCCGAGAAGCTCAATCACCATCCGAATTGGAGCAACGTCTGGAATCGGGTCGAGGTCGAGTTGTGGACGCACGATGCCGGCGCGATCACCGAGCTCGACTTTGCCCTGGCTGACAAGATGGAAGCCCTGGCGATCCAGCGCACCTGAGCCGGCCCGCGAAAAGGCTGGTCCCCCTGAATGCAAACAGGCTCTGGTGACTGCACCAGAGCCTGAATTGATAGCGGGGCTAGGATTCGAACCTAGGACCTCCGGGTTATGAGCCCGACGAGCTGCCGCTGCTCTACCCCGCATCGACAACGGCGGAAGTATAGCACAGATAGGTGACATGTCAATCGTTTCGTGAACTGCTTATCGTGAGCTTAGTTTTTGAAACGCCGAATTTCTTGACCTGCGGAATCCGGTTTGTTACACTGCAGGCAGTTGTCTTAACAATCAAACCATTTGTTCACGGTGTCCTTTGCCCCGGATGGCAGGACATAATGGCGAAACTGGTGAGAGTCCAGTGCTGTCCCCGCAACTGTATGGGATCACGCGACCGCTTCTTGATTTAGCTGGAGGCGAAAGAATCCCAAGTCAGGCCGCCCGCCGTGAGCAGGTTTCGATCCGCGTGGGCAAGGGTTGAGAACTGGACAGGTATCCATTCCTGTAACCGCTCTCAACCCGGCGTCGTCAGAAAAGGCGCCGGGTTTTTTGTTGCCACCTTCCTGCGCGCCGACAGTGCCTATGGAGGGTAGCTGAGTGCTAAACATTGGATTTCGCCGGGCAAGTATTCTCGCTGGACTGTTCGTCCTTGGACTAGGTCTGGCGCTAACTCTGGGCCTGATACTGAGCTACGGTGGAGCCTCTGCCCAAGCGAATGATGGCGACCAGAGACGGCGACTTGCCGAGGCGGCGAGCTGGCTGGTGCAAGCCCACCAGAACAGCGACGGGGGGTACACCTCGTTCAGCAGCGGCGCTGACCTGGCTCCCTCAGACGTTGGCGGCACAGTGGACGCGCTGATAGCCCTGGGCGCTTCCGGCTATAATCCGGCGGCGCCGTTCCCCGGGCGCAGCGCCACGCCGATTGACTACCTGCGCGACAATGCCGAATCCGTTGCGGCATACGCGGCCCAGGACGGCGGCAGCGCCGGCAAGCTGCTGATGGCGCTGGTAGCGGCAACCCAAGATCCACGCAATTTCGCTGGCTACAACTTCGTGATCAGCATGACGGCACATCTCTCGCCGACCGGCCAGCTTGGGGCGGCCAACGCCTTTAACCAGTCGCTGGCCATCCTGGCGCTGAGCGCGGTTAATGAGCCGGTCCCCGTTTCTGCCCGAGAGTGGTTGCTGGGCTTGCAGCAGCCGGATGGAGATCTAGCCGGCTCGTGGGATGACGGCTTCGGCACGTTGGGGAACACCGATGCGACCGCCATGGCCGTCATGGCGCTGCTGTCCTCCGGTAGGGCGCCGGACGACCCTGAGATCGTTGCTGCCCGCGACTTCCTGGCCCGCAGCCAGCTTCCGGAGGGTGATTGGGCTTATGGCCCGGGATTGGGTGCGAGCGCCAACAGTACTGCCCTGGTATTGCAGGCCCTGAGCGCGCTCGGCGAAGATTTCTACACGCCTGAGAGCCCCTTCGCCCGGAACGGTAATGCCCCGCTGGCGGCTTTACTGACCTGGCAGGATGTCAGCGGCGCGTTCCAGGCCAATTTCGGCGCTGGACGCTTTGACGACTTCTTCTCGACAGTGCAATCTATCCCGGCGCTGACCGGAAAGCCTTATCCATTTGCCGGGCGATACGAGGCCGCGCGTATGGCAGTCTCATGTCTGGCGAGCCTGCAAGACCCGGCCACCGGCGGCTGGGAGTCCTTTGCCGGCGGCGGTGTTGAAGCCGGCGGGACGGCCCGCGCCATTTCGGCGATAGCCGCCGTTGGCGACGACCCAAATGGCGAATCGTGGCAGACCGCCGGCGGGCTGCCGGTTGAAGCTCTAGCCGAATTGACACCTGACTATCTGGCGGGGGGTCGAGGAGGGCGAGCGGGCACGGTGTTGCAGGGCGTACTCGCCGCCCAGGGGGACCCGGCCGCCTTTGCGGGAACGAACCTGGTGATCAGCATCACGAACTACCTTTCTCCGACAGGTGAATACGACGACACCAGTTTTGGACCGTTCGGTCACAACGAGGCCATCCTCGGACTGCTCGCTGCCGGCGAGGAGCCAGACCCGACCGCGATAGAGTGGTTGGCGACGAACACACCGGCGGAAGGATGGAGCGATCCCGATGCCAACGGCAGCACGCTGCAGGTGTTGGCCCGACAGAATCTACCCACGGTAGGCCTTATCGAACTTCTGGCAGCGTCGCAACTGGCGGACGGCGGCTGGGGCTTTGGCGAGACTGCCAGCCCAAGCTCCACTTCTGAGATCGTGCTGGGGCTGGTCCAGGCCGGGCAGAACCCGTTCGCGCCCTCGTGGAGCGTCGTCTTGAGCGGCACCGTTCAGAACCCGGCGGAGAGCGTCATAGCTCAGCAGGGAGAAGACGGCTGCTGGCCAAACCTGTTTGGTCCTGGGAGCGATCCCTTCGGCACGACTGATGCCGTCCATCTTCTGGCTCAGAATCCGGTGTGGGGTGAGCCGGTGATTGCGCTGGGCGCAGAATCAGCTACGCCGGCCGAGCAAACTGCTCAGCTGACAGTCGCCGTTGAGGACGATGCGACGGCGCCGCCAACGAACACGCCGGAGCCAACCTTGGTCATCGCGCCGACTGTTACGTTACAGCCGCCGCCGACCGCCGGCCCGGAGGCCAGCCCTTCGGCGGCGCTGGCCCAAGCGCCGTCAGCTACGCCGGCTGGCTCGCCAACACAGACGGCGTTGCCGGAAAACGAAGCGAGCGGCGAGAGTGAGCAAGCAACTCCCTCGGCTACCTCTCCCGTATTGGCATGGTTGATTATTATCGCGGCAGTAGCGGCCTTGCTGGCCGCTTTCCTGTGGTATCGACGTGATGCGACGCATTAGCCAGGTCGCCATCGTTCTAGCGATCACTTTGACAGCCGGCGCCGGAATTGCCCTGGGTCAGGAAGAGGACCGCGCCGGCCTGGTTATCTTCCATGGCGATAGGCAGGCGGATTTTTACTGCGTCGAGCTTACAGAGCCGGAGATCACCGGCTATGAGTTGCTGCGCCTATCCGGTGTGATGATCGAAGCAAATGACGTTGGCCTGGGGTCAGCGATATGCCGGCTGGATGAAACCGGCTGTCCGGCAAGCAACTGCTTTTGCCAATGCCGCGGCAATGACTGTGAGTACTGGTCTTACTGGCACCTCCTGGATGGTGGCTGGCAATATTCGCCAGTCGGAGCGAGCCAGTATCGCGTCCGGCCGGGAGACATTGATGGCTGGACCTGGGGACCGGGCTCGGTAACCGAAGCCATCGCACCGCCTGACGTTACGCTGGATGAAATATGCTCGCCCACGGAACCGAACGGAGAGCCGGGGATCGCGCCGGCCGAGAGCGCGTCCATCGAGCTCGCGGCAACCACCGTTCCGCCTAGGCCGGAAGCAGAAAGCGGTGTTCAAGGAAGGGCCAATGTACTGTACTATGGCTTGGCCGGCGTTGTCCTGGTCGGCCTGTTGGCTTTGGCGTTGTTGGGCCGGCGAAGGGAAGACGTGTAGTGAGCAGGCGATTGGCCGGGATCATTTACTTGCTCAGCGGAATTATCGGCATGGCAGCGTTTGCCTACCCGTTTTTGTCGTCCCAGGGTCAAAACATGATGTCGCCGGACGGCGGTACGACAGCGCACGCGGCGGACGCCGGCATCATGACCCTGACGCTCATCTTCCTCTGCCTGCTGGCCCTGCTTTTTGAATTGCAGGGACAGGCGGTCAGCGCGAAGACGGTGGCAGCATTGGGCGTCCTGGTAGCTCTGGCGGCGGCGCTGAGGTTTCTGGAGACCGGCATCCCCGGCCCCGGCGGCTTCTCTCCGGTCTTCGTGCCGATCTTGCTGGCCGGCTACGTTTTTGGCGCACGATTTGGGTACCTGATGGGCGTGATGACGCTGTTGGTTTCTGCCCTGATTACCGGCGGCGTTGGCCCCTGGCTCCCTTATCAGATGTTTGTTGCCGGCTGGCTGGGCGCGCTGGCCGGGGTCATCCCACACCCGGCCCGACCGGAACGCGAACTGGCGCTGCTGCTCCTGCTGGGCGCCGTCTCCGGGATGACTTACGGACTGGTGATCAATCTCTACTTCTGGCCGTTTCTCATCGGCCCGGCAGCCCAAAGCTGGAGCCCGGGAAGCGGTATGCGCGAGGCGCTAATGCGCTTTGGGGCCTTTTACCTGGCGACCTCATTCGTATGGGACGTGTTCCGCGCCGGCGGCAACGTGTTGCTCTTGCTTGTGCTTGGATTGCCGGCGGTGCGGGCGCTGACCCGCTTTCGAGACCGGCTGCAGTTCGAAGTCGGCGCGGGCGTTATAAACGAGAGGATGGGCAGCAATGCGCGGGTATGACGTCCGCGCCTGGCTGGTATGGATGATCGTCGCTGCCGGACTGGCGACGGTCAGCCGGAACCCGCTTTACTTGCTGATCGTGCTCCTGGTCTCCCGAATCGTGACCCAACGTGGCGCACAGGTGACGAACGCTCTCAATTTCGCCTTCTGGCGATTCGGCTTGATGGTCATGCTATTCTCGGCGCTGTTCAATGTCCTCTTTGTTCACCTGGGCGACTCTGTGCTTCTCCGGCTGCCGGCGTCGTGGCCCTTGGTTGGCGGCGCGATCACCCTGGAGGCGCTGGTCGGTGGGCTGGTCAACGGTTTGGCGATCCTGGCTTTGCTGTCCGTGTTTATCACGGTTAATGCCTGTGTTCCCACCAGGGACATGATCCGGCTGACTCCACGAGCGTTCAATTCTCTGGGCGTTGTCCTGTTGGTTGCGCTGACTTATGTGCCGGAAACCGCCCGGCACCTTGCCCGTATTCGAGAAGCGCAGGCGATTCGCGGCCATCGGCTCTCCGGCATACGTGACTGGCAGCCAATCCTCATTCCACTCCTCGTTGGCGGCCTGGAGCGTGCCATGACGCTGGCCGAAGTGATGGTTGCTCGCGGCTACGGCTCTCCGTCTCAGCAAGGACACCATCCGGCCCGGCAAGGAGCCCTGATTGTCGGACTACTGCTGGCGCTAAGCGGCTGGGGGATGGCGCTGTGGATTGGGTGGCCCGGCTGGCTGCTGCTGGCCCTTTCGCTGTTGATCCTGTCGGCGTTGATCTGGCAGGCCGGTCGGCAGGTGAAGCACACCACTTACCGCCCGCGGAAGTGGGGAATAGACGACGGCATGTTCGTTATTGCCTCGCTGGTCCCTCTGGCAGTGTCATCCGCATACGCACTGCAGACCGGTCTCGGCGCGATGGCTTTTCAACCGTATCCTCGGCTCTCATGGCCGCCGTTTCAGCCGGTTATCGGGCTTTCGTTACTACTGTTGCTCTTGCCGGTTGTGGGAAACCGGCCAATACCACGGTGAGTAAGGTTCATGTTTGTGTCCGGACCAAGATTCGCCGGCGACAGTTGATTTGAGATTGAGCAATGATTGATATTTCCGGGCTGACTTACTATTATCCCGACCGCTCCACAGCGGCGCTGCGAGACGTTTCGTTACAGATTGATTCCGGCGAATTCGTCCTACTCACCGGGCCGTCCGGGGCCGGCAAATCCACATTGCTGCGCGTGTTGAACGGCGTCGTTCCACATTTCACCGGCGGGACGATCATGGGCAGGGTCAATGTGGCCGGGCAGAATGCCGTTGCTGCCGGCCCTCACACATTAAGCCGGAAGGTAGGCTTCGTCTTTCAGAACCCTGAAGCGCAAGCGGTCATGGAGCGTGTGGAAGATGAGATCGCTTTTGGCCTTGAGAACACCGCCGTTCCGCCGCCGGAGATGCGCTTGCGGGTCGAAGAGGCGCTGGACCTGTTGGAGTTAGGCCCGCTGCGCAATCGGTCCGTGCGCGAGCTTTCCGGCGGCGAACGGCAACGCCTGGCTATCGCCACCGTGCTGGCGCTGCAGCCGGAGATCCTGGCCCTCGACGAGCCGACCAGTCAGCTGGACCCAAAGAGCGCCGAGTCGCTCCTGCAGACGCTGGTGCGGCTGAACGAGACCCTTGGACTAACTATTGTGCTGGCGGAACACCGGTTGGAGCGAACCGTGCGCTACGCCGAACGCACAATCTCACTGCAGCAAGGAAGCGTTGTGCTCGACGGCCCTACGGACGAGCTCCTGCCGCAGATGCCGCAACTGGCTCCTGTCGCGGAGCTGGGTCGCAGACTTGGCTGGCGGCCGATCCCGTTGACTGTGAAGGCGGCGCGGCAATTTGCCCAGGGCTTACCGGTCAACGGCACGGTAGGCACCAAGCGGAAGCCGGCGGTGGGCAAATTGCTGCTGGACGTGCGTGGGGTCCACTTTGCTTACGGGCGCACGCCGGTATTGAAGGGGATCGATCTTCAAGTCAGGGCGGGCGAGATTGTGGTCATGATGGGCCGGAATGGCTCGGGCAAGTCAACGCTGCTGCGCTGCGTTGCCGGCTTGCTGCGGGCTAACAGAGGGGAGATTGCTGTCATGGGGCGCGGCACCGCCGGTCGCGACGTGGCCGACATCTGCCGCGAAATGGCCTACTTGCCCCAGAATCCTGACGACCTGCTGTTCGCCGAAAGCGTCACGCAGGAGTTGGAGACCACGCTACGAAATCACGGAATGCTGCGCACCGGCCAGGGCGCTGAGCGAACGGCGATGCTGCTGAGCGAACTTGGGCTCCTTGAACACGCGCAGGCATACCCGCGTGATCTATCTGTCGGACAGCGCCAACGTGTCGCTCTGGGAGCGGTAATGATCACCGAGCCGGAACTGCTCCTGTTGGACGAGCCGACGCGCGGGCTGGACGCGGTCGCCAAACAGAGCCTGGCGGCAATGTGGAAGCGCTGGCGGGATACCGGCAAAGGCATCCTGCTCGTCACGCATGACGTTGAGCTGGCGGCGCAAGTGGCGGACCGGGTGGTATTCGTTAGCGATGGTGAGATAATTGCTTCCGGGTCGGCGGTCGACGTGATGGGCGCTTCGCCACTCTTCTCGCCTCAAATCGCCCGGCTATTCCCGGGGCGCGGCTGGCTAACCGTGGCGGACGCGCTGGCCGGACTCGGGTACGGCAGCTAAGGACGTGTCATGCCAAGATTAACCAAAATCTATACCCGCAGAGGGGATGAAGGAAACACCTCGCTCGGTGGGGGACAGCTTGTACCTAAGGAGACGCTGCGCGTACAGGCTTTCGGGGTGGTGGATGAGCTTAACTCGGCAATCGGCGTGGCCCTGGCGCACGGATTGAGCGAGCGCCTGACGGAGATTCTGCAGGGTGTGCAAAACGAGCTGTTTCACCTGGGAGTGGATCTCAGCTTCCTCGCAGAGGACCGGCAACGCTTGGAGTTGCCCGGCATCGAGGCGCGGCATATTGAGCGTTTGGAGGCGGTGATCGATGAATTCACTGCCGAACTGGGCAATCTGGAGAACTTCATCTTGCCTGGCGGTGCCGTCGGCGCAGCTAACTTACATGTGGCGCGCACAATTTGCAGACGCGCTGAACGCGACGTCGCGGCCCTTTCCCGCGTGGAAGATGTTCAGCCACAGGTAATGGCCTACCTCAATCGTTTGTCCGACGCGCTCTTTATGATGGCCCGCTATGAAAACCGGCAGCGAGGTATCGCCGAACCGATCTGGGACTCTCGCGCATAGCGAGATCACACGCTGATCGGCTTGTGGCCCAGGGCGGCATGCTGTGCGAAACCGGCGACATCGGGTACACTGAACCGGAAATCAAGCATTGTCAAGAGGAGTGATTACGGCCCTGTCGGCCCGTTGACATATTCTGAAAGGGGACTAATCATTGGACAGCCTGGCTTTGGTTGCGCTACTCATGTTAGCGCTGTGGATTGCGGCTTTTGTCTTTTACCTGTACCTGAATCGACAGCAATCGGAGTTGAACGATGATATTGATTCGGTTCAGGCGCTTCTGGACAAGGATAACGCAGGGAACAGCGAGTAGTGCGACAAGTATTCGCGGTTTGGTGTTTCCTACTGTCGGCGTTGCTCACTGTTGCCTGTGAGAACAGTGAGCCGACTGACTGCGCCGGCGGCGGCGCACTTTTTGCCGATGACTTCTCTGGTGATCAGAATTGCGGGTGGGAGCTGTATGCGCAAAATGGAGCATCAACCGAGTTGGCCAACGGCGACCTGGTAATCTCAACCAGCCAGCCGGGACAGATCTGGTGGACGAACCCGGGAAAAGAGTTTGCCGACACAGTCATTTTGGTGGACACACAGGTCCTCGACGGCCCTGACGACAACGCCCTGGGCGTCATCTGTCGCTATCAGGATAGTGAAAACTATTACGTCTTCCTGATCAGCGGAGACGGCTATTACGCGATTGGACGCTACCAAAGCGGCAGCGATCAGATCACCTATCTCACCGGCGGAGGGGAATACACGCCCAGCGAAGCCATTAACCAGGGAACTGCCGTCAACCAGTTGCAAGTCTCCTGCGTGGGGAATGAACTGACCTTGGCGGTAAATGGGGCTGAACTGGAGCGAGTCACCGATACAGCCTTCGCTACCGGCGATGTCGGCCTGGCAGCCGGAACGTTTCAGCCGGGGACGCTGCAGGTCCGGTTTTCGGATATGCGGGTGATTGCGCCATGAACCGGCTGCTGTCTGTCGTCATTCTGGCGGCGGCGCTGTCTACGCTTGTGGCATGCGATGCCCTGTCGCTGCCGGGGTCAGCATCCGCTGACCTGCTCTTCAGCGATTCGTTTTCTCCCGGCGCGGGCGGTCGTTGGCGCATTGACGGAGATGACTCAGCCTGGTCGGCCCTGATGGGCGACCAGCTTGTTATCGGCGTCAACAACGCGCAGACCGTGCAATATGCAACGCTTGACGGCGAGACATTTGCGGACTTTGTGCTCGAAGTCGACGCCACGCTCGCCGAAGGGAACCCGGCCAACAGTTACGGGATACTCTTCCGGATCTCCGGCCCGAACCAGTTCTACCGCTTCGAGGTGACGGGAGCCGGTTTCTTCACCGTGGAGCGCCATGATGGGGATGGGGCGTGGACTCGCCTCACGGATGGTTGGGAAGAAGCTGCCGCGATCAACCAGGGTCTGGGTGCCACGAACCGTTTGCGCGTGGCTGCGGTCGGCGAAAGCCTGACCTTTGCCATTAATGGGCATGATGTGGCCACCTTGAGCGACGCCGGATACAGTCAGGGGGGCGTGGCGCTGGATGCCGGGACCTTTGGGCGACCCGGGGTGCAGGCGATATTCGACGATTTGATTGTCCTGCGGCCGTGATGGGCGCGCAGGCGCCCATACCCCACCATGGACCCGAACTGTAGTCAAATGCGAAGTTGGAGGCATGGGCCGGCAATCACTCCTGTGCGTCTCCAGCGGCGCTTACTGCGACTGTCACAATCATGAGCGAATCTCTGAAAGCCCGGCTTGAAGGCATCCTGGGCCAGGCGCCTGCCCGCCTAACGCGCTTACCCGAGGGTCTGGGAGATGTCTACCGTGTTGTCCTTGCTGATGGGGCTCAAGTGGTCGCAAAAGTGAGCAACAACCCTCTCGTCTCGCTGGAAACGGAAGCCTACATGCTCAAGTACCTGGCTGAAATGAGTAAGTTACCTGCGCCGGCTGTGCTTCACGCGGAGCCGGACCTGCTGCTGCTCTCATTCGTGCCGGGAGCAAGCCGCTTCTCGAGCCGGGCGCAGTGCGATGCCGCCAATCTACTGGCTGCCCTGCATGGAATAGCTGCACCAGACTTCGGACTGGAAAAGGATACATTGATAGGTGGCCTACCCCAGCCGAATGGTTGGTCGCCCTCATGGCTGGAGTTCTTTCGCGATCGGCGCTTACTTTACATGGGCGCTGAGGCAGTGCGGGCCGGAAGGTTGCCGCCGGCGACTATGAGTCGCCTGGAGCGATTTGCCGGGCGCCTGGAGGGCTGGCTCTCGGAACCGGCTAAGCCGGGACTGATCCACGGCGATGTGTGGGCCGGGAACGTGCTGGCTGCCGGCGACCGCATCAGCGGCTTTCTCGATCCCGCCATCTACTACGCCGATCCGGAGATCGAGCTGGCCTTTATCATGTTGTTCACCACATTTGGCGATGCCTTCTTTACACGTTACGATGAGCTGCGGCCGATTGCTCCCGGCTTTTTTGAGGAGCGCTGCCGAATCTACAATCTATACCCGCTTCTGGTTCATGTGCGGCTCTTTGGCGATGCCTATGTAGGGCCGGTGCAGGAGACGCTGGACTACTTCGGGTGTTGAACTACAGACTCAGGCGGTCTGAAGAAGGCGTACCCTTGTGTTCGCCCGGATGGGTAGTTGCCCCCGGGTGGGCACAAGACAGACCCAGCCCTACCAGCGTCATATTCAGAGGAGCAACATCGTGGCGGAAGACAAGAGTCTTGATATTGATTCGCTATGGGACTATGGCGACCCTGCCGGCACCGAGGTGAGATTTCGGGCGCTGCTCAATGAAGTCGGCGAGCGCGATGTACAGCTGGAACTTCTGACGCAGATAGCCCGCACGTATAGCCTGCGCCTGCTGTTTGACCCGGCGCACGCGATACTGGATGAGGTTGAGCAGGAGCTGGACCAATCAACCCCTTTGGTCCAAGTTCGCTACCTCCTGGAACGCGGGCGTTGCTACAATTCCGCCGGCAGACAGGCAGAGGCAATTGCGCCGTTCAGGCAGGCGCTGGATATCGCGCAAACGGAAGGGCTGGACTACTACGCGGTCGACGCCGCTCACATGCTGGGCATATCCGACTCGCCCGCGGAACAGATGAATTGGAACCGGCAGGCGATGGCCATGGCGGAGGCGAGCCGGGACCAGCGTGCGCGCGACTGGCTCGGTCCGCTTTATAACAATGCCGGCTGGACATACGCTGATCTGGGCGACTATCAGACTGCGCTGGAGCTGTTTCAAAGAGGAGTGGCTTTTCGCGCCGAAAAGGGCGAGGAAGTGCCGTTACGCATCGCCCGCTGGACCGTCGCGCACACCAGGCGGCTACTTGGCGAAATGGATCTGGCTCTGGCGCTCTTGACTGAACTTGAGCAGGATTGGCTGGCTGCCGGCGGGGAGGACGGCTACGTCTATGAAGACATCGCCGAATGCCTACTTGTGCTCGACCGGGCCGCCGAGGCGAAAGCATACTTCGCCAGGGCGTACACACTGCTCAGTCGGGACCCGTGGCTAACAAAGAATGAACAGGAGCGTCTGAAGAGACTGCGCCGGTTGGCGGACGATGCTCCGAAAGCGCCGCGCCGATAGGCGGATGCCGAAGGACGGAGATGGCCCGGCGATTGAGCGAACGTTTTCATGTGGGCGACCAGGTAGAAATCGGCTTTCAGGATCGCGAGGGCGCATTGCGCTGGCAGCCGGGAATGGTGGTCGTCCATCAGCCGCCCGGCCTATGGGTGGAGACGGAAAGCGGAATGCGCTGGTTCGTGACCAACGGTAGCCGAATTAGGTTGCGGATCGCCAGGCGGGAGCCGTGAAGCCGGAGACCGCCGCGCGGTTGCTTGCTCTCAATCGCCGCTTTTATGAAGAGCTGGCCGAACCCTTTGCTGTCAGCCGCGATTACTATCATCCAGGTTTTGCGCGGCTGAGGGCGTTTCTTCCCAGACCCTGCCGGAGCCTTCTCGACATCGGTTGCGGGGAAGGGCGGCTGGGTCGTTATCTGCTTTCAGTCGGCGCCATTGAAGGCTACGTCGGAGTTGATTTCAGCGCCGCACTGCTCGAACGCGCCGCTCGGACGGTAGCGGGCCGCTTCCTTGAGGTGGATTTGTCGCAGCCGGGCTCGCTGCGCGATCTGGGTAAACATCCGGCGGTAGCCTGCATCTCCACATTGCAGCACATACCCGGACGCGCAAATCGCGCCCGACTGCTCGCTGAGCTGGGCGAGCGGCTGGAACCCGAAGGCGTACTCTTCCTGGCCGACTGGCAATTCATAGATCACGACCGTCAGCGGCGAAAAATCGTCAGTTGGGCGGAGGCCGGTATTGCCGAGGAGGACGTGGAGGAGAACGACTATCTGCTGTCCTGGGAGCGCGGCGCTAGGGGCCGGCGCTACGTCTGCCTGATCGACGACATAGAGACGGCAAGGCTTGCGGAAGTGGCCGGCCTGACGGTAATCGACCAGTTTCGCAGTGACGGCAGGGAAGGTGACCTGAATCTGTACACTATCATGCGGCGCGCTTCCGGCGAATTGGCCGAATGATGCTGCCTGCTGTTGATCGGCATAGGACGTATGGCTGCCGGCGGCGTTTGCTTGTGCGTCAGCGCCAATGCTACAATGTGCCGAGGAGGCTGCGGAATGAATCTGAAGGAAACACTGACCAGTGATATGAACGCCGCCATGCGGGCCAAGGATGATTCCCGGCGCGACACCCTGCGCTTGCTCCTGGCTGCCATCAAGCAGGAAGAGGTAGATGGGCGCATCACGTTGGATAACGCCGGCGTCCTGGCTGTGCTGACCAAGCAGGCCAAGCAGCGCCGGGAGAGTGTCGCAGATAGCGAGAGGGCCGGCAGAGCTGACCTGGCAGCAATCGAACAGGCCGAGCTGAGTATCATCCAGTCGTATTTACCGACGATGCTTGAGCGCGCCGAAGTTGAGCAGTTGGCCCGGCAGATCATAACTGAACAGGGCGCAACTGGAATGAAGGACATGGGCCGGATAATGGGCGCGCTGATGCCCCACGTCAAAGGGCGAGCCGACGGCAAACTCGTGAGCGACGTTGTGCGCGAGTTGCTACAGCAATAGCGTCTCTGTTGCTGATTTCGATCAGCGCTAATGATAGGAGTTGGTACAAGGGCTATTGATGCCACCAACATCACGTAATGGCCGGCTGTGGATTTTCACGGCAGTAATGACCGTGCTGTTCACTCTGGTCTTCTCCGTAAACGTGGTTATCGGCAACAGTCTTAACCTCACCGCCGGTGAGCGGGCCGAGGAAGATGTTGATGCCCCATTCTCTACCTCCTTCATCAGCGAGGTGCAGACGCGGAAAGCGCGCGAGCAAGCGATGGCCACCGTGCCTGATATCTACTCTGGAATCGATCTCGGCGTCCTGCGCACTCAGATCAACCTTATTCAGGATGTCTTCAATTACATTGACGTTGTGCGGGCCGACGCCCTGGCTGACCAGGAAACCAGGTTGCGCTATCTCAATGCGGTAGAGGTGCTGGACCTGACGCCGGAGATGGCTGAGCAAATTCTCAGTCTCTCTACCTCGGAGTGGGCGGCCGTTAAGTCCGACGTCACTCGCATTGTCGATAGCGTGATGCGCAACGAGATTCGTGACAACAGCAGCGATGCCTTGAGCGCGCGAGACTCAGTGCACACCAGGATCAGCATTATCCTGAATCCTATACAGGAAGCTGTAGTGACGAACTTGGCCGCCCAGCTGATCGTGCCGAACACCTTCCTCGATGAGCAGGCTACGGCCGCCCGCCGCGCCGAAGTGGCTGATGCGGTGGAACCGCGCCAGGTAACCATAACGCAAGGGCAGCGAATTCTGCGAGTGGGAGACACCGTCACCGATGAGCACATAGAGATGCTCACCAGACTTGGCTTACTCCAGGCCCAAACAAGCTGGACCGAACTCGCCGGCATCTTTGTTGCCTCACTCCTGGCTGTGGGATTGATGAGCGCGTTCTGGTATCGTTTTCAGACTGACGCCCGGGACTCGCTGCGCTATCTGTTGATTTTCGCCCTCTTGTTGCTGGTCTTTGTGGCAGGGGCAAAGGCAGTCCAGCTGGCCCCGAGCGAATTCACATTTCTGTTTCCGGCAGCCGCTCTTTCGATGTTGTTGGCCAGCATTTATGGGTTGCGCCTGGCGCTGTTTGTCACCTTTGTCGTGGCCGGACTCGTTGCCTACAACAGTGGGCAATCTCTGGAAGTAGCCATGTTCGCGGCGGTAGGGCCGGCCTTCGCGGTGCTTACCCTGCGGGATGTCAGCCGGATCAATGCGTTCTTTCGGGCCGGGTTGATTGTGGCCTTCGCCAACGTCGTTGTCATCCTGCTCTTTCGCTTTGCGCCGGAGGCTGGGGCTTCGGAGCTACTCACGTTGCTGCTTTTCGGGCTGATCAATGGCCTGCTCATCTCTGCCGGCATCACCCTGGGCGGACTCTACCTGCTGGGCGGGCTGTTCGGCGTGGTCACCATCCTGCAGTTGCAGGAGCTATCTCGCCTGGACCACCCGTTATTGCGTGAACTATTGCGACGGGCTCCAGGTACTTATCACCACAGCATCATGGTGGCCAACCTGGCGGAGCAGGCCGCCGAACGACTCAAGAGTGTAGACAGTACCCTGGTTCGCGTGGGCGCCTTCTATCATGACATCGGCAAGCTGAATCGTCCGCCATTCTTTACCGAGAATCAGGAGGGCGTCAATCCGCACGATACATTGGATCCCTATGTCAGCGCCCGGATCATCATTGCTCACGTGACCGACGGCCTGGCGTTAGCCCGTGAATACAGGCTGCCGGATCGTATTCAAGAGTTCATTGCCCAGCACCATGGGGACAATCTGGTGTATGCGTTTTATCGCAAGGCAGTGGACCAGGCCGGCGGCAACGAAGAACTGGTCGATAAGAGCCGCTTTCGCTACCCGGGTCCACGCCCACAGTCGCCGGAAGCCGGGATCGTCATGCTGGCCGATTCCATTGACGCCACGTCTTCCGCGCTACGCCCAAACACCGGTCAGGCCATTATCAAGCTGGTTGATAAGATTGTTGATGATCATTTGCAGCACGATCAATTGAATAGTTCCGGGTTGACGCTGGGGGACATTGAATTGGCTAAGGCGTCGTTTGTGGATACGCTGAAGGGGCGCTTCCACGTGCGTGTGAAGTATCCCGGCAACGAGGAGTTGGAGGCTCCGGCGACGCTACCGGCGCTTCCGGCCGGGGAACGAATACCGGCAGCGATAGCCCCACAAGAGAGTGAGCGGGTCGCCGTTACACCTTCCCAAGAGGCCGCATGACCGGCTATTCCATTGACGTTTTCAACGAAACGGAGGACCAAACCCTGCCGGTAACGAAGCTGGTGGACGCGGCAACGGCGACCCTGCGGCACGAGGGAGCCGACCCGTCAGGCTCATTGTCTTTGTTACTTGCCGGAGACGAGGAGTTGCAGCGGTTGAACGGGCAGTTTCGTGGGCAGGACAAGCCAACCGATGTGCTCAGCTTCCCGGCCGGCGAGGCTGCCGGCATTGCGTCGGCGGCATTGGGCGCCTATCTGGGTGACATCGCGATTTCAGTTCCCACGGCCCAACGCCAGGCGCAAGCAGGCAGGCACAAACTGGAAGAGGAGTTGATGTTGCTCACTGTGCATGGCGTGCTGCACCTCCTCGGTCACGACCATGCCACCGAGGCAGAGCGCGCGCGGATGTGGGGCGCGCAGGGCGAAATACTGATGCAACTGGGCATTGACGCCGGGATCGTACCTGGTGAGACAGCCGCCGAATAGCCTGCGGCCGCAATTGCAGCGCCGGGCAAAGAGCTTTCAATATGCGTTTGAGGGCTGGTGGTATGTGCTCGCCACGCAACCCAACGCCAGGATTCATGCCGCCGTCAGCGTCGCGGTTATCCTACTTGGGATCTGGCTGTGGATCCCGGCGCGTGATTGGGCCATTCTTCTGCTCACCTTCATGGTCGTCTGGATGGGAGAGTTCGTCAACACTGCCTTGGAGGCGGTCGTCGATATGACGATGCCTGATCCCCACCCGCTGGCCAAAGTGGCGAAGGACGTCTCCGCGGCGGCGGTGCTGATCGCGGCTGCCGGCGCGGTATTGATCGGGCTGCTTATCCTAGGCCCGCCTTTGGTGGAGAAGCTGCGCTAAAGCGTCGGGCCGCTCACGAATTAAGCCGGGGGAGCTGCTCAGCGGGGAGGTCGCGCAAATGAGGGTTGCGCCGATCCCTGGCGGAAAGCAATGGGCTTGAAACGCCCCAAGGAACGGAAAGGTCGGGATCATCCCAGGCGACGCCGAACTCGTCGCTGCCGTCGCCGTAGTAATTATCAACAATGTAGGTGAGCACGACATCGGTCACGGCGATAAAGCCGTGCGCCACTCCAGTCGGGATAAATAGACCCACCTGATCGCTGCCACCCATCGGGATCACCGCGGTCTGCCTGAATGTGGGCGAGTCCGGCCGCAGGTCGGCGAGACCGGCGCGCAACTGCCCGTGGACGACGTGCCAGTAATCCACCTGCCGGAAATGATAGTGTAGTCCTCGCAGGACACCGGCCTTCGATTCCGAGCGATTGGTTTGCACAATCTGCCAGCCACGTTGCGGAAACCAACTTTTGCGAAAGGTCTCCATGAAGCGACCCCTGTCGTCTTCGTACGCCGTCAGTCTGGCAAGGTATACGCCTGCAATTTCGGTCACTTCTTCAATGTGGGACATTCTACTGCTCCAGCTTCAGGATATTGGGAGGCGCCTCCGGCGGGACGAGGCCCGTATAATAATGAAAGCGCCGACTAGAGCAAGGTAACAGGATCAATATCCACCTGCCAAGGGCGCGGTATCGGGAAATCGGCCAGAACACGCGACGGATCCGGGGTGCGGATGATGATCTGCCAGCGATAGCGTCCGCCAATGCGCCCAAAGAAGGGCGGCGTGGGACCCAGGATTTCGGTTGCGCCAAGCGCCAGCTCCTGCACGTGCCGGCGCAATCCTTGCCCCAGCTCTTCCGCGGCGCGCCTTCCGCTTGCACTGCCAGTCGCTTCCAACAATAGGCGAACCTGTCGCCGGAAGGGGGGAAGTTGATGGCGGGTGCGGAATCGTATCTCCTCTAGGTAAAAGCTGTCGAAGTCATGTTCGGCCGCTGCTTGAATGGCGTAGTGCTCCGGCTTGTAGGTCTGCAAGATTACTCGACCGCCGAGCAAGCCACGACCTGCCCGCCCGGCGACCTGCGTTAGCACCTGAAATGTGCGTTCGCCGCTGTGCATGTCCGGCAGCCCCAGTGACACGTCTGCCGAGACAACCCCGACCAACGTCACTAGGGGCAGGTCAAGCCCTTTGGCTATCATCTGTGTGCCGATCAGGATGTCCGCTTCCTGGTTGACAAAGCTAGCTAATATCTGCTCATGGCTATCTTTGCCGGCGGTTGTGTCCCGATCCCAACGCACGACCCGCGCAGCCGGCCACTGTTGCCGGACAAGATCTTCCAGTTCTTCAGTGCCCAGGCCGAAATATCTGATCCGCCGCGAGCGACACTCCGGGCACTGTTCGGGTTGCCTTTCCCTTCGGCCGCACTGATGACAGACGAGCGATTCTTGAGGCCGGTGAAAGGTCAGCGGAATGTCGCAGCGCGGGCACAACAGCACGTGCCCGCAGTCTCGGCACAATACGAAAGTGTTCGTTCCTCGGCGGTTCAGGAAGAGTATCGCCTGTTCGTTGCGCTCAAGTACCTCCAACATCGCTGCTTGTAGGCTGCGACTGAAAACGCTGCGGTTCCCGGCGCGGAGTTCCTGGCGGAGATCGATTATCTGCACCGGCGGGAGTGGAATGGACAGCGCCTCCTGTGGATCACCTTCGGCTTGCCGATAGCCGGGAGTCCGCTCCAGCCGTGTGGCCTGGGCGGCAATGCGGTCTCTGTGACCCATCACTCGCCGGCTTAGCTCCAGCAGTTGGAAGCGCCCACCGCGCGCCTGATGATAGGTCACAAGGTCCGGGGTGGCGCTACCCATGATGACCAATGCGCCCGTCTGCTCAGCCAGGGCAATGGCTGTGTCGCGAACATGGTAATAGGGCGGAGTGACGGGTGGGGATTGCTTGTAGCTTTGGTCATGCTCCTCGTCAATGATGATGACGCCCAGATTCTCGAGTGGGGTAAAGAGGGCGCTGCGCGGACCGATGACGATATCGAACAGGCCCATTCGCGCCCTGCGCCATGTGTCATAGCGCTCGCCGTCACTGAGCCGGCTGTGCAACACCGCCACCCGGCCGGGAAACCGTGCTGCAAAGCGACGCACCGTCTGCGGCGTGATGGCTATTTCCGGTACTAGAACGATGGCTCGCTGACCACGCGCCAGCGCGTAATCGATGGCGCGCATGTAGATCTCGGTCTTGCCGCTGCCGGTCACGCCATGCAGAAGCACCGGGCGCGAGGTCAGCGCTGGATTGCGTTCCATCTCCAGCAGAGTTGCCTGAATTGCTTCCCACACCCTGGTCTGGTCGACTGTAAGCGTTGGGGGATAGCTTGGAACAAAGTCTCTATCGGCCAATGGATCTCGCCAGACTTCCTCAGCGCCCAATCGGATCAGGTCCAGACCGGCCAATTTCCGCAGGTGGTTGAGTGTTGCGTCGGTCTCAGCGTATAGCTCGCTGACCGCAACGGGTTGCGCTGCCTCGGCCAGCTTGTTCAAGATTGCCAGATAGGTCTCGCCGCTACGCAAGCGGAGAATCTCTTTCAGCGCCCGGTTGGGTGAGATAGCCAGACTTACGGAAGCCGGTTCACGGACTGGTCTGGCAAAGCCGCCGGCAACGAGCTCGGCGGCAAGCGTCTCGCCCAATTGCGCCCGCGTCGCCGGCAGGCGCAGCAAGTAGCCCTTCGCAGCTTCGGGCGCTTCGCGGTGGTCAGCCGGCACGAGGATTGTCTCCTCCTCACGGAGCGTAATCAGATTTGCCTCGGCAAGCTTCTCAAGATGAGCAGTAGAGGCGCCGGTTGCTTCCAGGACCGTCAATTGCGAGGGCAGCGGATCGCCGCCCTGGGCCAGGAAGTGCAGCACATCAGCCAGCCTGTTTGCGCGGCCTAACTCTCCGGCCAGCGCCAGGATGCGCTTCGGACCGGCGATCAATGAGGCATTGCGAATTTGCTTTGGGCGCACGCGTGGAGGATCAAGGATCGTACCCTTCAGCAGGATGTTTCGCCTGGCGAGATCGTTGACCGCTGCCTGCCACTTGCTCCTGGCAGGACCCTTGCCGTCGGCCTGTTTCTTGAGCGCCTGCTCTATCTGCCGGCCGCGCATATCGCCGTTTTCTTCGAGCAGATCGACAATCTGCCGCTGTAGCTCGGTTAACCGGCCCGCGCCCTGCCATTCCGGATTAATCTCGACTGTCGAATCAGCCCAGCGTGTCAGGCCGGGAGGCAACATGAGCCTCAGGCAGCTATTCAAAGGGGTCAAATAATAGCGACTGAGCCACTCACCTAAAGCAAGTTGCCAGGGACGCAACACGGGTTCGTCCTGAATCAACGAGATGATTGGCTTGGTGTCCGCTACCGGAGAGTCAGCAGACAAGCGCAGCACGATTCCCTGGGCCAGCTGCTGCCCGAACTCGACCTCGGCAAGGTGCCCTGGTTGCAGTATGGTCGCCAGGTCACTCGGGACGTGGTAGTGAAACGTCCCCTGCAACGGCGCTGCAACATTGATGACCATCTCCGCAAAGACACCTGTCTCCATTTGAGGAGATTATAGCATTACACTGCCGGGGATGGCTTCTCCGGCGCCGATCCTGCCCGCACGTCGGGGGGAGGCGCCGCCCCTGGACGTGCGCCATTCCCTTGCGAGTGACTTGCTCACCCAATTGTGGCAAAATAGTAGCTGGTGCGTGTCCGGCCCCGTAACCGGCCTTCTCTCCCTGAACTCGCGAATGATCGTCGAAATGAAACGATGAGCGAATCCTCTCTGCCACCAAGGACAATGCTTGCCGATCAGGAGCATAGCGCTCTCAGGCTTGCTGTCCCTTTTGTCCTCTTGATCGGCTTCTGCCTGGGTTTCTTTCTGTTGGATGCGCTGCTGGGGCTGGCGCTTCCGGCTCTGGACGCGCGGGTCTTCTTCGCCTGCCTGGGGGCGATTCCCCTCGGCCTGCTCTTTGCAGCGGTTGTGGAAGCCCTGTTCAAACGCGCGTGGCGCAGCGGGCGTATGGTAACCATGAGTGATGCCGGCATTGACGTCGCCGGTCGACCACAGGAGGTCGCACAGATCGCCAGAGATAAGCCCGTTCATCTGCTATATTGGCAATTTCCCCTGTCAGACTATCCCAGAGGAGGGCGGGAGCGGCGGGTCTCTTCGAGCTGGTATTGTGTCGCCTTACAGGTACAGCAGGATGATTGTAAGGTGGTCTTCTACTGTTTTCTGTCACCCAAAGAGAGGGAGAAATTGCTGGGAAGCCGGCGATTTCTGCTCTTGGACCCGACTGAGGTGTATGACCGATCGCTGATGTCCCGGGTAACTTTGCCGACCAGGCCGGAAATACCGCCGGAGATTATTGCCGGCAAGGACGGTCGCCATTGGCTGGCGGAGCGCGAACGCTGGCGCTCAGGGCTGGAGCTTACCCCGCAGGATTTCCGGTCACTGCTGGAGGAGATCGAGTCATACGAGATAGTGTAAGGGTGCGTCTGGTCGGCATCTATCCGGCGATGCCGGTAAGCGCAAGCCCTCAGGAGCTGTATAGTTCGAGGTAGGACGATGTTTGACTTCATCACGGAAGAACACGAGATGATACGGCAGGCCGCGCGAGACTTCGCGCAGCGGGCCATTGCGCCCATCGCGGAGCATCATGACGCGACCGGCGAGTTTCCGCTTGAGACTGTGAAGCAGATGGGCGAGCTGGGCTTCATGGGTATTGAGGTGCCGGAGTCGTACGGCGGCGCGGGCATGGATACCATGGCCTACGTGTTGGCCCTGGAGGAGATCTGCAAGGTTGACGCCAGCCACGGAACCATCATGTCTGTGAACAATTCTCTGGTCTGTCATGGATTGCTCAAATTCGGCACCGAACTGCAAAAGCAAAAGTACCTGACCGCAATCGCCTCCGGCGAGCGGATCGGCGCTTACAGCCTGACTGAACCGATGTCCGGCAGCGACGCCGGCACAATGCGCAGTCGAGCGGTACTGAACGAAGCCGGCACCCACTACATCATCAATGGGCGCAAGTCCTGGGTCACTTCGGCCCCCTACGCTGATTTTGTGGTGCTCTTCACGATGACGCAACCCGAGAAGCTGCACAGCGGGGTTACCGCCTTTATCATTGAGACAGACAAGCCCGGCTTCGAGCGCGGGAAGACAGAGCCGAAGCTGGGTATTCGCGCCAGCGCCACCAGCGAGATCATCTTTGATAATTATGAGTGCCCGGTTGAGAACCGGCTGGGCAATGAAGGCGAAGGATTCAAGATTGCGATGACGGTGCTGGACGCGGGCCGGATCGGAATCGCGGCGCAGGCGTTGGGGATCGCGACGGCGGCGCTGGAGGCGAGCATTGCCTATGCGCGCGAGCGGGAAGCCTTCGGGCAGAAGATAGGGCAGTTCCAGATGATTCAGCAGAAGCTGGCCGACATGAAATGCAGAGTCGAGGCCAGCCGGCTACTGATCTATCAGGCAGCGCTGGCCAAGTCGGCCTCACTTAAGAGCGGTGGGCGCTACACACTGGAGGCCAGTATGGCCAAGCTCTTTGCCAGTGAGACGGCAATGTGGGTGACCACCCAGGCCATTCAGATTCATGGCGGTATGGGCTACAGCAAAGAGATGCCGCTTGAGCGCTATTTTCGAGACGCCAAGATCACAGAGATCTACGAGGGGACGAGTGAGATTCAGCGCATGGTCATCGCCCGCCAGCTTACCGGCTTGCGATAACGACGCGCCCGAGAGGTGAAGAATGGGTGGTCGGGCCGATCATGGGGCTCGAGCGAGTAGGGAACTAGAAAAAAATGAGGTGGTCCGCAGGCTGGCGCCTACAGATCCACCTCCAGGGGGAGCCAATTACAATTATTGCATAAACTTGTGGATTGTCAAGGTCACATTCCGAAATCGAATGTCAGCCGCTCATGCGCGCTGGGAAAAGGTTTTTCCGCCCGCCAATAGTGCACCAAGCCACGGACAGTTCGCTCGGCGACAATCTCAAAACCGGCTTCACTCAATAGAGCGCGCCACTGTTTCTCAGGCGGCAGGCGTAAGGCAGCCGGACCCAACACCAGGGTGTTTGTCTCGCTCCGTGCACGTTCGGCCAGCAGCAGCCATCCCCCAACCGCCAGGATACGATATGCTTCCTGTAGCAGGCAGAGCTGGTCGCCGCGCTGCCAGATCTCAGCTAGAGTCCGGTTGATGGTTACGGCCCGGACACTGCCATCAGGCAGCGGCAATAAGTTGAAACTACCCTCGAGCCAGGTAATACGCGGGTCTTTGGCGGGCGGGCCAAACAGATGGCGCATTCGCGCCACAGACGCGCCGGGAGCGAGTTGCGGGTTGTATACATCCACCACAGTCAGGTGACCACTGGTCAATCGCCGGCTGAGGGCGATGGGCACGTCCTGGGAACCCAGTCCAATATGGGCGAAACGTTCCGTCGGCGCAATATGACCCATATCAAAGAGAATCTGTTGATCGCGGTACCGGCGAACGTCGTACTGCATGTAAGTGGCCCACAGAGTAGCGCACAGGAAGTAGGTCAGGATGAGCAGCGCGGCAAACGCCGGCGGGATGAAGGCCCACCACCCCTGCCCGATGGCGATGAGAATGGTTATCAGGCAAAGTGCAAAGCCACCTCCATAGCCGAACACGTAGGTCGGCCAATGGATGCGCAGGAAACGGAGGGTGCCGGAGAAACGGCCCGGCTCATTCATGCGGCTCATTTTAGCGCTATAATGACCCTGTGAACAGCATGCAACAGCAGATGAGGGAACGGTACATCAGGGGCGAGGTGCCCTGGGACGATGTGCTGCCGCCGCCAGAGGTCCAGGAGACAGTGGCCAGCCTGCCGGTCGGCCGAGCGCTCGACCTGGGTTGCGGCTACGGTCGCACCGCGATCTATCTGGCTCGCGCCGGTTGGCAGGTTGACGCGATTGATTTTGTCGAAGAAGCGATTGTCGAGGCCCGCCGGCGCGCGGCCGCAGCAGACGCAGTCGGCATCCGCTTTCACGTCGCGTCCGTAACCGAACTGAGCTTTCTCAGTGGGCCCTATGACCTGGCGATCGATGTGGGCTGTGGGCACGGATTGGGCGAGGGCGCACAGGGCGCATATTGGGCTGAATTGAAGCGACTGCTCAAGCCGGGGGCGGTTTTCCTCTGGTTTCTGCGCCTCGCTGAGGAAAGTGAAGACGATCAAGAAGAGAGACCCAGGGGAATTTCGGCGGATCGGGTGAAACGGTTGTGTGCAAATGGCTTCCGCATGGCTCGTGAGGAAATCGGCCTGACCGACATGGCAGATGCTTCATCATGGCCATCTGCCTGGTTCTGGTTTGTTCGGGAGGGCGAAGGACGGGAATAAGGCGGCGGCAGGCGGCCCGAAACGATTTCTGCCGGCCCTTCAGTCAATCGATGTAGCCCAGGTCGCGCAGCGCAGCCGCAATACCGGCTTCCTCCTCCGCACTCAACTCCCCAACTGCCTGCTCTTTGGCAGCCAGACTTGTTCCTATCCTCACCGGGGAAGCGTCCGCCAGCATCTCCAGCAAGACTCGACCATCCATATCACCCGGCACAGGTAGGCCCAGCAGATTCAATACCGTTGGCGCAATATCCTGCAGTGCGGGCGGTTCGAGCGGCGACAGCGGCCCGCTCCGGAAGCTGGGGCCCGCCGCCACCAGGATGCCGGTCATGGTGTGATAGCCGCTAATGCTTTGTAGCCAGCCTGTGGGGATTGTTGTCACAATCTTAAACAGATCGGCTCCGCCGTCGAAAGTGGGCTGCAGGCAAACCAGGATATCGGGCGCGTTCTCCAGGTGTGACCCGGAGTAGACATCCTCCCTGGGCTTGACCCATACTAACTCGGGACGCTGCCGAAGCGCACTCATGATCTGCTCTCTGAGGTGCGTATGCTCCTCCGCTGGCACGGCGCCCTCCGGCTGGCGACCCTGCAAGTTCAGGTGAATTCCCTCGATGGGGTGACTGAGCTTGACGCGATAGGCGGCTGTGTGCGCCCAATCAATATTGCCCAACCCGGCCCGTAAGGTGGTGAACTGCCGCTTGACTCTGGCCGGCGCTCTCCTCTTTACCCACTCTGTGATCGGCAACCGCTGCTTGGCCCATTCGGCGACGCCCTGAACGCGACGCCTGCCGGCATCCATCGCTCGATCATGGCGCGTCAACCAACCGCTCTCGGCCAGCCAGGCGTTGAGATTGAATGACCGGGTTGGCCGAGGCATGCCTCCGTGATCGGAAATGACCAAGACGTCTAGTGGGCCTGGGAATGCCGCCAGAAGCCGGCCCAGCTCGTGGTCAGCGACAATCATGACTTCGGCCAGCAGGTCGCGGCCGACCGTGCGCTGTTCGTCGGAGACGCCTGGGAAATCCGGCGCGGCAAATTTGAAGAAGCGGTGCTGAGCGCCGTCAGTGGCGCTGTTAACAAACATCAGCACGTCCGGTCCGTCAGCTACCAGCTCCAGCAAGTTTGTGGTCAGTTGCCGCATATAGCGCAGATAAATCTGCATTTGCTCGGTTGGCGAAGCCCCGCCAATCTGGTCGGGGGAGTGCATGTAAAGCATGCCGAGCCGCGAGGCCAGTTCCGGCGGGAAGGTATACGCGCGGCGATGATCCGGTGTGGGATAGCCGGCCACCATGACGCCCTTGATCGACCAGGGTGGGTAGGTCATAGGTACGCCGTAGGCCACGCTGGTCAGGCCGGCGTGGGTCAGATAGTCAAAGAGCGTCGGCGCTGTGTAGCTGGTCGCGTTGGCGAGGCGCTCTTCGTGAGCATCATATCGCCGCAGGTCCAGATTGCGGAAGTCAAATACGCCATGCCGGCCGGGGTTGGTGCCGCTCATCATCGTTACCCAGGCCGCTGATGAAATGGGTGGTATTGTGGAGAGTAAGGTGTGCTTGCTGCCTGCGTGGATCAAGCCGGCAAGCGTGGGCAGTTTTCCGGCTTCCAGCAATGGGTCCAGTACATCCCAGGTTGCTCCATCCAGGCCGGCGATGATCAGGCGGGGTTGCATAGGCGGATCTTAGTGATTAGCGGGTTAATGGCAAGTTGCCCGAGAGGTAATGGCTTGACCACAGCCCGCAGTTGGCGCATAATGCGCTCGAGTTCAGAGTAACGCTCGCAATTGCACTTACAATCCCCACAGATCGCTGGTTATGGCCATACCTGTCCCCGCTTTTAAGAGGAGATCCGTGCAGCGTTGCAGACCTGATAGATTGACATTTGCGAAGGAGTAAGACTTTCAGATGGCGAAGAAGAATAAGGTTCGCGTCGCGATAATTGGTGTGGGAAACTGCGCCTCGTCACTTGTTCAGGGGGTGCATTACTATCGCGATGCGCCGGACGATGCGGAGATTCCTGGCCTGATGCACGCCACTGTCGGCGGATATCACGTACGCGATATAGAGTTTTCGGCAGCGTTTGACGTCGTAGAGGGCAAGGTAGGTAAGGATCTCAGTGAGGCGATTTGGGCGCATCCAAATAACACGATCAAGTTTGCTGATGTGCCCCACCTGGGCGTTCCGGTATCGCGTGGGATGACGCACGACGGGCTGGGCAAATATGTCAGCACGATGGTCAAGAAAGCGACCGGCCCGACAGATAATATCCTGAGCATTCTGAAAGACACCAGGACCGACGTGGTGGTGAATTTCATGCCGGTCGGTTCGGAAATGGCCACCAAGTGGTATGTTGAACAGATATTGGATGCCGGCTGCGCCTTCGTGAACGGTATTCCCGTCTTTATTGCCAGCTCGGAATACTGGCGCGGGCGCTTTGAGCAGCGCGGGCTGCCAGTGATCGGCGACGACATCAAGAGCCAGGTAGGGGCCACTATTGTCCACCGTGTGCTTACCAATCTCTTCAAGGATCGCGGCATCCATCTTGACCGCACATACCAGCTCAATTTCGGCGGCAACATGGACTTCTACAATATGCTGGAGCGAGAACGGCTGGAATCCAAGAAGATTTCCAAGACGAATGCCGTCACCAGCCAATTGCCATATGAGCTGCCTGCCGAAGACGTGCATGTTGGGCCGAGCGACTACGTACCCTGGTTGACGGATCGAAAGTGGTGCCACATCCGCATGGAAGGGCGGGCCTTCGGCAACGTGCCGCTGAATCTGGAATTGAAGCTGGAAGTGTGGGATTCACCGAACTCAGCCGGTGTGATGATTGACGCCGTGCGCTGCGCGAAACTGGCGCTGGATCGCGGGCTGAAAGGGGCCGTGCCGTCGCCGTCGGCCTATTTCATGAAAACGCCTCCGCAGCAACATACCGATGACGAGGCCCGGCTTTTGACCGAGCAGTATATCGCGGGAGCGCTGTAGCTCCTTCGAGCTAGTTGCCGGCAACCAGGTCGGCCAGGTCGGAAACGTCTGTGCCCAGCTCTAACAGATAGCTGCTTGCCTGCCGGCTGAGGCGATGCAGGAAGTCCAGATGAGCGGTCAATGCCGGCTTATCCCAGCGATCGACGCTCTGTTCGCATAATCTTGCCAGGGCGATTGCCGGCTGTTCGGACGATACCCGGCAGCGATGGTCATCGGTAACACGTAGGAAGTAGATCCGGCGTACCGGCGCACTGATATTGGTCTGCACACCAAATGGACCGGCGCGCGCCAGGACTGTCGTCTGGCTGCCCCGGCTTAAGAGTGTCTCCACAACCCCTGGGGATGTGAGAAAGCGGAGCGCGCCAGACCGCAGCCGGATGTCTCCGGGCGTGGCCAACGCCGCCACCTGGCCGTCTCGCTCGGTGAGCATGACAGCGTCATTTGCCAGGAGGTGCCGGCCGCTGAGCGCCAGGTTGAGCGCCGTTGTGGTTTTTCCGCTGCCGGAGGGGCCAACCAGCAGGATCGCCTCATCGTATTGAGCCAGAGCGGCTGCGTGCAACAGATAAGTTCCCTGTCGCCGCAGCCGCGGCGCCAGGCAGGTCAGAGTAATGTCCTCCAACTGCTCACGACGCAACGTGGCTTCGCGCAGACTCCCTCGAATCGGTCCGCCTGGCCGCTGCACATCCAGGCTGACCTGGGCGGCCCCGGGAAAACGCAAGAGCGTCTCCTGCTCGGTGGTCTGATATACCTCCAAGATGCCGTCTGTGTGGCGAAAGGTCGGAGACTGAGTCGGCGGCTCGGGCAGATCAGATACCAGTTGCAGCTCCAATACAGTGGGGACGGCACCTGACGACTCGGGAGCCTCAACAGACCAGCCCTCAAAGAGACGCTCCCAGGCAGTCGCCAACTCCGCGCTATCGCTCCGGAGATCAACGAAGAGCTTGTCGAGTTTGATTAGCACGATCGAGAGGGAGGTGCGCTGACGCCAGAGGAAGGCGCCAGCGCTTATGGGGCGACGGTCGGGAAGCTATTGGCTCGCTCCGGCCAATAGCTGGCTGATGGCCTGCTCAAATACGGAAAAAGGTTGCGCGCCGGATAGGGGGAGGCCGTTGAGGAAGAAGGCCGGCGTACCGCGCACACCAAACCGGCTGCCTTCTTCCAGGTCCGCCATCACTGCTTCCTGATGCTGGTGGCTTTCCATGCAGGAGACGAAAGTCTCTGTGTCGAGACCGATCTCATCCGCATAGCCCGCGAAGATCTCCGTTGTGTTTTCCATGCCGGCCCACTCGGTCTGGCGCTCGAAGAGCATGTCGTGCATCGGCAGGTACGCTCCCTGATCGGCGGCGCAGCGCGCCGCCTCAGCGGCGGCGACTGCCTGTGGATGGATGCTCGTCAGAGGGAAATCCTTGAATACGTATAGCACCTGCCCGCTTTCCACGTAGTCTGAGATTAGCTGGGGCAAGGTTTGCAGGTGGTGCCGGCTGCAGAACGGGCACTGAAAGTCGGTGTATTCGACGATGACAACCGGGGCATCGGCATTCCCCATTGAATAGACAGCGTCTTCAATCGGGACGTCAATCGGTTCAGGGGGGGCCGCAGGCGTGGCCTGCGCCTGCTGCTGGGCCGGCGGCTCGTAGGCGTCAGCCAATGTGCCTTCTTCGGCAAGACCGATGGCATATTCAAACAGGTCATATGGTTGCGCGCCGCGAATCGGATAGCCGGAGATGAAGAATGAGGGTGTGCCGGTTACTCCCAGCTGTGCTCCTTCCTGCAAGTTCGCTTCGATGGCCGCATCGTGTCGCCCACTGCTCAAGCAAGAATTGAAATCGCGGACTTCCAGGCCCAACTCTTCGGCTATTGCCGAATAAACAGCGGAGGCCTGATCGCCCTGTCCAGCCCAATCTGGCTGCCGAAAGAAGATCTCATCGTGCATCTGCCAGTAGGCGCCCTGTTCGCCGGCGCACCTCGCCGCCACAGCCGCAAAACGCGCGTCCGGATGGATGCTGTCCAGCGGGAAGTCTTTCAAGACGTAACGGGCGCGGCCGGTTTCGACCAGGTTGCTGACGATCTGCGGCATGGTCTCATTGGCGTGCCGGAGGCAATACGGGCATTGGTAATCGGTGTACTCTACGATGGTAATCGGTGCGTCCGGCGAGCCCATCTCGGCAGCAAATTCGCCGCTAATGACCGCCGGCGTGGGCGCGACAGCGGGCTGCTGGGCTTCAGGCTGAGCACGATCTGTTACCAGCGTCTCGCCTGACAACACGGAGGCGATGGCCTGATCGAATACCGATATGGGTTGCGCGCCGGCCAACAACGAACCATTAAGGAAGAAGCTCGGGGTGCTAGTGACGCCGCGGGAAACGGCGTTATCCATATCCGCCTCGATGCTTTCGTTGTGCCGGTTGCTCGTCATGCACTCAGCAAAGGCATCTGTGTCAATACCGATCTCGCTTGCATAGCCGGTGAAAATCTCGGTTGTATCGGATCGGCCGGACCAGCTATTGATGTTGCCGAAAAGCTGGTCGTGCATCGCCCAGAAGGGCAGGACGCCTTCTTCGCCGGCGCAGCGAGCCGCATGACTGGCCGCGAAGGCTTGCGGATGGATACTGGTCAGCGGGAAGTCATAATAGACCAGCACCACCTCGCCGCGAGCAATCTGATTCTCCGTGATTGAAGGCAGCGTCTGTTCATAAAAGCGTGAGCAGAAAGGGCACTGGAAGTCAGAGTATTCCTCCATCAGTACGGCCGCCTCCGGGTTCCCCAGGAACGCATGGCCGTCCACCGTGTAGCCGGCCATCAGCCCACTTTCTGTTAAGGTTCCGCTGCCCTCCGCTATTTCGAAATGTGGACCGTTACGCTCGGCAACCGGCTGGGTCTGGTCTTCATCACCGCCGGTCTCGTCCCCGGCGTTGACGCCGATACCGGTTTCATTACCCGGTCGTGTTGCCGGGCCGCAAGCGCCCAGTAGTAGCACCAGGAGCCCGGCTGCAACCATGTAGATATGTGTGCGGCGCCCGAAAATCATGCGCGTCCTCTCTGTTCAAACCAAGCTGCTGCTGGAGCAGCCGCAAGGGAATAGTCGATTCAGAATGTTGGGGCAATTCTGTTGCGCGCATTATAGCCCAATGCGCTGTGAATGATAAGCGGCTGGTTCATGACTAATGGACGGCTCACGCCTATACCCGTTGATACCGGACCAGGCGGCGCTGCCCGCGGCGGCCCGGAAAACGCCGGACCAAACTCGCCGGCCGGCCGTCTTTGTGCTAGACTTGATTGTTTGTTTTCATGTTTCTAACTGGAGCGATGCGCTTTCTTCTTAACTGGTCCCGGCCGTCGGCTGTGCATCGCCGCACGGTGCGGATCGGACTCCTCCTCTGTATCTTGCTGTCCATGTTGGCGGGCCGCACGCCGTACGCTTTCGCGCAGGCGCCAAACGGTATCACCAGCCCTGCACCGGGTGATGTAGTTACCGGAGTGGTTATCATCCGGGGTACGGCGACGCACAACAGCTTCCTGCGTTACGAGTTGGCCTTCCGTAGCGGCGTTGACTGGATAGTAATGGCAGATGGCGACACGCCGGTTGTCGATGGAACTCTCGCCATCTGGGATACGACAGTCGCCGGCCCGCAGGGGCGCATATTCCCGGACGGCAGCTATGAATTGCGCCTGCGCGTTGTCCGGCTGGATTACAACTACGATGAATACTTTGTCTCTAATGTCCAGGTAGCCAATGAAGGCGCCGTCGCCACACCGACCCCAACCGCTTCTCCGGAAGGCGCTGAAGACGCACCAGAACAGGGAACGGCTGTCCCCACTTTGCCCGGCGAGGTGGGCGCGGGCACGCCGGTTGTGCTGCCGTCGCTGACTCCATTTCCGACGCCGTCCCGGCCGGCTACGCCGGTGAACGATAGCTTGGGAGAGAGCAGCGAACAACCACCAGGAACGGATGCCGGTGAAGGCGCGGGGGTCCTGGAACAGCTTCGTCAGGTGGACCTGGGACAATTCGGGCGGGCGTTCTGGGAAGGGGTCAGATTCACTTTCTTGCTTTTCGCCGCGCTCGGCGTTTACCTGCTGCTTCGCGCGGCCGTGCGCTGGCTGTGGCGGAAATTGAGGGGCCGCGTACCCATATAGAGGAAGCGGCTCTCGACCTTGCCAAGAGCGAAATGTCCTCACAATAAGCGGATTTGGGCGGGTTATTTCCAGGCGATTGAACGAGACGACAGGAACAGTGGAACAGGACATATCCGGAGTTGAGCGGAGCGAGCAAAACAGACGGCTGGCCCGCGCCTTGATTATCGGCCTGGGCAATCCGGGCCGGAGGTATCGCCACAACCGGCATAATGTCGGCTTCATGGCCGCTGATCGGTTGGCGGAGACTTTGGGTATCAGCCTGAGCCGGGTGCAAAACCGGGCCATTGTCGGAAACGGTCTGGTGGGCGAGCGGCCGGTGATGATAGCCAAGCCCCAGACCTATATGAATCTTAGCGGCGGGGCCGTGCAGACACTGGTGCGCTTTTATCAAGTCGCGCTAGACGATCTGCTGGTGATCTATGACGAACTTGATTTGCCGTTCGGCGTGTTGCGCCTGCGAAGCAAGGGGGGCGCCGGCGGACACAACGGCATGCGCTCCATCATCCAGCAGCTGGGCCAGGATTTTCCACGCCTGCGCCTCGGTATCGGCCGGCCACCCGGGCAGTTGCCGCCGGCAGACTATGTGTTGCAGGATTTTGGACGCGAGGAATCAAAGCTGTTGCCGGATCTGCTGGAATCGGCCGTCCGCGCAGTAGAGAGCTTTCTTACTGACGGGATTGATCTGGCGATGACCCGCCATAATGGTGCAACTTGAGGGCTAAATCAAGCTGGACGACGATTCGGGCGGTCAGCCTTCCCCGCATGCTCGGAGGAATCATTTCTAGGAACGATACGGCGTCGGCCCCCCGCTGAACCTTACCGCATATGAACATCTCGCCAATACTTAATCTCTTTGATGAGCTTCCGGCCTACCACGAGCTGTTGTCCCTACTTTCTGCCAACCAGCGTGTGGGGGCGTTGGGGCTACCCAGGAGCGGGCGCGCCGCCTTGCTCGCTCGCCTGTTCGCGGACTTGAAGCAACCGATACTGCTGTTGACCGGACGAGTTGAGCAAGCGCCAGTCTGGCAGCAGTCGCTGGCTGCGTGGCTCCCGGCGGAGCAGGAAGTATTGCGCTTTCCAGAGCCGACGCCGTTACCCTATGAACGCGGGCCCTGGAGTACCTTGAGCCGGCAGGGACGGCTACTGGTGCTGGCGCGCCTGATGGCCGGGCAATACCCGCTCCAGGCGGACGCCGGACAGAGTCCATTGGTTGTCAGCTCTGCGCGCGCGCTAATGCAAAAGACATTACCCCGGCGGCGCTTCTTGACCGAGACAAGGGTTCTGCGTGTCGGGCAGATGCTGGAGTTGGAGAAGGCGCTTACCGGCTGGGAGGACATCGGCTATGAGCGGGTCAGCGTCGTGGAGCGGCAGGGGCAATTCAGCCGCCGGGGAGGGATAGTCGATCTATTCCCGGCGGCGGCCGATTTGCCGGTTCGTATCGAGCTGTTCGGCAACGAAATCGACACGATGCGTCTATTCGACCCGGAAACACAACGCTCGACAGACGTTGACGAGAGTGAAACCAGGCAAGTCCTGGTGACGCCGGTGCGCGAGGCGCTGCCTAACCGGCTGCAGGGGCTGGGCAGCCACCTGGAAGCGACCGCCGCCGGGCGCGAGGATGACCTGCCGAGCTGGCACGATGACATCCCACATCTATTATCCGGCAAACCGTTCCCCAATATGGAGTTCTATTTGACGCTAATCTACGCCAAGCCGGCCTGCCTGCTGGACTATATGCCGTCTGACAGCCTGGTGATCGTTGACGATTGGCCGGAGCTTCATACGGCAGTGAGCGATCTGCACAAGTACGCCGCCCAGATTGCCGCCGATCAGCCGAGTCTGCCGGAGGACTTCCCCAATCCACTAATTGAATGGGAAGCGCTACAAGAGAAACTGGCTGAACGCCGGCTTCTAACGCTGGGCGATCCATTGGAAGGAGAATCCGTTCAAGCTGTACCGAGAGTGGCCGATGTATTTCGGCCGGGACCTCGTTTTGGCGGACAGGTGCGCCCGCTTATGACGCACCTTGGGGCGGTGAAGCGCGATAAGGAACGCACGGTACTAGTAAGCAGTCAGGCGCAACGCCTTGCTGATCTCTGGTTCGAAGAGAATCAAAACACGACTTCAGCGATCTTTGGTGAGGCCAATGTGATCGTTGAGGAGTTGAAGGAACTTCCCGGCGCCGGCGAGCTGGCGGTCGTTCGCGGAAGTCTGCCGGAAGGCTTCGTGCTGGAACGCGAAACTGACGATCGGGTGCTGCTGAACCTGCTGACCGACGCGGAGGTGTTCGGCTGGAAACGACCGGCTCCCAGACGGCAAAGATTCGCCCAGCCAATGGCCCCTGAGACGCCGTTCGCTGACATCAAGCCGGGCGATCATGTGGTGCACCTGGAGTACGGGATAGGCAAGTTTGTCGGACTGGTCGTGCGCTTTATCGGCGGCACGGATCGCGAGTATTTGCAGGTACATTACGGCAACAGCGATATGTTGTACGTACCCGTGCACCACGCCGACCGATTGAGCAAATGGATTGGGCCGGAAGAGCTGGCGCCGGACCTGCATCGGCTGGGGGAACGGCACTGGAAGAACGCAAAAGCGCGGGCGCAGCGAGCGGTGGCTGAGCTGGCCGATGAACTACTTGAACTTTATTCGGCTAGAGAGACAGTTGCCGGTCACGCCTTTGGGCCGGATGACCCGTGGCAGGCCGAATTGGAGGCCAGTTTCCCCTATCAGGAAACGGAGGACCAGCTGCAGGCGATCTCGGACGTGAAGCACGACATGGAATTGGCCCGGCCGATGGACCGGCTCATCTGTGGGGACGTCGGCTACGGCAAGACGGAAGTGGCGTTGCGGGCCGCCTTCAAAGCAGTGATGGATGGGAAACAAGTTGCCATATTAGTGCCCACGACGGTCCTGGCGCAACAGCACTACACCACTTTCGCCCAGCGGCTAAAGACATTTCCGGTCAGTCTGGAAATGCTATCCCGATTCCGGACCCTGTCGCACCAGAGTCGAATCATCAAACAACTTCGGGAAGGTCAGATCGACATTGTAGTCGGTACCCATCGATTGCTCTCGGAAGATGTCTCTTTCAAAGATCTGGGATTGCTGATCATTGACGAGGAACAGCGCTTCGGCGTCGGTCATAAAGAGACCCTTAAGAAGTTGCGCACCGAGGTCGATGTTCTGACCATGACCGCCACACCGATTCCGCGTACCATGCACATGGGGCTTTCCGGCCTGCGCGACATCAGCATGATCGACACCGCGCCGGCTGACCGGCTGCCGGTGCAGACTTACGTGGGCGAAGTGGACGATAGCCTGCTGCGCCGGGCGATCTTGCGCGAGCTTGACCGGGGTGGGCAAATCTTCTTCGTGCATAACCGCGTCCAATCCATTCATACGGTCGAAAGACTCCTCCAAGAAATCGTGCCGCAGGCGCGAATCCAGGTCGGGCATGGACAGATGCCGGAGCGAATGCTCGAAACCGTCATGCAGCAATTTGTTGACGGCGAGATCGATATCCTGCTAAGCACGACCATTATTGAGAGCGGGCTGGACATTCCCAACGCGAATACGCTGATCGTTGACCGGGCGGAGATGTTCGGCCTGGCGCAGTTGTATCAGTTGCGCGGTCGCGTTGGCCGTGGAACACGCCGGGCGTACGCCTACTTCTTTCATGGGCCGTGGCGCACATTGTCTCACGACGCGCAGACCCGGCTGGAGGCAATTGAGGAACACACCGAGTTGGGCTCCGGCTACCAAATCGCGATGCGCGACCTGGAGATACGCGGCGCGGGCGATCTGCTCGGTCCCCAGCAGAGCGGTCATATCGCGGCTGTTGGTTTTGACCTATATATGCGAATGTTGGCTCAGGCTGTTCGTCAACGAAAAGCGGCCAAGTCCGGCGAGAAGATTCCGCTGGAACTTGCCGACCCCACGCTTATCGATCTGCCGCTGGCGGCCTACATCCCGACTGACTACGTGCCCGATCCCGCATTGCGACTTCGTCTCTACCGGCGTATGGCGGGTCAGGAAACGCTGGCAGATATTGACGAATTGGCCGCCGAATTGGCCGATCGTTTTGGGCCGATACCCGATCCCGTTGACAATCTTCTGTACCAGCTACGGGTCAAGGTCTTGGCGCTGCAAGTTGGTGTGACGTCCATGTTGGTCGAGAGTGGGCAGATACGCCTGAAGGTGGCCTCACTCGAAATGATGCCCCGAATGCGTTTGCAGCGATTCCTGGGCGAGGCAGTGCGCGTCAGCCGGACAGCGGTATGGTTTGGAAAAGGGATGCCCACCAACGAATGGAAGGTGCTGCTCGTACAGGTCCTGGAGAAGCTGGGCGCCTATCGCAAACAGGATGCGCCGGAGATAGCCGTCGCGGCGTGAAGGATCGCCTCGCCAACCACGTTGTACGGACGTGTTGTGTCTTGATGAGATGGCCATTCTGACTCCGGGCAGCTTTGTGAATCAGCAGACGACAGGCTACAATGCGGCATGCGGATTGAGTTCTTTGACGACCCACTAAATACGCCCGGCTCGCGGGAAGATGTTCGTATCCGGCGACTCGGCTTCTATGTGTATCCCGACAGGCGACGCGTCGCAGTCGGGTTTGAGTTGACCCGCTTTATTGAGCGCCCGTCGCTTGAGATTGTGTTGACCAATTCCCTGGGAGAGCCTGCCGGGACGCTGACAGTCATTGAGGCGCTGGAGCCAAATTTCAGCTTGACTGTTCATCTGCGCGACACGGGGCCGGCAGACGCCTACTCCGCTACTGCCATCCTGTATTACACCGCTGAACCGGGAGCACCGCGGCAAATCGTGCAGGAAGTAACCGGCGATTTTCCGGGTGAACCGGGAGAATATCTGTTGGATTTTGGAGATGGGAGCAGCTAGCGCGCTGGCGCCCTACCCGCCGGACTCAGCGGCTACCCGCCGTCGCCAACCTGGCTGTGCAGTTTCTCCAGTTTCGACTTGGACTCTCTCCAAGTGATTTTGGATAGACCCAGGCGTTGGCGAATGGCGGTATCGTCTCCGCCCTGGCGATACTCGGCCAGTGCGGAATACCAGCGCAGATTCTGGAAGGAGAGCTTTTCGGATTCGACGCCGGCTGACTCCGCAATATCGCCCAACAGATACTCCAAATTACGCGCCGTGCAGGTGAACAGGGTATTCTGGGGCCGATATTGCGCAACGTACTCGTCCATTATCTCCAGCCAATCCGGCGAGATTGAGACCTTGCGTTCCTTGTAGCGGAGCCGGGGATTCTTGTATCGCACGAAGAGAAAAGGCTCTTCCGGATTGCTGCGATCGACATGGTTGGGCACGATAGCCATGGCCTCGCCCTTCTTGATGCCGGTCTGCAGGAGCAGGGTTAGCAAGAGGTGAGGGCGTGCGTCTGCTTTGCGACCCTCGTGGCCTTTCTGCCGCCATTTCTCGGTCACCGCCAGCGCGCGAGCAACCTCGGCATCGGTGGGTGGATTGGCCAAGGGGCTGGTAACGCTAAGCTGGATGACGTTGGCCGATGGATCAGCGAGCAGTACTTGTGAGTCGTGGAGCCAGCCGAAGAACACTTTCAGCGTGGTGACCCGGCGGGCATATGATTTGGGGCTGCAAGGCACACCTCGCTCGTATACCAGCCAGTTCAGGAAGTCGTTCAGATTCTGCGTGGCAATGTCGCCAATCGGCTGACCGATGCCCAAATATCGTCCGAGCAGGCGCAAATCGCTCAGAAATGCCTTCTGGGTATTGACGGCAAAGCCCTCGTCCTCCATGTGCTTCTCAAACGCGCCGATGGCCGCTTGTAGTGAGCTGTCCAGCGACAACGCTACGGGTTCGGACGAAGGGGGTTCCGGCTGCAGATCAGGCATCATCTCAGAGCAATCTCCTTATTTCGCATAGAGAGAATTAGTCAGGAGGATAGTCTAATCGGAGCCGGAAGTCAAGCGATTTGCGTTGGGCGGACGCTCAAGGCAGATTGAAACGCAGTGCCGGGTCACCGAGCAGGTTAAAGGTGTGGATGACCTCCAGCAAGTCTGCATCGCCAGAGGCGTCCTCCTTGGCGCGCAACAGCGCTTCGCCTAACGTCAGGCTATCGCCGCGCAGAAGATAGTTGTAAAACGAGTCTGCCAGGGGTTCCTGTTGAGAAGTGAATGATCGGCCCGATGGGGCAATAGCCGCCACCACTCCGCCATTCTCGGCCCATAAGAGCGTTTCCGCCAGGGCATCGGACGTGGGGTGGTTGAAATAGCCGTTCAAACAGGTGAAGGTAGTGAATATGGGTAATCGATGGCCGTTCTCCAGAATATCGGCATCGTCTGCCTTCAGAACGATTTCATCGCCCCATACTTCCACCCCGCCATGACCGACATAGTTGAGTATGCCCACGCCGTGGTTCATCGCGCTGATGATGGCGTCGTGAATATCCTCGTTTTCGGTCATGTACAGTTTCTGGGTTCTGTAGCCTATCTCTTCCAGTCCTTCATTCAACAGATCGGACGTTTGATCAAAACGGGGTTCGTCATCCGCCACCAGCAGAGCCCGGCTTATCCAGTCGCCTTCTTCACCGCTCTGAGACTCATAGGCAATCGTCTTGGCAACGATGGCGGCAAGCTGGTCTGCGTTCTGGGCAGGGAGACGGCCGATCGCCAGTTGAGGGGCCGGCACCTGCTCGTCGAAAATTGTAAACCAGGTATCGCTGGCCACCAGGCCGGCAAATTCCGTGTGCACGAGCTGTGTCGGCAGGATGTTCTTGTTCTTTCCGCCATTGAAGTCGTAAATGTCGTACGTAGCGTCACCTACCAGCACTACAAACTGCGGCGCCGGCTTCTCCCAGGTAGTCGAAGCGTACTCCAGGAAGTCACGAATCGCGAGAGGCGTTCTACGACCATAGGCGAATTCATCGAAAACCTGATCCAGGCTAATTGACATCACGCGCAAGCCCTGCTCACGACGGTGTTCAAGGAGCGGCCGGAGCGCTTCGTCAAATCCTTCAACATTCGGCACAATGGCAATGTAGTCGGCGCCGTTCTCCGCGCTCTTCAGTGTTTCCCATTCCGGCACCAGATCCATGCGCGGCTCCGACACACTGCCGGTCTCAAGAAGCAGATAGGTGCTATCCTGCCCACTCTCTCCATCTCTGAAAGAAACCACGCCGTTTGCTACTTCCACGTTGGCGAGCGTCGCTGGAGAACTCGGGTCAGTGATATCGAAGACCAGGATGTCCTCGCTGAGCACCTTGACGCTGATGTCGCCAGCGTCACTGCTGAACTCAAATTGGCCGCCGTTGCTGTCCAACTCGCGCTTGTAACCAAGGCTCACCCAATCCAGGTAAATAGCTTCTCCAGCTGCGCCCGTGTCCCCCGGCACATTGAGGGTGAGCCTGTTAGTTCCCGGCTGGAGCTTGCCGGGAACCAGCGAGATGGAAATCGTCTGCTGCTTGATTCCGTCCCAGAAGTGATCACTCAGCTTCTCATCATTCAAATAGACTTCTATATGGTGGTCCGGGTTCTGCGCGGACTCGTTGTTGGACCACACCTGAATGGTCAGTTCGCCGGGACCGCCGTTGGTGACAATGTTGTCCAGCTCGATGTCCAACTGGGCAGGGGCAAAAAGCAGCGGACCCAGCCAGTTGTCCTGACCATTCGCCAGCGCCAGGAAGGTGCTGTTCTCTTCCCAGACGCGATTTTGCCAACCGGAGGAGGTACCGACGGCGGTCTGCGGGGCGGCGTCACGCTGGCGCATGGGCACGCCGGCTCCTGGACTGAGCCAATACACAGCCGGAGCCTCAAGCGTGTCGGTGACTGCCTCCGCGTAGAAGTAAAGTGTGGCGTCATTGTCGGCGCCGACAACGTGGATGGGTACGTCCTCTCCGTCTCGTTTGAGACTGAGTTCCTCGACCGAAAAGTCCGCAAAAGGCAAGTTGGTCCTGCGCAAATCGCGGGCGCTTACGGCGGCAAGCCCGTTCTCCAGGATCGTTAACCTGACCGCCTGGGGAGCCTCTCCGAGTGGCAGCGTCTGAATAGGCGGTTCAGCCGCCGCATCGAATGGGTTGCCGTAGAACGTGATCGCTGCTGCCCCCAAAAACAGGCAGGTAAGCAGAGCGAGTGAGATAAGCACAAAGCTGCGTCGGCGACTCATCAATAAATTGCCCTTATCCGTTGCGGTTGATGACGAAGAACCAGACAGCAGCAATACCGCCCAGTGTAAAGAATAATCCGCCAATCAGTACGAGAATAATTGTTACTACGTTTCTCGAGGAACTACCGTCCTCGCTTGACCGCGATTCTACTTCCTGGGCAGAGGTTCCTGAATCCAAACCGGCCCCGACAGTATTTGTCTGTGCCTCATCGCCGGCCTCGGCCAGTTCGGTCAGTTCCTCTGCCCCGGCCGCTTCGGCTGTAGCTTGTGCGTCTGCCGTAGCCTGCAGATCATCAGCTCCGGCGCCAACTTCGGACGGGGGGGCATCCGTCTCGCCATCGCTTCCGCCGGTGTCTGTGGCCACAGCCTCAATTCCCAATTCCTCTTCCGCGGTCGGCAGCGGTGCGGCGGTGGCCGTCGGAGCGGCATCGCTCTCCGGCGGGGAAGGCGAAGACAACTGCTCTGCGGTCGCTTCAGCAGTCGACTCCGGACTGGCCGGTACGGTGGCTGATGAATCGGCCCCGGTTGGCTGCGGTGTGTTGGTCAGGCCGGGGGTGTCTGTGGGTCCTGGCGTGCTGGTCGGCGCTGTGGTGCTGGTGGGTCCCCCGCTGGGGTCTGCATTCGGTGTAACGGTGACGATAACGTTGTCGTCAATCAGCCGCGCCTGGACCGGATATTCCTGGTGACAGGTCGCCTGTCCGGCGTTATCCACATCCTCAATGCGATAGTCGTACAGCACACCTTGTTCCACATCGGTGTCGGCGTAGTCATATGAACTGCCGATGGCGCCCTGGCCGGTAGCCGGAATTAGACTAGGGTTCACCCGCGCCGCGGCCGCCGCGTTGCATTGCGTTCCCCGCCAGATGTTGAACCCAAGCGTGTCGACCTCCGACTCCGTTTCCCAATGGAGGACGATGCGATTCGCTTCAGGAAATGCGTCAAATGAGGAAAGGCTGACACTGGCCAGGGCTGCTTCCGGTCGCGAAAGTAGCATCGTCGCAATCGAAATGCCGGTCAGGGCTATCAGGCCAAGGCCCAGGCGTCTAGGTGTCTTATCCTTCTCGCTTATCACTCGCCACCTCAGCAACTCAATGATCTGGTGTTCAAATGCAGGCCGTAGTTTGCTTCACCGTCGATAATGGGGCAAATGCCCTAACCTTACACTTCAGTTTCTCTCGGCGCAGATGGCCGGTCGGCCGATGAGCTATCCGTTTGCCTCAGGCCGGCCACGGCGCCGGTCAGCAATCCGGCGCACATCCGAAACGCCTGCCGGATGATGCGGGCCGGTAGAAAACCACGATCATGACGTAGCTTGCGTCCAAGCCAACGCTCACGTGGCTGTGCTTGCAGGGGATCAGGGCTGAAGCCGGCAAAAACCCGCGACTCCAGTCGCACCAGCGCGAACGTGAGACGGTTCAGCATCGCTCCGCGGCCCTCACGCAGCAGCAAGAGGCTTCCGGCGCGTCGGCGCAACGCCACCAGTCCCAACAGATCGGCCGGCCTCCACGGCGGATCGAAGGCCAGCGAACGATCCCCTTTGGTCACGAGCTGTTCGCCGACCCGGCCCCAGAAGCGATGCGTCATGAAAGTGTTCCCAGTGACCACTACCACAATATCGCCCGGCTGTGGCGAAGCGGCCACGGTCGGCAGCAGGCCTACCTCGTCACCCTGAACCAGTAGAGGCGACATGCTGTTGCTGGTGATGGTAAAAAAGGGAGTGGCTCCCTTCTCAAGGCTTTCTCGCACAATCGCGGCAACCGGCAGGCTGTATGACTCAACCATCTTCATTCATGAGTGCCGGTCAGGGTCGCAGCATGACCGGCAAATATAGTTGCTCAATGCCTTGCCACAGCTTCAGACTCATTGCCGGATCGCCCAATAGCATGAACGTATCCTGGAGATCCTGGAAGAAGAAACTGCCGTTCTGGTCAAGGTTGATCTTGGCGTCCATGACGGCAGCGCCCAGCGTTGTGTGGCCATATAGGAAGAGCCCGTCGTAGAAACCGCTCAGCAGATAATCGTGCGCGGTCTGCACCTGTAAGCCGGTAGGTGCGTAGCTTGCCACGGCTCCTCCAGAGCTTGCCCGCAGCAGGCCCTCGGACACTCCTTGAAATTCTGCCTCAGGAAAGTGATACAGGCCTTCCAGGCAAGTCATCGGCAGCATAATGGAAGGCTGATCGCCATTGGTCAGCAATGGGATGTCAGTGGTTGTCAGGAAGCGCTCGTTATCCCTACCCCATTGCAACGTGCCGCTGTGTCCGATATAGACAACGAAGTGCATCCCTTCGTTGTATTGCTGGCGCATACGCGACTGCATGTCGACCGTAAAGCCGGAGTAATGATCAAGCCATACATCATAGTTGCTGCTAGCGTCGGGGTCCGGATAACAACTTGCCGGCGCGTAAAAGAGCCGGTGGATAATCTGCCCCATACCATCCACATGGTCCGGAATGAATTCGTTTACCGTTTCAAAGAAGTCTCCCGCGCCATCCAAGGCGCAGTAGCCATTGACCCGAGGGGGATTGTGCGCGTTATCGGCGACGAAGAAATGGCTGGCGTGGCGGGCAGCGTCAAACGGTTCTGCCTCGTAGGTCAATATCTTGTCCACGATAGCCGCGAGCTCTGCTTCGTTCTTTGCCGGCAGCCGGCCGAGCTGCATCTGCGCGACGGTGCTCTCTTCGTTAAACACCACGTAACGGTTATCGGCGGTGGTCTCGCCGATATTGCTGTCGATGCCGGACACCAGGAAGACAGGCACGAGATTGCTTCCCGGTCCATTATTGCCGTTGATGTTGCGATGGTCATAGCTGCCTTCGCCTACAAGCAATGCGTAGGTCGGCGGCGGCGCAAGCCCGCCGTTGTCCCACTCCTCGTAGGCGTAAGCCAGAAAGTCATTGATGGCCTGTGTCGAATAACGGCCATACCCAAACTCGTCAAACAGGTCCTGCACGTACACCGTTTTGACACGCAAGCCGTCATCAGCGCGCGTCTCTCGAAGTTGGGCCAGGGCATTGCCGTCCAGGGAGGGATCTGTGATGATGATGTAGTCCGCCCAATTCGCTGTTCGCCAGTTGGACGGGCTGTCCTTGGTTATCGAAAGCGGACTCAGGTAAGTGCCGGAGCCGTATACGGCATAGCTTGCCTCGGAACTGATATCCTCGCTGAAGCTGATTGTGCCGGAGCCGGTAACGTTCACCAGCCGAACGGGATCGTTGGCGATTGTTACATTGTACACATCCGGCGTGCCGCCAAACCCGCTGATGTCATAGCGCCAATTGCCGGCAGTCTGCTGCGCAAACATTACTCGACCTTGATCAGCAACGAAGTCGCGGCGCAATGTAATAGAGACGAAGTTGACGTGAAAATAGAAGAAAGTCCCGTCGATATCCTGGGCTTCCACAACCAGAGTGTTGTTACCTTCGTTCAAGGCTGACGAGCCAATCGTATCATCAAACGTATAGCGGGTATTGTGGTTGCCGGTGAACTCGCCTACACCGACAGATTGCCCATTTAGCTTCACCTCAAATCTGTGTGTGTATTGTGAGCCGTACCTACCGTAAACCTCTACCTGCACGCGAACGTCATAATCCTGACCGTACAGATTACTGATTGTGAAGGGAATTGACATGCTGCCGGCGTCGTCGTTATTCTCCAGAGTCTGCCAGTACCAGTGATCGCTTTCGTCGGAGGTCATCGGCGCTTCCGCCCGATAGACGTGATCTTCTTCGAGCGTCAGGGTGTGCTCGTAATAGTCGGGAACGTTACTATTGCTCCCTTCGCTCTTCTCGACCATGCGCGGGTGGCCGCTACCGCCCACACTCAGCCAATAGACATTGGTGGTGGTTTCCTGGGTCTTGATAGCCTGACCAAAAAAGACGATGGAGTCGCCGCTGCCGAATGTGCCGTCTCCACCGTCGCGCACGCGGATGCTAATCTCGCTGTCTTCATAGCACATGCGGATTGAGTCGCTGACGACCGGCCCGCCAAGCCCGGCTCCGGTAAGCTGACCGTAGGATAGCGAGTACATGCCGGTCTGTTCCAGCGTGATGCGATAGGCGTTGCTTCCCAGGCAGGGTGAGGCAGCCGGAATGGAAGGTACAGGCTGCTCTGTTCGCCACGCGCGCGAAATCTCGTAATTTACCACCTGGTCCTGCAGCAATTGCTCGTAAGATACGCTTTCAGGGCGGGGAGAGGCGACTTCCGGCGCACCTTCAGGGTAGGTGAACGCGAGTTCGGCTCTGATGCGCTCAGTGACACTGATTGCGTCTCGGGCCGGAATCGCGGTGACTGGCCGAATCCACACCTGCACGACCCGCTGGTCACGGAGCCATTCCGGCTCGCCAAGGCTGATCACGCCGGAATCTGGAAAGGGTGTTGCCCGCCGGTATGTCGTTTCATCAAGCTGATATCGCGTCTCGAATTCGGGCGACAACGACGCCAGATTGAGGTGGTCCGGCCGGTCTAGCAACACGTGTTCAGCGCCCGGCATTACCCGGATGTCCGCGATCTCGTGGGCAGCAATCTCGTGAACGACGAGTGAGGGCTGCGCTCCGGGAGGCAGGGCCACGTAAAACGAGGTCTGCGGCAGGTCCGGCTGTCCGGCGACGCGCATATTGCCATAGCCGGGCATGCGCAGGCCGGCAAACTGCTCGCCGTTCAGGGAGAATGATTCTTGCGTAAAGGGGGGCGGTTGTAGCTCGAAAGCAAAGGCGCGATCATCTGATTGAATGACCGTCAGGGCGCCGGCGTCGATCGGCACCGGCGGCGACCCGGCCGTGGTCTGCGTCACCGGCGATAGCAGGATTAACATCATCAGCATGAGGCCGGCTATCGGGAGGAATCGCGCAGGAACAATCACAGTCGAGTGAGAAAGGGCGCTCATAGTTCAATCCTTGTTGCCTATTGCTCGCCCCAGGAAAAGCGAAGGGCTTGGTAAGATTGACCAATCTTACCAAGCCCTTGCTCGATGACACTGTGAGTTGGGTGGCACTCAACGTATTCTAAGAAACTCAGAATGCCATTTCCCGTCCAACAAGATCAAGAGGCATGTTGCAACATGCCTCCTGATAACATGACCAAGTTGTACAACTGTGAGTTGTTTAGCTCTGGAGAAAAGTGCAGGTATCGTCGGTGCCGGTCTTCCCGTTAATCGGATCGGCATCCGAGCAAGCGCCTGCGATGCTTTCCATCACCTGACGATGAATCACAGCCGGCTTTTCATAGGTCATCTTTTCTTCTGGATTCAACTCTTTGGACATGAAATCCTCCTTAAAGTGATTAAAACGGTAGATAAAAGACTAACCCCAACCAGATCCTGGTGGGAGCCCACCTTTGCAGGCCTACGCTGCAAAAACCACCTTACGGTGATGGATGGCAATCACAGGACTCAATCCTGCACCAACATATTATCGCGATATGCCTGTCGGCGCAACCTTGCTTCGCGATATGCGACCGATGAACAACCCAACATATCACCATCTTCAAATGCAGCCGTGCCATGGCAGCGGATGCAGTACTGGCGCAGCTCACAAGTGTTGCAGACCGGCAGCTTCTCTATCGTGAGGGCGGCGGTCTCCTCCCATACGGAGGACTCCTTCCATAAGCTCTCTAGCGGCGACTGTCGCACATTGCCGGCTGAGACGCGAGCGCCAACACACGTGTAGATCTCGCCGTATGGGCTGACGGTCAGGCTGTTCATCCCGATCCCGCAAAAACGAAAGTCGCCGTTGTGGTCGTAAATAGTCCACGTGTCCGGCGAAACCCGCTTGCGAAGGAAGCCCAGCAACTGCTCGTCTGTGGCCCTGTGTTTCAGCGGCGAAAGATCGCCGGTATGCTTGGGCACAATCGTCAAATCGTATTGGAACGAAACGCCCAGATCTTCCGCCTGACGCTGCAATTGCTCAACCTGATCGATGTTCTCACGCATGAGCGGCGTCTTCATTATGCAGCGGACTTTTCTCTCAATCAGCAGCCTGACTGCCCGCATTGTTAAATCATAGGAGCCGGGTACCTGCGTGATCCCGTCGTGCGTCTCAGCGTCGGCACCGTACACGCTGAGTTCTACAACAACTGGCTTTACTGCCGCTATCTTATCAGCAACTTCAGGTTTGATCAAGATGCCGTTGGTGAAGAAGCGGATGGCAAAACCCTTCTGGCGGGCATATGCGGCAATCTCGAAAATATCCTTTCGCAGGAAGACTTCACCGCCTGAAAAGGTGATGGTCAGGCCGCCTAACTTGGCCAATTCGTCAACGACGCGCTTGGCCTCCTCGGTGTCCAATTCGCCGGGTACTTTCGCGCCGGGCGCCATGACATCCAGATAGCAGTGCGTACAACGCTCATTGCAGCGATAAGTCATTTCCCAATGAACGGCCAGCAGACGATGCTGAGCCTTCGTGCGTTTGAGGATCTCGTTGTACTTGTTAATCTGAGGAGTTACCGTGTATTGTTCGGACATGCACTAACCTCTCACCGCTGCTCAAGTAACAAGACTTTTTGTCTCTCCAACTCTTCCAGGAACGCCATCGCGTCTGATTCCGCCTGCTCTCGCGAAGTGTCAAACTGCCGGGTTATTTCGTCAACAATCTCGCTGACAGAGTGTGTGCCGTCCGAAAGTTCGAATATGAGCGAGCCCACACGATTGAGCACGTTGATCTCGCTAGCATCCGCCAGGATCAGGACGGCTTCGCCATCTACGACTCTACCAGCTGTTTGCGGGTGCGGTTTCGGGTAAATCTTCGTAATGTTCATCAATTATTCTCCAGAAGCCGTTATCTCGTCTGAAGTGCATGAGCTGCACCGGTACTGCCCTAGCGATTTGCTGACACACAGAGATGAGCTTCTGACTCAGGCCCAGATCCCTCACCACAAATGGTGAAGAAGCAACCAGTTCCGCCACAGCGGTGACGTGTGGCAAGGGTTCCAGATAATGTATTGAATCTTGCTTCAAGCGGAAAATCGCCTTCAACGGCGCCATTTGGTTGGCGCGGGGAGCATCGGAATAGTCCCCCTTAAACGGCACACCATGAAGGACGCAATTGCCGTCTGTGCAACGTAGAATGACCAGGTCGTCGCTCAAGACTTCTGCCTGATCAGCCGAGAGGCGAGTGGTGGTGGTCTTACCGGCGCCACTAGGGCCAAAAAAGACAAAACCGGCGTCATTGCGGATCAGCCCGGCGGCATGAAGCAGCAACCCGCCATCCTGTAGACAAAGCCAGGCGTATACAACACGCAAGAAGTTCTCGATGTGCGCTTCAGGATGCATGTCTAGGTAACCCTGCCGGGTGGTCCAATCTACCGCCCCTTGCTCCAGGTACGAGCGGTAGGTCAGCCCGTCATCCGAATACTCCGATTCAATAATCCAGGGTCCGGGGATCAATTCAAGAAATTCAGCGCCGGGGATCACGTTTAGCGTGATGGTGGCTACCGGATCCCCTCCACCGGAAAGAAAATCGCTATATCGGTTGCGCAGACGCTCAGCCATGCCGGCATCTTCCGTCTGGAGCCTGATGATGTAGTCTGCAATGTCCAGGTGAATGACGTGCAGATCCCTAGTTGAGTGGTTCAAGATTTCCTCTGTGGGCTGTCGGGTGTTGCCATACTACCATAGTACGATTTGTCGGTCAAAAGCGTCAGCCGTCGGCCGGAATAGCAAATGGGCCTTGAATCGTTGTTCCGCCATGCCGGCTCACCGTTTCCAACTGGTAATAATAAGTGCGGCCACGAATGACACTCTCATCCACAAATGTGTGTTCACCGCCGACAAAAGGATCGGGAGCCGGTGGAATGAGTTCGTCATTAATCTTGACGAATTCTCCGTCGGGTGTGTCAGAGCGATAGAGGTTAAATCCGGCAATATCCAGCTCGCTCTCGGTGGTCCAGCGAATCACCAGATCGGTGCGGGTCAGGCTGGTTAGCAATTGCGGCTGCCAGCGGATGAACAGCGCGCTCGCAACGACAATCATGAGCAACAGGATAACTATCAGGACCAACTTGCCACGACGCATAGCAGAGCGGCATTGTAAAGAAGAGGGCGCAGTGTGTCAAACGAAGTTCTCTGCCAGCAACTCCGCCGGCATCCAAAGGCGACTGGGTCTTGCGCAGCACTAACCTGATTGCATTATCCTGCGGTTTTCAATTACAATCAAGTCATGATTTGGAGGTTCGCATGAACGTTCGCTGCTCGTATTGCAGACACTCTTTCAACCTGAGTCGCGAGTTTATGATTCAAGCGCTGGCTGAGGCAGATGAAAAACGCCACAAGTATGTGGGTGTTGAGTGCATCAACTGCCGCAAACAAATCAAGGTCTCGACGAGCCAGATGCGTCAGTATGTCCCCCACCCGGAAGTTACCGAAGCGGAACGGGACAACTAGGCGGCCGGCGCATACAATCCTCGCTCTCTGATATAAGCGATAACGCTATCCAGCGTCATGTAGCGTAGCGACCGCCGCTCGGCAACCCAACGCCGGATCTGGCTGCCGGAGAGCGCGACTGACGGCCCATCCAGTAACACAGCGTTGCCGCTCAATTCCGGCAGCGCCCTCGTCAGTTCGTCCCAGTCGATTGTCGCTCCCGGTCGCGGCAAAACCGCCAGCCGGCATCTGCGAAGGATTTCCTCGGGTTTGTGCCAGGAAAGAAAGTCGCGCATAGAATCCCCGCCGATCAGCAACCACAGCGGATGCCCCGGAAAGCGAGACTCGTAGTCGGGCAAGAGGGTCGCCGTAAAGTGCGGCGGCGGACGATCGATGTCCGCGGTATCAACAGAGAAGCAACTGTTGCCGGCAATCGCTCGTTTGGTCATCGCCAGGCGATCATCAGCCGGTGAAATGTTGCCTGTGGGTTTGTGCGGCGGCTGACCAGCCGGAACAAACAGCACCCGTTCCAGGTCGAGCTGATCCGCCGCCGATTGCGCCAGCAACAAGTGGCCTATATGTGGAGGATCGAAGGTTCCCCCCAGGATACCAATCCCTCGCTCAGCCGCTATCTTCTTGCCACTCCAGTGTTTCGTTGCCGATGTAAACGGTATCGCCGACGTGCACCCCGGCCTCCCTCAGCGCGCTGCTGATACCCATGCCCTCCAATATTCCCTGGAAACGCATGGCAGTGGCCTCAAACTCGAAATAGGTCATAGCCGCAATACGCTCGATCTTCACGCCCCTAACCCGCCATCCGTCCCCTTCACGCGTAATCGTGAATGATTCCTCATCCTTTGCCGGCTGAATGACCGCCTCAGACGATAACCGTGTCTCAGCCACCGGCGTTCTGTCCAGAAGCTGCTTTGCCTTATACAGCATCCGGCGCACCCCCTGCCCGGTCACAGCCGAGATCGCGCAGAACTCATAACCCTCGGCATCCATGCGTTCGGCGATTAATGGTTCCCAGGCCATCGCATCCGGCAGGTCGATCTTGTTGAGCACCACGAGCTGTGGCTTCTCAGACAGCGCAGCATCATAGAGGGCAAGCTCCTGGTTGATCATCGCCCAGTCTCGCAGCGGATCCGAAGCGGCGCCGTCCAGGAGATGTATCAGGATGCGCGTGCGCTCCACATGACGCAGAAAGTCGTGGCCCAACCCGGCCCCGCCGGCCGCGCCCTCAATCAGGCCGGGGATGTCGGCTACGACCATCGTCTCAAAATTGTCGAGCTCGACGACCCCCAGGCTTGGCTGCAATGTCGTGAACGGGTAGGCGGCGATCTTGGGCCGGGCGGCGCTGACCGCCGCGAGCAGTGTTGATTTGCCGGCGTTTGGTACCCCGGTGATGCCCACGTCCGCAATGAGCTTCAGTTCAAGCTCGAGCCAGCGTTCGGTGCCCGGCTCGCCTCTCTCTGCCAGCCGGGGCGCCTGATTGACGCTGCTGGCGAAGCGAGCATTGCCGCGCCCGGCGCGCCCACCCTTGAGCATGACCGATTCCTGTCCCACTTCTGTGAGATCAGCCAATATTTCGCCGGAGTCGGCATCGCGGATAACGGTACCTGGTGGTACGGTCAGGCGCAAGCTGCTGCCGTTAGCCCCTGTCTGGCGCTTTCTGCCGCCGTGCTTGCCGTTCTCGGCCTCGAAATGGACCTGCCGGCGAAACCTGGCCAGGCTGTTGCTGTTGGGATCAACGATGAAGATGATGTCTCCCCCTTGACCGCCGTCGCCGCCATCCGGCCCGCCAAACGGGACATACTTCTCGCGACGGAAACTGATCATCCCGTCTCCGCCATTTCCGCTCTTGACGTAAATGCGCGCGCTATCGTAAAACATGGCTATGACTTATGGGGTGGGGTCATGGAAGCGTCGACGCTATGCGTCCATGAGCTTCCGCAGCGCTTCGAGCCGGGGATCGACCTGCTCCTGGTCGCACCTGCATTGACCATTGTTCAAATTCTGACCGCACTCGACGCAAATGCCGCGGCAATCCTGCCGGCAATAGACCTGCATCGGTATGGCCAACAGGCTCAATTCGCGCAGCAACGGGGATAAGTCCAGGATGCCGTCCTCACCAATGGTTAACTCGCCTTCTGGCGCGCTACTTGGCGGATGATAATATAGGTCGTCCAGTTCGAGGATGATCGGCAAGTACACCGGGTCCAGGCAACGAGTACACTCTGTGTTCACAGTGCTCTCGAGTTGGCCGTGGACATAGAGGCCTTTGGATGTATGAGTAACCTGGAATTTGCCCTGCAACGGCCGAAGCACGACGTCATCGGCCACCCGAACTGACGGATAACTCAGTTCGATGTCGCGGCGGGTTCCCAGGTCGCTATCCAGCAGGAAACCCAGGTTAAAACGCAATCGCGACTTGTTTTTCTCGCTCATCTTGAGCCTCGATGGGTTTGACAGATGCGAACGGATCTCAGAGAAATCGGCAAAGGACAGCATACACCGGCGACCCGCTATCGCATAGTGCCTACCGCCGGTGGATTCAGTATAACAAAAGGCCCGGCCCGGTCAACCGGTTGTGAGTCATTGTTAACATGGCGAGCGCGCACCCCCGGAAGACCAGCTGGGGCGCGCGGCCAACTGCGCCTACTGTCCGGCCGACGTCAGTTCAGGGGAGCAACATGCGGGACCTGCTGATCGCTACCCATAATCAGGGGAAGGTCATTGAGTTTGGCGACATCTTGCTTGAGCTGGATGTACGCCTCCTTAGCCTGGCAGACATCGGCCTGACAATGGAGGTACAGGAGACCGGCAGCACCTTTGCCGAGAATGCCGTCCTGAAAGCTGAGCGGTACGCCCGCGAAAGCGGTCTGCTCACCCTGGCGGATGATTCCGGATTGGAGGTAGATGCCCTCGATGGCCGGCCGGGCGTCTATACCGCCCGTTATGGTGGAAACGGCCTGACGACGCAGCAACGTTACCAGTATTTGCTTGCCGAGATGACCGGCGTCCCGGCTGAAAAGCGAACGGCGCGCTTCCGCTGCGTGGTGGCGCTTGCTGACAGAGAGCGGCTGTTGGGAACGGCGGCCGGCGTATGTGAAGGCCGGATTGCGTTTGCGCCGGCCGGCGACGGGGGCTTTGGCTACGATCCGGTCTTCTTCTTGACTGAACGCGGAGTGACAATGGCCCAGTTGCCTGCTGCCGAGAAGCGTCGCTTGAGCCACCGTGGCCGCGCAGCCCGGGCCATTATGCCTCTATTGCGGACTGTCCTGTCAGACTGGAGCGGCATGACCGCTGAATCGGCCCGCTCCACGTAGGGCAATCGTGGGTTGAATGGACATAATATGCCGACTACAATCCATGCTTGCCACTATTAACCAATGTCACAGGGATTCTGATGAGCCGATTTGTTGTTGAAGGGGGTAAGCCACTGAAAGGGGTGGTCCAGGCCAGCGGTAACAAGAACGCCGCACTTGCTGTGATCCCGGCCTGCCTCCTGACTGATCAACCGGTTATCTTGCGAAACCTGCCCGAGATTCAGGATGTAGATACCACTTTGCGGATACTGCAGGACCTGGGCGCTGAAGTCACCCGGCTGGAAAAAGGCTGCTGGCGGATACGGGCCGGCACGGTCGAGAAATCCGAGCTCGATAGCCGGCTGGCCGGCCGGATTCGGGCCTCGTTCAATTTTTCCGGCCCGCTTCTGGCGCGCACAGGCCGGGCGCGCTTGCCATTGCCCGGAGGCGATGTCATTGGCGGTCGTCCCCTGGATACGCACGTCGATGGGCTGCGCGCACTGGGCGCGGAATATACGCTCGACGATGATAATGGGAGTTTCACATTTAGCGGCAAGTCACTGAAGGGCGCCGGCTATATGTTGCAGGCGGAGGCCAGCGTCACCGCCACCGAGAATACGGTAATGGCGGCCGTGCTGGCCCGCGGCGAAACAGTCATCGACAATGCCGCCAGCGAGCCGCACGTGCGAGACTTGTGCAATCTGCTAATCAGTCTTGGTGCCCAGATCGAGGGCGTCGGCACCAATCGACTGACCATTCAGGGCGTCGATCGCCTTGGCGGCGGAGACTTCACCATTGGCGCTGACTTCATGGAAGTGGGCAGCCTGATTGGTGCTGCTGCGGTGACTGGCGGCGAAATTCGGGTTACCGGCGCGTCGCCGGGCGATCTGGGCATGATCGCCCTGGTGTACAAGCGGCTGGGAGTTACCTGGCGAACAGAAGGAGATGAAATCGTTGTGCCGGCTGAGCAGCCCTTGTGCATAGAGGCTGCGTTGGGCGGCAGAATGCCGGAGATCAAACCGTTGCCGTGGCCCGGCTTCCCCCCGGACCTGATGAGCATCGCTGTCGTTATCGCCTCACAGGCGCGAGGATCGGTGCTGTTGCATGATTGGATGTACGAAAGCCGCTTCTTCTTTGTCGACAAGTTGAAGTTTATGGGCGCTTCCATCGTGCTATGTGACCCGCATCGCGTACTGGTTCAAGGCCCCTCCGCGCTGCACGCCAACCCGCAAGGCGTCACGAGTCCCGATATCCGGGCCGGCATGGCGATGGTCCTGGCCGCCCTGTGCGCCAGAGGCACCAGCACGATTCACAATATTCAGCAAATCGACCGCGGATACGAAAGGGTGGACGCGAAGCTGCGCGCCCTGGGGGCCAGCATCGAACGCCAAGGTGAGATTAACGACTGATAAGCCCACCGTCGAAGCGGCGGACAGAGCCCTCCCAGACTTTACCGGCAAATGAAACCCGGGCGACTTGCTCACCCAGGTGGGCTCCGGTATAATTTGTAGCTGCGTTTTTGCTGGGCTTGTTCCCAGGCCTTGATAGATATGCAATATCGAAAGAGGGCGACACGCCCTCCTTTTTTTGAGAGAAGGAAGCAAGATGACGAAACGTACTTATCAGCCGAAAATCCGTCGCCGCCTGCGTGTGCACGGTTTTCGCCAACGGCAACTAACTCGAGGCGGCCAGAAGGTGTTGAAGGCGCGCCGGGCAAGGGGTCGCGCGGTGCTGACGCCGAAGATGAACAGCCACGTGAAGCGCGTCAATTGGAACGGCACGCGCGCCGTCGCCTATCGTTCGGTCAAGCGTAACGGCGGCTAGTCGCCCCGGCCGGCATGTGAGCGAGATTCGCGCTACGACCAGCCGGAACACCCGCACCCTGCATGCTGCAGTGTCGCCATCGTCTGCGGCGGAAGGATGACATTCAGTCTGTTTACCGCACGGGCAAGCGTTGGCGTTCGCCAACAGCCATGTTGATTGTGCGTGCTAACGGCCTGGAAGTCAGCCGCTTCGCGTTTTCTGCCGGTCGCGGGATTGGCAACGCTGTGACGCGCAACTACGCCAAGCGCCGCACTCGTGAGATAATCCGCCGATATATGACTGAGATTGACCAGGGGTGGGATTGCCTCATTGTGCTCTTTCCGGCGACAGGAAGCGCGCCGTTCGCAGAGCTGGAGACCCACATGCTTGGCCTTCTGGCGCGCGCCCGGCTACTGCGTTTGCCAAGCGCGTAAGCGGGAATCGCTCATGAAGAAAATCCTCTTGCTTCTCATTCGTTTTTATCAGTTAACCTTTTCGCGGACATTGCCCGCCAGTTGTCGCTTCACCCCGTCCTGCTCACATTACGGGTACGAAGCGATCCAAAAGTATGGAGCAGTAAAGGGCGGGTGGATGGCAATCAAGCGGATTGGTCGCTGTCACCCGTTTAATCCAGGCGGATATGACCCTGTTCCCTGAGCACGTCCGATATACGGAGGCTTGTCATTGTATGCTGCGAAGAGGTCGCTGCGGCGACCCGCGATTCTTCTCCTGTTGTTGACGGTATTTCTAATTACCGGCTGCGGCTCGGTGCTTACCAATGAGAATTGGCCGGGCCTGGTAGCCAATGGCGATCGCGCGTATGTTTCCTTCGGCCCCGGCGTATTTGCCGTTGATGTGCCGGCGCGCGAGGTTGTCTGGACATTCCCGGAAGGACTTGAGGGTCGGGGACAAATCTACGCCCCCCTGTCATTATTCGATGGCCGGATTCTAGTGGGTGACTTCGGACAGGCTGGCGGAATGTTTTCGCCTGGGCCTACCGTCACCATTTATGCACTCGATGAAGCGTCTGGTGAGGTCCGTGAAACACCCATTCAACGCTGGGCCAACGATGCTGTTGCCCGCGACAAGATCGTCGCGCAAGCCTCCCAATCGGCCGCCGCGGGTTTTGTCGGTACCGGGGACAACGACATTATTGCGCTGGATGCGGACAGCGGTCAGGAACTTTGGCGCTTTGAAACCGGACACAGCATCTGGGGCCAGCCCGTTTATGATAACGGAGTAGTCTATGCGCCATCGCTGGATATGTCGGTCTATGCTTTGGATGCGGAGACCGGTTCGCTGATTTGGCAGGCTACATTCGGAGGCTCGATTGCCAGCAGCCCGGTGCTTGACGATGACACGGTCTATGTTGGTTCGTACGATAATCATCTGCATGCGCTGGACCGGGCTACCGGTGAGACAAAATGGTCCAGCGACGCCTCTAATCTCGTGTGGGGCGCGCCGGCGCTTGGCGACGGCAACGTCTATTACGGCGACATTGACGGCAATGTCTACGCCGTAACCACTTCTGGTGAACCCGTTTGGCAACAGCAAGCCGGCGGCCTCATTCAAACGGCCCCGCTTTATCATGAAGGTGTGCTGTACGTTGTCTCCGGCAGGGTGATTGGCGAAGAAGAGGAATTGGTAGGAGAAGTCCTGGCGCTTGATGCCGAAGACGGCAGCGAAATCTGGCGCACCGCCACACCATCGCCTATTCTTACTTCGCCGGTAATCATCGGAAATGAACTGGTGGTCGCGCCGCTAAAGTATCGGGCGTTGTTGCTGGTGTATAACCTGGATAATGGCGCATTGGTTTGGGAATTTGTCCCACCGTCCAGCGAATGACAATTCGTCGCAGCTAGAGCGAAAGTAGGAATCCTTATGTGGGACACGTTTGTTGTTAATCCCATGATTAACGCCCTGTTGTTGTTCTATGATTTTCTGGGCAACAACTTTTTCCTGGCGATTGCATTTTTCACCCTGGCTATCCGGCTGATCACGCTGCCGTTGAACATGCGGCAACAGCGCTCCAGCCTGAAGATGCAGGAGATGCAGCCCGAGATCCAAGCCATCCAGAAGAAGTACAAGGAGAATCCACAGAAGATGCAGGAGGAGTTCGCCAAGATCGGGTACAACCCGGCCGAAAGCCTGATGGGCTGCTTGCCTCTCCTGATACAAATGCCGATTCTCTTCGGCCTCTATTCGGCCATTCGCCTGCTATTGAGTTCTACACCGCTGTCGCTGTTCGAACTGTCGCAGCGCGTTTACCCGTTCATCGATCTGCAGTCTTTGTTCCCTATTGAAAACCAGTTCCTGTGGATGAACCTGGGATTGCCGGACCCGCTGTACATTCTGCCGATTGCAGTCTTTGCCACCACTTACTTGCAGCAGAAACTGTTGATGCCGCGAAAGAAAGAAGGGGAGGACAAGAAGAAGAAGGACGACAACCCGATGGCCGGCGTCACGCAGTCAATGCAAGTCACCATGCCGGTCATGTTCGGGTTCATGGCCCTGACCTTCCCTTCCGGCCTGTCGCTCTACTTCGTGCTCTCCAATCTGGTTGGGATCGGCCAGGGATGGCTGGTGCGTAAGAATATGCCACAGCCGGGCGTCGTCAGCCGGCCGGCGGGCCCGCCGCCCAGTTCAGCCGACGCCAAGATCAGCGAGACAAAAGAAATCGGGTCGGTAGCCGTGGCAGCCAGTAATGGGCGCGAGCCCAATGGCGAGTCAAAATCGCCGGCGAAGAAAAAGCAGCAACGGCTTCCGAAAAAGAAACGACGTCGTTAGGGATACGGAATGCGCGAACACGAAACAGACGCCATAGAAGTGCGGGGTGAGGATGTCGAGACAGCCATCGTTGCCGGCTTGCGTCGGCTGGGTCTAGGTCGAGATGAGGTGATCATCGCGGTCGAGGATGAAGGCCGACGTGGTTTTCTGGGTATTGGTGGGCGCGAGGCCGTTGTGCGGTTGACGCCGGTCGTGCGGCCATCAAGCGGGCGACCGCCGGCCGTGGCCGAGGAAGCGATCCCGGGCGAAGCACCTGCAGGAGCGGCGGCGGCCGGCCCGGACATTGAAAGTATCATGCCGCCCCCCGGCTCGCCGGAGACTGCGCCGGCCTCCCCGGCGGCAAGTGAAGAGACCGTAACGCCGGCCAAACCGGAACCGGACGAGCAGGAACTAGCAGCGGTCGAGATAGTGCAGGGCTTGCTGCGGCACATGCAGATCGCGGCCAGCGTGTCGACGCGATACACTGAGCCGGATGACATGACCGGCAAGCGACTATTGGTGCTGGATGTACAGGGCGACGACCTGGGCGAATTGATCGGGCCTCGCGGCGAAGTATTGAGTGATTTTCAATATGTTGCGCGGCTAATGGCCGGCCACCGGTTGAATCAACGCGCCGACTTTCTGGTGGATGTAGACGGGTACCGCCAGCGACGGCAGGATGCGCTGGCCAAATTAGCCCGCCGAATGGCCGGCAAGGCTGTGAAACGCGGGAGGCCGGTCACACTGGAGCCTATGTCGCCATACGATCGGCGGATAATCCATCTGACCCTGCGCGGGGACGAATCCGTCTATACCGAGAGCACCGGGCAGGGAAATCAGCGGCGGGTGCGCATCTTCCCCAAGTAGCTAGTTGGTCAGCTCCGCAGTTCCCGATAGAGGGCAATTAACTGCTGTGTGACTTGCGGCCAGGAATAGCAGCGCTTGATCCGCTCGACCGCCGCCTGGCGCTTCTCTTCCACCAGTTCAGGCGCATCAACCAGCGTCTGCCACTGCCGGCGTAGGTCCTCCAGGTCCCCCTCCCGGTAAGAGAATCCCGCCTCGCCGATAGTCTCCCGATTGGCTGGAATACCGTTAACCAGCACAGTGGCCCCCTGGCCCATTGCCTGGAGCAACGCCGGCGATGTCCCCTCCACTGCCGACGCTGTTAGATAGAGATAACAGTGATGGCAAAGCTCGTGAAAACCGTCGTCGTAGACGGTGCCGACGAACCGGACACGGTCATCTGCGAGTTCCTGCAAATGAGCGATGTAGCCTTGATTAAAGGGATTGTCGCCCACAATCACCAGGGGAAAGGGGCACTTGACCTCCCGGTAGGCGGCAATTAATTGGTGAGGCCGCTTTTCCGGGGTGAGCCGACCAACGAAGAGGTGAAATTGCCGGGGCAGTAGGGAGAGTTGATGCAGCCAATGAGCGCCGGTAGCAGGGTCAGTGTCAGCGCCATACGCTACATAATGCGTCTGCGCGCCAAATCGCTTCGCGTAGACATCGCCAATGGCCCGGGAATCGACAACTACCGCATCAGCGAAGCGGACGGCGGCACGGGCGGAGAGTAGCAAGTAGTTGCGCCCAAAGTATCCCCATTTCTCGCGCGCCCAATCTTCAGCATCGACGGAAATGACTACTTTTCGCCCTCGCCGGCGCAACAGCGGAATGGCGAAGGCGTTTCCTACTCCATAGAGATGGACGATGTCATGTTGGGTAGACCCAAGGTCGCTGGCGCAGCGCAGTGTATGCCCGATCGTATGCAGTGAAGGAGGGCCTACCCGGCTCACATAACGCAACTGCACCCCCTCATACTCCGCCGGCCGTTCGGCGAAATGCTGGGTGCGGGCATAGACCAGTACTTCGTGACCGGCAGCTACCAGCAGGCGCGACGTGCGATCCACGCAGGTCTCAAAGCCCCCGTAACGCGCTGGAATCCCGCGGATACCCATGATGACTATCTTCACGTCCCGCCGCTTGCCTTGTCCGGCGACCTATGCAACCTCGCCGCCTCCTGATAGATCTCGAGTAAGCGAACGAGATATCGCTCCGGGTCATGATGGCGGTGAGCGTACTCCCGGCCGGCTGCGCCCATCGCGGCGGCCTGCGAGGCGTTTACGTGCAGTCGCTCAATGGCGGCCACCAGGGCGTCAACATCTCCCGGCGGGATTAGCAACCCGGTCACTTCATGGTGAACGATGTCAGGCAACCCGCCGATATCACCGGCAATGACCGGAATGCCTACTTGCATCGCTTCCAAAACGCTCATCCCGAACACTTCGTACCAGACAGCCGGCGCTACTTCGGCCCGCGCTTCACGCCGGATGGCCGCCAACTGATGCGCTTCAAGGAGTCCCAGCATGGACACATTATCGAGGGATGCGGCCTGTTCGGCAATTGACGCCGCCCTGGAACCGGCGCCGGCGATGACAAAATGAACGTTCGGTAGGCGGCGGGCCGCCTGTAGCAAGAGGTCTACACCCTTTTCCGGCTCCAATCTCCCAGCGTACAGGAAGTACGGTTTCGGCAGGCCGCGTACGGGCGCACTGCTGCCACTGCCATCACTCACCTTTATCACTGTGCAGTGCGGCATGAGCCTGACCCGCTCCTCGGGAAAGCCGGCGCGCACCATCATCTGTTGCATGAAGCGGCTGGGCGACAGAAAGAAGTCTACGGGCCGGTATGCGCTTATAGTTCGATGAAATGCTGTCTCCAATGCAATCAGCGCGCTGGCGGACCATGAATCCTTGTGGCATCTGTGCCTTAAGGCATGCCAGGGGTGCGAGCTTACGCAGCGCGTACAGGGTGCGCCGGCTGTATACAGACGATAGTTGGGACAGACGAGTTTGTAATCGTGCAGGGTCATGACAATGGGAACATTTGCCCGCGCGAGCTCGACCAGTATGCTGGGCGATATCTGGTGGTAGATATTGTGCACGTGAGCAATGTCCGGCCTAATGAACGTGAGAAGCGCTGCCATCTTACGCTGCGCCTCTCTGGACCAGAAGATGCCGGCGGCCTGACGGATCGTCGGCTGGTGATAATCGATCTCGGCCGGCCAGAATCTTTGGTAGGGATTCTCCAGATTGTCCGGATGGCTGATGCCAAACGGAATGACTGTTTGCCCGGCTTCCTCCAGCAAACGCCACTGATTGAAAAAGACTGTCTCTGCGCCGCCGACCTGCCGCAGAAACTTATTTACGAGCAGGATTCGCATACGCTCATCGCCATTGGAGTATCAGGCGACTGCGTAGAACACCGTCCAACGATGTGTACAGGAGCGTCTGTCCCTGATAGACAACCAGATCTGAGTGGCCCAGACCGACGTTTCCGGGCAAGTCCACCAACAGCGGATTGCCTTCGAACCTCTCCCAGGGGCCATCGATCTCGCTTGTCAGGCTGCGGGCCATCCCCAGGCCGAACTGAGTGTCGCCGCCATCTCCCGGGCCGGGGCCGCGTACGCCCTCGTAAAGCATGTAGTAACGCACCCCTTCTCCGGTGGCGATCTTCTGGATGGTTGCCGAGCTGACGGTGCGAAAGTCGAAATAGGCGTTGGCTGCCGGCCCGGTCACATCAGTTGGGCCGTATTCACGCGCGCCGCGGAAAAGCGGGTTATTGCGGCAAGGCTCAAAGTCCGGGCCGGCCCCGTTCTTGTGTCCTACATAGCAGCCCATGCCACCGGGGCTTTGGCCGGTAGCCAGGAACACATAAAGCTGGTCGCCCTCCACAAAGATGCCGGGCGGCCCACCCGCCAGACACTCGTAGTCATAAGGAACAAAAGGATGTTGACCGATAGTCTCGGCCGCCGAGCAGGGCCTCAACCAGAGCTTCCAGATGCCGGTCTGGGCGATCTGCTCCGGCGCGTACCAGGTGAGACCGTCGTCCGACCGGCGCAACATCACTTCTCCCTGAAACTCATATACCAGGTAATAACGCTCTCCATCAAAGTGCACTCGGGGGTATTGCTGTTGGGCGATGTGATCCGTATCGTTGTCGCAGGGGCACTGCGCGCACTCGAACAGGCAAACAGGTGGATTCTGATGCGTGAAGCGGCGACCGCCATCGTAGCTGCGATAGAGCACCGTGCAACCAGGGAACGGGACCGGATCGCCGCACTGATCCACCGCGCCGGCATGGTGCTGATTGCTGCTATGCAGAAATGACCAAAACTCCCCATTCCCCATCACTATCGTATCCGACTCGCCCATAGGCAGGCCGGTGTACTCCTTTTCCAGGGCGAATTCGGCGCTGCCGGCCCAAAGATCCGCTAACGTCGGATGGCCGTTTGACCCGGCCATCTCCTGCACAATCGGGAAGACTGTGCTGGTGGCGGGGGGATCCAAGGAGGCGATTGCCGGCATCAAAGTGATAGTGGGAATAGGCGTGAGCGTGGCAGGAGGCATAACCGTCGGCGCGGGTAGTTCCGCCGCGCTAACCGTCGTCACGGGCAGTTCCGCCGCGCTATCGGTCGGCGCGACAATTGCCGGATTCTGGGCCGGTTGGCAGGCGACAAGCAAGAACAAAAGCCCCAACACCGAGGAAAGGGCGGCGAAGGATGGAACCGGTGGAGCAGCCGCCGGAGCGCCTCTGGAAGCGGGCTTCGCCGGCGCACCCTGACACCTGCGCCACCAGGAAACAAGTGACATGCGGCGGAATCAGGCCGACTTTAATGCAAACTTGACGCCTTCTTCGAACAATTGTAGCGTCTCGTCGATATCCGCGTCTGTGTGATCGCTGCAGAGGAACCAGGGTTCATGCCCGTCCGGCTCCACGAAGACTCCATTATCCACCAGATAGTTGCCAATCTTGTCGAATAGCGCCAGATTCGTTTCATGCAACTCTCGCCAGTCACGCGGACGCCGCTCACCCAGGACTACGCCAAACATACTGGGTGTTCCGCTGACGAAGCCGGGGATGCTGTGGTCGTGCAGGATCTGCTCAATCCCGGCGATAAGCCGACCGCCAACGCGGTTGATCTGGGAGAACACTTTGCCGGACTGGATATACTCTAGAGTAGCATCGGCCGCGGCGGTGGAGACCACATTGCCGGTATAGGTGCCGGCGTGGAAAACCTTTCCGGGAGCGATGGTCATCATGACCTCTCGCTTGCCGCCGATAGCCGCAATGGGATAGCCGTTGCCCATCGCCTTGGCGAAGGTGGAAATGTCGGGATGCACACCGAAATACTCTGCCGCGCCGCCTGGGGCCAGCCGGAAGCCGGTCTTCACCTCGTCGAAGATGAGCAGGATGCCGTACTGGTCGCACTGCTCGCGCAAGAACTCCAGGTAGCCGGGTTGGGGCATCAACACGGCGGCATTGCCGAGCACCGGCTCCACGATAATGCCAGCGATCTCATGGCCTCTCTGTTTGAGCAACTCCCCAACTGCCTCCACATCGTTCCAGGGACACACTTCGATAAGCTGGCGCATCAATTCGGGCACCCCCCAACTCTGCTTGTAGAGGCGGGGATGCTCGCGAGTGCCAACCTCGGCGATCTTCGCGCTGGCGGTGGACCAGAGCACGTAATCATGCGCGCCGTGATAGGATCCTTCGAACTTGAGGATAATGTCCCGACCTGTATGGCCACGGGCCAGGCGCATAGCGTGCATGGTGCACTCGGAGCCGGTGTTAGCCAGGCGAACCATTTCGACCGCCGGACACATTTCGACGATACGCTCCGCTACCCGCACCTCGTACTCCTGTGTTGCCGCCAGGGTGATGCCATGCTGGATGGCCTCGATAACACGCTGGGTAACAAAGGGATCGTTGTGACCCAGGATCACGGGTCCAAAGCCCAACCGATAGTCAATATAGCGCTTGCCGTCAAAGTCATACAAGTAGGCGTCGCGCGCATCTGCCATAACGGGCGTATCGTTATCGCCCCAATAGCGGTAATTGGAGCTCACGCCGTAGGGCATGACTCGTTTCGCGCGCTCATAGAATGCATGTGATTTTTCGCCATGTGCCGGCATTTGAGACCTCGCTCTTGGTTGACGGCGGCGGCATCAGGCCGCGGCCAGACTCTACATACTGATCAACTTTAGGTGGGTGATGGCTGGAATCCTGGACAACGCCTGCAATACCGATTCAGAAGGCTCGCTATCCAGGTTGATGAATGAGAGGGCCAAACTGCCCGGCGCCTCCCGTCCCATCCGCCACTCCCCGATATTAACCTGATAGGCGCCCAACACGGTCCCTACCTGGCCGATTACCCCCGGCTCATCGCGGTTCTGCAGAATCAGCACAACCCCCTCCGGCTGGGCGTCCAGTTTGAAATTGTCTACCTGCACAATGCGTGGTTCCGTGCCGCCAAACAAGGCCCCGGACACGGTCCGCTGCCCATCATCCGTTTGCACCCGGCAGGCAATTACATTCGCGTATTCAACCAGGCACAGGCCGGCGGCCTGCGCGACCCGGATGCCGCGTTGCTGAGCCAGGACCGGCGCATTGATGTAATTGACGCTCGCTTCGCCGTTTTCCTGCAGGAGACCTCTCAACAGCGCCGCCGCGATAGGTCGGACGAGCTGCTCAATTCCCTCGCCGCGTAACTCCAGTGAGAGCTGCCGCACCGGCGAAGTGGCAAGCGCTCGCTGCAATTGACCGATCTTTTCAGCCAAAGTCAGATAGGGCCGAGTATCCGAGTAGCGGATGCCGGACGCGAGCGGAAAATTGACTGCATGGCGGTAATCAGCCCCTCGCAAAGCGTCAAGCACCTGCCGGGCAATTTGCACGGCTACCTCTCGCTGGGATTCAGCAGTGCTGGCGCCGAGATGCGGCGTGTGCAACACGTTGGGTAACCCGACCAGTGGGTTGTCTTGTGGCGGTTCGGCCTGAAAGACATCCAGGGCGGCGGCGCGCAACTTTCCGCTGATCAGCGCTGAATGTAGGGCAGCTTCGTCTACCAGCCCGCCGCGCGCTACATTGATCAGGACCGCCCCGTCCTTCATCTGGCTGATCGTCTGCTCATTCATCATGCCGCGCGTCTCTACCGCCAGCGGAGCGTGCAACGTCAGGAAATCGGCTGCCGCCAGCGTTTCGTCCAAGTCCATCAGAAGCACGTCCAGCGCCCGCGCTTCCTCCTCCGTGGCGCGCGGATCGTAGGCAATCACCTCCATGCCGAACGCTTTGGCGCGGGCGGAAACCAGTTGGCCGACGTTGCCGAAGCCGATGATGGCCAGCGTCTTGCCGAACAGCTCGGAGCCGACGAAGTCCGCGCGACGCCATTCGCCGGCAGCCAGCGATGCGTGGGCCGGGGCGACATGCCGGGCCACTGCCAGCAAGAGAGCCATTGTCAGTTCGGCGGTGGCGATGCTGTTGGCGGTGGGGGTGTTCAGGACGACAATACCCCGCGCGGTTGCCTCCGGCACGTCAACGTTGTCCACTCCCATTCCGGCCCGGCCAATTACCTTCAACCGCCCGGCCGCCGCCAGCAGGTCGGCATCTACCCGGGTATCACTCCGGACCAGCAGGGCATCGTAGTCGCCGATGATGGCCATCAGTTCGTCTCGACCGAGTCCAGGCTTAAGATCGAAGCTGACATCCTCAGCCTGCTGAAGCTGCTCAAGGCCTGCAGCGCCCAGCCTGTCCGCGATCAGGATCCGAAATCGCGGAGCAGGCTCCGGCACGCTTTCCGGTTCGGGGGTGCTCAACGGCGGGACAGGGACGGCGTCTTCGTTTTCCAGCATCTTGCGTCAGCCGATTCAGGCGCTCAGGAATTCGTCGATGGCGGCATACAGCTCCTCCAGATCTGCCATCTGTATGTCGCCCATGTGCGCGATGCGGAAATTCTTGCCCTTTAACGGGCCATAGCCATTCGAGATGATCATGCCGCGCTCGCGCAGGTAGCGATTGAGGCCGGAGATGTCAACTCCCTGCTTGTTGTCGACGCAGGTGACGGTCGGTGACTCGTAGCCGGCAGCTGGGTAAGGCTCAAATCCCCGGCTGCGCGCCCAGGCCAGCGTGCGATCGCGCATGGCGAGGTGTCGCGCCCACCGATTTTCAATGCCCTCCGCCAGCATGTCATCCAGTTGGCGATCAAGCGCATACATCAAGGAAATGGCCGGCGTAGCCGGGGTCTGGTTGCGCAACATATACTTCTCGAGCATGACGAAATCGAAATAATAGCCGCGGTCCGGGATAGCCTTCGCTCGCTCCAGCGCGCGATCGGAAACGGCGCAGAAAGCCAGGCCGGCCGGCAGGGCGAAGGCCTTCTGGCTGGAGGTCAGGGCTACGTCCAGGTCCCAGTCATCAAACTCCAGCCGGGCGCCGGAGAGACCGCTCACCGAATCGACCAGGATCATGATCTCATCGCCGTTGGGCGCTTCGCGAACAGCCCGTGCAATCTCCTCTATCGGGCTGACAACGCCGGTGCTCGTCTCGTTGTGCACGACGGCGATGGCGTCAAACTCGCCGCTCGCCAGCCGTTCCGCTACTTGCTGCGGCAGAATCGGTTGGCCCCATTCGACTTCCAGCGCCTCGCACGCCTTTCCGTTTGCTTTGCTCACGTCGTACCAGCGCTCGGCAAAGGCCCCGTTGACGCAGTTCAGCACTTTGCGGCGCACACAGTTACGAATGGCCGCCTCCTGCAGGCCGGTGCCGGAGGAGGCATTGACTAACACCCTGGACTCGGTGCGAAACACGGGCCGCAACTTGGTCTGAATACTGCCGAACAAATCCGCACATTCCGGCATGCGGTGGCCGATCATCCACTGGGTTTGCGCATCCAGGATCTCTGCCCGAACTTCAGTGGGGCCGGGAATAAACAGCTTGATATGCTTGTTCGAATTTCGATTTGAGTCGCTCATTTTGAAAGGTGATCACTCCATCTTCTATTGATCTGAGAGCCTGGGCCGCGACTTCCCAGTGCGGCGTCCCTTCCAGGCTGAGCAGGTTTGCCGGCCCGGTAGCCAGGGCCAATAAAGGAGCCAGCCTGTCGCCATGTATGTAGCACGGCGCCTCCTCCGCTACGCGCGGACGCTCGACTACCCCGCCATAGCCGACAAACAGGTCCACGGCATGAGCGGTTAACAAGTCGCTTACGCCGTCGCCAATCAGCAATGAGCGCCCGCTGCGATTCCCGAGCAGCTCTGAAACGATTTGCGCCTTGCCGTTGCTTACGGTCAGCGCCCCTCCCTCGTAATCAACGTATTGCGCCTCAGCGCCGACAGCTTCTGACTCGCCGGCCCACCACCGGCCCGACAACGCATCGTACTGCAGGTCAACGGCGCGGATCTGCTCCTTCGGGACGCCCAGATAGATGCCGAACTCAATCACCGGCTCGGCCAGCCCGCCGCTGATAATGTAGACGCTGTGATTGAGAGCATGAAGGGCCGCGATGACGGCGCGGGCATCTCTGACTACGTTTTGCTTGTACTTCTGCCGGATCTGTTGGACTTGCTGGCGGGTGGGGCGGATTGCGCGCAACCGCTTGGCATAGACTTCCTCCAGGTCAAGCTCCCCTTCCATCGCAGCGCGGGTGAGCACTTCTACGCGCCATTGTTTCCCGGCGGCCTCAGCTAACGCATCGATCCCTTCTACCTCTGTCAGGGTTGAGTCACAATCGAGGAAGACATGTTTGTAGGGCGGCCATCGCATATGCGGTTCCAGTTCGCTCTCGAAGTTTGCGCGATTTTACTGGGGAGTAAGGCGATTGACAATCTTTAGCGGTGGTCTGGGTTCGATATGAAAGCTACTCGGCGACGATCTGCAGCAGCGGCGAGTGAAGCAGAGAATTGGTCGCCAGGCAGGGAACTGTCGGTTCCTGCCAGTAAGATGTCCCGCCATCGAGCCGGCTGATCCGGCCCCCGGCTTCTTCCAGGATCAGGCCGCCGGCGGCGACATCCCAGGGCTTCAGGTCTACATTGAGATAGGCATCCAGGCGACCAGCTGCTACCCAGGCCAGAGCGATCGCCGCCGAACCGAGCGCGCGGATGGTCTGTACCTGGTGCGCGAGTCTATTAAGAAGTGAGACGCTACTGCTGCGCATCTCGGGCGCATGACCCCAATCCAGCGCCAGGATCGCGCCGGCCGGGTCTGCTATGCGGCTGACAAACAGCCGGCGCTCGCCGCAATAAGCGCCCTGCCCGGCAACCGCTCGGAAAAGCTCCTCACGCAACGGGTCATGGATGACGCCGACAATCATCTGCCCCTGGTATGCCACGCCAATCGAAATGGAGAAGATGGGAATCTGCCGGCTGTAGTTGGTAGTCCCATCAACCGGATCGACGATCCACACCGGTTCGTCAGCCGTCCGGCCGGAAACAGTCGGCCCGATACCGCTCTCTTCACCCAAGAAGCAGTGGGCCGGATGCCTTTCAGCGACGATCTGCCGGATACGTTCCTGAACCGCCAGGTCGGCATCGGTGACCAGATCGCGAAAGCCCTTGTGGCTGACCAGCGGCGGCTCAGCCCACTTCCGGCGGAGCAAATGTCCGGCCTCCGTTGCGGCATACTCCGCGGTGTCCGCGATCGCATTTATGTAAGGCGCTGACCCATCCATCCCTTGCCCGCATCCACGCCCAAGCCAAAGCCGACGAAACAGAAAAGGCGACCGCCGGAGTGCGCCGGCGATCGCCCCTTCAATCTTCAGATACTACCTGTACCAGGTCGCAGGCCGATTGGCAGATCGCTTATTGCGAGTTTGCCACCTCGGTTTCGGCATCTGTCTGTAGTTGGTCCAGGATCGCCTGGATCGCGGCCTCATCGGCTGCTTCGGCGATGGCGAAGAAGGCGTCCTGAATCAGGCCGCGAACGACGCCGTGCGCCGGCAGGTTCGGCTCCGATTTGCCCAGAGCGCTCAGGTCCAACCCCAGCGCCCAGATAGGATTCGCAGCCGCGAATTCAGACACCAGCTCGACCGTGGTGGTCTGCGACGGGAAGTAGGCGCTGGAGTCAATCCACTGCGCCTGGACTTCCGGCGAGGTCATGTGCTTGATCCACAGCCAGCTGGCCAGGTCCTGTTCCGGATTCGAGCCGACAATGCCGATCATCTGACCGAATGCGTTAACAGCCTGGTTGCCATCCGGACCTACGAATGGGAGCAGGACCCATTCGTCGTCGCTGGCGGCATCTTCGAAGGCAGCCAACTGGAAGGGGATGCCGGCGGTCGAACTCATCGTGAACAGCGCCTTCCGGGTGGCGAATTCCGGGTTGGGGAAGCTATCGGTAGCGAAGGTGCAGCCGCTATCCTGCAGATCCTTGAGATAAAGGGCCACATCCAGCATCGCCTGCGAGTTCAGGTCGTAATTGTCGCGCGCTTCATTGAC
>CAZIKT010000021.1:67518-69039 GCA_964539885.1 uncultured Ardenticatenaceae bacterium | reverse complement strand
AGTTGACGCCGGCAATCTTTCTCGATCGCGACGGGGTGATCATCGAAAATCGGGCGTCGTACGTGCGCTCCTGGGCGGATGTGGTCTTCCTCGCGCAAGCTCTGGATGCCTTGCGGCGTGCCAGCAGCCTCAATCACAAAGTGGTTATCGTCACCAACCAGTCGGGAGTTGGACGCGGGCTGATCGCGCCGGAGACGGCTGACTACATCAATGGTCGCATTATCGGCGAGATTCATGAGGCCGGGGGCCGGATTGACGCGGTGTATATGTGTCCGCACGCCCCGGCCGATCACTGCGGTTGCCGCAAACCGGCCCCGGGGCTACTGTTGGCGGCGGCGCACGATATGGATATTGACCTGACACGTTCGGTGTTGATCGGCGATGCGTTGAGCGACCTGGAGGCCGGCTTGCGGGCAGGGGTTGGTCAGGTGGCGCTGGTGCGCTCGGGCCGGGGGGCGGCGCAGGCGGCCCTCCCTTCCGCAAAGCGGCTGCCGCCGTTCGCCATCTACGATGATCTGGCGGACGCCTTAGCCGCTCTCTTTCCGGCCGGCTAGCGGGCGCGTTCTCCCAAGGAAGTCGGCTCCTTATTGCTCCTCGTCGTTTTCTCCGGTAAGGTTGATTGATGCTCGATATGGTCCGCCTCTATCTGCAGCGCCAGGCAAGCAGCGTCTGGCGATACATCCTCGAACAGTCGCTTTACTTCCTTTTCGGCTGGATTCCGACGTTTGCCGGGATCGCCGCCCGCGGGGTGGCATATCGGATGATATTGCGCATGGAGGGCTGGGCGGCCATAGAGCGCGGGGTGCGCCTGCGCTTTGCGAATCACATTCGACTGGGGGCCGGCGTCTACCTCGATGAAGGGGTGTATCTGCATGCCTGTCCAAAAGGCATTGACATCGGGGCGGGCACGATTGTGATGCACGGGGCCATCCTGCACGTGTATAACTTTCGCGATCTGCCCAACGCCGGTATTCGCATCGGCAAAGACAGCCTGATTGGCGAGTATTCAGTGATTCGCGGTCAGGGTGGGGTCACGATTGGCGACCGGGTATATACCTCGCCGTTTACGCAGATTATCGCCGTCAATCATGTCTTCTCAGATCCGGACAGGCCCTTTGTGGACCAGGGGATTACGGCAGTCGGCATCGTCATCGAGGATGATGTCTGGCTGGGAGCAGGAGCCGTCATCACGGACGGGGTGCGGGTCGGCCGGGGGGCGGTGGTCGCGGCCGGGGCGGTGGTGACGAAGGACGTGCCGGCGCATACGGTTGTGGGCGGGGTGCCGGCCCGGCCTATCAAGACCATTGACGGCAGCGAAGCGGCAAGCGATCAGCCGCCTATCTACTTCTAGCTGTCGCCGGAGCCGGTCGAGTCCTTGTAGTGGCGATCCGTCTGGGCGCGCAGCCGGGCAGCGGCATCTTCAGCGGTAATGTCGCGCATCTCCTCACCCAACATCTCGTAACCTACCATATACTTCTTGATGGTCGCTGAGCGCAGCAGCGGGGGATAAAAGTGGGCATG
>CAZIKT010000021.1:56823-67418 GCA_964539885.1 uncultured Ardenticatenaceae bacterium | reverse complement strand
CCAATGTTCGTTCTCGACGACGATACGCTCCCCCAAGCCGGATTCCAGATTAACATAATCTACCAGGAGCGGCATACCCTTGGCCCGCCAGTATTGTCTCATCTGCCGGTCTTCCTTGCGGGGTTCGTTCGGCAACAAGTCCAGGGCCCAGATCTGACCATGCGGATGCGGGTTTGAATTGCCCATGAGCGCGCCCTTGTTTTCAAACAATTGCACCCAACAGTACTTATTTCCTAGTTCGAGGGTCTGCCCGATCCAGGTGTCTATGACGTGGGCGATGGCCGGCAGGGACATTTCCGGCAGCGTCAAATCGTGGCGCGGGGTGAAGCAGACCACCCGGCAGACGCCGCCTATCGTCTGAGCGCGCAACAGTGGATGTGATTCTTCTACAGGAGGGGGGTGCAGGGTTAAGCCGGGAAAGTCGTTGTCAAAGACAAACGTATTTGCGTAGTGCGGGTTGCGCTCTCCGCTGGTGCGCATGTTGCCTGGGCAGAGGTAGCAATCCGGATCATGGGGCGGTCGAGCGTCGTTGTCGGCCGGCTGCTCCAGTCCGCGCCAGGGTCGCCGGGTTCGGTGGGGCGATACCTGAACCCATTCGTCAATCAGGGGATTGTATCGGCGATGTGGGTGTTGTTCGAAGTTGAATGACGGGATCATGCTGTTCACTATTGGTTACGACAGGTCGAGTTCTGGGAAGTATCGTAAGATTAAGAGGATGGAATGCTTCCAATCATTTGGATGCACGAACGCGATCTGACCAGGAACAATTATAGGACGTAATTGGGATTGTCAGTAGTCGCGTGCGTGCGCGGGTACCGCCGTGATGCAGGTGGAGGCCGGGTTCCCGGGTGGCAGGCTGCGGGTGAGGCTGACGACGGCGTTATTCTGGATTAACAGACCAACGGCGAAGCGCTTGGCGGAATCGTGCCACTTTTCGTTTAGCCATCCATCACGACCCATCGCGAATACTGCTCGACATCCCGGGCCAACGGGATGCGCTTGAGCATTTTCGGGGCATTTTCTGCGAGATTTGTCTCGCGGAAAACCGCAATGTACCTCCTTGTATTGACGGCTGAATGGGAATAGGACCCGGCAAAAATGCAATTTGTGCTGGGACAATTGTACCGATTTAGGTTATGATTCTTCGCCGATACTGAAGCCAGTAGATCGTCGTGCCGGTTGTCTACTGGTTTTGTCCTTTATCCTGGTGATTTTCAGGAGTAAGGCATTCGAATACCGCTGAGGCTCCAGCCACTGTCCCATGTCGGAAGGGCGGAGCCATGGTTTTTGCCGGGCCGTGTAGCGACCTGTTTTATCCAACCGGCTAACGAATGTGCGCTGATTGGCTACAGTATGGCGGCGCCGGCGTCCAGATGCCCTGCCAGGCGAGTCGCCGCAATAACGTCTGAATCCGGAGTACGAACAGATGGATTTTTCCTGGACTGAAGAGCAGATTGCCTTCAAGAAAGCGGTCATCAAGTTTGCCCAGGCTGAACTGAATGAGGGGCTAATCGAACGCGACCGGCGTGGCGAGCTGTCACGTGAAAACTGGCGCAAGTGTGCTCAATTCGGCATCCTGGGGTTGGCGATTCCGGAAGCTTACGGCGGCAGCGGCGAAGACATCCTAACCTCCATGTTAGTCATGGAGGGGCTGGGCTACGCCTGTCGGGACAACGGGCTGATCTTCGCCATGAACGCGCAGATGTGGAGCGTTCAGCACCCCATTCTGGCCTTTGGGACCGAGGAACAGAAGCAACGCTACCTGCCGGGGCTTTGCAGCGGGGAGCTGATCGGGGCGCACGGTATGTCGGAGCCGGATTCCGGTTCGGATGCGTTCAGTCTGCGGACTCGGGCCACACGCACGGAGAATGGATATGTGCTGAACGGCACCAAGATGTTTGTCACCAACGCGCCGGTTGCCGACCTGGCGCTGGTGTTTGCGACCGTGGATTCTGCCAAGGGGTTCTCCGGAGTGACCGCGTTCATTGTAGAGATGGGCACGCCCGGCTTTAGCGTCAGCCGCGATCTGGACAAGATGGGACTGCGAACCTCCCCAATGGGAGAGTTGATCATGCAGGATTGTTTTGTGCCGCTGGAGAACCGGCTTGGTAAGGAAGGGGCCGGCAGCAGCATCTTTAACAGCTCCATGGAATGGGAGCGAAGCTGCATACTGGGAAGTCATGTGGGGGCCATGGAGAGGCAGTTGGAGAACAGTATCCGCTACGCGCGCGAACGGCGACAGTTCGGCCAACCGATCGGCAAGTTCCAGTCTGTGGCAAATCGCATCGCGGAAATGAAGGTCCGGCTGGAAACAGCTCGCCTCATCCTTTACAAGGTGGCCTGGTTGAAAAAGATGGGCAAGTCGGCGGTAATGGAAGCGGCCATTGCCAAACTCTACCTGAGTGAGTGCTTTGTGGAATCTAGCATGGATGCGATAACCACGCTTGGGGGATATGGCTACATGACCGAGTTTGAGGTTGAACGCGACCTGCGCGATGCAATCGGCGGTACCATCTATTCGGGAACATCAGACATTCAGCGGGTGATTATCGCTCGCCTCTCGGGCCTGTAGTATCCGGAACGACGTACTTTTGCGGGGCAAGGAAGTAAAGAATGGCATTCTTGTTGCAGCAGTTATTAACTGAGAGCGCCGGCCGGTTTCCAGATAATGAGGCAGTGCGTTTTCAGGATTCCGCTCTCACGTACCGGGAGCTGGACGAGTTGACGAATCAGGTGGCGCGCATGTTGCGCCGGCAAGGTGTGAGTCGCGGCGATCGCGTTGGCTTTTATGTCAATAAGTCGCTGGCTTCGATTGTCAGTCTGTTCGGCATATTGAAGGCGGGGGCGGTATACGTGCCTTTTGACCCCAATGCCCCGGCCGGCCGGCTCGCTTACATGAGCCGCAATTGCGATATTCGTGTTTTGTTGACGGCTGCCAACAAGCTAAGCAACCTTGCCCGCCTTTTCGGGGAGGGCGCGGCGATTGAGCGAGTCATACTGATGGATGAACCGGCTTCCGCGGCCGATGTGGAGTATCCACAAGGGGTTACCTTCACCACCTGGAACGAGGTAAGGGCGCTTGAGGCGGGCGCCTTGCCGGAAAGCGGGGCCATTGAAACGGATCTGGCCTATATTCTCTACACCTCTGGCTCCACCGGTGATCCTAAAGGGGTCATGATTTCTCACCGCACTATCTTTACCTTTATTGACTGGTGCCATGAGACTTTTCAGGTAACGGAGCATGACCGGGTGACCAGCCATGCCCCGCTGCACTTCGACCTTTCCACGTTCGACATTTTCGTGACCATCAAGGCCGGGGGTACGGTGGTGCTGGTGCCGGAGACACACTCCGTGTTTCCGCTGGAATTGGTGCGGCTTATTCAGCGAGAAGCGGTCACCATCATATACATGGTGCCGTCAATTCTTTCAATGATGGTCACCTATGGGAAGCTGGACACGCATGAGCTGCCCTCGCTACGGATGGTGTTGTTTGCCGGCGAAGTGTTTCCCATCAAGTATCTGCGGAAACTGGTGGAATATCTGCCCCACTGCACGTTCTACAACTTATATGGGCCGACAGAAACGAACGTCTGCACATATTACCAGGTGCAGGAGAAAGACTTGTTGCCCGAGCTGACCCTGCCGGTACCGATCGGCGTGTCCTGTGAGAACATGGAAGTGTTCGCTCTGGATGACCAGGGCCGGCTGGTAACGGAAGTTGGGCAGGAGGGCGAACTGTGGGTGCGCGGCTCCGGCGTTGCCGATGGGTATTGGGGAGACGAGGAAAAGACGGCCCGCGGCTTCATGCAGAATCCGCTGCAAAAGCATTTCCGCGATATCGCCTATCGCACCGGCGACAATGTGACGCTTGATGAAGACGGGAAGAATTGGCGGTTCATCGGCCGGCGCGATCACATGATCAAGAGCCGTGGTTATCGCATTGAGTTAGGTGAGATTGAGGCCGCGCTGTATGGGCACGCCAGCGTGAAGGAAGCCGCCGCGGTGGCCATTCCGGATGATTTGTTGGGTAACCGGATTAAGGCTTTCGTGGTGCCGGTGGAGAAGTACGGGCTTACCGTACAGGATCTGCAAACGCATTGTCGCCAGAAGTTACCGCGCTATATGGTGCCGGAGATCATTGAGTTTCGTAGTGAACTGCCCAAGACCTCTACCGGGAAGATCAATCGGCCGGAACTGGCGAAGCTATGATGCTTTGCGCGAACGGGCATATCGCGTAGAAAAGAGCCGTTTTCCAGGCACGAAGCGAATCAGACATGGATCAGATTGAGCAACCAGGTATTGTGAGATTGGCTTCTTCATCAAGAGGAGACAAACAGGATACCGCTGACGTTCCGGTTACTTTCATCAGGCCCAAGAAGGGCTGGGCGTCGCTGCAGCTGGGCGAATTGTGGCAGTACCGAGAGCTGTTCTTCTTCTTTGTCTGGCGCGACATCAAGGTGCGCTATAAGCAGACGGTGCTGGGCGCCTTGTGGGCCATCATCCAGCCCTTCTTCACGATGGTGATATTCAGTCTCTTCTTCGGCCGGCTGGCGCAGGTTCCGTCTGACGGCGTGCCGTATCCAATCTTCAGCTATGCCGCCCTGGTACCGTGGACGTTTTTCGCGAACTCATTGACCCAGGCCTCAAACAGCCTGGTGGTCAACGCGAATATGATCAAGAAGATCTACTTCCCCCGGTTGACTATACCGATTTCGACGGTGCTTGCCGGGTTAGTGGATTTCGCGCTGGCATTCGTTGTTCTGCTGCTGATGATGGCCTATTACGACATTGTGCCGACAAGCAATGTGGTCTGGTTGCCGCTGCTTCTGGCGTTGGCGGTGGTCACCTCGTTGGGAGTCAGTCTCTGGTTGGCGGCGATGAATGTTCGCTTTCGAGATGTGCGCTATGCCGTGCCCTTCCTGGTGCAGGCGTGGCTATTCATTACGCCGATAGCCTATCCGAGCAGCCTGGTGCCGGAACCCTGGCGCACGCTGTACGCGCTCAATCCCATGGTCGGGGTGGTTGAGGGCTTTCGCTGGGCATTGCTGGATACGGAAACCGCTCCAGGCCCGCTGGTATTCATCTCGGCGATTGTCGCTCTCCTGATTTTGATTAGCGGCCTGTTTTATTTTCGCCGGCTGGAAATGACCTTCGCGGATATTGTGTAGTCATGAGTCAATTCGCCATCCGCGTCTCTGATCTCGGTAAGGAGTACCATATCGGCGAACTGCAGCAGCCGCATAAACGGCTGGGCGATCAGATCGCGGAGGCCGCGCTCGCTCCATTTCGCCGGGCAGCGAAGATTGCGCGCGGGCAGGGGCATGGGGCGGCCGGGCTGGATGAGCGCTTCTGGGCGCTGAAAGATGTGTCGTTTGAAATCAGGCCCGGCGAAGTGACCGGCATTATTGGCCGCAATGGAGCCGGCAAGAGCACGCTGTTGAAAGTGCTCTCGCGCATCACAGAGCCGACTACCGGCGAGGCGGAAATACACGGCCGCATCGGGGCGCTTCTGGAGGTCGGGACCGGCTTTCATCCGGAGCTTACCGGCCGGGAAAACGTCTTCCTGAACGGCGCGATCCTGGGCATGAAGCGGGGCGAAATATCGCGGAAGTTTGATGAGATAGTCGACTTTGCGGAAATTGACCAGTTCGTTGATACCCCGGTCAAGCACTACTCCAGCGGGATGTATGTGCGCCTGGCGTTTTCGGTGGCCGCCCACCTGGAGCCGGAAATCCTGTTGATCGACGAGGTTCTGGCGGTCGGCGACACGGCGTTTCAGAAGAAGTGCCTGGGCAAGATGGGCGATGTCGCCGGTGAGGGACGCACGGTTTTGTTCGTCAGCCACAACATGGGGCTGATTCAGTCTCTGTGCCAACGGGGCATTTACCTTCAGGAAGGACAGGTAAGCACGGATGGTTCCATCACGGAAGCCGTAAGTGATTACCTGCGCACGCTGGAGCTGGCCGAGACCAGGGACCTAGCCGAGCGCAGCGATCGTCGCGGTCGAGGGGCTGTGCGGTTAGCGTCCGTTGAAGTCCAGGGAGAAGAATCGGGGATGGCCTTGAAATCAGGTAGTCCGGCGCGCTTCACCCTGCAGGTCGACAGGCATGTCCCCGGTCTGGCCTGCAACATCATGCTGTACGACACGTTAGGGCAACCGGTCACGAATTTTGAAAGTGGAATACGTAGCCCAACTGACAGCGTGAACGCCAAAAATCGGTTACAGTTCATATGCGCTGTGGATGAGCTACTGCTAAGACCCGGACGATACAGGCTGGATGTGGCCGTTATCGGCGACGGCGTGTTGCAGGATTTCGTTGAAGCGGCGACAAGTTTTGATGTAACAGAGGGACGAATTGACGGGCGACCGATGCTGGCGCACAAGAAGTTTCGGGTCAGCGTTCCTCACCGATGGATGCTGCCGGTAGAGAAGTAGCCACACTTCCAGGCCGAAAAGTAGCCTCAGATTATGAAGACACTGGTTGTTGGGCTTGATGCCGCGTGCTGGGAATACGTGCGGCCGCTGATTGACGCTGATCAGCTGCCGGCATTGAAGGCTCTGATGACTCAGGGTATCTGGGGAAAACTGGTATCTACCATGCCTCCATGGACGCCGACAGCCTGGGCAACCATTTCCACCGGCAAGAACCCGGGTAAGCACGGTGTCTTCGACATGCTTTGGCGTAATCCGACCACGAACGTGTTCACGGCTACCAGCGGCAGTCTGCGGCGCGGCACCCCTTTTTGGGCGCGATTGAACGAGGCCGGTCTGCGAGTCGGCCTGGTCAATGTCCCCTTCACCTACCCACCGGAGCCGATAGACGGTTTTGTGGTTGCCGGCTTTGGCTCCCCGGAAACGGCAACCGATATTGTGTATCCGGGAGCGGCAGCGCGTTGGGTGCGCGAACATGAGCCGGGATTGCGGCCGGTAGTAAGCGCCAAGATCCTCAATTCCGAAGACCCGGATCTCATTCTGAAAGCGGAAATCGAGCATCAGTCCTCCCTGGTAAACGTCGCGCTCGGCCTGTCGGATCAGATTCGGGTGGACGTGTTGGTTATCAACCTGATGTTGACTGATCATGCCAACCACAAGATGCCGGATGCGGAACGAATTGCTGAAGCTTACCGGCGTTCGGACGCGGATGTTCAGCGACTGCTGGATGGTTATGAACCGGATGCCGTCATGCTCATCTCTGATCACGGCTCCAGCCGGCTTCATGGCGAGTTCATGCTGTATCAATGGCTGCGGGACAATGGCTATCTGATCCCCATCCGGCGGACAGCTCAGGAAAAACGCGACGTGCTGAATTGGCTGCTGGCGGTGTGGCTTGAGCAACAGGGCCTGTCCAAAGGAGTCCTTGAAGGGGCGGCGCGCCGTGTTATGTTGACCGCACTGCGCTCTTTGCCGGCCGGCATGACGAAACCCTTTTGGCGCCGGCTTGAACGGGACATGCCGGGAGCGGCTGATTTCTTGGAATACCAGGAGGCCCCGGATACGGACAAGAGCAAGGTGTTGCCCGGTTCGGTCTATTCGGGTCTGCTATACTTGAACGGTAATTACCCGCAGGCGCAGAATGGCAGCGCCGCCGACGGTCGTGAAGCGATGGCAGAGAAGCTAGTCGACCAGCTTCAGAACGTGGTAGTGCCGGAATCGGATCAGCCGTTGTTCTCGGCGGTATGCAGAACGGAGGATCTGTATGGGGATGTGGCCGACGGCGCGCCGGATCTGATACTGGATGCATATGGCGGCGAATGGAATATCCGGTCCGCGCGGCATGTACCCCGGCCCGGTCGTAGCCGGGTAGATGGTTACTTTCTTCCTGCCGAGGAATACGGTGACCTCGGATGGCACTCTCGGCATGGTCTTTATGTCTTCTCAGGGAGTTGTTTCTTGAATAGTGCGCCGGCTGTGGATGCAGAACTTGCTGATATGCCGGCCACATTGCTCCATTTGTACGACGTGGCTCAGCCGGATGATCTGGACGGTCGAGTATTATATGAGCTGCTGGCGGGGCATATTAATGAACGGCCGGTGCGTTATCAGGCCGGCGATACTGAGCCGGAAGGCTCACCGCAGGGCTTATCGGAAGAAGAATCGGAACATCTGCTTTCGCATCTGAGGGCGCTGGGCTACTTAGAGTAGCAACGGATATCCCCGGCGATGGTTAAAGAGGCCGGACCGGCATCATCCCCAAATGGGCCAATCTAGTTAGCCAGGACTGGATTGGCTCAAAACATTGCAGGGCGAATGTGAATCGCGGGCAGAGGTAGTCTGGGTCGTGCCAAGAAGAGAAATGCCGGCTTCCAGGAAAACAGGTTCATGCTGAACGTCATCGTGATCATTGCAGATGCCTTGAGGGCGCGGAACACTTCCTGCTACGGATATAGCCGGAGGACAACCCCTTTCCTGGAGCGGTTGGCCGCAGAGTCCACTCTCTTTAAGCATGCCTATACCACCTCTACCTGGACGATTCCTACACATGCCTCCATGTTGAGCGGCCTCTATCAAAGACAACACGGTTTGGATAACCATAGGGGAGATCGCCGGTTCAATCGCGACATCGTACCGCTGCCGGAACTCTTGCGGAAACATGGTTATTCGACCGTCGCGTTTTCGCAGAACCCTTTCTTCAGCCCCGACTACGGCTTTGACTATTTTGATGAACACTATCACAGGGAGACGATACAGGTTAACCCGCGGGCGAAAAACCATGCTGCCCCATTGCGACACTTGTTCCAGCGCTATTGGGCCAAGCAAAAGGGTCTGGGGAGTTTCTTCCGCGACGTTCAGGATTGGATCCGGGCGCGCGGACAGGACGAGCCGTTCTTCCTGGTAGCCAATGTTGTCCCCGTGCATTCTCCGTGGGCGCCGGCGCCTCGACTCCTTCTTGGCCAACTCAAGGGCAATACACGATATGTGCTCAAGTCAGAGTTCTCTGCGCCCAATCCATGGCGGTTCAATTCCGGCTTACGTCGAGTAACCGCCATGCACCGGCAAATGTGGTCCGCCCTGTACGATGCAGCCACCATGCATCTCGATCGCGCGCTGGAGCGTTTTGTCGCCGAGTTGAAGAGGGGAGGAAAATGGGAGAACACCGTGCTTGTCATAACGGCGGATCATGGCGAGATGCTGGGTGAGCATCAGGATATCTTGGGGCACACCCTGACTTTGCATGACAACATCATGCAGGTGCCGCTCCTGGTTCGCCATCCGGACTATCCGCCCGGTGTTCAGGTAGAGGGCGTAGTGCAAACGCTTGACATGTTCGCCTCCGTGGTGGATTGGGCGGAAGTCGACCGGCAGGACGTGCCGTCATACCAGCTCTATCGCCCGAGTCTTTCTGAAGCAGTCAAAGAGCCTGAGAAGGAAGGAGGCTTTGCGTTTGCCGAGGAAGACTACTCAGGGAGTCATGATGTCATCGCGGGCCTACTCCGTGTAAACCCCATGATGGACCCCCAGCGGTTTCCCAGGAAGCAGATTGCCGTCCATGGCGGGAACTACAAGTATATCTGGTACGATGATCGACCGCCGGTGTTCTATGACATCGAGGAGGATCCTAACGAGTCCAGGAACGTCATTGAATGTCCGGCTTTTGATTCCACATGCCGGGAGTATGTTGAGGCGCTTGCTGAATGGCAAAACGACCTGCCTCTCTTCTCGCCCAGAATACTTGGCGAGCCTGTTGAAGTGGAAGCTGAGACACGCGAGCGGTTGAAGGCTTTGGGGTATATCGAATGACAAAGTCAAGTCCCACACAGGTCCGCAACAATGGTCCTATCCTGTTTGGGTCGTATAGTTGTGCTGCATTATGCGTATTCTCTTTCTCTCCCAGCTTGTACCTTATCCGGTCGATGCCGGCCCGAAGGTCCGCAGTTACCACGTGCTGCAGTATCTGGCAGGCCGGGGACATGAGATAACGTTGGTCGCGTTCAGCCGGCCGGACGACCGGCCGGAAAATCTGTCTCATCTACAACAGTTTTGCAGCGCGGTTTACACCATTCCAATGCTGCGCTCTCGATTGCGGGACATGGGTTATTTGTTGCAGGCGCTGATCACCCGGCAACCATTTCTGATTTTGCGCGACAGTAGCAAAGAAATGAAGGGTGCGTTGACTGATCTGCTGGCCGCAAAGGAATTTGATGCCGTCCATGCCGATCAATTGTGGATGGCCCAATACGCGCTCGCCGCTACCAGGGGGATGAAGCGCGGGAAGCGGATGGAAATGGTGCTGGACCAGCATAATGCTGTGCATAAGATTCCAGAACGGCTGGCAGCCGGCGGCGGTAATCGCCTTCAGAAAGGCTTGTTGCTGCGGGAAGCCCGCAATTTGGCTCGCTACGAAGTAGAAAGCTGCCGTCAGTTTGATAACGTCGTATGGGTGACTGAAGAGGATTGGGAGGCGGTGCGGCAGTTAGGAACTGATGCGCCGGCTGCCAATCGGCATCAAGTCATCCCCATTTGTATTGACCTGGATAATAGGCCGGCGTTTGTACCCGTGTCCCACCCATTCAGAGTGACGTTTGTCGGCGGGTTGCATTGGCCGCCAAACGCGGAAGGCGTGGCCTGGTTTTACCGCGAGGTGTGGCCGCAAGTC
>CAZIKT010000021.1:38706-56723 GCA_964539885.1 uncultured Ardenticatenaceae bacterium | reverse complement strand
GCCGCCAAACGCGGAAGGCGTGGCCTGGTTTTACCGCGAGGTGTGGCCGCAAGTCTCCGCTGCCTGTCCCGGTTCGATATTGACGGTTATCGGCAAGCATCCGCCGAAGGCGCTCGCCGCTGCATCAGAGGAAGACAACACTCTGGAAGTGACCGGATATGTGGATGATCCCATCAGCTATCTGGCGGAGACGGCCGTGTTCATTGTTCCGTTACATGCGGGCGGCGGCATGCGAGTGAAGATCCTGGATGCCTGGGCCTGGCGCTTGCCTATCGTTTCCACAACCATCGGAGCTGAGGGTCTGAGTTATGAGGCCGGGCGTGATGTTCTGCTGGCAGATAACGCTGACGACTTCTCCCAGGCTGTGCTCCAGGTCCTTTCCCAGCCTGACCTGGCGTCGAGTTTGAGTCAGAAGGGAAGGGAAACGGTCGAGAAGCTTTACAACTGGCGGACCGTCTATTCTGAATGGGATCAGATATACAGAGTGTAGCGGCTGGCTGGTTATCGCGTCTCTGATGTAGTTTGGCGCGGATCAGTTCTTCATCATTGGAAGGAGGAAGAGACGGTGGCATCACCTACAGCTACAGAAACGCTCATGACAGAAGTCTCTGTAGGCACCGGCGTTCAACTTAAGAAGCCAAGCATTGGCGCAAGGCTGCAATGGCATCTGTTTATCATCAGCTTAATCCTCTCTGATGCCCTCATGGTAGGAGTTGCGTTGCTGGCAGCCTATGTCATTCGTTTCGAGTGGACTCTGCCGATCTTCCGCCTGGGTGTGAAGCCTACCTACGAGTATTACCAGAGTGTAAGCCTCATCCTGATAATGCTGAGCATTCTTGTATATGGAATACACGGTCTCTATAAGGGGCAGAACCTGCTTGGCGGAACTCAGGAATATGCGAAAGTGTTCCGCGCGACGACGATCACTATCCTCCTGGTCATGGTTGCGGGTTTTCTGGAACAGAGTCTCGTGCTCGCGCGAGGTTGGCTACTGCTGGCCTGGCTACTGACTTTCCTGCTGGTAAGCCTGGGCCGGCTCATGTTGCGCCGCCTGGTCTACTGGCTGCGACGCCACGGCTACTTCTTGAAGCCAGCGGTTGTAATCGGGTTCAACGACGAGGCCCGTTCGATGGTGCAACAACTGGTGAGTTGGAAGACGTCTGGTCTACACCTGGTAGGTTTCTTGGACGGTTCCGCTGAGCCCAGCTCAGAGGCCTTTCGTAATCTGCCGAACCTGGGCGGCATTGACAAGCTGGACAATCTGATCAAGACGTACGGGGTCACTGAGTTGATCCTGATGACCAGCGCCCTGTCTCGGCAAGATATTGTGGCAGTTTTCCAGCGTTACGGCTTTCGAGATAACATAAACCTCCGGCTTTCCTCCGGCTTGTTTGAGCTGATTACCACCGGCGTCGAGGTCAAGGAAATCGGCACTGTTCCGCTGGTTCGCATCAACCAGCTACGTATGAAGGGGATCGACCGTCTCATGAAAGTGACGCTGGATTACGCCATCACTATTCCGGCCCTTATCCTGTTGGCTCCCTTTTTCGCGTTGATGGTCCTGCTGATCAAGTTGGATTCGCCGGGTCCCGCCTTCTATCGCCGGCGCGTCCTGGGCATACACGGCCAACATCTGGATGCGTTCAAGTTTCGCACGATGTACATCAATGGGGACGAGATCCTGGCTCGCTACCCGGAGTTGCAAAGTGAACTTGCGCGAGAGTATAAGCTCAAGGACGATCCTCGGATCACCAGAGTCGGCCGCTTCCTGCGCAAGACGAGTCTGGACGAGTTGCCGCAAATGTTCAATGTGCTATTGCACCAGATGTCGCTTGTCGGGCCACGCATGATCTCGCCGGAGGAATCGAAGGAATACGAGCAATGGAGCATGAACCTGCTCACAGTTTACCCCGGCATCAGCGGTCTCTGGCAGATCAGCGGGCGATCCGATCTTTCTTATGAGGAGAGGGTTATGCTGGATATGCACTACATCCGCAACTGGACGATCTGGCTGGACCTGCAGATATTGATGCAAACCATCCCGGCAGTCCTGCGGCGGCGTGGAGCCTACTAAATGATCATTGTACAGACTCCATTTCGGGTAAGTTTCTTCGGTGGAGGCACGGATTTCCGTCCCTTCTTCCGGGAAGAAGGGGGATGTGTTCTAAGCACGGCCATTGATAAGTACATCTTTGTTACTATCAAAAACCGCTTTGACAAGTTGCTGCGGGTGGGTTACACCAGGACCGAGTTGGTAAATTGCCTGGACGATATTCAGCATGAACTGATCCGCGAAGCCTTACGGAAGACGCAGATTCGTGAAGGCGTGGAAGTTACCACCATGGGTGATATTCCCAGCCGGGGCTCGGGTCTTGGTTCCTCCAGCGCCGTCACTGTGGGAGCTTTGCACGCCATGTACAGCTACCGCGGCGAATTGGTGGGGGCCGACCGACTGGCCTCGGAGGCGTGCGAGATTGAGATTGATGTGCTGGGGAAACCGATTGGGATTCAGGATCAGTACATCACTGCATACGGAGGCTTGCGATTTCTGGAGTTCCTGCCGAATGATGAAGTGATCTGTCAGAAACTGGATGTGCATCCCGGTACTCTGAAACAGCTGGAAGACAGCACCATGCTGTTTTTCACCGGCGTCACCAGAGATTCGTCAGGGATATTGACAGAGCAGTATGCCAATATGAGTCAGCGACGGGCAGTCCTAAGAAAAATGAGAGATATGGCCTATATGGCGCGGGATGCGCTTCTGGATGGACGTGTTAATCTTCTGGGCGAGATGCTGCACGAGAGCTGGCAACTGAAGAAACAGCTGGCCAGCCGGGTTTCAAACGGCGCCCTGGATGAAATCTACGACACTGCTATCAAAGCCGGGGCCATTGGCGGCAAGATCAGCGGCGCCGGCGGCGGTGGTTTTCTGCTGATGTTTTGCCCTTATGAAAGACAGAATGGCGTTAGGGAGGCTTTGAGCGCCTTTAAGGAATTGCCTTTCAGGCTGGAGCCGGACGGAACAAAGGTCATTTTCAATTACAAGCGTTAGTTGTCAGGGAACTCGATAGGGTAACCAAACCGGTGCCAATACTAGAGATTACCACGCAGGATCCATTGAAGGAGTATGTGCTTGACCTCAAGCAGACTCTCGACAAGTTGCCCATGCGCGAGATATACGCGTTTGTGGACATCCTCCATGAGGCCCGGCTGGCGAACCGGCAAGTCTTTATCATGGGTAATGGCGGCAGCGCCTCTACCGCCTCCCACTTTGTCTGCGATCTGGGGAAGAACACCCGCCGGGAAGGATGGCCTCATTTCCGGGTTTGGGGCTTAACGGATAATATGGCCGCTCTGTCGGCCTACGCGAATGATGAAGGTTACGAGGAGGTTTTTGCCGCCCAGTTGGCGGCATACGTCCAACCAGACGATATCGTGGTGGCCATTTCAACGAGCGGAAACTCCGCAAATGTGCTGAGAGCGGTTGAGACGGCTACCCAGCGGCAAGCTAAGACGGTAGGGCTGACTGGATTTGACGGAGGGCGATTAGCGCGGATAGTTGATCTGAACATCCACGTTGACAGCGATTGTATCGAGCGGGTTGAGGATGTACACTTGATGTTAGAGCATATGGTCTGTACCGTTTTGCGCCAGAAGCTGCAACTTCAGAAAGGAGCTTTTTAGCTGATATGGAGCTAAACACGTTGATTCGGCCAGTCAAACGCTGGTGGTGGCTGATACTGATAGCAACTTTGCTCGCCGGTGGGGCCAGCTATCTCGCAACGCGAGATCAGCCGCTGCTTTATGAGTCGCGAGCAACCTTGATGATCGGCCAGATAATTGAGGAGCCCAATCCGACCAATACGCAGTTGGTGTTGAGCCAGCAACTGGCGACGGCATACGCCGACATGGCAGGCCGGGAACCGGTCCGCCGGGCCACCATGGAGGCGCTGGGGATCAGTGAACTTCCCAACTACAATGTGCGGGCGCTGCCGAATACGCAGTTTCTGGAATTGCTGGTCGTTGATACCGATCCGGTAAGGAGCCAGGCCGTGGCCAATGAGCTGGCCAACCAGCTTGTCCAGATGAGTCCAGGTGGGCAACAGGAAGAAGAGCAAGCTCGACAGGAGTTCATTGATGGACAGCTCGACGACTTGCAGGCGCAGATTGAGGCCACACAAGCCGAAATAGATGCCAAGCTGGGTGAACTCGGAGACCTGTTTAGCGCGCAACAGATCGCCAATGCGCAAACAGAAATCCAGGGATTGCAGGGTAAGTTGGGCGCACTGCAGTCGAACTATGCGGCATTATTGGCCAGCACGAATCAGGACGCTGTGAATGTGTTGTCGATCATTGAGCCGGCCGGCCTCCCCCAGAATCCCAGCAGCTCTGACGCCAACATCACCATACTGGCGGCGGCGGGGGTTGGGTTAATCCTTGCAGTCGGTGTTGCCTTCGTGCTGGACTACCTGGACGATACCATAAAGAATCCTGAGTATGTGACCGACTCTCTCCAGCTGGAAACCTTAGCCTATGTCCCGACGGTTAAGGGAAAGGGGGTCAATGCTTACAAGATCGTGGCTGAACAGCCTCGCTCACCGATTTCGGAGTCCTTTCGCGGCCTGCGCACAAACATGGGTCATCATGCTCCGGGCAATAAGGCTGCCGGCCTACAGGATGTCGAACATCAGGGCGGTGAAGGATCGGTAAGGACGATACTGGTGACCAGTACAAGCCCGAAGGATGGGAAGAGCATGATCTCCGCGAATCTTGCTACGGTGCTGGCCATGGGCGGAAAGAGGGTGCTCCTGATAGATGCCGATCTGCACCACCCCAGACAGGACAAGATCTTTGAGTTGAAAAGGGACAAAGGCCTGATGTCAATGTTGTCCAGCAAGGATCTGTTCTCGCAAAACGGTCACGCGACCAGCGGTCCGGACTTCGCGTCCTATACGCAGGACGTTGGCGACGACAGGTACTTGTTGGCGGTCTTGACTAGCGGGCCGCTGCCGGAAATGCCCGCGGAAGAGCTGGGTTCCGAGCAGATGCAGCGACTAATCAAGGAGGCGGCTGAATGCTACGATTATGTGGTGATCGACAGCCCCCCAGTCCTGGCGGTGACCGACGCGGCTGTGCTCAGCGCATTTGTGGACTCCGTGCTGCTGGTCATCAATAGCAAGCGCACCCGGCGAGTAGAATTGCAGCAGACCGTCAAACAACTGCAAGGGGTAGAAGCGCCGCTGGTTGGCGTTGTGCTGAATCGTTACGATTCCAAGAGTGACGGGTACGGTTATCGCTACTACTATGGGAGCGACGACCGCAAAGCCTAGATTGCCGGCATTGCCGGCGGATGCCCTGCGGCAGCGGGCCGCTTGACAGCGGCGCGGACAAGTCTCGCGACCACTTCTCGATCTGTAATGTCAGCCGGCTGACGCGCGCCCACAGCAGCGCATAGACCCATGCCAGCACGATTTCCGGCGTCGCGCCCCAATCCTGCGAAATGACGCCGGGCATCAGCATGGTGCGCCGGCCATGCGCGAGTAATTTCGCCCTACCTTGTGCAAGCTTGCTTATCCGTCCAATGGCGGATTGACTGACTCCTCTTCGCCCCGTTTGAACGGCCGCAAAAGTCGACTGTCTGACAAAGAGAGCAGGAAACAATGAAAAATCTAAGGACGCGCTTTGGTATTTTAGGAGAATTGTTTGCCTTCATGTGGGAGCGCAAGATCTGGTGGATGATCCCCATGGTGACGATTCTGCTGCTTGTTACGCTGTTGCTGGTTTTTGCAACAGGTTCGCCGCTGGCACCATTTATCTACACTTTGTTTTAGGCGAGGGATCGAATGGGTTTCATTTCAGCTCTGGTATTGGCGATGCTCACCATGGTGGGCTATTCGGGTGGAGCAGCGGCGGCGGCCAAAGGGCGCTTGCGTGTGCCGGTGTTGGTCGACTTATTGCTGGTCGTTTTGCTTTGGGTGGCCCTCTTTGCGGTACGGGAACAACTCGGTCGCTGGTGGACGCTCATCGTTGCTGTGGTAGTCAGCGCTCTGGTCGGCGGTTTGTTTACATTGCTCATTCGCCGGTCACTGCCTGTGGCGAAGGAAGCACCGCTGGATATCCCGGCCGGTACGGGCATCTTTCGTGCTTTGTGGTTGCGCTGGAGTCACTTTAGCCACAAGCTAGGAAACTTTCAAGGCCGGCTGTTGATGGCCTTTGTCTATTTCCTGGTGGTAACCCCATTTGGAATCGGCCTGCGGCTGTTCGGGGACCCGCTCGGCCGGAAGAAGGGAGCCGCTCTCGGTTGGCATGAGTTCCACAACACCAGTCATACCATGGACGAAAGCATGAGGCAGTATTAGGTATGTATATCCTCGGTATCTCTTGTTTCTATCATGATTCAGCGGCGGCCCTGCTACACGACGGCATGGTGGCGGCGGCGGCAATGGAAGAGCGTTTCTCCCGCAAGAAGAATGACAACGGCTTTCCTGCTCAGGCCATCGAATTTTGCCTGGCCAGCGCCGGCATTCAGGCCCAGGACCTGGACTACGTTGTCTTCTATGAAAAGCCGATGATCAAGTTCGAGCGCATCCTGAAGACCCATCTGGCTTCATTCCCCCGCTCCTGGCGCTCTTTTGGTGAGGCGATGATCACCTGGCTGGGGGACAAGTTGTGGGTCAAGAGCACGATCCAGGCGAAAGTTGGTGTTGACGCCAACAAGATACTGTTTGTTGATCACCACATGGCCCACGCAGCCAGCGCTTTTTATGCCTCGCCGTTTGAAGAGGCTGCCATCTTGACGGTGGATGGGGTTGGTGAGTGGACGACGATGACCAAGGGCGTGGGCCGGTCAAGTTGGGATGGCAGCCGGCCGAATGAAATTGTCCTCAGTGGCGAGCATCGCTTCCCACACTCGCTCGGCTTGCTTTACTCGGCCTTTACCGCCTTCCTGGGATTTCGCGTCAATAGCGGCGAATATAAGGTGATGGGTATGTCGCCTTATGGTGAGCCGCGCTATCTGGACAAGATCGCCAAGCTGTTCCAGGTAGAGGACGATGGCAGTTTTCGAGTTAATCTCGACTATTTCAGTTACCATTACTCACACGAGCACACTTATAATGACAAGTTTGTGGAGCTGTTCGGCAAGCCGCGCGTTCACGAATCGGATTTCTTCACTCCCAAGACTAATCCTGAGGTAGACCCCAATTCAGCAAAGGCAAAGGAAAACCAGCACTACGCCGATATCGCAGCCAGCATTCAGGAAGTCACCAAGCAAACGATGATGAAACTCCTGCGCTCCCTTCACCAAGAGACCGGCTTGTCCCGGCTGTGCATGGCGGGCGGTGTGGCGCTGAATAGCAAGGTGAATGGGGACATCCTGGCGGAAACTCCCTTCAAGGAAATGTACATCCAGCCGGCAGCCGGGGATGACGGCGGGGCGCTTGGGGCGGCGCTCTATGTCTACCACACACTCCTCGGTCGTCCGCGGCAGTTTGTAATGGACCATTGTTACTGGGGTACCGAATATGGCCCAGCTGAAACCCAGGCGACGCTGCAGCGGCGCGGGGTGAAGTATGAACTCATCGAGGATGAGAGTCGCCTACTCGATCGAGTCGTGGATGACATACTGGACGGAAAGGTAATCGCCCTTCACCAAGGCCGGTTTGAATGGGGGCCGCGTGCTCTAGGAAATCGTAGCATTATGGCCGACCCCCGGCGGGCGGAAATGAAGGAAGTTGTTAACACCAAGATCAAGTTCCGTGAACCCTTCCGCCCCTTTGCCCCGGTGATCTTGGAAGAGGCCGCTCAGGATTATTTTCATCTCCCGGTATCCGATCCCGAGCGCGATTTCCCTTCGCGCTTCATGCTGCAAGTGCTGAATTACCGCGAAGAGACTGGCGTCAACGTGCCGGCAGTGAATCATCAAGGGACTGGTCGGCCGCAGACGATCAGGGAAAGCTGGAATCCTCGCTACTATGGGCTGGTGCAGCGATTCTGCCAGGCTACCGGCATTCCCGTGTTGATGAACACCAGCTTTAACCTGCGCGGTGAGCCGATTGTGAACACGCCGGATAACGCGCTCAACACATTTTATAACAGTGACATTGATACCCTGGTGCTGGGCGATTATCTGGTGCGCAAAGCGTAACCACTACCTGAGCCGAAAGCCATCGAATAATAGCTCCAAACTTAACACTGCCTGCAGCGCGACTCTGCCGCCGCCGGGTGGCCGGTTTGCGCGCTCGGCCCGGGATGTCACATTGGAGAGAGTATGAGCAACGAGCCGTTGATTGCGGACCAGAACCAGGAAGACCCAAGTCCAAAAGGTGGCAGTTGTCTCCGGCAGATCTTGCTCGGTTTGTCCATTTCCGCCGTTACGGTCATTGTTTTTCTGGCAATACTGGAACTCGTCGGGTTCATCTGGGAGCGAAACACGGCCCAGGGACCCCTGGGCTGGACCCTCGTCGCGGCTCGCCGTCTCGATTTGGAGCGCAAGGGCTCGGATGAGCAACCTTACTATCTATTTGCGCCGGGGAAATCCCACAATTGGGAAGGCATCGATGTGGAAATCAATTCCAGAGGTTTTCGCACCGGCGAGTTTGAGGTGCCCAAGCCTGCCGACACTTTCCGGATTCTTAACCTGGGTGACTCGATTGCCTTTGGATGGGAAGTAGCGGAAGCGGACACTTATGGAAAACTGATTGAGACAGCCTTGAATGAACAGAGCGAAGGAATGACCTATGAGGTGCTGAATGCGGGAATTCCAACATGGAATCCGGAAGCGGAACGTAACTTCTTCCTGCAGGAAGGCATTGGATATGATCCCGATCTCCTCGTTATCGACCTTACTCTGGTAAATGATGTGACCGGGCAGGGACCAAATATCTCCGAGGAAGCCGGCCTGCAACAGTGGCTGCGAGACAATACGCACGGATGGCCGTTTCTGACCACGCAGTTGAACTTTTGGCGCGCCCGCCAGCAGGGGCCGGAAGCCTTCGCAGTCCTCAACCCGCCGAAACAGGTCGGTAAATACTTCCCGGCTGACGAAGATAGCCCAAGTTATGACCGCATTTGGGGCTATTTGGCGGAGATCGTTGAGGCCGCCCAATCAGAGGGCATTCCGGTAGTGATGGTAGCCTTCCCCACCGCCTTTCAGTTGAACAGCCAAAACCATCCCGATGTGGCACAACGTGTCTTTGGGGCGCTGGCGGCAGAAGCAGGAGTCCCTTTCATAGACCTCCTGCCTGTCTATCGAGAGGTTTGCGCGGAAGCTGAAGTCAATGCCTGTGAGGGATACGAGAACTTGCTGTTCGCGGATGTATGGATGCACCCCAACCCGTTTGGTCATGAATTGGCCGCAAGAGCCTTATTGCCGGCAATAGAAGCCTTAATCAACAACTGAAGCTCTCAGTTACAGAAACTTCTTCATCCCCCGAGTTTTCTATTCAGGGCATCTGGTTCACAAGAATGGCGCTTGCGGCGGTAGGCAACCTGACGCATTCAACAGCGGAGAAGCGGAGCGCTTTGCGCATCGCTTATGTGATTCAAAACGTGGGCGGTATCGATTTCACGCTGGATGTCGGCGACACCGTCCCGGTGAAACAGAGCCTGCTGGGCCTTCAACGAGCCGGGCATGATGTTTCATGCGTCATGCTAAACGGACGTGATGTACGTCGTCATGAAGATGTCTCCGGCGCAGGCGGATCAGAGTCCTTACCCACAGGGCTTACTGGTAGCGGTCTGTTCCGCACTGTTGAGAGCGGCGTTCGTCGTCTGCAAGTTGGACTGCGCCTGCCCTACTTTGCTGCCTTCGACAGTCTCCGCTTCTATGAAGCCTGTTTGCGCGCGCTGCCGGCTTACGACATATGTCATGAGCATAACGGCATCTTTTGCGTGGGCGCGGCGATGGCCTGCAGGCGATTGGGTATGCCGTACGTTTTGACGGTGAGCGCCGACCCCTTGTTCGAGAAGAAAATGTTGGGCCGGCCCCTCCGAGGCCTGCATGGTTATGTGGCTGCCCGAGAGGCGGCTTTCACATATCGGTTGGCTCGGCGCATCCTCTGTGTCTCCGAGTCAGCGAAACAGAATCTGGCCCGAACCTGGGATCTGGACCCGGAAAAGATCGTGGTGATGGCCAATGGGGTGGACACGTCATTGTTCTCGCCGGACTATGATCCCCGGCCCGCTCGTGATAGATGGGGGCTGGCGGATCGGCCGGTGGTGGCATTTGTCGGCGGCTTTCAGCCGTGGCACGGTCTGGATAAGCTCATAGCAAGCATGGCTCTGGTCCGGCAGGGTGTGCCGGAAGCCATGCTCCTGTTAGTCGGGGATGGCCGCGCGCGTCCTCTGGTGGACGAGGCAATTGCCGAGAACAATATGCAGCGGCACGTTATCATTACCGGCCTGCTGCCTCAAAACGAGGTCCCGCCGCTGTTGTCGGCGGTTGATGTGGCGGTGCTGCCGTACCCGGAGCTGCCGGCTGAACTCTGGTTCTCCCCGCTCAAGCTGTATGAGTATATGGCGGCGGGCAAGGCAATTGTCGCCAGCCGTTCCGGACAGATTGCCGACGTGATAGAGCACGGAAAGACGGGTCTGCTCGTCCAGCCGGGAAACGTCCACGATCTGGCCGAAGCGATTACCCAGCTGCTGCAGAACGCCGCTCTGCGCGAGAGACTCGGGCGAGCGGCGCGCCGGCAGGCCCTGGCCAATCATACCTGGGACAGTTACATCAGCCGGCTTGAAGCCGTGTATGACCAGGCATTGACAGAAAAATAGCGTGAAGATAGTGATCTCCTCGCGCCGGTTTCAGCCTCCATTTATGGGTGGGGCCGACGTGTACGCCGATAGGCTGGGTCGTGCGTTCCGCGACATGGGACATGAGGTGGCCTACATCGCCATCAACGAAGGATTGGGCGAGGACGTTGAGGTCGTCGAAGATCATCATGGTTCATTTCGGGTCTGGCGGCTGAAGCTGTCCGTCGCGGACCGGCCGGAAGAGGCCTTCGCGCATGCCTATGATCCGCAGATGGGAGCCGTCGTTCATGATATCTTGCTGGCCGAGCAGCCCGACCTCCTGGTGATTATGAACTTCTACTTGTTGACCTTTGCGGCTGTGGAGGCGGCTCAGGAGTTGGGCGTGCCAACGGCCCACATCGCGACGGACTTCGTGCCGGTCTGCCGCCGGTTCACCCTGATCCAGTGGGACAATCGCTCCTGCCGCACCGGCGAATCCTTGAAATCATGCGCGGCCTGTATGGTTTCCGGGCGCCCGACTGGCCGGCTTGCTGCCCGAGCGCTGAATGTGCTGCCGGAAGAGTCTCTGAAGACCTTGGCGAATCGCGGCCGGCCCCGCTTTCTGCACCCCTACTGGCGTCAGGTCCGCCTCATGGCCGGCCGGCTGGCTGTCTTACCGCCATTGCGCCGGGCAGTTGACGTGGTTCTCGCGCCAACCCGCTTCACCGCAAATGCCTTCCTGGACAACGGTTTTCTCAGCGACCAGGTGCATCTACTGCCCTTTGGCGTTGAGCCGGACCATCCCCTATCTCGCGTGAAGCACAGCTCAGCGGCCCACATGCGTTTCCTTTTCGTGGGCCGATTGCAGCCGTACAAAGGGCCGGATTTGTTAATTCGGGCCTTCAACAGCCTGGATGATCCTCGCGAGGCCACGCTGACCATCTATGGCGGGTCCGACGGTTACGAGGATTACGCCAGGCAATTGCACGCTCTGGCAAAGGACAATGACCGCATTCACTTTGCCGGGACTGTTGAACCATCCGAACTGGGCGCCGTGTTTTCCGAAACAGACTATTTCGTATTGCCGTCCACCTGGCACGAGAACAGCCCCCTGATATTGCTGGACGCTCTGCAGAGCAAGACGCCGGTGATCGCCAGCGATATCGGCGGAGTTCGGGATATCGTGGAACACGATGTGAATGGGTTTCTTTTCCCAATGGGGAACGTTGAGGAATTGCAGAAGTTGCTGCAATGGGCCATCGACCGGCCGGAGGAGCTGGAACGCTTACGGAGTGGAGTAGACCTACCTGTTATTCAGGATTATGCCCGGAGCCTATTGACCCTATGCCCGGTTCGCGAGAGCGCGTCAGTTGCATGAATGGCCATTGTGGCGCGATCAGCCGGAAATACTGCGTGAGGCCCGGCTGAAATGAACGCGGTGGTTGTCGGGGGCAGTGGGTTCATCGGTTCGCACCTGGTTGACCGGCTCGTGGCGGCAAACTGGGATGTAACGGTCCTCGATTTGCGCGAGCGACGTTATGAGCCGCAACCCGCCGGTATTCGCTTCATCCGCGGCGACCTCACCCAGCCCTATCTGGTGCGCGAAGCACTGTTGGGCGCGGACGTTGTCTTCCATCTCGCCTGGGCCACCATTCATGAGACCGCCAACAGGGACCCGGCAGCCGACGTTCGCCTGAATCTGATACCATCCATTCACCTTGTTGAGGCCTGCCGGGAGGCCAACGTGCGCCGGCTGGTTTTCGTCTCATCCGGCGGCACAGTTTATGGGACAGCGCACGATCTGCCGATTAGCGAGCAGCATCCACTAGAGCCGATCACGGCCTATGGAATCACCAAGTTGGCAGTGGAGAAGTATCTGGAAATGTTCCGTTCTCTGTCGGGTCTGGACTATGTCGTTCTGCGCCCTTCCGTCCCTTATGGCCCGCGACAGAATCCGCTGGCCAAACAGGGCGCGGTCGCGGTCTTCTTATTTCGGGTGGCTAACGGCCTGCCGCTTCTGATCTGGGGCGATGGTAGTGTCACCCGCGACTACTTCTACGTCTCTGATCTGGTGGACGCTCTTATCTCCTCCACTTCGGTGGACTTAGCAGAAAAGCCACGCATCTTTAACCTGGGTGGGACCGAAGAGCTTTCGCTCAATCAGTTGGTTGGGCGCGTGGAGAAGATAGTCGGCCGGGAGGCCGTGGTTGAATACGGGCCGGCCCGCACCTTTGACGCTCCTCGAATTGATCTGGATACTTCACGGGCTGAGCGGGTTCTTGGCTGGCGGCCCCAGGTTTCGCTGGATAGCGGTCTGGCGCGGACCTGGGAATGGATGTCCTCCACCCACCACAGCTGAGTCTCTTGATTAGACGTGTTTGAAATTATGCAGGCATCATTGGAATGATTAAGAGGTTGTTGTTGCTGAATGGGCTGGCCACCCTGGCACTTCCCATACATCATGCGACCGGCTACGGCATCAGCGCCCTGTTCTTGTGGACTGATCGCTATATGCCGGTTGAGGTGCCGAATTACGATCAGATCGGCTCGCCCGCCTATTACGCCATCATATTCATTCAGCAGATTGATTATTTCGCGTTGCCGGCCTTCATGTTCGTTTCCGGTTTCTTCGCGGCTTTTGCTGCCGGAAATACGGCCAAACTTAAGTGGACCATTGTCCGATCACGCGTGTGGCAATTGCTGGTCCCGTTTCTCATCTGGACAGTCATCTTCTTTATCTTGTTCTTGCGGCGAGTTCCGGAAGGGCCGGCCGAGATCCTTGATCGTTATTACTACATTCCCTTAATCATTCAGTTCTATCTCCTCGCACCGTTTCTGATGCCGTTGGCCAAAAAGCGACCCTGGTTGGTCTTGATAGTGGCCGCCGCGCTGGAGCTTGGCCGTTTCACGCTTCACTTACATGATAAGCTGGGCTTTTCGTTTGCCGGCGATGACGTCCTGCAAATGCTCACTCCCCGCTGGTTGTTCCCCACCCTGTTCTTCTGGTTTGTGTTTGGGGCGGTGGCCGGCTTTCATCGCCGGCCTCTCACGGACTGGTTGCAGCGCAAGAACGTGAAGTGGTATCTACTGGCGGCCACGATTGGCCTGGCCGTGCTTTCCCTTATAGAATATTGGTTTTTTGTGCAGCTAACCGGGCAGGAATGGCTGGGACCTTACTTCGGAGGGTATGCCCGTCAGGTGTACTCCCTGGCCTTCATCCTCTGCTTCCTGGCTTTCGATCGGTTGGAAGTGCCGTTGTCTGCCCAACTTTCAGACCTGGGCACCAAGTCGCTCGGAGTCTACCTGACGCATAATCGGATTATGTATGTCGCCGCTGTGATCATGTATCGGCAGTTCCCCAGTGTGCTGGGCATGACTTTCATTTACATGACGATTCTGGTTATCGTGTCGCTGGGCGGCTCTCTGCTCCTGATGGCAGTGGTCAAGCGATCTCCGGCGCGCCGGTATTATCGCTATCTTTTCGGCTAAGCTGCCGGGCCGGCATGACCATGTGCGCGAATCCGCAGAGATACTCGTGATGAAGCCTTCCCCGATATTTGTGACCGGCAGCGGCCGGAGCGGCACCTGGATCCTGTACAAGGCTTTGGGTAGCCATCAGGACGTACACACCTTTCCGAAAGAGATGCGGCTGATCATCGATCCCGGTGGTCTTCGAGATCTGGTCTACGCCCTGACCGACGGTTACCATCCCGTAGGCGGCAGCGAAGCGCTCTCCCGTTTCGAGCGGTTGATGCTGGTCTACCTAAGCGACCCGGACCGCCGCCCTTATCGAGGGTTTGATTTGCCGGCCTGGATAGGTCCGGATTATTACGCTCGGCGTGTCCAGGAGTTTCTTGAGCAATTGTGCGAACACGAGTTTGAGGGGCGGGCATGGCATACAGAGCGGCCATATGAGGGCCGTCTGGTTGAATACGCGCGGGAAGTTCAGGCCTTGCGCAGGGGTTTGCGCAAGGATCGCTCTCAGCCGCGGCGCGCTTCCTCCCCACCTGACTCTCTCAGAGTTGCGCGATACTTTTCGCGGAGGCAGGAACTGATTGACCTGTCCGCGGCCCTGATTAATGATCTTTTCTGCCACGCGGCGCAGAGAAGCGGCAAACAGACCTGGGCGGAGAAGACGCCGCAACATCTGCTGAGTCTGAACTTCCTGTGGGAGCTCTTCCCGGATAGCACAGTCATCCATATCAAGCGGGACCCACGAGGCGTGGTGCACTCGCTAACACAGCAACCATGGGCGCCAAACGACGTTCGCGGGGCCGCCCTGTGGCTACACAATGTATACCGGCGTTGGCTTGATTTGCGGGCCACTTTGACTCTGGATAATCAACGATACATTGAGCTACGGCTGGAAGATCTGGCGGTTTCCCCACGTAGCTACCTGTCGCGCATTGCCGCTATGAGCGGCCTGGCGGATGAATTCCACAACTTGCCGGAAATCTCAATAGAGCGAGTAGAACACTGGCGGGAGAAGATGCCGGCAGCCGATCAACAAATCGTCGTTGATACGCTAGGTTCTTGTATTGAAGAAATGGGGTACGAGGTATGACGCGTCAAAAGCTCCTGGTCGCCTGTATTCTGGCCGGTTTCCTATTGCTGACGCTTGGTCGGTATTGGGCGACCGCTCAGATACAGGATGGTTGGACTTCCCCAATCCGCCTCTCGACGGGTAAAGGAAATGCGACTGAAGCATCGCTGGTCGAGGATTCTTATGGCTATGTGCATGCTTTCTGGGCTGAAACGCCGGATGGCGGCGATCCCCTAATCCAATATGCCCGATACGACGGCAGGAATTGGACGACGCCCGTTGATATTTTGGCCGGCGACTCATTGGGGATCCTTCAGAATATCTCGGTGGCCATTGCCCCGGATAACACCATCCATCTGGTATGGAGCGCCGGTCAGACCGGCCCTGTCTTCCATATTCAAGCGCCGGCACATGACGCGCTTTCGGCCCAAAGTTGGACCGAGCCGTTTCGGATTCCCGTGCCGGCCGGGTTCGTCGCCTTGCAAGTAGACGCGCACGATGTGCTTCATCTGCTCTACGTACGCGGCATCGGCGCGGACGTCGGGGTCTTCTACACTCGTTCAGAGGATCAGGGCATCAGCTGGTCGGCGCCGGTTTGGCTTGATCCCGATATTCTCTCTGACCGCCAACCGGCCTGGCTGCAGTTCCGGATGGATGAGCAAGGGGGACTGCATGCCAGTTGGTACTACTTATCATTGAGCGGGGCCGGCGGGGATTGGGTCCGATACACCCATTCGCTGGACGGGGGTGAAAACTGGGTCACACCGATCACGATAGACCAGCTAACTGAAAGAGAAGTGGCGGAAGCCGAAAGACTGGACGATGCTTATCCAACCCTGGCGGTGGCGGGCGACACGGTTCATATCATGTGGGCGGGGGGCAAAGCAAATTACCGGCACCACCGTTACTCCACGGATAGGGGATTGACCTGGAGTGAGGAAACCGATCTGTTTGGGACACTGAATGGGCAGGCCGGGGATGGGATGGCCGTGGATGGGAATGGCCGGATACATTACTTCGGCCAGATAAGATTTCCTCAGGCCATCTACCACTCTGTGTGGGATGGAGAAGGCTGGACAGCTCCCACAATGGTCTATCTGATCCGGGCCAACGACGGCGAGGAAATCGAGGCTGGGCGCATCCATGCCCACCGCACCTATCCTATCGTACACAACGGGAATGAACTGCTGCTGACCTTTACCGACCCGCCGCCGGAGCCGGGGCGGAGATTGTTCTTCACCTCGCTCACACTGGATGACGTCGCGGCTTCAGCGGTAGAGCCTACGCCGGAAGCCCAACCGACCTCGGCCGTCGTTCCAACCGCGACACCGTCGGCGACGACAGCAGCCCCGGGGACGACGCTTGATTCGCCGGCCCCGCCGTCACAGCTGCCCAGGGTGGATCGCGCAATCTGGTTGGGTATTCTGCCGGTATTGGTCCTGGCCGGCCTGGTGATGTTGTATCAGTTGGTCTCTCGCCGTCAATCGTGATTACTGCCGGATGACTTCTCCGAACATCATCCTGTTGACAGTGGATACCTTGCGGACCGACAGAATCGGCTGCTATGGCGCTGATAATCAACTGACGCCTAGCATCGATCACCTGGCCGAGCAAGGCATCCGCTTCCAATGGGCGGTGACCGGCGGCTCATGGACCCAGGCCGCCTTTCCGCCAATTCTGACCTCAACATACGCATCCATGTATGGCGGGTGCCTGGGGCCGCTGGCCGAAACCCGGCCCAGCCCGGTGGAAGTGCTGGCGGAGAACGGCTACCGCACGGCCGCTTTCACAACCAGTCCGCTGTTAGGTCGCCGGTATGGTTATCAGCGCGGCTTTCAGACCTTTCGCGAACTCCATCCAGATGAATCGGAGCCTGTGCTGCGCCGGGTGAAAGGTGGGCAGAAGCTATTGCGTTCGCCGCTCTTCCACAGATTCGCCGCCTCATTCGGCCAAGAGTTACGTCCGGCCCGGCTCTACGTTTCCGGCGAGGTGGTGAATAATTCGGTCCTTGATTGGCTGGCCGATGTTGAAGACCCCTTCTTCGTCTGGGTACACTACATGGATGTCCATTGGCCCTATCATCGTGAGGATAGTCTGAATGGGCCGGCATCAATCGCGCAGATATGGAGAGATCTGGGACACATGCACGGGGCCAATTGGGACCGCCTGCCCATCAGCGATGAGCAACGGGCGCACTACCTTCAGCTCTACTGCGCGGCGGTGCAGTTTGTCGACCAGCAGGTTGGCGAATTACTCGAGCGGCTGGACCAGATGAATCGCCTGGAAAACACAGTGGTCCTATTGGTCTCGGATCATGGAGAGGAGTTTCTTGAGCGCCGCCATTGGGGCCATTTTGAGACGAATCTCCATGATGAGATCTTACGCGTTCCCTTGATCGTCAGCGGCGTCAATGTCCCCGCCGGAATGGTTGTCGAGCAGTTGGTCAGCACATTTGACATCATGCCCACCATCCTCGATTTGTGCGAATGCCCCTCTCCCGCCGGCCTGGAAGGGCAAAGCATGCTCCCTTTGTGGCTGCCGGAACGCGACGCTTACGATAGAGAATTGGCTATCGGCGAAATGTGGCGCGACCATCGCCATATTGTGGCCGTCAGGACGGCGGAGCATAAGTTCATCTGGGATAGCTTCTTCCCCGACGAGCCGAAACTTTATGACTTGCGCGCGGATCCGCACGAATTGGCGGACCTCAGTCGAAGCGAGCCGCAACTGGCTCGACATTTCC
>CAZIKT010000021.1:27574-38606 GCA_964539885.1 uncultured Ardenticatenaceae bacterium | reverse complement strand
CCGCACGAATTGGCGGACCTCAGTCGAAGCGAGCCGCAACTGGCTCGACATTTCCAGGCTGTTGTTGACGGTCACCTGCAGCGGGTCGCGGAGCAGAAGATGGAGGCAGTTCAGGAGCCGGAGGCAGACCCGGAGCTCCTTCGACGCCTTCGTGATCTCGGTTATGTGGAATAGTCGCATCTCGAAATACCAGCCATGCGCATTTTGTTTGTGACCAATTACTATCCACCATTTGAGCTGGGCGGTCAGGGCCGGTCGTGCCAGCAGGTGGTAGATGGACTGCGGTTACGTGGGCATGACATTTGCGTGCTGACCAGTATGCACGGCACGAATAATCAGATCGCCGAGAACCAGGGAGTGCGCCGGGCCCTATACCAGGAGATGGATCTGACTCCCCTGTGGCACAGTCTGGTCTTCTTTACTCGTCGTGGGGCGCGGATCCGGCACAACCTGCGGCAATTGGAGAAGATGCTGGCCGATTTTCAGCCGGATATCATCTTTGTCTGGGGGATGTGGAACCTGAACCAGGCGATCCCCGCGTTGGCGGAAGCCAGGCTCCCCGGCCGGGTGGCCTATCGCTTCGCCGAATACTGGCCGCTGCTGCCTAACCAGCACGTGCTCTACTGGCAGAGGCCGGGCCGCTCACTTCCCGCCCGGCTGATTAAGCAGAAGTTCATGGCCCCACTGGCCTTAGCAATGCTGTCCAGGGAGGCTGACCGCCGGGAAGCGCTTGAATTCAGGCATGTCATTTGCGTCAGTAAGGCAACACGAGATGTACTGGTTGAAGCCGGCGTCCCGGTCTCACATGCGGTCATCATCCACACCGGCATTGATACGGATGACGCAGCCTATCAATCGCTGGACATCCGGCGACAGGCGAACAGGGGGACGCTGACGTTGCTGACGGCCGGCCGGCTGGAACGAGAAAAAGGTCTGGAGACGGCGATTAAAGCTGTCGCTGAACTTCGGGATATGGGTTTGAATCAGGTGACTCTCGCCATTGCCGGCAGTGGAAATGCGCCATACGTGGAGCAGCTAAGGCAGCTGATAGTGTCCCTGGATTTGGAGCAGCGGGTCAGCATGCTGGGCCGCATACCATCTGCGGAGATGCCGGCGCTAATGGCGCAGAACGATGTCCTGGTTGTTCCGTCGCTTTGGCCGGAGCCGTTTGCCCGGGTGGTGCTGGAGGGAATGCTGGCCGGGATGGCCGTCATCGCCACTGATGTGGGCGGCACCGCGGAACTGGTCGAGGATGAGTTCAACGGGTTGTTGTTCGCGGCTGGAAACAGCAGCGAACTGGCGGCCAAGATCCAGTGCGTGGTTGACAATCCCGATTTGCGCCGGCGGCTGGGGGCAAACGGCCGGCAGACTGTGGTTCGAGACTACTCATTACCCAGAATGCTCGATGCTTATGAGACGTTCCTGGAAACGGCAATCGGACATGCACAGCCGGCGTATCAATGAGAGCGTCAGGAGATTAGGGTAACAGGCATGTTCGGCGTGAAGGGTTACGAAGTGCGGAGGTATGCGCAGTATGTGTTTGATCGCGCGAGCTACCGGCCGCCGGGCGCCATGCCGGAGCCGTCGGAGGACCTGAAGGAGCTTGCCAGGCGGATACGAGGCCGCGAGTATGGGCCGGCGGTGATGGTCCACGGCATCATGAAGCGCACAGGTACCGTGTATGTGGGCGAGCTGTTGCGATTGCACCCGGCGCTGCACGCCTATCCGCACGAGATGTGGGAACTGCCGTTGCTCCAGATATATCGCGACGTGGACCATCTGCAAGGTGAGTTCCTGAATACGTATGAGGAGAATCAGGGAAAGCTGGTTGAAGGGGCATTTCCGGCGCTGTTAGGGGCTGGGATGATGGCCTATCTACACTCCCTTACGCCGGCTGGAAAGCGGGTGCTGATGAAGGAGCCGAGTGTTCAGAACCTATGTGCGTTTCCACGCATGTTCCCCAACGAGCATTTGCTGGTGTTGGTGCGCGACGGCCGGGATGTGGTGGAGTCGACGGTCAGAACATGGCCGCAGATCCGCTTTTCCTTTGCCTGCTTGCGCTGGCGGCGGGCGGCCGAGCTGATCATGTACTGCGACCAGGAATTTGCCGGGCGAGAGGGATACTGGCTGGCGCGCTTCGAGGATGCGGTGACGGACCCGGCCGGATTCGTTCGCGAGGCGTGCGATCACTTCGACCTTGACCCGGCTTGCTTTCCGTATGAGAAGATTTCGTCATTGCAGGTACGGGGATCGTCCGCCTTGAAGCAGCAGGGCCGGGTGAGCTGGAACCCGCAGCAACCCAAGGGGGAGTTCAAGCCGGTGGGTCGTTGGCGGAACTGGCCGGCGCATAGGCGCTGGTTGTTTAAGCTGATTGCCGGGCAGGCGCTGGTGCGTCTGGGTTACGCGGCGGATAATGAGTGGTGATGATCTCGTATCCTCAAGTCAGCGTGATTATCCCCACCTATAATCGCAAGGATTGGTTGTTGGACACGCTCCAATCCCTTGCTGAACAGACCCTGCCGGCTTCCTGTTTTGAGGTCGTCGTCGTCGATGATGGTTCGGTGGATGGCACGGATGCCGTTCAGACCAGGAGTTTTCCGTTCCGCCTGCACTATATCCACCAGGCGAACCAGGGAGACGCGCAAGCCAGAAATGTGGGCGCGCAGTGGAGCAAATCCGATATTCTGGTCTTCCTGGACGACGATATCGTCGTGGCGGCGAATTATCTGTGCACGCTGGTGATGGCTCTGGTTGACCGGCCCCGGCGTATTGTGGCGGGTGTTGAACAGCGTTGGCTGAGGGACGAGAATCCACTCCGGACACTATCTCCGCAAGAAGAAGAGGCGCTGAGCAATCAATCGCCGGTGGAGATGGAGTTCGCGAAAGTGTGCAGCAATAACATGGCTCTTTGGCGAGATGCCTTCTGGGAAATTGGGCCAATGGAGGCATTCGGATTTTCCGGCTCCAGTATGTGGTGTGATGTGGAGTTCGCTTATCGGGCATTTCAATTGGGATTCGATTTCTATCGTTGTCCACAGGCGATTTGTTGGCATCGTGACCACGTATTCAAAGATCTGGATACACTTAAGCGGCGTATGGAAGAAGTCGGCTTTCGCGCCGCGGCCGTTTTTGAAAGACACCCGGAGCTGAGTAGTCACCTGCCCATGTTTGAGGACAAGACGCCGATTGCCTGGGGTGAAGACCGGCCCGGGCAAGTTGTGCGGAAGGTGACCCGCCGGATCGTTGATGTTCCGCCGGTGCTGTGGAGTCTGGAGCGCTTCTCCGACTTAGTGAGGAGTCGTCAACCATCCGCACGCCTATTGATCCCTCTCAAGCGTTGGATTGTCGGCAGCTACATCTATCGCGGATACCGCGACGGATTGCAGAACTTGTCGGGGGCAAAGAGTTAGAGAATGGCTTCCCTTGTTTCGAGAGTGACCCTACCCATTACCAATCTGACCCAGTCAAATCGCTTCTGGCTGCGCTCCGCAATCGCCGTCGGGCTGCTGGCCTTTGTTGTAGCCGCCGGCTATCTGGCTGACCTAACCCAACTACAACTGCTCCTGTTATTGCCGTTGGCCGCGGCCGGAGCGGTCATCCTCTGGCGCTGGCCACAGGCCGGCCTGGTTGTGCTCACCCTGGTTGGTATGTTCACTCCTGCCCTCGGCCCGCAGGATCTCAACCTGGCCATCGTTTTGGTGCCGGTTCTCTGGGGGCTATGGCTGCTGAAGCAACTGGTGAGCGAGAATGAGATTCAGTTTGCCCGTTCACGCACTTTCTTGCCGATTGTCGGCTTCATGCTCATCTCCGGCATAGCGTTTATTGTGGGCCAGCTTCCCTGGTTCACTTTCGCGGCCAACGCGGCATTGGATGCCCAGGTCGCCGGATTTGCCTTATTCTTGGCGGCGGCCGGCGCGTTTCTTTTGGCGGCCAACGTCATAAAGAACTTGCGCTGGTTGGAGCTTATGGTCTGGGCGTTCATCGCTGTCGGCGCCCTATATATCATTGGGTTCAGCTTCCCCGTAATACAGCCGGTAATCAGACTGATATTTCGTTCCGGCTCGATTGGCGGCATTTTCTGGGCATGGTTGCCGCCTCTCATGCTCTCCCAGGCGCTGATCAACAAGAGACTGCCCCTCGCGCTGCGGCTGTTGCTGGGCGCGCTAACATTGCTTACCCTCTACGCCGGCTATGTCCTGAACTTTAGCTGGAAGTCCGGCTGGATCCCTTCTTTCGCCGCAGTGGGAGCCGTACTCTTCTTCTATTCCTGGCGCATGACCATAAGCCTTGCTCTGCTGGCGATAATTCCCATCATGCGCGTGTTTCCCGAGTTGCTTTCATCCGATTCCTACAGCATCAGCACACGACTGGATGCCTGGAATATCATGTTCGAGATCATCCGCACCAGCCCGGTCCTGGGATTTGGTTTTGCCAATTATTACTGGTATACGCCGCTGTTTCGCATTCGCGGTTATGAAGTGGAGTTCAACTCGCACAACAACCTGGTCGATGTCACGGCGCAGACCGGACTGGTTGGGCTGGGCTTCCTGCTGTGGTTCTTCCTGGAGATCTTTCGCCTCGGGTTGCGACTGCGCCGTGCACTGCCGGAAGGTTTCGCCCGCGCCTATGCGTATGGCGCTATCGGAGGGTTGGCCGGCACAATCGCCGCCAGCATGCTGGGCGACTGGTTACTGCCGTTTGTCTACAACGTGGGCATGGGCGGTTTTCGCACCGGCATTCTGGCCTGGCTCTTCTTTGGCGGCCTGGTGGCGCTCGAGCAACTATACGTGCGTTCCCCCGATACAGGCAGTGAAGGCGCCGCGCAGGTCGGCCAATGACGCTATTTGGGAAACTGACCTGGCCGCGACTTCTGATCGTGATTGTCCTGCTGGCCGGACTCTCTCGGGCGCTGGCCGCCATTCTCCTCGGCAATACGGTGGCAGCGCTACCCGGCACACATGATCAGATCTCTTACAATGCCCTGGCGCAAAGCCTGCTGGCCGGAAGGGGCTTTAGCTTTGTCGAGAACTGGTATCCGTTCACCGAGGCCGGCGAGCCGACCGCCCATTGGTCGTTCTTGTATCCGCTTTTCCTGGCCGGCGTATACACGCTGTTTGGTTATCAGCCGGTGATTGCCCGGTTATTGCAGGCGGTCGTCGGCGCGATTGCGATAAGTCTGTTGGTCTATTTCATCGGGAGTCATCTGGAAGATAAGCGGATCGGCGTCGTGGGCGCCGGGCTGACCGTTGTCTATGGTTACCTCGTTTACTACAATGCCGCCCTGATGACGGAGACCTTCTTTATCATTTCGTTGCTAGCGGCGGTGTTGATCGCTTTGAAGTTGGGAGAGCGGCCGACGTGGAGTGGGCTGGTACTGCTGGGGGTCGCCCTGGGATTAGGGACGTTGTTGCGCCAGACCATGTTGGTGCTGGTCCCGGTCTTCCTCTTCTGGCTGCTGTGGAAGTGTCGAAGGAATCTGAAGCTCTGGGAGTTGTTGATTCCCCCGGCAGTGATGGCGCTCTTCATCATTCCCTGGTCTGTGCGTAATCAGATTGTCTATGGCGACTTCTTACCGCTGAACTCCAACGCCGGATATGCGCTGTACGCCGCCAATCACCCCCAATTGGGCACAAGTTGGCCGGATGTAGACGTGGTTGTGGTGCCGATCCCGGCTGAAATGGAAGGATTGAATGAGGCGCAACTGAACAGTGCGCTGACTGCCGAGGCGCTTGGTTTTGTAGCGGCGGACCCTGCTCGATATGTGCTGCTGACTCTGAACAAAGCCATTGAATACTTCAAGTTCTGGCCTTCTCAGGACTCAAGCACGATCAGTAACTTGACCCGCGTCATCTCATTTGGTTTATTTCTACCGCTTTTCGTGCTGGGACTTGTACTGTCCCTGACTCGTTGGCGTGTTTACTTGCTTATCTATCTGGTGGCGGCAACGCATACCATGATTCACCTGCTGTCATGGCCGGCGATTCGTTACCGGCTGCCAATAGATGTATTATTCATGCCCTTGGCGGCCCTGGCGCTGGTAACCGTGACCAAGAGACTGCAGGAGTGGCAGGCAAAGAGAGTTTATACATGAGTGTTCGTGCTGTTTGGGGGCCGTTATATGTCTAGAGCTGGAAGCAGACCATTCCGCGCTGCGTTCGTCCGCGTGCTGCCCTCCATCGTCGTGTTGTTCGCGTTACTCTGTGTTTTTGTCAGCGTCTCAACGGGCCAGGGTCAAGTCAACGTCTGGACTGAGCCGGATAATCTGTCGCAATCTGGTAGCGGAAGTGAGCCGCACCTGTTTGTCGACAGCGCCGGCGTCATGCGCGTTATCTGGCAGGATGCCGTGGTCAATAGCTTCGTCTTCACCATGTTGCAGGAAGGCGCCTGGAGCGTTCCTATCGCGGTCGAATTGCCTTTCGGCACCCGTGTCTATTCGCCCGACCTGCAGGCCGACGATCCCACACCGCTCTTCACACCCATATTGGCGACAAGCGGCGCCGGCGTGGTCCATGCCTTGTGGCTCGACGATGAAGACATCCTCTTTCATAGTAGTGTGCCGAACGCGGATTTCGGCGCTTTTGCCGCCTGGCTAACGCCCACCCGATTGGGCGAATCGGTGGTCAGCGCGGCCCTGGCATCTTTGCCGGATAATCAGGTGGCCGCCGCGTACATACAGTCGACGGATCTGGTGGATGCGCCGGCCGGCGTCTATTTTCGCCAGTCCGCGGACAACGGCGCCACCTGGTCAGCGCCAGCACCCCTGCACCTGTCTTCATACTATCGCCTGCTGACGCCGGACACCGCGAATGTGCAGCTCGCTGTTGATAGCCAGAATCGAATCTACGTGGCCTGGGATGATTGGGCTAATGAGCGGATCTTGCTTGTCCACTCCGCCGACGGCGGCCAGACATGGTCAACATTGTTCGAAATCGACAAGCGTCAGGAAGAGGACGAGCTGGAAGTTACCGGCCCGGCGCGCGTTCAATTGGCCACGGTAAACGACACCGTGCACGTGGTCTGGCAGGCCGGTCACGAGGAAGATATCTGTAATCAGTATTACAGTTGGTCAGGGGACGGCGGGAATACATGGCAGTCCCGGCAGCAGTTTCTTGGTGAATTGTTTGGCTGCCCGACCCAGGTGCACCTAATGTCGGACCAAGGCGATTTACTCGTGTTGGCTGAGGAATCCGGGGCGCGTTATCTGACCTACCGCACTGAGAACGGTTGGACCGAGGAAGAAGTCCAGCCGCCACTGTCCGGCTTCCAGAATCCGGATACCTTTCAGGAAATCGCCTTCACATGTGGGCAGGATGCCGACCTGCACGGGGGATTTATCTGGATCACCAGCTGCGGCGAGGCCGTCAGCCAGGATGTGTGGCTACAACAACGGTCAATGTCGGAGTTCATCAGCTCCTTGTCCGTGGTCACCCTTTGGCAGCCATGGACTCACACTGAGACGACCAATGGATTCTCCTTTCCACAGTCGGTGCCCGATGAGGCAGGCCGGATACACATGCTTTGGGGTGGTCCGGTCCCTGCCGGCGGCAGCGTGACCGAATTAGAAACCGCGCCCTTGAGTTACTCCCGATGGGATGAAGGTCGTTGGTCTCGGATGACAGATGGGCCAAGCATCGCGGACTCACCCAACCACCATGTGGCGGTGGTGGAAGATGGAGCCGGCTTTCTACTTGCCGTCTGGCAGGGTGGTGAGCGCGGCAGCATTTACTTCAGCCGAGCCAGCACGAACGACGCGGTCTTTTCCTCTGAATGGCGAGAGCCACAGCCGCTTACCGACATCATGATGCCGGCGGGTGTGCCGGACATTGCCGTAGACAGCGCCGGCACGATTTATGTGGTCTACACCGTACCAATCAACGAGGACCGTGGCGTCTACCTGTTGAAGTCGCTTGACGGCGGCGAAAACTGGAGCGAACCGATTGTCGCTTTTGATGGCGTCGCCGCCGGCGGCGAGCTTATTGAGGAAGCCCGGCTGACGATTAGCAGTCAGGATACGTTGCATATCGTCTGGATCAACAGCTCCCCGTCATCTGTGGGCGTGGGCGACAAGCTCTACTATTCCCAGTCTCAAGATGGGGGCGAGACGTGGACGGATGCCCAACAGGTCGTCAGCGGAAGTAATCAAAGCATCCACGTTCAGGGACATCTTGTCGAGGCGACCACCCAGGATGTGGTCCATCGCGTGTGGCAGGAATGGAATTTGGGCCACCTCAGTTTCCTGCATCAAGTTTCGGTTGATGACGGCCTTACCTGGCAACCTCTGGTGCAAGTGTCGACGGTGGTGGAATCGGAAGTGCCGGCCACGCTGGCGTCGGACCCGGTCGGACAGCTTCACCTGCTCTTTCCCCGCTTCCGGGAAGGGACCAGCGAAGGCATCAGCCCTTATTCAATCGAGTACTACCTTTGGAATGGAGTTGGCTGGCGGCAGATGGAGAGCGTCGAGATGCGGACCACCGGCGTTGTCGAGATCGAGTCCCTCACCGCGGCGGTATCAGGTGACGAACTGGTACTGGTGGTCGGTGGAGTGACGGAGGCCGATCCGCAGACGAATCTGCTGTACACGCAACGACCGGTAGAGCTTCCGGCTGAGTTGCCGGAGCTTGAAGTGCTGGTTACCGCTACACCGGTGCCCGCGGCAAGTCCAACAATAACTCCGACGCCCCAGCCCTCGCCGACACCCACAGTGGCCCTGGCGGATATTCCCAATCAGAGTCAGCCGCCGATAGTCCGGCAGCTGGGCCAGTTCTGGGGGATAGCCATTGGCCTGGTTGTGGCGGTGGGTATTCTCGTGCCGGTTTTCCTTTTGTTTCGCCTCCGCCAGGTCTGGGCACGAAATAAGAGCTAACCCGGTGTATGCTCCGGCTTTCATGTGAAGTGAATCGCAGATTCTGCGGATTCTTCTTGCTCCGGCTCCACACTTACGCAGATGTTTATCGTTGTAGAAGAGGCAACGTATCGCTCTTATAGCCTGCGCTTTCGGCTCAGAATGGGCCGGCGTCATCGGTTGCAGCGCGTGCTGGTAAACGGGAGTCCCAAGAGCGGGACCACCTGGATGCTGAACATGATTGCCTCCATTCCCGGCTACAAAAGCGTGGGCAACTATGACCGGGTAATCGAACGCTACGCCGAAACACGACCTGGGGATGTCGTGCATGGGCATGCTTGGTACAAGGACGGATTACCGGAGCTGATTGCTCAGCACAACATCAGGGTCATCTTGATGATTCGCGATCCGCGTGATCAACTCGTTTCGCGGATGTTCCATATTAAGCGTAGCTCACGACATAGTTGGCATCAAAGGTTCCAGGGCCTGAGCAATCATGAGGCTTTGCTGTTGTGTATCGAGGGTAGTGAAGACCTCCCCGGTATTAACGCCATGGTCAACTTAATCCGCACCTGGTTAGATAGCCACGCCCCAATGATCTCCATTCGCTATGAGGATCTGCTGCGCGATCCGGTTGTCCACTTCGGTCGCGTCCTGAAATATCTGGAGATAGAGGATAACAACCTCTGTCGCTCCATCGTGCAACGAAATCGGTTTGAGCGTCATTCAGTTGGATGGCGCATCTGGCGGCGACAACGGAAGCCGGGTGAAGAAGATGCCTCATCGCACTTGCGCAAAGGCATCATTGGGGATTGGCAGAATCATCTCGAAGCGGCGCACCGCCGGCGAGTCAAGGAGCTGATTGGCGCCGAGTTGATCGCGCTTGGATATGAGCGCGATCTTGACTGGTAACCGTTTGTTAGGACTTGTTCGAGTTAAGAGGTGAAGGAATGGACAACACAAAGGAAATCATCAGAGCATTCATCCTTGAGGAGTTCTTGCCGGGCGAAGATCCGGCCCTGTTGACCGATTCGACCCAGCTTGTCACCAGCGGCGTGCTTGATTCGTTGGCGACTTTGCGGCTTGTGTCGTTTATTGAGGAGAGATTCGGCACTGAGATTGAACCTCACGAGATGTCCCTGGAATATATGGATACCCTGCCTGACATCGCACAGTTGATCGAATCTAAACGGTAGACTTGATGAATCAACGAGTCAGCGCAATCGCTGAGCAAAAGGGCGTCTTCTCACTTTTGTTCATTCTGGGTGGCCTGGGCGTGCTGCTGTTCACCCTGGGCGCCGACCTGGTGGGCATCAGCGCTCCCGGCATCAGCCCCAATCAGGTCTCCCTGGCTATCAGCGGCGTAGTCATGCTCACGGTCGGGATGTTGATGGTAGTACCATCCAACTGGCGACCGGCTCTGGAATGGACTCTGGTGGCATTGGGCGTACTGGCGGTGGCGTTCGCGGCCGATCTGTTTGTCGCCGGGGGGTTGGCCGGGATCGCCTCCAAACAGCTTGCCGTACTTTCGGTCGCGCTGGGCGTGATGTGTCTCGCCGTTATCCCGATAGCTACCTCAGAGAAGAGCCTTACAGATAGACTGTCGGAGATCCGCCGCGTTGACCGAACCGAGGTGCTGCGCACTCTGAGCGTGGTCGCCCAGCTTGCCTTGATGGTCCTGCTCATCCGGCAGTACGAGTTGGAGAACCAGGCCTTTTACACCAGTGTGATGCTGGTCACCTTCTACGGTTTCCTGATCCACTTCTTCCTGCCCCTGCCCTATCGGTTACCCTTCTTTCTCTTCATTTCCGTAGCCACTATTCTGGGTATTCTGGGACTCAGTAATGGGCTGTGGCTCCTGGGGACCGGGCTGGCCCTGATCGCGATGGGCCACCTACCGATACGGATGAATCTGCGCGTGGGCTTGCTGCTGGTTGTCGGAATTGTGCTGATGGCCGCCCGGGCCGAATACATACCGTCACCCTGGCCGGCGATCATCTGGCCGGTGCTGGGTAGTATGTTCATGTTCCGCCTGATCATCTATATGTATGATCTGCGACACGCAAAGCAGCCCATCACTATCTGGCAGACGCTGTCATACTTCTTCCTTCTGCCCAACGTGGTCTTTCTATTCTTTCCGGTGGTGGATTTTGCCACCTTTCGCCGCACCTACTTCAATGAAGCACGCCT
>CAZIKT010000021.1:15803-27474 GCA_964539885.1 uncultured Ardenticatenaceae bacterium | reverse complement strand
ACGAACAACCGCTATTTCCTCTCTTCCAGCTTCACGGATCTCTGGCGCCGCGTCAATATCTATTGGAAAGACTTCATGCAGAAGATCTTTTACTATCCCAGCTATGTCCAGTTTGCTCGCTTCGGGGCAACAGGACGGCTGGTGGCGGCGACCATCGTTGTCTTTGTGATGACCTGGTTCTTGCACGGCTATCAGTGGTTCTGGCTGAGAGGCAGTTTTCTGCTGACCGTGCCGGATGTCGTATTCTGGACGATCCTGGCCCTGTTGGTGCTGGCAAACACGCTGTGGGAGCTTAAGCGCGGTCGCAAGCGCGCGTTGACGCAACAGAGTCTGACAACGCGCGAGCTGGTCTCTCGTTCCTTCCGCATCGCCGGAACCTTTTCGCTGCTCATATTCCTCTGGTCATTGTGGACCAGCACCACAATACCGGCCTGGCTGGAACTCTGGAGCATGGCGCTTAACTTGCAGGGAATCGCGATATTGGCGTTGGTCTTTCTCGGGATAATGGCTGTCGCCGGCTTGATGGTCTGGTTGACGGGAGACACCGGCCAGGGCGCAACCGCCAAATCCAAGCGCTCCCGAAGCTTCTTCCAGACCGCGGCCTTGAACGGCGTCTCTATTGCCCTACTGCTGATCATTGCCACTCCGGCTGTGTATAATCGGCTTGGCGGGCAAGTCGCCTCCGTCATGTCTGATGTGAGCAGTAATCGCCTGAACGATAGAGATGCCGAGCTTCTGGTGCGCGGATACTATGAGGACCTGATTGGGGTCAACCGCTTCAACACGGAGCTGTGGGACCTTTACAGCAAGCGTCCCACCGATTGGCCGCGCATCCAGGATACCGGGGCGGCCCGCATGACCGGGGACTATCTGGCCCTTGAGTTGGTGCCCAACCAGAGGATTCAGTTTCACGGCGCTACTTTCAGCACAAATTCCTGGGGTATGCGCGACCAGGAATACGCATTGACTCCCTCGCCGGGAACCTATCGGGTGGTGTTGTTAGGGCCTTCCTTTGTCATGGGCTCCGGCGCGGCGGATAACGCGGTGTTTGAGTGGTTGTTGGAAGAACGCTTGAATGCAGAAGCCGCCGGTGGCCCGTACGAAAGGTATGAGATCCTGAACATGGGCGTGGCCGGCTATTCAGCCCTGCAAGAGCACTATGTGCTGGAGACCCAGGCGCTTGACTATCAACCGGCAGCCATCTTTTACATTGCGCACCAACTTGAAGACAAGATCATCGCCCGTACATTGGCTACTTTTATTGCCGGGGGCGTGGAGATTCCTTACCCCCATTTGTTGGAGATCGCTGAGGCGGCAGGCGTCAGACCGGGTATGACCCAGGCCGAGGTCGAGCTACTACTAGAACCTTATAGCCGGGAGATATTGGTCTGGACTTATGATCAGATGGCTGCCCTGGCGCAGGAGCACAATGCTGAATTCGTGTGGATATTCATCCCGGCCCTCGAAACAGCATATGAACAGGAGGAAGTAACATCACTGGCTCAATTAGCAACTGATGCGGGATTCACGGTCGTGGATATTTCCGACGTGTACGATAATCATGATGAGGCTGAGATTGTGGTTGCCGAGTGGGATAAGCACCCGAACGCGCGCGGTCACCGGCTCATCGCTGAACGGCTATATCAGGCCTTGCAGGATGTGCAGTGGATAATCCCACCCGGCGCTCGTTCTGAAGAAGCTGTTCCGTAGCTGAAACTTACTGTATCAACCTGTATTTCTGAGTGGAGAAAGCGTACCATGAGTGACGTAATTATTGTTGGCGGGGGGCCGGCTGGTTCAACGTTGGGATGCTACTTATCAATGGCCGGCATCAGCAACACAATCATCGAAAAGGCCAATCACCCCCGCCCGCATGTGGGCGAATCCATGGTCCCGGTCACGACCCGCGTGTTCCGTGAGATAGGGTTCCTGGAAACGATGGAGAAGGAGGGGTTCCCCAAGAAGTATGGCGCGTCATGGCACGCGCCCCAAAACAAGGGCTTGGTGTACATATTATTCGGGGAGTTCCCAAACGACCTGACCAATCAAGATTACACCTATCACGTCGACCGCAGCCGGATGGATTTGTTGCTACTGAAGCGAGCGGAAGAACTGGGTTCCACTGTCTATCAAGGCATGACGGTTAAGCAGGTCTTGTTCAAGGATGGATATGCCTCCGGCGTCCGGGTGGGGATCGGAAATCAAGACGTTGACCTGCACAGCAAAATCGTTGTCGATGCCAGTGGCCGGAACACTCTTCTCGGCCGGCAACTGAGACTGAAGGTGAAGGATCCCTTCTTCAATCAATACGCGGTGCATGCCTGGTTTGAGGATGTTGACCGTGGGGATGAGTTCACCGCCGGGCACATCCATATCTACTTCCTGCCCATTGAGCGCGGCTGGGTCTGGCAAATCCCAATCACCGAGAAAATCACCTCAATGGGTGTGGTGCTTGAGAAGGAGAGCTTCACAAAGGTCATGAGGGGCGACCAGGAAGAATTCTTCTGGGAACAGATGCAGACCAACGACAATCTGGCTGAGGCGATGCGAAATGCCCGGCGCATCAACGAGTTCAAGACCGAGGGCGACTACAGCTACAAGATGTCGAAATTCGTCGGCGACGGCTACCTGCTGATTGGCGATGCCGCGCGCTTTGTGGACCCCATCTTCTCTTCGGGCGTCAGCGTGGCGATGCACGGGGCAAGGAATGCCTCCAAGCAGATACAGATCGCACTGGAGGCGAATGACTTCAGCGAGGCCGTCTTGAAGCCCTTTGAAGACACCATGCGAGCCGGCGTCGACATCTGGTACGAGTTTATTCGCCTCTACTACAAGCTATTGCCGCTGTTCACCATCTTCATGCAGTCGAAGAAGTATCGTGAGCAGGTTCATCGGCTGCTGCAGGGAGAGGTCTACGACAGGAACGAAGTTCCCGTACTGGAAGCGATGCGGAAGTTTATCCATGCCGTTGAGACAACGGATAATCACGTGATGAAGGGTCAATTGACGGACATACCGATTGACACGGCCGAAGATGTTCTCCGGCAAGTTGCACCGGCCGGCTGAGCTCCTGGAGCGGGAGCGGCCCAATGGGCCGCTCCCCGCAGGCTCAGCAGCGAAGGCAACCAGAAGGGCCGAAGGTCACATTATAGGAGGGATAGCGAATGACAATTGAACAACAGATCGAACGATTCATAGTCAATGAAATCATGCTCAGCGATCGCGGCAAGGGGCTGGGCCATGATGAAATGTTGTTGGATAGCGGGATTATCGATTCGCTTGCGTTATTGCGCTTGATCGACTTTATCGAAGTGACGTTTAATGTGGAAATTGAGGCCGAAGAAATCATCCCAGATCATTTCCAGACGATCAACGCCGCGGCGAGACTCGTCGAGAGCAAGCGATAGCGTAGTGGATTAGCCCGGGACCAGGAGCGAAAGAGGTTTTAGGGTCAGCCGGAGATTCGGCTGCCTGGATTGGAGACCGGGCGACGTAACGATGTACAAAGACGGTGGTCGAGGATTACAACGTGAATACCGAACAGCAAATCGAGCAGTTTATTCTAAACGAAGTCATGATGAGTAAGCGAGGCAACAGGCTGGACTATGATGAATCCTTGCTAGATAGCGGTATCCTGGATTCGCTTTCGTTGTTGAGGCTGATCGCCTTTATCCAGGACGAGCTTGGTGTGGAAGTTGATGTCGATGAAATCGTTCCGGACAACTTCCAGACAATCAACGCCGCGGCCAGGCTAGTCGAGAGTAAACGACAGCATTGATTGCCGGCCCGGGGTAGAGAGGAGTCAAGGCTAACCCTCAGCCGGTCATTTTGCCGGCTGATTGTTATTTGAGAACCCGCAGCTCTTGCCGGGTGTGCCCGCTCCGCAGCAACCGAGCGCGGTCTGTATAGTTGCATGAGCTATAAGGCCGGGAGAAGAGCAGGATTCCGGGCTGCACTGAAGCGGTATGGCGCGCCCTGCGACTTGAGCATATGATGAATAACCGGCAGTAAATGCTGGTGAAGACAGGGGTCACCGGTTATTGTCAGCAACGGTTTGATGAGCATTGACCCGGCCCCTAGTCGAAGATGGATCTGTGCGGGGACCGCCGTAACCCTGAGTAGCGGCAATCTTTCAGTTCAGGTTGGATGCCCTTAACAATGCGACCGGCCGGGCGACCACGCGGCCGGCGCTTAGAAAGTTGCCGAACTCATTGACCAGAGCGAACCATAGGACAGTCATCATGTCGCGAATCCGAGCGCTAGCCGCTTTCTGGCTGATGGTGGGATTCTTAATCCTCACCGGCTGCACCAACTCGCCGGAAACGGCCACGGTCCCATCAATCCTGCCCGACATTGTCGGCACGTCGCCGGCTGAGGAATCAACCCCGGCTCCCAGCCGGCCGACAGGCGACAACTTGCAGCCGGCGGATGCCACCCGGCGGGCAGAGGCCACGCGGCGGGCAGAGGTCACTCGACCGGCCGATACCTCGCAGCCGGTGGATACTTCGCGGCCGACGGACACCTCGCAGCCGGATGTGAACACTGACGGCGGTCAAGATACCCCCTCCTGGGCAGTTGCGCCCGGTGAGATCAGTCAGACGCCGATTCCCTTGATTGACCTGGGAGCCGGCAACTATTTCGGCTTTCAAGGGGGTTTGTATCCGGGCGGTCTCAACGAGATGCCGCCGGAACACGCCCTGGAAGGATTGCGACGCGCCCTGGAGATCCAGCCACTGGATGTGTCGGGCAATCCTGATCCTTCCGGGAATGCCATCCTGCTTTCGGTGGGGATGTCCAACACGTCCATGGAATTCTGCCGGGCCCTCGGCACGAACTCCCCGACTGACGGGGTGACCTGTCGCGATGAGTCATTCGTGGGGTTGGCCCAGCAAGACCCGGCGGTGGCGACAGACGGTTTGATGCTGGTTAATGGCGCGCGCGGCGGGCAGGTCGCTGACCGCTGGGACACGCCCGATGAGGAAAACTACGATCGGATTCGAGACGTATTGCTGAGCCCGTTAGGGCTGAGCGAGCAACAGGTACAGGTGGTATGGCTGAAGGTCACCAACCACACCGAAGGCTTTCCTCCATCGCTGCCTGAGCAAAACGCGGATGCCTTCCAGCTGGTGGCGACAATGGGCAATATCGTCCGCGCTCTGCAGGTACGTTATCCAAATCTACAGCAGGTTTATATATCCAGTCGGATTTATGCCGGAAACGCCACCGTCGACATCAACGCTGAGCCATATGCCTACGAAACAGGGTTTTCCGTCAAATGGCTGATCGAAGCCCAGATTCGCCAGATGGCCAGCGGTGGAGCCAGAGAAGACCCGAAGGCCGGCAATCTGAACTATGATCGCGGGGCTCCCTGGTTGGCCTGGGGTCCTTATCTCTGGGCAGATGGGACCAACCCCCGCTCCGATGGGCTGGTGTGGCTGCCGGAGGATTTCGGCGACGACGGCACGCATCCTTCGGAGTTAGCTCGGGAAAAGGTCGGCGCTCTGTTACTGGACTTCTTCAAGACATCCCCGACCACGGGTTGTTGGTTCCTGGCTGACCCGGCAGGTAGTGAATGCGCCACACTGGCAGCGAATATCGACTCCATCGAGCCGCCGGAGAGCACCTCGGAACCAGCGGTCACGCCGGAGATTACCACCGAGGCGGACGCAACACCGGATGCAACCGCGGAAGCGGCAGGCACGCCGGGAAGGGGTGAAGGAGCTGCCCCGGACATTCCCCTGAGCGATGAGGCGCAGCCGTTAACCGAATTAGGCACAGGCACCTATCTGGGTTTTGAGGGGGGGCTTTATCCTGGCGGGGCCAACGAACCGCCCCCGGCGCACGCCGATGTCGGATTGGCCCGCATGCAGAGCGTTCAGCCTTTAGACCAACAGGGAAACCCTTCGCCGAATGGGAACATCGTTCTGCTCTCCGTCGGAATGTCCAACACCATGATGGAGTTTTGCGGCGAATACGTGGTTTACACCCGCTGCGAGCCGTATTCCTTTATCGCCAAGTCCCTGGTGGACCCGGCTGTCGAACACTCCTCCTTGTTTGTCATCAACGGAGCGCGGGGTTCGCAGGTCGCCAGCGACTGGGTGGATCCGAATCACCAGAACTACGACCGAATTCGGGACGCATTTCTGGCTCCATACGGACTGAGCGAGGCGCAGGTGCAGGTTGTCTGGCTGAAGGCGACAGACTTTCTTCTGGGCAAACCACCCCTGCCCGCCGAGAATGCTCACGCCTATGCGCTGACGGCCACGCTGGCAGACGTTGTGCGCGCCCTACAGGTTCGTTATCCCAATCTGCAGCAGGTGTTTTTGTCCAGCCGGATTTACGCCGGCTATGCCACGCGAGACTTAAGCCCGGAGCCATACGCTTATGAAACGGGCTTCTCTGTCAAGTGGCTGATTGAGGCGCAGATTGAGCAGATGGCGGCGGGCGGCGGCGCGATTGACCCTCTGGCCGGCGACCTCAATTACAATTCGGGGGTAGCCCCCTGGCTGGCATGGGGGCCGTATCTGTGGGCCGACGGCACAACGCCGAGAGAGGCGGACGGCCTGGTATGGCTGCCGGAGGACTTTGGAGAGGACGGCACGCACCCGTTACCCAGCGGCAGGGGCAAGGTCGCCGATCTGTTGCTATCCTTCTTCAAGAGTTCTCCTTTTACGCGTTGCTGGTTCCTGGCCGACGGCGATTGCTGATGGCCTTCGTGTTGTCCAGCTAATTATTCTCTCGCCACGTCACAATTGAAACCCCGCCGTTCAGAAGAGGTACGTTCGCTGCCGAATGCACCACAAAAGAACTGCGGGGTATTGCCGGAAACTGGCGAGTAGACTACCAAGTGAGGAGTGGTTTGATGCTTCTGGTTGATTGCTTTGGTGGAGCGGTAAATGGCTAAGAAGTTACTTTTGCTGAACGGCATTTGCGCGTTTGCCATTGCCACCTTTCATGCGGCGGCCTATGGGTTTAGCGCCATGTTCGAGTGGACGGATCGCTATATGGCAGTGACCGTCCCAAACTATGACCAATTGGGAAGTCTCTCTTATTACTATCTCTTGATCATTCGACAGCTTGATGCTTTCGCTGTGCCGGGCTTCATTTTCGTTTCCGCTTACTTTGTTGCTTTTAACGCCAAGGGTCGCAAGAATCTACCCTGGAGTGCAATCCGCTCAAGATTCGTGCTCTTACTTCCACCGCTCCTTATCTGGTCCACGATGCGCTATGTGCTGTTGCGCCAGCTTCCAGACAGCGTTTTTGATTTCCTTTCTACCTACTATTACCTCGTTCAACTCCTGCAGTTTTACCTGATTTCCCCACTGCTGATACCGATAGCCAAGAAGAATTGGTGGCTGCTGCCCTTGATAGCGGCGCTGGTGGAGCTTTCGCTGGAATCACTCTTCTTCATGAAGGACCTGGGCATTGATAGCCCGCTCTTGACGCAGATTCGAAGCCTGTTTCCCCTGGTGTTCTTCCCCCGGCGCTTTTTCTGGTTTGCGTTGGGCCTCTCAGTAGCATTCCACCAGAGCCTGTACATTGAGAAACTCGGGCGCATCAAATGGGGTGTCCTGACGGCAACTGTCGTATTGGCCATCATGACCGTAGTGGAGTACGAGCTTCTCGCTCGAATGGCCGGGGAGGATTGGTTGGGGCCCGCGTTCAGGGGTCTTTCCAGCCGGCTATATGGCCTCAGTTTCCTACTCTGTTTCCTGGCCTTTGACACCATTTCTGTTCCCTTTCAGAAACAGTTTCACGATCTTGGCGGAAAGTCTCTTGGCATATACCTGGCCAATATCCCGGTCATATACGTTACAGCCGTCCTCCTCTACAGATTCATGCCGTGGACGCTGGGATATCAGCTAATCTATCAGCTTATTCTGATCACAGCCGGCCTGGGCATTCCGCTGTTGATGATGAAGTTGCTCCGCAGGAGTTCGGCCCGGCGCTACTATCGCTATGTGTTTGGATAGAGAGAATGGAGTGACATCGCCGGCGCGCTGATGACCGGCGATGTCAAGGCAGAGCGGCCCCCGTGTAGATGGTTACCGATTGCGCCAGGGCGCCGAGTCTGGCGTAAACAGCGACTCGCCGAATTCCTCTGCCCCAAACTGGGCAATCAGCTCCTGCGCTTCAATTGAGATCAACCAGTCAATGAACTGCTGCGCGGCATCCGCCTGGATGTGCGCGCCCTTGTCCGGATTGACGGCGATCACGCCGTAGGGGTTGAGCAGGCTGGGATCTCCCTCGACCATGATCTCCAGCTCGGTACCTTCCAGCGTGCGCGCCAGGTAAGTCGCCCGGTCGCTGAGCGTGTAAGCCTGCTCCTGGTCGGCGATGGTGAGCACCGCCCCCATGCCCTGCCCGGCAGAGTTGTACCAATCGCCCGCCGGTTCGATGCCGGCTTCGGCCCAGATCGCCTGCTCCCTGGCGTGTGTGCCGGAGTCATCGCCGCGAGAGACGAAGGGGGCCTCGGCCGCGGCAATAGCAGTGAACGCCTCGGCGGCGGTGGTCATGCCCCGGATGCCGGCCGGGTCGTCGGCCGGGCCGAGGATGACAAAGTCGTTATACATCACATCCTCGCGGCGGGAGCCGTGTCCGCCCTCCATAAACTCGTCCTCCAGCGCGCGGGCGTGCACCAACAGCACGTCCGCGTTGCCGTCCTCGCCCAATTGCAGCGCCTGCCCCGTTCCGACCGCGACCACGTCAACTGTAACGCCCGATTGCTCTTCGAACGCCGGCAGGATGAAGTCCAGCAGGCCGGAGTCCTGCGTGCTGGTCGTGGTGGCCAGAATGAGGCGCGCGCCTTCGGACGCGTCATCCTCAGGAGGCTCGGTCGCCGGTATTTCGGTGGCCGGGGCGGTCGTCGGCGTCGGATCGGCGCCGGCGCACGCTGCCAGTAAGACAATTAGAACCAATAGGACAATCAGGGACCTTTTCATTTCACTTTCACCTCATTAGATTGGACAGCTAATAAACCATCTCGCCCCGGATAAAGGCCGCCGTGCGCGGGTCTCCCGGCGATTCGAAAAATTGTTGTGCATCCTCAACTTCGATGATGCGCCCATCCAATAGCAGCGCCACGCGGCTGGCCATCCGCCGGGCTTGAAAGACGTTGTGCGTGACCAGAACAATGGTTGTGCCGCGCTCCTGGTTGAAACGGCTGATGCTCCGCTCAATCGCGACCACGTTGTACGGGTCGAGATTGGCCGTCGGCTCATCCAGCAACAAGGCATCCGGCTGGATGACCAGCGCCCGGGCCAGGGCCACGCGCTGCGCTTCGCCGCCTGAAAGCGTTCGCGCGCGCTGATTCGCCAGGTCGGCCAGACCGACCTGTTCCAGGGCTTCAAGGGCCAGGGCGTGGCTGTTCCCCACCCGCCGCACTCCCAGCCCATATTGCACATTGGCGGCGACCGAGCGGTTGAGCAAATGTGGACGCTGGAAGACAGTGGTCACCCGGCGGCGCAGGTCGGTCGGCATCGGCCGGCCCGGTCCAAAGGGGACGCCCCGGAAAAGTATCGCGCCCTCGCTCGGCTCCTCCAGAAAGTTGAGCAGGCGCAACAGGGTGCTCTTGCCGGAACCGCTCGGGCCGATGATGGCCAGCACCTCCCCGGCAAACACCTCCAGCCGGTCAATGCGCAGGACCTCCCGTTGCCCGTAGCGCCGGCTGACATCCTGCAACTGGTAGACGATTTCACTCATTGATCGTCCGGCCCTGTAGGCGCATCATGACCGCGTTGGCGACAAAGGTCAGACCCAACAGGATGACGCCCAGCGCGATGGCCAGCGCGAAGGCCCCTTTCTGCGTCTCCAGCACGATGGCGGTGGTCAGCACACGGGTCTTGCCTGCGATGTTGCCGCCAACCAGCATCACTGCGCCGACTTCCGAGATGATGCTGCCGAAGCCGGCGATCACCGCCACCAGCACGCCTACCCGCGCCTCCGACAGGGTAGCCAGTATAGTCTGCCAGCGAGTCGCGCCGAGAGCGCGCACTTGCAGCCGGATCTGCGAGTCAACCCCCAACACGGCGGCCATGGTCAGCCCGGCCACCAGCGGAAAGGCGATGATCGTCTGCGCCAGGACCATGGCGGCCGGTGTGAACAGCCGGGGGATAAGCGGCGAATCTATCTGGCCAAGCGGGCCGGCGCGAGAGAGAAGCAAATAGACAAACAGCCCGATGACCACCGGCGGAAAACCCATGCCGGTGTAGATGAGCACGATGAGCAGCCGCCGGCCTATGAAGTGGCTCAGTGCCAAAAACGCGCCCGCCGGTATGCCGGCGAGGGAGCTGAATAGCAAGGCGATGCCGGACACTTGCAGAGAAAGCAGCACAATCTCCCACAAGCCCGCATCGCCGCTGAAGATCAACCGCACGGCCTGAATGACGCCCTCTATGAGATCGCTCATAGCATCTTCAGGTGACTGTCACCTCAGATCCAGGCAATCTCGCCGGCAGAAGCGGTGTTATAGCCGCCCAGGTCATTCACCGCTGCGCTGAAGGGCCGGGAGCGAATGATGTCCAACGCCGCCTGCCAGGCGGGGCTGTCCCATACGGTCGCCGGGATGACCAGTTGGTACAGCTCCTCGGTTAGGGGAGTGAAATCCAGCCCGTAGGCCAGCGCGGCAGCCTGAATGCCCAGTCCGACCGTCGCCGGCCCATTCCGCACCGCCTCCGCCACGGCCAGGTGTGTATCACCCTCATCCCCAAAACCGGCGATCCGACCTGCGTCAATGCCTGCCAGCCGCAATTGTTCGTCGAGCCAGATGCGCGTACCGCTACCCGGCTGGCGATTGAACCAGCGCACCCCCGGCCGAGTCAGGTCGGCCAGGTGACTGATATTCTGCGGGTTGCCCGGAGGGAGGATGAAGCCGAGTTTGCGCCGCACCAGAGTGACCAGGGCCAACCGCTGGTTAGGCAGCACGCGACGGATAAAGGGCAGGTTGTAGACGTTCTCGGTCGCGTCCCATAGGTGCACGCCGGCGATATCGGCCTCCGCCCGGGCCAGGGCAATCAGCCCGCCCAGGCTGCCCACGAAATCCAGCTCCAGGCGAAAGGCGGGTTCACCTTCAGCCAGCCGGCGAGCCAGTAGTTCGACGGTAAGGTCATGGCTGCCGGCAAATCTCAACCGGCTTTCGCTACGCGCGGCATCCCGCTCGGCGGCCGGCTGCGCCTGTAGCATGTTCCAGCGCGACGTCGCCACCACCAGGGCGGAGTGCGCCTGATCAACTGAGTGCCCGCTGCCCAACGCTTCCAACAAGTACTGCTCGGCGCGATTCACCAGCGTCGCCCAGTCCAACCCCGGGGGCTGGTCGATCAGCGGGTTTTCGATGACTCGCGTGCCGCCGCCGCGCCGGCCGACGACCAATCCCTGATCGGCCAGCTCCTGGTAGGCGCGGTTGACAGTCGCCGGCGTGCAGCGCCATTGGCGGGCCGTTTCGCGCACAGCCGGCAGGTGGTCGCCGGGCATCAGCTCACCGGCGGCGATGCGCCGGCGGACGGACTCCGCAATTCTCTGGTAAATGTATGACATGGGATAGCTGGTTCTCGTCCTGGTTTGTGTCGCTTGTAACGAAACAATCATAACAACACAGCCAGAGCGAGGCAACCTGTGGCGGCGAGCGTCCGAATTCGACATAGATTGGGACGCAGGTGGCGCAGATGACGTTGAA
>CAZIKT010000021.1:8003-15703 GCA_964539885.1 uncultured Ardenticatenaceae bacterium | reverse complement strand
TGCTTTCGGTGGCGGCGTTCGGCGCAACGGTGGTGTTGGTCCGGCTATTCCTCGAGCTGACCGGTTATCCACAGGTAGGCAACAGCACGCTGCACATCGCCCACCTGCTGTGGGGCGGGCTGCTCCTGTTTGTCGGGCTGATGTTGGTGCTCATTTGGGATAACCCCAGCGCGCTGACGGCGGCCGCTATTCTGGGCGGGATCGGCATCGGGTTGTTCATTGACGAAGTGGGCAAGTTCATCACCCAGAGCAACGATTACTTCTTTCCCGCCGCCGCCCCGATCATCTACGGCTTCTTTCTGCTGACTGTGTTGCTCTACCTCTTCGTCCGCCGGCCGGACGAAGACGAACCGCGGCGGGCAATGATCCTGGCGCTGGAGGATTTGCAGGATGCCGTCTATGGCGAGTTGACCGAGCGCGACGTCGAAAAGCTGTCCTCATACCTGATAACGGCCCAGCGAGCGGAGCGACCTGAGATACGCGAGATGGCTGCCCTGTTGCACGGCTTTGTCAATTCCGGCTCGGTGCCCTTCAAGAACTATGAGGAAACAGTGTCGGCGCGGGTGAACAGAATCGCCGCGGAGTGGGCCAACCGGCTCGGACGCCGGTGGCATCGGGCGCTCATCCTGATCGGCGTCGCCATCCTGCTCGTCAGCGCTCTGCTGGCGATCGTGGTTGTATCCTGGGTGGCCGTTGCCGGGCCGGAGATCTCGAACGCCTGGCTGGAAGCGTTGGCCGGCGAGTCGCTCGAAGCGCTGCAGGCCGGAGCCACCGTGCAGATCATCCGCATCGCGCTGGAGGTGGGGGTAGGCGTCATCGCCGGCCTGGCCTTTTACTACTTGCTGAGGGGGAAGGAAGCCCGGGGAACGATCCTGGCGATGATCTCGGTGGTGCTGTCGCTGACCGCTGTGCAGCTACTGACCTTCTATCTGGAGCAGTTCACCGCCGTCATTCCCACCCTGTTCCAGTTCGCAATGCTGCTGCTCTTGCTGTCCTATCGCCGGCTTTATCTGACCTCCCGGCTGCGGTTGGAGAGCATTGGGCCGGGGGCGCCTATGCCTGCGCCGGAAAGGGAGTTGCCGACGAACGCCGCCGGCCCGTAATCGTTGGCGCAGGCGAACGAGATAAGGCAGCCAGCTGTGGTCGCCGTGTGAACAGTTGCGGCCGGGGTCGAGCTTATTCCGGGCCGGAAGGCTCCCACGGAGCATCCACTGGCCCTGGAGCAGCCGCATCTACCGGCGTCGCCGCTGCCGGCTCAATCGGCCCTGCCCCTCGGATTTCCTCCGCGGGCGCCGGCTTTGCTTCCGTCCCCATTCTGCGGGTCACAGTGTCCCTTGCTCTGGCCCATACGCCCCTTACCTGCTGCGCCGCTTCCTCCCTTTCCTCCTTCTTGGCCTCACCGGTGTAGCGCATCAGCACCGCCAACGTGCGCGTGTCCTCGAAGTTCTCCATGATCATCAGCATCAACAGCGTCATCGGCACCGCCAGGATCGCGCCGATCCCACCCAGCAAGAAGCCCCACAGAAACAAGCCGACAAAGACGACTACCGGCGAGATCTTTAATCCCTGGCCCATGATCTTTGGCTGGATGAAGTTCTGCACCCCGCCGTTGATCAAGACATAGCCGACCAGCACCACCAGCGCGGTCTGCAGTCCATATTGGGCGTATGCCATCAAGACGGGCGGAATCAGGGCAATAATGAAGCCGATGGACGGGATATAGCCCATAAACCAGGCCAGCACGCCCCATAGCAGGGCGTAGTCCACTCCCAGGAACAATAGAAAGACCGTATTCCCCAGCCCCACCAGGAAGTTGACCAGGGTCAGGATGGACATGTAGCGGCGAATGTCCTCGGTCAGATGCGTGATCCGCCCAATTGCAGGCATGTTCGGATCCAGACCCAGACGCATCGCCCCGGGAAGCGCCATGGCGGCGCTGATCATGAAGAAGAAGATCACCAGAGCGATGCCGAACTGCACCAATATGTTCAGGACGGCTGACACGGCTGCTTCGAATATCGGGCCATACTGAAAGGCTATCTGCGTCGCTGAATCAGAGGCCTCCGAGCCGCTTTCGGCGGCCGTTTGCGATGCAGCGCCCGCCAAATAGCTCGGTAGCTCCACGGAAAGGGCGGTGACCGAAAAGAAGACGGTCAGGATCACCAGAATGAGCAACAACACCACCACCAGGATGGTCAACACCAGCGCCAGCCAGCCGGGCACCCCGCGCCGGGTGAGCCGGCCGGGGATAGGCAGTACCGTGATGGTGATCACCATCGCCAGCAGGATCGGGTTGATCACCGAGGCCAGTCCGCGGATGCCGAACAGGATCAGGATCAGGCTGGCGATGCCGACCAGGTAAGCTACGAGCTGAATGGTTCGATTATTCACGTCTTCCCTCCATCGTGGATTGTATCCGCATAGCTCACCACAGGAAACAGATTGCACGATGACAAGGCATTCCGTCGCCGGAATCGGGCCGGCTGTACTGGCCGCTCCCGGCACGACCATTTAGGCCGGCGGGAGATTCCCTGCTAGACTTGGGATATCGCCTACCCGATGCCGGCCCGAAAGAAAATTCTGATCACTGCTGAATTCGCATGAGCACAGACTATTCCACCAGGACCCTGACCTTCCTCTTTTCGGATATTGAAGGCAGCACCCAACTATGGGAGCGCGAACCAGGGACGATGAAGCAGGCCCTGGCCGAGCATGACGCCATTTTGCGCCACGCGATAGAGACTCAAGGCGGCTGGATTGTGAAGACCACCGGCGACGGCGCGCACGCCGCCTTCGGAACCGCTCTGGAGGCCGTCGCCGCGGCAATGGCGGCCCAGCAGCGCCTACAAGCGCCGCTTGCCGATCTGCCCATTCAGGTGCGCATGGGGTTGCACACCGGCGAGGCGGAACAGCGGGCGGGCGACTACTACGGGCAGGCGCTCAACCGCGCCGCCCGCATCATGTCCGTCGCGCACGGCGGACAGGTCTTGCTCTCCGCCGTCACCGCCGACCTGGTGCGCGAACATCTACCGGCCGGCGCGACCCTGCTCAATCTGGGTCGCCACCGGCTGAAGGACCTGGTCAGGCCGGAGCAGATATACCAGCTCAGCGGGCCGGGCCTACCTGACGCCTTCCCGCCGCTCTCATCGCAGGAGGCGACCCCAAATAATCTGCCTATGCAGCCGACCAGCTTCGTGGGCCGGGAGACGGTCATTGCCGAGGCAGGCCGGCTATTGGCTGATACCGGGCTGCTGAGCCTGATCGGTCCCGGTGGAGCCGGCAAGACCCGCCTGGCGGTGCAATTAGCCGGCGAGCGACTGCCGGAGTTCCGCGACGGCATCTGGTTGGTGGAGCTGGCTGCCCTCTCCACCGAGGGATACGTGGTCCCGACACTGATGAGTGTCTTCGGCCTGCGGGAGGCGCCCGGCGTTCCGCCACTGAATCTAGTCACAGATTACCTTCGCGCTCGGCAACTGCTGCTGTTGCTGGACAACTGCGAGCATTTGGTAGAGATGTGCGCGGAACTGGCCGATCAGTTCCTGCGCGCCTGCCCGGAGCTGAAGATTATCGCCACCAGCCGGGAAGCGCTGGGTATCCCCGGCGAGACGGTCTTTCGCGTGCCGCCGTTAAGCGTGCCGGCGAGCGTAGTGACCGCCGAATCCCTGTTGGCGAGCGAGGCCGGGCGACTGTTCGTGGAGCGGGCGACGAAGGCGGAGCCGCGCTTTCGATTGAGCGACGGCAACGCGCCGGCCATCGCCCAGATTTGCCGCCGGCTGGACGGCATCCCACTGGCCCTGGAGCTGGCGGCGGCGCGTGTGAAACTGTTTACGCCGGAGCAGATCGCCGGGCGACTGGACGACCGCTTCAAGCTGTTGACCGGCGGCAGCCGCACCGCCCTGCCCCGCCAGCAAACTCTGCGCGCGCTGATTGATTGGAGCTACCAGAGCCTCGAACCCGTCGAACAAACGCTCCTCTGTCGGTTGTCGGTCTTTGCCGGCGGATGGAGCTTCGAGGCGGCGGAGGCGGTCGGCGGCGAGATGGAAGCGTTGGACGGGCTCGTGGGGCTGGTCAACAAGTCGCTGGTGAATGTGGAGGAACAGGCCGGCCAATCTCGCTATCGCTTCCTTGAGACGATCCGGCAGTACGCGCTGGAGAAGCTGTTCCAGTCGGGACAGGCGACCGAGGCACGCGATCGCCATCTGAATTACATGCTGGACTTCGCCCGACAGGATCAGGCGGAGACCTACTTCCGGGGGGCGCAGCCCGAACGGCTGGAGCAGTTGGAGATTGAGCACGACAACTTGCGGGTCTCGCTGGAGTGGGCGCTCGACAGTCAGCCGGCGGCAGCGGTGCAATTGGCCGCCTTCATGGGCGGCTTTTGGCACACGCGCGGCCACTATACCGAGGCGCGTTTCTGGTGCCGGAAGGTACTCGCTCGCACCGAGGGCATGCCGTCGCTTAACACTGGGCGAGCGGAGCTATACGCGATTATGGGCTGGAGCGCCGGCATGCAAGGGGACCATCGGGACGGCCGGGAAGCTTCTGAGGAGGGGCTGATTCTCGCTCGAAGAAGCGGCAGTACCCAAATCATCGCTCGCCTCCTGGGTAGTATTGCCTTCTCCGCGCTGTTCTTGGGCGATTATGAAGCCGCCACGGCTGCGGCGGTGGAGAGTGAAGCGATATCGCGACGCTTCGGATATGATTCGGAGCTGGCCCTAGTATTGACCACCCGCGCGCAAATCGTCTTCTTGACCAGCCGGGATCTGGACGCGGTTAGAGAATTCTTGGATGAGGGCTATGCCCTGGCCCGGGCGTCCAACTTTCAGTGGGCCATGTCCCTGCTTGTCTATGGGCTGGCTCGCGCCGCCGGGGCTAGTGGGGATATTGTAACGGCGCGAGAGCGGTTCGAAGAAGCCGCGGCCCTGGGAGCGAGGCTGGGCAATCGGTTGGCCGTCTATGCCAGCCGCAGCGAGTTGGCCCATATCTTGCGAGAGCACGGCGAGATTGAGGAGCCGTTGGCTATCTACCGCGAGGTGATTCTCGGCTGGCGCGAGTTGGGCCATCGGGCGGCGGTGGCGCATGAGCTGGAGTGCATGGCCTTCATCTTCCGGCGCAATGGGGAGCCGGGCCGGGCGGTGCGGCTGCTGGGGGCGGCGGAGGCGCTGCGCCGGCTGATCGGCTCAACGATGACCGAGCTGGAGCGTGCGGAATATGAAGGTGAAGTGGATGCGCTGCGCGCCCGGCTGGGCGAATCCGCGTTCGCCGACGCCTGGGGGGCGGGCCGGGAGCTGACCATGGATCAGGCGATTGCTCTGGCGCTGGACGGCGGCGCGGGTATCTGACTTTCCCATCGTTGAGCACCCGTCAGCCTGATCGCCTCTATTCCCTCAAAGCACAATAGACGGAACAGACCTTTCGCATCGAGGCGCTCACCGCTATCGAGGCTTCCTTTCTCCTGATGATTCCGGCGGAGTTCATTTTCTCCGGTTTTTAGTTTATGATTACCGCCAGTGTGCGCCTTGACTGAGACCACGTGGTAAAGGCAAGGCCCAGACGGCGAAAGAGCGGCCAATCGTCCGCATCTACGGTCGTTACACCGCGAAACCCGAGAAAAGCACCATGAAAGTGCAATTGCTCCTTACCTTCTTCCTCCTGCTTTTTGCCGCGGCATGCGCCGGCGACATGTCTACTCCGGCAGTTACCCAAACTCCATCCTTGCCTACCAGCACCCTGGCCCCAACTGCAACCACCTCCCGCCCCACCTCACCTGCTGCAACTTCCACACCCACACCTCTCCCACCCGATCCCGGCGTGATACTGTATCAAAACGATCCCCAGCGAACAGGTCATTATGATTACCCGGCCATCCTTGATCCGGCCGGCGTCCACTGGCGGGCCGATCTTGTTGGCCAGGTTTTCGGGGCGCCGATGTATGCCGGCGGCCTGCTATATGTGAATGGCTCCAACCGGATCTATGTGTTCGATGGGCAAACAGGCGAACAATTGGCCACTCTCGACGGCCTGGGGTTGCCCTTTTCTCCAATCGCGATTTCTGGAGAGCTTCTGATAGCGGGAGCGACGTCCCCCGCGAGGCTCGTGGCTTATGATCGCCACAATCAGCGCCAGGTATGGGCCTTTGAGACAGCGGGCGAAATCTATAATTCCCCCCTGGTCGTAGGGCAGACCGTCTATGCCGTCAGTGAGCGAGGGGCGTACGCGCTTGACCTGCCAACCGGTGAGGTCATCTGGCAGACAGATACAGGTGACCATCGCGGCTTTGTGGGCAGTCCGGCCCATGAGAATGGCCGGCTCTTTGCGAGCGTTGGGCCTTCCGTTTTCGCCCTAGACGGTGCAACAGGCGAGATACACTGGCAGCTAGACCAGCAGGACGACCAATGGTTCTACAGCCCTGCCCTGGCCAATGGCTGGGTTTATGTGGGAAGCGATGATGGTCATTTCTATGCCCTTGACCAGCAAACTGGAGAGGAAAAGTGGCAGTCCCAGGAGGCGGGAATTGGTTGGTCAGCGCCGGCGATGACGGATGACCTGGTGATTGTGGGCAATAAAGATCAGCACATCTATGCGTTTGACGCGCTGACCGGCGAGGAGCGCTGGCGGTTTGAAACGGCCGACTGGGCCGTTACTGATCCGGTGACTTCTGACGGCGTGGTGTACGTCGGCGTCGGGAATCATGAAAACCGCGAGGGGCCGCGCCCTCTGTATGCTCTGGACGCGGAGACCGGCGAGCTATTGTGGAGCTTCGAGGCGGATGCCCGCCTGATGACGGCGGCGACTCTGGCGCCGGGGATCTTATACGTGGTGGCCGTTGATGGGACCGTGTACGCCTTAAGTTCGCAGGGCGGCGCGTCGGCCTCTGTCTTGCGGCCGGGGCAGTGGTCGGCGCTGGTCTACCACGAGGGACTGGAACAGGTCGTGCTGGTTAACGGCGGGCCGGAGCAGGGCAAGCCGGCCGACGAACCACTTGAACTGTGGGGCTGGAATGGCGAATTGTGGACCTTGCTGGACGATACCGGCCCGGTCTGGCGCAACTGGGCCGGTGTAGCCTATGACAGTGACCGGGACGTTCTGGTGGTTCACGGCGGCCTTCAGGCGAACAATGAGTATTTTGACGAGACCTGGGAATGGGACGGGCAGGCCTGGTCACAGCACGATGGCCGGGGGCCAGGAGGGCGTGAAGGATCTGGAATGGTTTACGATTCGGGCCGCGGCAAGACGGTGCTGTATGGCGGGGCCGTCGCAGGGCCGGAGATTGTCGGCGATACCTGGGAGTGGGATGGGCTGACGTGGGTGCAGGTTGCCGCCTCTGGGCCACCGGCCCGGTTTCCAGCCGGAACCGGGTATGATCCCATCCACCAACAGATGTTGATCTATGGCGGGCATGATGTGCGCACCAGCGAAGAGATTCCCTTTTTTGGCGATTTCTGGGCGTGGGACGGGGTGGAGTGGAGCGAACAGCCATTGACAGAGCCGGGTCCCGGCATCCGCGTGTCCACGAGTTTCGCATTCGATCCCGTTACCGAAGAAATCCTGATGTTTGGCGGCTCAGATTTGGAGGGTTTCCGCACGGACCTATGGGGCTGGGACGGCGGCCGGTGGACTCTAATCTCCGACGATACTGGAATGCCGGCACGCGGTGGTTTCAACATCGTCGCCTATGATCCGGGACGGGATGTATTCGT
>CAZIKT010000021.1:6364-7903 GCA_964539885.1 uncultured Ardenticatenaceae bacterium | reverse complement strand
GGGCCGGCGCGGCGGGTTTGCCCTGACCTCACTCCTGGACTACAATCGGACGATGTCCGACTTTCTTCAACTTATTCTGGCTCTGCTGATCATCATCCTGGCGGCCAAGCTCGGCGGATACGTTAGCCTCCGGCTGGGACAGCCATCCGTCCTGGGCGAGCTGTTGGCCGGTCTGATTTTAGGCCCGACCTTCCTTAGTCTCTTTCAGCTTCCCTTCTTCACTGACGAACATCTACCATCGGTAATTGCCCACCTGGCCGAGATCGGCGTCCTGCTGCTAATGTTTGTCGCCGGCCTGGAGCTACATCTCGACGAGTTGCTGAAGTCAACCAAGGTGGCCGGTCTGGCCGGCTCGCTCGGGGTGGTCGTGCCGATCATCCTGGGAGCGGGCGTGGCCCTGCTATTTGGCTTTCAGCCGGAGGTGGCCATCTTTATCGGCCTGGTGCTCTCCGCCACCAGTGTCAGCATTTCCGCTCAGACCTTGATGGAGTTGGGCGTGCTGCGCAGCCGGGTCGGTTTGGCGTTGCTGGGAGCGGCGGTTTTTGATGACATGCTGGTCATACTGTTTCTGTCTATCTTTGTCGCCCTTTCGCTAAGCGAGTCCCAGGGACTGACCGAGGTCGTATGGGTGCTGGCTCGAATGGTGATTTTCCTGGCGACGGCAACCCTGGTAGGCAGCAAGCTATTGCAGCCACTGGCCCGCCTGGCCGATCGCTTACCAATCAACCAGGGGTTGCTCGCCTTCTCCATCGTCGCCGCTCTCTTCTTCGCCTGGAGCGCGGAGGTGGTGGGCGGCATGGCGGCGATCACCGGCGCCTTCCTGGCCGGTCTCTTCCTCTCCGGCTCGTCGCTAAAAGAGTACATAGAAGACGGCATGTCCAGCCTGGCCTACGGCTTCTTCGTGCCCATCTTCTTTGCCGGCATCGGCCTTTCAGTCAATCTACGCGATCTAGGCGCTTCCGGCCTGGGCTTCACGCTGGCCATAATTGTGGCGGCCGTCCTGGGCAAGATCATCGGCAGCGGATTAGGGGCGCGGTTGGCCGGCTTTAACCTGCGGGAATCGCTCCAACTGGGTATCGGCATGGTCTCGCGAGGTGAAGTGGGTCTGATTGTCGCCTCGGTAGGCGTGCTGCAGGGGCTGCTGGACCAGGCCACCTTCTCCATCATCGTGGTGATGGTTATCGTGACCACGCTGGTCACACCGCCTATGTTGCGCGTCGCTTTTGCCGGTTCAGCGAAGAACCAGGCAGCGCAATCACTCAATGAAGGAAGGTAGTAAATGGCTTATCTGGTTGTATTGATCCTGCCCGACATGGAGCAGGGTGCGAAGGTCCTGGAGGCCTGGGACGCGGTCGGTGTCGGCGGCATTACAGTCCTGAACAGCACCGGCTTGGGCCGGTTGCGCCGTCGTTCCCGCCGCGATGACATCCCGCTGATGCCCAGTCTGGCCGACTTCCTGCACAGCCCGGAACACCATCACCAGACCTTCTTGAGCGTGGTAGGCAGCGAGGAGATCCTGCAGCGCGTACTGGCCGTTAC
>CAZIKT010000021.1:0-6264 GCA_964539885.1 uncultured Ardenticatenaceae bacterium | reverse complement strand
CGGCTCCTCCAGGATCAGGCTGGGCCGGCTGACCACACTGCCGGTCGGGTGGTAATGCACGTGTACCCGGCGCAACAGGCTGATCTCCTCGTAAAGCGCGCGCTCTACGGCGCTGGCGACAGCATCACCGGCGGCGACGCTGATCTCCCCGTCAATGCCGATGGTCAGGTTGACCACCAGGTACGGCCCGAAGCGATGCGCGTAAATCTCCTCCACCTGCCGCACACCCTCTACCGCCCGCACCGTGCGTGTGATCCGCTCACCCAACGCCCGGCCGGGAACGGTGTCCATCAGGTCCGACGACGACCTGCGCAGGATTTCCAGGCCGGTGCCGAGCACAAACAGGGCCACGATCGCGCCGGCCAACGGGTCCACCCATAGGTAGCCCAGGCGAGCCAACAAGATACCGAAGGCGGCGGCGAGGGCGGCAAAGAGGTCATTGCGATGGTCGTGGGCCAGGGCCATCACGGCTACGTTGCCGGTCCGGCGGCCAATTCGGCTGGTGAAATAGGTCAGGCCGACCTTAAACGCCACCGTGAACAGGGCCACCCACAGGGCCAGCCGGCTCGCGCCGCTCACTCCCTCCTCTCCCAACCAGATATCGTAGACCGCGTTGATCGAGTTCCAGAAGATAGCCACCGCCGCCGTGATCACAAAGGAACCCACAATCAGGGCGGCGATGCTCTCCAGTTGCCGGTGGCCGTAGGGATGCTCGAAGTCAGCCGGCGCGCCGGCCCGTTTCATGAATATCGCCACGACCAGGTAGTAGACGACATCCGAGGTAGAGTTGATGCCGTCCGCCAGCAGCGCCGGGCTGTGGCCGAGCACGCCGACGCTGGTCTTCAAGATGGCCAACAACACATTCGCCGCCAGCCCCACCTGGACGGCCAACATGCTTTGTTGTTCGCGCTTTCCGATATCCATCAATTCCCGTCAATTGCCTGTCGCCGCGACTCAGATAAGCGTGTTATGGTCAGACCAACCCGGCCCCACCCACCGCCCGGCAGGCAAATAGCTCGGGTTCCAGACCGGTCGCGGCCGCGTATTCCCGGCTCACCCTGGCGATGAACGCTTCCACAGCAGCCTCGTTCACCAGCGCGATCGCGCAGCCGCCGAAACCCGCCCCGGTCATTCGTGCGCCCAGGCAACCCGGCTGCCGGCGGGCGATGTCCACCATTGCATTCAGTGTGTAGCTGGATACCTCAAAGTCATCGCGCAGGCTGTCGTGGCTGGCATCCATCAGCCGGCCAAGTTCCGCCGCGTCAGCATGACGCGCAGCGTCTCCCGCGCGCATGGCCTGCGCCGCCCGCATTGTGCGCTCGTTCTCCGTGATCACGTGCCGCGCCCGGCGGTAGACCACGGGATCCAGCCAATCGGCTTGCCGCTCCAGGTCAGCCATACTCGCGTCGCGCAGGGCGGCCACGCCCAGGCGCTCCGCCGCCCGCGCGCACTCCGCCCGGCGTTCATTGTACGCCGACTCGACCAGCCCGCGCGGTGTCTTGGTGTCCATCACGATCACGCTGACCCCGACCGGCATTGGCACAGGCTCCAGGCTCAGCGAGCGGCAATCCATCAACATGGCATGGCCCTCGACGGCGGCGGCCGAGATGAGCTGGTCCATGATGCCCGACTGCACCCCGAGCCACTCGTTCTCCGTTCGCCGGCCAATCTGGGCCATGCGCGCCGGCTGCCACTCGAAGCCGCAAACCGCCGCGAACGCCCGCCCAACCGCCAACTCCAGCGCCGCCGACGAGGAGAGGCCGGAGCCGATAGGGATGTCGCCGCTGATCACCCCTTCCCAGCCGGCGAGCCGGTAGCCGTCCCGCCGTAGCGCCCAGGCCATGCCCTTGACGTATTCCTGCCAGCCCATCGCGCCGGGCGACAAGTCGGTCAGCGAGAATTCGGCCGTCTCCTCCATATCCAGCGAATGCGTGACGATACGGTTGTCCGGCCGGGGGCGCAGGGCGATCCATATCGCCCGGTCTATCGCCATCGGCAGGCAGAAGCCGTCGTTGTAATCGGTGTGCTCGCCGATCAGGTTGACCCGGCCGGGCGCGCGGGCGATGAAAGCCGGCGGCCCACCGAATCGCTCCTCAAAGGCCTGACTTACCCGCCGTGACAGGTCCACGTGGCTACGAATCCCCGTAACCGTGCGGATGCAGCCGATGCCATGCCCAGGCCGTTTCGATGATGTTGCGCAGGTCGGAATGTTGCGGCGACCAGCCCAGCTCCCGGCGGATGTCGGCGTTGTCAGCGATCAGGACCGCTGGGTCGCCGGCCCGGCGCGGCCCGAATTCGGCCGGGATAGGATGGCCGGTCACTTGCCGGGCCATTTCGAGTACCTCCAGATTGCTGAAGCCGCGCCCGTTGCCCAGGTTGTAATGCCGGCTACCCGTGTCCACCGCGCGCAAGGCCAAGATGTGCGCTTCAGCCAGGTCGAGCACGTGAATGTAATCGCGAATGCAGGTGCCGTCCGGCGTGTCGTAATCATCGCCGAAGATGGTCACCGCCTTGCTCTGCCCCAGCGCGACCTGCAGAACGCGAGGGATCAGGTGCGTCTCCGGCATGTGATCCTCTCCCAGTTCCGGCGAAACCGCCCCGCATGCATTGAAGTAACGCAGCGCCGCGTACCGCAAACCGTAGACGCGGTCCGTCCAGTTCAAGATACGCTCCAGGAGATACTTCGATTCGCCGTAGGGGCTGCCGGGGATGATGCGTTCGCCGGCGTTGATGGGGATGCGCTCGGGCCGGTCAAACAGGTTGGCTGTAGAGGATAGAATGAAGCGGCGCACCCCATGTTCCACGGCGCTCTCCAGCAGGTTCAGGCCGTTGCGCACGTTGTCGCCAATGTATAGAAACGGCTGCTGCATGGATTCACCGACCAACGTGTATGAGGCGAAGTGCATAATGCCTTCGGGCCGGTGCTCGCTCATCACGGCGTCCAGCAGCGCCCGGTCGGCCAGATCGCCGCGCACGAACGAGGCCGCCGGGTGCACTGCCGCCCGGTGGCCCTGATAGAGATTGTCAATGACCACCACTTCATCGCCGGCGTTGATCAATTGCGAAACGACGGCGCTGCCGATATAGCCGGCCCCGCCGGTAACAAGAACTCTCATCGTCTCATCCTCAGATTTGAATAATGGGCAACTGAACGGCCGCGATATAGATCGCGCCGCCCATATGTCTTTCCTGCCTGCGAATTATACCGCTTAATCGCCTTCCGCCGCGCACGGTATCCAAACAGCCATGGAGGTAGCTCCCCGGTTGGCCCAGGCGTAATATGGGATGAATGTCAGCGGCGTCTCCTCCAGCCGCAACGCCGGCGGCGTATCATGGGTGTGATACAGCGGCAGATCATCATAGTTGGCCACGAAGCGGCCGCCTCCCTTAACGGCCGTCACCCCGCCGAGCAACTCCGGCTGATGCTCAACGACAAGCTCAGCCCCAGGGACAAGCTGCATCCGGCGCACATCGAGGCTCTGATGATCCACCCCTTCCAGGCAGTAGACCAGCGGCCCGCGCTGTATCGCGATGGCGCTTCGGTTTGCCGAAACCAGGTCATGACTTCGCATGCGCTCCACCGGCATTGGGAACACAAGCTCTACCGCTTCGTCCTGCCAGAGCGAGGTCAACCGCAGGTAGCTGCCGGGCCGGACGCCCTCGACCTCCCTGCCGGCATGTCTCACCGTCGCGCTCCTCGCCCAGGCCGGAATGCGCAGGTAAAGGGCAAAGGGACGGGCGGCCTCCGCCTGCACCCGCAGCCGGACCTGTCCACTCCAGGGATAAGTTGTCTCCTGCGAGACCGTCACCGCAACGCCGCCGGGGAGCCGCCACTCCAGCCGATTATTGTCATACAGATGCACCCACAGCCCATCCGCGCTGGTGGAGTAGAAGTGGGCCGGCAGCGCCGCCAGAAGCCGTTGCACATTCGGCGGACAGCAGGTGCAGTCGTACCAGGATCGGCGTTGCGTGGGACCCCTCCGCGCCCAAGCGTACCATGGGTCATCTTCGCCCAGGCCGCTATCCGCCAGGGGGTTGATGTAGAAGTATTCGTCGCCGGAGAGGGAGACGCCGGAGAGAAAGCCGTTGTACAGGGTGCGCTCCAACCAGTCGGCGTAGACGGCCTCGCCGCCGGCCTGCAGCATGCGCCACTGCCAGAAGATGGCCGCGATCGCCGCGCAGGTCTCCGTGTAAGCGCGCTCATTGGGTAACTCATATGGCTGACCGATGGCCTCCCCGGTGTGGCGCGAGCCGACGCCGCCGGTGATGTAACTTTTACGCCGGGTCATGTCTTGCCACTGGCTGTCAATCGCATTCCGGTAGGCCGGGTCGCCGCTCTCCAGGTAGTAATCGGTCGCGCCGGCCATGAAATAGCCGGCGCGCACCGCGTGACCGCTGAATGTCTGTCGCTCGCTCGCCCCACCCTGCTCCAGGAACCAGCCGGCGAGCGCCAGGTAACGTGGCTCACCGGTCTCCCGGTATAGCTCCCCCAGGGCCATCTCGATTTCGGGATGCCCCGGCGCAGCGCCGCGCGTAACCGGCCGGCCCGCCACGCGAAAGGTCTGGTCAATGTAATCGGCAAAACGCACGGCGACATCCAGCAGCGTGCGCTCGCCGGTCAGCCGGTGATGGGCGACGGCGGCCTGAACCAGATGGCCGGCACAATACAGCTCGTGGGCAGATTCCAGCTTCTGCCAGCGTTGTTCGGCGCGTTCGTCCACAAAGTAGGTGTTCAGGTAGCCGTCTGCTCCTTGCGCCGGCAATACCACCTCGATAGCCTGGTCGAGCAGCCGGCGAATAACGGCATCATCCTCCGCGAACAGGGAGATGGCCGCCGCTTCCATCCACTTGTAGAGGTCGGAATCGGTGAAGAGATAGCCGCGCCGCTCGCCGGCATATGCGCCGTAGAGCCGGCGGAAGTTGTTCATCACCCCATGCTCCTCCAACAGGTGGTAGAGACGGGGGATAGCGGTCTGCCGGTTGCGCGCCAGGCGCGGCTGCCAGAAACCGTCGCCGAGCTTGACGGCGCTAACCGGAACCGGCGTCAACGTGGCGTAGGGCGAGCGAGTGGTATCGACGATGAATGCGCGCATGAGCCTGCTCTTTGACGGCGGGAAATCCTGAGACCCGCCTGCCCTTATGATGCTACCAGAAAAGTCGGCCGGTAAGAAGCGCGACTTCCCCCAGGGGCCGAACTTCTCTCTTCGCCGGCGGTGTGGGTATGTCGCTGGGAGGCCAGGCGTGTCACCCGGGGGAACGGGTGTGTCGCCAGTGGTGCGGTTGTGTCACTATGCGAAATGACGCTTTTCCCCTGTTCCTAGTGCTTGTCATGACTATGCGAATTCGCTCATCACCGGCCGCTCGTTGGCCCTCCGCTTACCACGATGCGCATTTCGTCCCCACTGCGGTGGATCGGCCGGCTTCCCCCCTCTCACCCACGGTCGCTCAGGAAGGCGCGTAACACACGATACGGCTTCGGGAACCAGGCCCAGTGATCGTCCACCCATACCAACCCGTTAAACGCCAAACCGCTGCTCTCCCCCGGCTCCACCAACTTCCAGGCCACCCACAGCCGCGACGGCTCCAGCCAGCGGGCCAGCAGCCGATAGCCGCCGGGAAACGGACGCGACAATTCGTTCTCGGTCGCCAGCATGCCGGCTGGGGCGATGAAACACAACAGATCCGTCTGCGCCGGGCCGGGCAGTTGCAGCGGATGCTCAGCGCTCCAGAACTCCCCGTAGACTTTCTCCGCTGCCTGCGCCGCCGGGCCGAGAAAAACCTTCTCATAGTCGCCGGCTTGTGGAATCACCCGCGCCCGAAGCTCGCCGCTTGAATCGTGGGCCAGCGCCCACAGCAGCGGTTCTACCTGCGCCCGGATCAGCTCGATCGCCGCGTAAGCGCCGGCGCGTGCGTCCGGCGTCCGCGCTTCCTGGAAGCGTGCCTCCTGGAAGCGCGCCTGCTCCCACAGCTCCAGGGGTAGCGGCGACGGGCTGAGCGGCAGCCGCTCCACCAATTCCCGCAAGTACGCGCCCACATCCTCGCCGCGAATTGAGAGGGCGCGCAGGCCAGTGCGCGCGTTGTATACGTAATCCAGCTCGCCGTCCGGCTCACGCGACCAGGATGCGAAAGCCGGTTCGACGCCATCCACAACTGTCACATCCGAGTCCCGCCGCCAGCCGTAGCTTTGTAGCAGCGCGTTAAACTCGCTAAACCGTATCTCGTCAACAATCTGCCAGCTACTCATCTCACTCCTGTGATTCGGCC
>CAZIKT010000020.1:30782-72535 GCA_964539885.1 uncultured Ardenticatenaceae bacterium | reverse complement strand
CAGGCCGTGGAGCAGCGCATCGCCCATCTGGAGGGCGGCGAAGCGGCGCTGCTCTTCCCCACCGGCATGGCCGCGGTGACCAATGTGTTGCTCTCCATCCTCTCTGCCGGCAGCCACGTCATCTTCACCGACGATTGTTATCGCAAGACGCGCCAATTCTGTCGCACCTTCCTGAGCCGGCTGGACATTGACTCCACCGAAGTGCCGGTGGGCGATTACGAGGCGCTGGAAGCAGCCATCCGGGGTAATACCCGATTGATCATCAGCGAAAGCCCGACCAACCCCTATCTGAGGGTGGTGGACCTGCAGCGGCTGGCGACAATCGCGGGCCGGCATCGGGTCAAGACCATCATTGACGCCACCTTTGCCACGCCGGTCAACCAGCGCCCACTGGAGTATGGCATCGACCTGGTGCTGCACAGCGCCACTAAGTACCTGAGCGGGCACAACGACGTCATGGCCGGGGCCGTCGTCGGGGAGGCGGGCCTGATACACGCCCTCCGCCAATCGCAAGGGATGCTGGGCGGCATCCTGGACCCGCACGCCGCCTTCTTGCTGGAGCGAGGGCTGAAGACCCTGGCCCTGCGCGTCAGCCGGCAAAACGCCACCGCGCTCGCCGTCGCGCAATACCTTGAGCGTCATCCGAAAGTGTCCCGGGTCTGGTACCCGGGCCTGCCCAGCCACCCGGATCACGCTATCGCCGCCGGGCAGATGGACGGCTTTGGCGGGGTGGTCAGCTTTGAAATTGCCCCGCTCCCCGGCGAGCGCCCGCTGGACACAACGTCGCGCTTCATTGACGCGATGACCATCCCTTACATCGCTCCCAGCCTGGGCGGCGTGGAGAGCCTGATCGAGCAGCCGGCCCTGATGTCCTTCTACGAACTTTCCTCCGATGAGCGGGAAGCGATCGGCATCAGGGATAATCTGGTGCGCTTTGCGATTGGCATTGAGGACGTGGACGATATACTTGCCGACCTGTCTCAGGCTCTGGCCTCTGTGTAGGAATGCCCACTCAGATTCCCGGAAGTTACTTGTCGCAAAGGTCTGATAGAGAACCAAACTTCCGGGAATCTTGGCACAAGGAAAGCAGGAATGACTCTGGTAATGAAATTTGGCGGCACCTCCGTCGGCAGCGCCGCGGCCATGAAGCGGACAGCGGAACTGATCGCAGGGGCCGGCGAGGGCGTGGTCGTCGTCGCCTCCGCAATGGGTAGCAAGCCAATCAAGGTTACTGACCTGTTGTTACAGGGCGCATACTCGGCGTTGGACGGCGACGCAGACAGTTACCGGCAGGTGGCGGACCTCCTGCGCCTGACCCATCTGGAGGCAATCGACGGCCTGCTGTCGCCTGAGCATGAGCGCCAGCAAATAATGGCGCAGGTCTACGCCATCATCGACCGCTTTGAAGCGTTGTGCCAGGCGGTGCTGGTGTTGGGAGAGCTAACGCCCAGGGCGCTGGACGCCATCAGCGCCATGGGCGAGCAGATGAGCGTCCGCATTCTGGCCGCCGGCTTGCGCGAAAGAGGCCTCGCCGCGCAGGCTGTCGACGCCGCCGAACTGATTATCACCGACGACAGCTTTCAGGCGGCGGCCCCACTCTGGCCGGAAACTAGCGCCGCCTGTAACCGCGTTTTGCGGCCGCTGCTTGATCAGGGCGTCATTCCTGTCGTTACCGGCTTCATTGGAGCCACCCGCGACGGCGTTACTTCCACGCTGGGGCGCGGCGGCTCTGACTACAGCGCCGCCATCCTGGGGCAGGCGCTAAGTGCGCGGGAAGTGTGGATCTGGACCGATGTGGACGGCGTGATGACCGCCGATCCCCGGCTGGTGCCGGAGGCGCGCACCATCCCCGTCCTGAGCTTCAGGGAGGTGGCTGAGCTGGCCTACTATGGAGCCAATGTGCTGCACCCCAAGACGATGCGCCCCTGCGTGGAGCACAATATCCCCCTGCGCATCAAGAACACCTTTCACCCGGAGCACCCGGGCACGGTCATTGTGCAGGAGAACGGCAGCGCCAACGGCAAGATGAAGGCCGTCAGCGCCATCACCGGCCTGAGCCTGATCACCGTGGAGGGGCGAGGGATGATGGGCGTCCCCGGCATCGCCGCCCGGACATTCGGCGCTGTCGCCCGCAACCAGGTGAGTGTGCTGCTGATCACCCAGGCTTCCTCGGAGCAATCAATCTGTTTCGCCGCCCCGGCCGGCGTTTCCACCGAGGTGCTGGCCGCCCTCGAAGCTGAGTTCGGCGCTGAGCTGCAGCGGCGCGACATAGACCAGGTATGGGCGATGAGTCCCGTGGCCATCGTAACCATCGTCGGGGCCGGCATGCGTGGCACGCCTGGCATTGCCGGGCGCATCTTCACTGCTCTGGGAGAACAGGAGATCAACATCATCGCCATTGCCCAGGGCTCCTCCGAGTGCAGCATCAGCCTGGTTATCGAGGGCGACGCGACCGCCGATGCCGTGCGCCGGATTCACACGCTGCTTTGAATCAATCGCAGTGTAGAGAACGGGGAGAGTTGCGCCTTACGCGAAGCCACCTTGCGCGCGCTCGACGATTGTCTGCAGGGCTTGATAGTGGGAACCCTTCCAGTAAACGCGCTCGCAATCCCGGCAGATGTGGAATTCATTGAAATAGCGGATGGTGAGCGGCTCCAGCCGGTGGAGAATCGTATCCTTCTCCACCGGATTGAGCAGCCCGTTGCAGCGCAGGCATCGTTGCCAGGCGGTGATGTCGCCGGCAAGCGCGTAGCGCCTGACCAGCGTGTCCAGCTGTTCCCGCGGCTCCCGGCTGTGTAGACAGCAGCCGAAAACTACCTCTTTGCGCATCAGCAATCGCCGGTCCCGCGTCACCAGTACCCTCGTCTGCAGGGCCGAAATTGACGCCAGTTCCGGGTCGTCGCTGTCATTCTGATACAGTGTGTCGAAACCCAGCAAGCGCAGGTAGGCAGCCAGCCGCCCGAGGTGAACGTCGAGCACAAAACGCACCGGTCGCGGCAGCGGCGGGCGCAAAAGAGGCGACGCCGTCATCTCCAGCGTGCTTATCTCCGGGTAGACAGCCAGCCGGTCGCCCGCTCGTACCGGGTAGTGGAAGTCCGCGAACTCTCCATTCGCCAGGATGAGCGCCACCTCCGTGTGCGGCACACCCAGCGATTCAATGACATGCTTGACGCTCACCGGCCCGTTGAGCGGGTAAGCGACTGTTCGCTGTCTCAGCTCCGGCGACAGGAAGACATTCAGCGCCGCATAGAAGCGCATCTCCGCCTCAGGCCGGTGGTCTGAGAGCGCGTTACTTTGCGTCGCCATCCTCTGCCGGCACGAATTTCAGCGCCGCCGAATTGATGCAGTAGCGCATGCCGGTCGGCCGCGGGCCGTCCGGGAAGAGGTGGCCCAGGTGCGCGTCACAGCGGTCGCAGAGAACCTCGGTCCGGCGCATGTACCAGCTATTGTCCTCTTCTTCGCGTACCAGATCGGGATTGGCCGGCTGCCAAAAGCTGGGCCAGCCGGAGCCGGAGTCATACTTCTCATCCGAGCGGAACAACGCCGCTCCACAGCAGACGCACACGTAGCTACCCCGGCCCTTGTGATCGTAATACTTGCCCGTAAAGGCGCGTTCTGTCCCCTTTCGGCGGGTGACCTCATACTGCTCCGGCGTCAACTGGCTGCGCCACTCCGCGTCCGACTTGGTTACCCGTTCATCGTCCTGGTCCATTGCCATCTCCTTTCGGCGGAGGCGACCTTCTCGTCGCCGCCGTCAATCAATTGACTTGAAATGCACGTCGCGCAAACTTGCCGGGCCGTCGGCGGTCGTGATTGCGTCATATGCGTTACAGTTTTGGTGTGCGGGGTTTCTCACGATGTGTGTATCTTAGGCCCGGCAGCGGCAACTGCCAAGCAAGTATAATGGCATCGTCATATAAATACGTAAGCGAGAGGAACCAAAGAGACAGCTTAACAGTGCCGCGGTCACGCGGCGGCCTGGACGGGGCCTGGGCCCGCGGTCAAAGGGCGCAGCCAACTGCCCGGCAGACAGTTGATTATCCGGATTCCTCTCGTCGAAATTAAGGCCACCCTTCGGGGTGGCTTTTCAGTTTCGGGTGAGCCGCCTATCCCGTGTATAATCAGCCGGGATGTCTGCCCGGGCCTTTCATATCCTAATTATCGAAGATGACCCCGATATTGCCGTCAGCCTGCGCCAGGGGTTGGTGGAGGAGGGTTACAGCGTCAGTTGGGAGAAACAGGGGCGGGCCGGCATCGCCGCCGCCGAGCGCGCGCAGCCGCACCTGATCATCCTCGATATTCGCCTGCCTGACGGATCGGGTTTTGATTTCTGCCGGCAGATGCGCCAACAGGGCCTCAAACAACCGATCCTCATCCTCACCGCCCGCCGCGAGGAACTGGATAAGGTCCTCGGGCTGGAGATGGGGGCAGATGACTATATGACCAAGCCGTTTGGGCTGCGGGAGCTGCTGGCGCGAGTGCGCGCCCTGCTACGCCGCGCCTACGGCGAGCTGGCGGCGGATGACGCGGCAAAGACGCTGCACGCCGGGGATATCGCCATCGACCTGGATAGCGCCACCGTGCATCGGGGGACAGAGAACATCAGCCTCACCCCCACGGAGTATCGTCTGCTTGTTTACCTGGCCCGGCATGCCGGTGTGGCCCTGAGCCGATCACAACTGCTGGAGGCTGTCTGGCAGGACAACGCCGGCATTGAGAGCGAGCGCACCGTCAACGTCCACATTCGACGGTTGCGCAGCAAGATCGAGCTGGACCCCAGTAAGCCGGCGATCATCCTGACCGTTCCCGGCATCGGATACCGGCTGGTAAGCTAAGGCGGGACGCGATGGAACAGCAAATTCGCTTTTGCCGCACTGTTGACGGCAGCAACATCGCCTTTGCGACAGTGGGCGAGGGGCCGCCGCTGGTCAAGGCTGCCAACTGGCTCAGTCACCTGGAGTTTGAATGGCAAAGCCCGGTCTGGCGGCATTGGCTGCGCGAACTGGCAACGGGGCGCCGGCTCATCCGCTATGACGAGCGTGGCTGTGGCCTCTCTGACTGGGACGCGACAGAATTCTCGCTCGACGCCTGGGTGGCTGACCTGGAGGCCGTGGTGGCTGCTGCCGGGCTGGAACGCTTTCCCCTGATCGGAATTTCGCGCGGCGGGGCCGTAGCCGTCGCTTATGCCGCTCGCCATCCGCAGCAGGTCAGCCGGCTTGTGCTCTATGGCGCGTACGCCCGCGGCTGGCAGCAACGTGAGATCAGCGCCGCCAAGCGCGAAGAGCTGCAGATATTGTATGACCTCATCCGCGTTGGCTGGGGCAAGTCAAATTCGGCCTTTCGGCAGGTGTTCACCGGCCTGTTCATGCCGGAAGCGAACGCCGAACAGATACACTGGTTCAATGATCTGCAACGCGTCTCTACGTCGCCGGAGAACGCCGCCCGGATGCGCGCGGCCTCCGGTGAAGTTGATGTGCGCCACCTGGCGGGGCAGCTTCAAGCGCCCACCCTGGTATTGCACGCCCGAGGCGACGCCGTAGTGCCCTTTGACGAAGGACGGCTGCTGGCGACGCTGATCCCGGGAGCGCGCTTCGTCTCCCTGGAAAGCAACAACCACATCTTGCTGGAGGATGAGCCGGCCTGGTCACAGTTCGTGCGCGAGGTGCATAGCTTCCTTGGCGTGGGCGGAGAGGAAGCAATGCAGCATCAAAGCCAGGCAGCCGATAGGCCGGCGGTTACTACGCCGGCTGACCTGACCCTGCGGGAGCGCGAGGTGCTCGACCTTCTGGCGCGCGGCTATCGCAACGAAGAGATTGCGCAGCGCCTGGTGCTCAGCCCCAAGACGGTGCGCAACTACATCTCGAACATCTTCGATAAGCTGGCTGCGTCGAGCCGGGGGGAAGCCATCGTCAAGGCCCGCGAACTGGGCTTTGGCCGCGAGGGTTAACGGGAGCCGCCACCCCATATCTTGTCGGGTTCCATGCCCGGCCAGGACGCTTCACCCTTCGCAACGTTCAGGACATTTCCGGGACGCCGGTCTCTGTCGGGCGGGACACTCCCCGCCGTATACTGCCGGCAGTAACTCAACCTGTTGGACCCGGAGGTCAACCTGAAATGAAAAGAAGAACGCTGATCCAGTTATTCGCCGTGCAATTCGTCATCTTCCTGACCGGCATGGGGTTATTGCCCTTACTGCCGGTGTACGCGCAAGGCTTCGGCGCTGACGCCGCCGGCGTCGGCCTTTACCTGGGCATCACCTACACTGCCATTACCGCCGGCACGCTGCTTACCAACCGGCTGGCGGGTCGCTTCGGATATCGGCCGCTCTTCGCCGGTGCGGGCATTCTGGGCCTTCCCGCGCTGATCGCCATGGGAGCCGCAAGCCAATTCGAGCAGCTCGTGGCGTTGACCGCTATTGTCTGGTTCAGCGGCGGCGTCGGAATCGCCCTGGTGAACGTCTTTGCCGGCCTGTTCAGCGATCAAAAGAGCCGCGGCAAGAGCTTCACGTTGACCTTTCTCGCCCTGCCCCTGGCCTCCATCCTGGCCGGCTTCAGCGTCGGACGGCTCGTCGAATGGCGCGGCTACCCGTTCACGTTCACGGTGCTGGCGTTGGCCTGGGCGCTGTGGCCGGCCATCGCTGTCCTCGGCGTCGGCCGGGAATTGCCGGCTCACCGCCGGGCCGGAAATACCCGCGAGCGCACCTCGCACGATAGCACGAACCTAAGCGCTCTTGGCCGTCCCTTCGCCTTCCTGTTAGCTGCCACCCTGCTTTCAGCGACCACAGTCTATCTGACGCGCCTGGGCACTTCCTATGCCATGCACGCGCTTGACTTCTCGCCGGCGACGATCTCCAGTACAACAGCCATCGGCGGGCTGGTCACCATCCCACTGGCTTACGCCGTGGGTACCCTGTCCGACCGCTTTGGCCGGACGCGCTTCCTGGCCGGCGCCTTCGCTGTGGGCGGCTTCGGAGCGCTGCTGTTGGTCGGCGCGGGCCAATTGTGGCATTTCTGGCTGGCGACCGCTTTCGTCTTTGTCGCGCTAAACGCTGGCGGCTCCTTGGCTCCGGCGCTGGCAGCCGATCTGCTGTCAGATCAGTACCGATCGCGCGGTCTCCCCTACATCGGCGCGATGCGCAATGTCGCCGGTATCATCGGTTTCGCCGGCGGCGGCTGGCTGCTGGATGTCGCCGGCCCGGTATATCTTTCCCTGGCGGCGGCCCTGGCTGCCGGGTTGGCTGCGCTGCTGGTCAGCCGGCTGAGAGTCGACAACGATGCCCCGACCATATCTGTTACGCCGGCTGTCGGCAACCGCGGCCTGAGCGTCAAGGCCCGCTGAGCCGGCAGCGAATGCGGCCCATCCGGCGCGCCGGTAGCGTGTTGCGTCCGGACAGCTATCATACTGCTTGTACCCGGCGCGTAATCGCAAGTTACAAAACCGTAATCACGCCGGAACCGGGTTGAAATCATGCCCTGCTATCTTCTAGCTTGACCGTGGTAGTTGTTTACCGGCTAGAAAGAACTGGAGGTTTATGATGAAAAGACGAATGATAATCCTGGCTTCGATCGCAGGCGTACTCCTGTTCGGCGTCATAGCGGTATTGGCGAGTCTCTTGCTGCCCAACGCCAACACCGCCCTGGCCCAGAACTCGGGCGGCACCGGGCGGGTGATGGTGCTGGCTGTCGAGCAGAATATCAACGGCGAGCGCTTCGGCGGCGAAGTGCGCGTCACTTTCGAAGAGGCGGCGGAGCTGCCTGCTGAAGCGCCGGACGCCGACGGCCTTTATCTCGGCCGGGACGGCTCGACCCTGACCCTGGGCGGCAGCCCGATTGAAGTGACGGTGGATGTGGAAGTGGTCAACAACGAGGAGCCTGCCACTAGCGTGAATGCCAGCCATGGCGGCGCGGAGATGACCGTCGTGGTCACCGATGCCACCCTGATCTATGAGGACACGACACCACAGCCGGACATCACCCCGGCTGACATCGAGGCCGGAGAGCTGACAGTCACGCGCACAGTCACGCCGGGCTCGCTGGACGATCTGGGCGAGAACATGCTCATCCGCGCCTGGGGTAGTGAACAGGATGGCGTGCTTGTCGCGGATATTCTGGTGTACGAGCCTATCCAGTAATCGGTCAATCCCGATCATCTGACCGGAGGCATGCCCGGCCACGCGGGCATACCTCCGGCGTTTTCGCGTGAGGATATCTTGATTCCCTCTTCGATCCGCTGGCGACTGCCACTGACTTACGGAGCTATTTCCTTATTGGCCACGGTCTGTCTGGGTTCGGTGCTCCTGTTTCTACTACGCAGCTACTACGCAGGGCTGGAGCTTCGCTATCTGGAGAAAAACGCAGAGTCGATCGGCCTGGCCCTGATGGATCTGTTCCAGCCGGCGGCAGCCGCCATGCCGGCCGCAGAGCGCGACGATCTGCTCCAGTCGCAGCTCAACAGCTTCTCCTATCTGACGGAGACCAGAATCGAGTTGTTCGACGGCGAAGGCCGGCTGGTAGCTGCCTCCGGCAAACTGGAAGAACTGCAGGCTGCGGCCACGCTATCGCTGGAGGTGCAGACGGGCGAGGCGGTCCAATCCTTCAGCCAGACGCTGGACGGAGGCGCTGACTACTCAACTACGCTGATTGTCGAGAGCGGCGGCACGCGCTATGTCACTCGTCGCTCCGTCAGCGGCGGGACCGGCGACCTCTCAGCGGAGAACACCAATTTGCTGCCTGTGGACACACCGGAGCGTTTCCTGCTGGGCGCGGAGCCGGGACAGGGAGCGCGCTCCACACTGGTTTATCGCCAGGAGATCCCCGGCCCACCCATTGAGCCGGGAGCGGAGATTCCCGGCTATATCGAATTGTCTCAGGGACCGGCGTTTGGCGGCCCGGTGCTGCGATCGGTGTTGTGGGGCCTGATCATCGCCGGGTCCATCGCCGTTGTGTTGGCAACCGCCGCCGGCTGGCTGATCAGCCTGCGTCTCAGCCGGCCCATCCTGGAGCTGACCGCCGTCACCGGGCAGATGGCTGCCGGCGACCTGAGCGTGCGTGCGCAAAGCAGCCGGCGCGACGAGCTGGGGCTGCTGGCAGGCTCATTCAACAGCATGGCCGCCCGCGTGGAGGCAACGGTCATGGCGCTGCGCCGCTTCGTCGCCGACGCGGCCCACGAGTTGAACACCCCCCTGACGGCCCTGCGCACTAACCTCGACCTGGCGGAGGGAAATGCGCCGGGAAATCACTACCTGTTGTTGGCCCAAAAGCAGGCGTTGCGCCTGCAGAAGCTGAACGATGATCTGCTGCGCCTGTCACATCTCGACAGCGGCCTGAACACGGATGTCTTTGAACCAGTCGATATGCGCCGGCTGATCAGCGACCAAAACGAGCGTTATGCCGCGCAGGCTGAACAGGGCGAGCTGTCCTATGCAGGGTCCTGGCCGGACGCGCCGGTGATGATCGCCGGTCATCGCGAATACCTGCTCCGCGCCCTGGACAATCTGGTGGACAACGCGATCAAGTTCACGCCGCCGGGAGGGCAGATAATGATCGTGCTGAGTGAGCAGGCGCAGTGGGCGACCATCACGGTCAAAGACACCGGCATCGGCATTGAGGAAAGTGATACCGGGCTGCTGTTCAACCGTTTCCATCGCGGGAGCAATGCGGCTGATTATCCCGGCAGCGGGCTTGGGTTGGCAATCGTGAAAACAATCGTGGACGCGCACGGTGGGGAGATCAGCGTAATGAGTGACAGCGCCGGCACGCAGTTCACGCTCCGTCTGCCCGGGTCCAGGGATGGTCAGTTGTCCAGCTACTGAACTGCGGAGTCGTCCAGGTCGGCTCGTCCCCCTACCATCGCCAGCTCTCGCTCCAGGCTTAGCTTGAGTATCTCCAGCCGTGAGACCGGCACCTGCAAATTGACGTCGGCGATCTGCCGGTTGAGGGCGGCAGTCTCCGCGAGCAGCGCCTCGTAACGGGCGCGCCACTTCGTCCTCAGCGCCGCGCCATGCGCTTCGTCCGGGGCGCTTTGAAAGCGCGCTTCATATTGACGCCAGGTTCGGCCCAATCCCAGCCTGAAGGCGGCGATCTTTTCAAGCATTGCGTTGCGGTTGGCGATCCAGGGTAATGTGTAATCGTTGTCCTTCAGCAGCTTGTAGGCCAGCTCGCGATCGCTGGCGAAGGGATTCTTCTCATCGAGGGCGAGCGGCTTCCCTTGTCCGGGCAGATTGTCAAAGGCGCCATTTGCCTGAGCATCATCTATGATCCGCTCAATCAGACTACGCAGATCCTCCAGCTTGCTTTCGCGCCGGCGGCGAGCCGCTTCGCCGGCGTCGGAGGCCTTTTCATATGGGTCGCTCATGCGATGGGATTCTACTGCTGGTGGAACAGGGTGACTAGGCCGGTTCGCGCCCGTTGCGCGGCAGGGCCAGATAGAAGGTGCTGCCGATGCCGGGCAGACTGACAAACCACACCCGTCCGCCATGATGTTCGGCAATGGATTTAACAATCGCCAGCCCCAACCCATACCCCTTCTTTTCCTGCCCTTCTGCCGGCTGCGCCTGGTAGAAGCTCTCGAACAAACGCAGTTGGTCTTCGCGGGCAATGCCGGGGCCGCGATCCTGCACGCTGAAGATGATCTCGTTCCCTTCATGGACAGCAGACAGCATGACCACGCCGCTCTTCGGAGCATACTTGACAGCGTTATCGACCAGGTTAGAGATGGCGCGTTGCACCAGGATGATGTCGCCGGTGGCATTGGGCAGGTCCGGGGCAACCTGCACATGGAAGCGAATACCTTGCCGGCGGCCCGGCTCGGCAAATTCGCCGGCTATCTTCTGTAGCAGTTCACGGGGAACAATGGTGTCCTTTGCCAGCACCCGGCCGGATTCCAGCCGGCGCAGATCGAGCAAGTCCTCGACGAGGGCGGTCATCTGCTCAATGCCGGACTCGATGCGGGCCAGATACGCGCGCTGGTCGGAATTGAGCTCGCCAACCAGGGGGAGCATGGCCGCATAACCGGTCATATAGGTCAGCGGTCCGCGCAGATCATGGGAGACAGTGGCCACGAACTCCGACTTCAGCTCGTCTATCTTTTTCAATTGCGAAATGTCGTGTAGGACGGCCACTCGCCCCAGCACCTGTCCTTCCCGGCTGAAGATGGTAGAAGCATTGACGATCAGCGCGCGCCCATCCGCCAGGGCCAACTCCACCCGGCGGGGACGTTTACCATCGTCCAACAATGCTTCCAGCAAGACATTTACCTGGATGACGTCATCAATCGGCCGGCCGGCGACCGCTCCGGCCTGCAATTGGAACAGGCTCTCCATGGCCGGATTGATCAGCAGGATGCGGTTGGTCTGATCCGTTACGATGACCGCGTCCGCCGTGCTGGCCAGCACCGCCGCCAGCCGGCGTCGCCCCCCTTCCGCCGTAGAAAACAGGCGGGCATTTTCCACCAGCCCGGCTCCTTGCCCGGCCAGCGTGCGCAGCAATTCCTGTTCCTGAGCGCTGAATGGGTGCGGTTGACTATAGCCGACCCACAACATGCCCACAAAACGCTTTTGCGAGTAGATTCCCACCGCCGCCAGGGCCTGCACCGGCAGCGTTGCTTCCGGCGGCGCAGCCAACCCGGCGCGCACGTCCTCCGGAGACTCCAGCAGGATCAGCTCCCCGCTTCTCACCAAGGCGGTCAGCCGGCGGTCCAGCAGGCGCATCGCATCAGCCGCCTCGCCCACGCCAAACATCAGCGGTTGCTGACCCGCTGGATTCAGTACCACCGCCCGGGCGCCGGCCGCCTGCCCGCCCTGTCGCGCTCCGTGCAAGATTGCCGGCATCCCTTCGCTGATGCTCAGGCTGGACGAAACCTGTTGGCTAACTTCCAACACCAGCGACAGCTCGGAAAGCCTGCTCTTCATCGTGGCCCGCACATCTTCCAGTGCGCGGCCCAATTGCCCGATCTCATCCTCGCTTTTCACGGGCACCGGCTCGTCGAGCGCGCCGCCGGCCACCTGTCGGGAAACGCCAACTAATTCACGCAAAGGTTGCGCGACACTGCGGCCGGCCAGGACCATATTGACAGCATAGATGCCTATCACCAGCAGCAGAATACCGACCAGAGGCCCGGCGATGCGCAATGCCAACGCCAGCACCGTTTCGTGCGGAAGCGCGTAGATCACCGTCCAGGGCTGCCCTTCCGCTCTCAGCCGGTAAACAAGGCGGCGGTCGTTCTCGGCGACAGTCTCGACGGAAACCGAACCATCCTCCGAACCGGGCAACCCGCCTCTGGCGAGAGACGACGATCTGGGGCCGGCCTCAGCAATGACCTGACCTTGATCGCCGACCAGCAGGGCGACGCTACCTTCCTCCGCGGCGAGGAGATTGAGCAGGTGCGCGTCAACCACTTCAGCCGGTGCGCGCCCAATCAGCGCGCTGGTCCCCTGCCCGCCGGCGGCTGATATCGGGATGACGACACTAATCGGCGATGACGTCCCCTGCGACGCTCGCGTGACGATCGGCGTGCCGCCCTGCCGCGCCTCTGCCAAAGCCTTCAATTCGCTGCTGCTCAGGCTTTCCAGTTGTCCGGTCGCCGGAAAGGCCGCCAGCACCTGCCCATCGGCTTCATTTACCATCAGGGCCTGCTGAAAAACCGTCCCGGCATCGACCAGCTCAGTCAATGTCTTCAGGGTGACACGCGCATCGCCACTGCTCAGCGGGTCGCCTGGCACACTGTGGCTTTGAAATGCCTCCAATTGGGCGCGAAATTCCGGCGCGCCGGCGGCGATCCCTTGCGCGGTTACGGCCATACGCTCGACAACCACCTGCCGGGCAATGCTCATCGCCATGGAGAGAATAACCGCGATCACCAGCAGCCCAATGGAAATGCTCAGCAAGGTGAAATTGGTCATCAGCCGGCCACTGATGGTGCGCGCCGACGCACTCGCCTGTTTCGGCCGATTTGCGGCCCGCCACTGCGGCACGCCGATCAGCACGATGAGCACGACAAGACCGCCGATCGCCGCTTCGATTACCAGGAAGGCAAGCGCCGTGGCAAACCCGCTGAGCACCAGGTCCAGCGCCGCCAGCGCGGTGATCTCGGCGGGCATGTAGGCGTAGGCAGCCGGGATAAGCAAAACGGAGCAGAGCATGGCGCTGAAAATGCCGGCAACAAAGGGATTGCGCAGCCATTGGTAGGCCCTATCCGGAAGTTGCTGTGCCAGGAAGAAGCCATACAGCGCGCCCACGAAAGCATAGAAGAAAAGATCATTCAGGTTGTGCGAATGCCACACGGCGTGGCTCAGGCCACCCAGGAGGCCGACAAGCAGCGCCGGGCCGGAACCCAGAACTGCGCCGGCCAGGAAGATCGGCGCGAAAACGAACGGGAAAAAGAGCGCGTTTTGCTCCGGGTTAAGCAGCGCGAACGGCCAGGGCAGGCCGGCCCCGCCCAGCAGGAACGCCAGCACCGCCAGTGAAGTCAGTCCCAACCAGCGCCGGCGCGAAAGCCGGGCAAAGTCGTCCCAAAAGCGGAAGAGCAGATATAGGTAGAATAGCAGGAAGAGGGTCAGCAGGAGGTAGCCGGCCGGGGTTCGGGAAGGCAGCGGCAGATGCGCAGAATTGACTATGCCCGAAACTATTTCGCTAGGCACCAGAGCATTCCCTGTGGCTGACAAACTACATTTCTATGGACTCGCCCGAAACCGGCCCTTTCGAGGCAGGCTACTGCACCGCGAGTCATTATAACATGCGCCGGTACCAGGGGCAATTCAGCGGACGCAGAAGATAGGAAACCCATTCCGATCCTCACTGTCGGTTGTTGATCCCCTGTCTATTCACTCCGCGGCCGGTGCGTAACAGTCCCCTGGGCGGTGATCGTCAGCCGGTCGCCGGTGCGCAGGCTGGAGAAGGCAGCCGGCGGGAGCACAACGATGGGCAATGGCCGGCCATACAGCTCATCAGCTACAATCGAGGCCAGCGCGAAGAAGGGGTCGCGCGCTGTAGTCAGGATGGCGGCCGGCGCGGTGCCGGCGCGTATCGCTTCAAGCAGCACCGCCGTGGTGGTAGAAGAGCCGCGGGTAAACGGCACAGCCAGGATGCGCCCGGCCGCGTTCTGCCCGGAAAGCGGATGCCGGCGGTCAGTGATCTCGCCGGTCGTGTGATCGTAGCCGCCCCAGAAGGAGAGCGGCTCATTGCCGGCTAATACCTCGCCCTGCGCTTCACCGGCAATGAGCGGGTCGCCGGCCCACATCGGATGGGCCTCAGCCGGCTGTTCCACGTAAGCAGGCGCTGCCGCATCCTCGTAGAAAGCAGGTCGGAGCGGTGCGCTCTCCGCGCCGTCGCCCCAGAGCGAGTCATCGCGCATGACTTTGCCGGCCATTGCCGAACGCACACAATCTGCCAGGCTGCCGAATGCGACTTCAGTGTTGAGCAATCCCGGCGCGTAGTAGGCGTACTTGGCTGAATTGGTCATCAGTCGCCGGATGGAGGGCGGCAGCATGGGCGTCGCCAGGATACAGGTATCCACCGTGATCCGCCCGCCAAAGTCCGTCAGAGCCTCCAGGTAGCCGGCTTGCTTGGCCAACTGCGCCATCGCCCGGCTGGAGGTCACCAGGAACTCAACCGCCGGATGCTTGTGTTGGCCGGCCAACATTGGGGCCAATTGGCGAAACTCAGCCAGCGAGAAGTGCGGGCTGCCCAACACCACCATGTCCAGTTGAGCGCCCTCAGCGGTGGTCAGTTCTCGCCGCGCGGCGCGCAATTCGCCCAGGCCCACCTCGTATGTCGCTGCCGGCTCTCTCCCCTGGAAGGCGGCTGACAGCGTGGGCGCCTCCGGCGTAGCGCCCACAATATGCAGCAGGGCGATGGCCCCGGACGACGCCCCGGCGGCGCACAGCGCCTTGAACTGATCCTCGGTGGGCGTCACTGAGAGGCCGTTTACCACCGGAATGCGATCGCCGGCCAATTCGCCCAACAGGTGACCCAGCACCGGGTAGAAGCTGTCTTCTTGCTGTAGGGCAGCCGGAACATCCACCAGATTGACCAGGATCTGCCCGGCCCGATTCTCACTCAGGTGCAGGCCGACAGCCGGCACTCGCCCGGTGATGGCACAGCAGATATCCAGCAGGTCCGGGTAGCGCTCCGTGCGCGCCCCGATAACGCTGTTGGCAAAGGCAATGGCGTTGGACTCGCCCCAGGCGATCTGCTGCCCAAATGCAGGTTTCATGGCCGTCTGATAGGGAGCGCAGGTCCAGGTAGGCAGGCAACCCATCTGCCGGTAGGCTTCCATCTGGCGCTGTGCGTTGCGCGCCCACTCTGCCGGCACCGGCCATTCCTGCCAGTGCAACTCGTCCAGGCCGCTCACATTGGCCGTCGCCGGCACCGCTATCTTCCCGCCTAGGGTCGCCAGCCGCTCGGCAAATTCCAGCCCGGCCTCCCCGATGTAAATAGTGCTGTCGATATGGGCGGCGGAGATATCCAGCAATCGCTCCGCCCGATAGACCTCCGCCATGCGCGCCAGGATGGACATCGCCAGCCGGAGGGCCGGCCCCCTGCGTCCTTCCAGCATGTCGCGGTCCGCTTCGCTCAGTGAGAGACTCATGACTCAGGATCACCGTTCCACAATTGTTCACCCGCCTACGCCGCCGGAGTCTACCACACGACAAACTGAACATTGAAAAATAAGAACTGCTATTGACAATCCCCCTCGCCTGTTGTAGCCTGTGCCCATGCGATTCATCGGTGCGCTACCCGTCCCTAGCAGCCCTCGTTGCTCTGACAGCGAGGCAGTTGCGCATGGCTAGCTAACCCAAGCAAACAAGTAGAATCGCCATCCGCCTGTGTGTAAGCGCCTCGCTCGTCGAGGCGTTTTTTGTTGTTGGCGTGCGAGCGCCGCAAAGGAGATTGTCAGAATGCGCATGAGTCAACTGTTCAGCCAGACGTTACGAGACGCGCCGGCAGATGTTGATGTGGTCAGTCACCAGTTGTTGATCCGCGCCGGCTTCGTCCGCCCATTGGCCGCCGGCATCTTCAGCTATCTACCCCTCGGCCAGCGCGTCATCCGCAAGATCAACGCCATTTTGCGCGAGGAGATCAACGCCATCGGCGGGCAGGAGCTATCCATGCCGGTGGTACATCCCGCCTCCCTCTGGCAGGCCAGCAACCGCTGGTACGAGATCGCCGACGAATTGGGCCGCTTTCACGACAAGAACGATCGCGACATGGTGCTGGCCATGACCCATGAGGAGGTAGTGGCCGACCTGGCCCGGCAGGAAATCCACTCCTACCGGCAGTTGCCGCAACTGATCTATCACATCCAGACCAAGTGGCGCGACGATCCCCGGCCCCGCGCCGGCATGATCCGCGCCCGTGAGTTCACCATGTTGGACAGCTACAGCCTCGACGCCGACGAGGAGGGGCTGGATCTCCAATATGAGGCCCACTTCCGGGCATACTTTCGCATCTTTGGCCGCTGCGACTTGCCGACCGTCGCGGTGGAGGCAGACGTGGGCATGATGGGTGGCAACCTGGCCCACGAATACATGTACCTGACCCCCATCGGCGAAGATACGCTACTCATCTGCGGCCAGTGCGGCTTCAGGGCCAACCGGCAGATCGCGACCTTCCGCAAGCCGGCGGCGGTTGCGGAAGCGCCGCTGCCGTTGGAGCGGGTCGCCACGCCGGACACAAAGACCATTGCCGACCTGGCGGCCTTTCTGCGGATCGACAGGGCGCGCACGGCGAAGGCGGTCTTCTACATGGCAACGATCATGAACGGGCAGGAGCGAGAGGATCGGCTGGTCTTCGCGGTCGTGCGCGGGGACATGGAGCTAAATGAGACCAAGTTGGCTAACGCTGTTGACGCCAAAGCCCTGCGCCCGGCGCAGGAAGCGGAAATCCTGGCGGTGGGCGCTACTCCCGGCTACGCGTCGCCGATCGGCCTGCGCGACGTCCTGGTCGTCGTGGATGAAGCGGTAGTCAACTCGCCGAATCTGGTCGCCGGCGCCAATGAGGTCGGCTACCACCTGCGCAACGTCAACTACGGGCGCGACTACCGGGCCGATATCGTGGCTGACCTGGCGGCGGCGGAGGAAGGGGCCGGCTGCCCGAATTGCGGCGAGCTGCTAAGCGCCAGCCGGGGCGTGGAGGTGGGCAACATCTTTAAGCTGGGCGTGCACTTCTCGGAGGCGTTGGGGGCCTATTACAGCGATGAAGCCGGCCGCTCCCGGCCTATCGTGATGGGATCTTACGGCATCGGCGTGGGCCGGCTGATCGCCTGCATCGCCGAGCAGCATCACGACGACTTCGGGCTGCTCTGGCCGGCGACCGTCGCCCCCTTTGACGTGCACCTGACAGCCCTACGTGGCGGCTTTGAGGAGGCGGCACGGCTGTATGATGAGTTGCGCAGCGCCGGCCTTGATGTGCTGTTTGATGACCGCGACGTGAGTCCAGGAGTCAAGTTCAACGATGCTGACCTTATCGGCGCGCCGGTCCGGCTGACGGTGGGCCAGCGCTCACTCGCTCAGGGAGGCGTCGAGCTGAAGCTGCGCCATGAGGACGAGCGAACGCTGATAGCCATTGACCAGGTAACCGCAGAGGCGCGCGCCCGGCTATCTCAGCTTGTGGCGGCGATCAACGAGCGGATACACATTCCGCCTTATCGCCGGTAGTTACGGCGGGCAATCGGTCTCCCGCTGCGCGCTTACTCGTCGCCAGAAGGCGAGAATAGCTCCAGCCAGGCGCTCAGTTCCTCGGCGGTCAGGTCGCCGCTCGTTTTCAGCTCCGCCGGCGGGCGCGGGGGAGCGGGCGGCTTTTCCGGCGTTGCCGGCGCTTTCATCCGCCGCGGAGGCGGTGGAGGCGGTGCGCTCGCCGGCTCCGGCCCGAACAGCGCCAGCCATTCCTCGACCTCGCCGGCGGCAATAACGGGATCGGTCCCCTCATCAACCCGCAACGCCTCCAGCCGCTCCTGCTGCTCTTTCTCCAGGCGCTGCGCAAACTCCGCGGCGCTCTGTACCGGCATCTTCCGTTGCCTGGCCCAGGCGACGATCTGCTGATCGCCGGTGATCAGCGTGTACGCGCTGGGTGGTTTCACGCTCTTGATGTGCTGAATGAGCAGCTCATCCGCCTTGCGCCCGGCGGAGGCGAAGATGACGGCGACCTGGCCCTGTGATAACTCACGCGACTTGCCGCCGGGCAGGCCGCCGTCAAAGTAAAGCGTGACCCGCCGTTTGCGATCGGCTGCCGTCCAACTGCGCAGCATCAGGATTAACTTGACCTCATCGTTGGGATCTCCCAGCTCGATCTCCTTCAACTGCGCGATGAGGTTGTGGCCGTCAATCAGGTAGTGCATGGGCCGGCGGCTACTTCTTGATCTCCAGGTTGGCGAAGCTGGCCGCCAGCTTCTTGATGCCCACCGCTTTGAAGGCCACGGTGACTTCTTCATCGTTGCCGGTCGGCTTGCTCTCGATCACGATCCCTTCACCGAAGTTGGCGTGTTGGACCCTTTGGCCGGTGCGATATTTCGCTGCCGCCGGCGGGGATTCGCTCTTGCTGGTCGCGTTCGCATTCTGGCTTCGGGCTCTCATCACAGGATGAGTGGATTTGTCCGGCACGCGCTGGGCCGGCTGCGACGAGTTCCAATGCCAGCTACTGGCCTGGGATACCGTCTGCCGTCGCCTTTGGCCGGCCCCGTTCCCGCTCACCAGGTGGGGCGGTATGTCGGAGATGAATCGCGACGGGACGGCCACTTCGGACATGCCGAAGAAAGTGCGCCGGAAGGCATGTAACAGGTAAATGCGGTCGCGAGCGCGGGTTAGGCCGACGTAAAAGAGCCGGCGCTCTTCCGCCAACTCTTCGCCGTCTTCCAGGGCGCGGCTGTGGGGCAGCATGCCTTCTTCCAGGCCGGTGATGAACACCACGGGGAATTCCAGCCCTTTCGCCGAGTGCAGGGTGAGCAGGGTGGGCGCGTTGGCATCCTCGGCCAGATTGTCCACATCTGAAACCAGGGAAACCTGCTCCAGGAACTCATTGAGCGACATATCGCCGGCAACCAGGGCTACGTTGCGCAGCTCCATCACGTTGCTCCAGCGATCCCGGCCTTCTTCCGTGCCGTCGTCCAGGTAATTCTGATAGTCAATCTGCTCGAGGACCAGGTCGAACAGCTCGCCCACCGTGGCGCTGTCGCGCACGGTGACCCAGGCGCGCAGCATCTGGCCTACCCGGCTCAACACATTCAGCGCCCGCCCGTTGAAATTGTGCGCCAGGTCGGAATTGGAGACCAGGTAAAGCAGCGCTTCGGCGGGTTGCCAGCCATGCTGCGCGCCCCATTGCTGCAATTGTTGCACCGTCTTCTTGCCGATGCCGCGCGGCGGCATGTTGATCATACGCTCGAAACTGATTGAGTCCGCCGGGTTATTTATCACCCGCAGATAGGCGATAAGGTCCTTGATCTCCCGCCGGCTGTAGAAACGGGTCGCGCCGACCAGCTTGTAGGGCATGCCCGCGCGCAGAAAGGCATCCTCCAGCGCCCGCGACTGGGCGTTGGTGCGATACATCACAGCGCAATCGCCGGCTGAAAACCCATCCAACATCAGGCGCTGAATGGTCGCCACAACCGCATCCGCCTCCGTGCGCTCATCATATGCCTCCTCGACCGCAATCAGGCTGCCGCCGCTGCGCCGGGTGAAGAGGTCCTTGTCCACCCGCTCCGCGTTGTGCCGGATAACGGCTTTAGCTGCGTCCAGGATCACCTGCGTGGAGCGATAATTCTCCTCCAGCAGGATCATTTGCGTATCCGGATAGTGCTGCCGGAAGCGATTGATGTTGCGGAAATCGGCTCCACGCCATTTGTAGATTGACTGGTCAGAATCGCCGACGACGAAGAGATTGCGCCGGCGGGCCACCAGCCGGTTCAGCAATTCATACTGCGTCGTGTTCGTATCCTGGAACTCATCTACCAGGACATGCTCATAGCGCTCCTGATACTTCGCCAGCACATCGGGCCGGGCGTCAAAGAGCAGCACTGTGTTCATCAACAGGTCGTCGAAATCCATGGCGTTGTTGGCGACCAGGATCTCCTGGTAACGCGCGTACACTCGCTGGGTCACTGCCGCCAGGTAGTTGTGCGCCTCATAGTTCTGCGCGGTGACCAGCTCGTTCTTGGCGGCTCCAATGCCGCCACGCATTCGATTGGGGTGAAACTTCTGTGGATCCAGGTTCAGGTCGGCCAGCGCCTGCTTGATCACTTGCAGCTGATCATCGGTATCGAAGATGACGAAGTCTTGTTCGTAGCCGGGGAGATGTTGCGCTTCCCGGCGCAATATATGGGCGCAGGTGGCGTGAAAGGTGCCGATGGTCAGCCCCTGCACCCGACCGGCAAGCAGACGCTCCACCCGCTCCTTCATCTCGCGCGCGGCCTTGTTAGTGAAGGTCACGGCCATGATCTGCCAGGGCGCGACGTCCATCTCCTCCACCAGAAAGGCGACGCGATGGGTCAGGACGCGGGTCTTGCCGCTGCCGGGTCCGGCCAACACCAGCACCGGCCCGTTGCCGGCTGTCACCGCCCGGCGTTGCGGCTCATTCAGGCCTTCGACGATGCGGCTCATGCGGGCATCGCCGTCAAGAATAGGAGATTGTTAGCCATGGGATTGTTCTCTCGTTTAGCGGCGTAGGTCCAGATATTGTAACGCCAGTTGCAGGCGCTCGTCCACCCCGGAGATTTCGCGCGGTATGTTCTGAATGGCGCTCTGGGCCTCCACGATGCTGAAACCGAGGCCGGTCAAAAACTCAATTACCTCGGTATCCACGTCGCTGACCAGCGAGAGCGTATGCGCCTCAGCCGCGAAGTCCAGCTTATCCCGTAGTTGGAACATGATCCGTTCCGCCGTCTTCTTGCCGATACCCGGCACCCGCTGCAACACAGTGCTCTCCTCCCGCAAGACCGCGCTCTTCAGTATCTCCGGGCTGAGCGTAGAGAGGATAGACAGGGCCATCTTCGGCCCGACGCCGTTCACATCGAGCAACAGCTCAAACAGCGCCTGATCCTCCTCGGACTCGAAGCCATAGAGCGACCACTCGGTCTCGCGCACGACCAAGTGCGTGTGCAGGCGAATATGCCGGCCTACGCCGCCGGTGTTCTCCAGCACAGGCCGGGGAACAAAGACACGCAGGCCGATGCCGCCAACGTTGATGATCAAATCGTTGGTTCCAATCTTCGCGATCACACCGTGGACCATGGCAATCATGATGGGCGCTATTGTACCGGATTTGTGGCCCCGGCTGCCAGCATGACGGCGCGGCTCAGCGGCCCATCCGCGGGTTTGCGGGGGCATCGCTTTATGTTATGATTTTTGCCGCACGGATGGTTGGCAACGCGCGGACACCGGGCCGGCATTATGTCCGGATTGATATGAGTGATAGGAGGGGCAGCCACACGGCTGAGGAATATGGACGAGCACGAAAACAACAAGGCTACGAAGCTCGGCGAGCTGATTCGCAAGGCCCGCCTCCATGCCGGGCGCTCTATCGAGGATTGCGCGCAGATTTTGGCCGTCGATCCGGCGCAAGTCGCCCAGGCCGAAGCCGGGGAGCGGGTGATCACGCTGCCGGAGCTGGAGGCCTTGGCCATCTATCTACAGGTTCCAATGGGCTATTTCTGGGGCAGCCGGGAGCTTGACGCCGGCCCGCAGCCGGATTTCCAGGCGTTTCTGGCGCTGCGGCACCGCATGGTCGGCGCGCAATTGCGGCAGGCGCGGATCGCGGCGGACATGAGCGTCGAGCAACTGGCTGAGAAGAGCACTCTCTCCGCCGAGGAGATCCGGCAATATGAAGCGGCACCGGAGGGGATCTCGCTATTTGCCCTGGAGCGCGTCTGCCGGGCGCTCTCATTGTCGCTGGACGATCTGGTGTACGACACACGCGGCCCGCTCGCCCGGCATGAGCAGCAACAGAAGTATCGCCACGGCTTCGACGAATTGCCCCCGCAGGTGAAGGATTTCGTGACCCAGCCGGCCAATCTGGCCTACCTGGAGACCGCCCTGAGGCTGAGCGAGATGGATTCCGCGCGCTTGCGCCAGATCGCCGAAGGGATTCTGGAGATTACCCTCTAGCCGGCCTTATGGTCATCCTCTCTCGGCTACTCATCCCAGTGACTTCTAGTCCTGACTCGTTGCCCGCCCTGTGAACCGTTCTGGTCGCCTATGGGCGCCCCTACTGCTTGTGGGAGCAGGGCTGCTGCTCCTGCTGTTGAGCGTGCTTAACCGTCCGGACGCGCGGCCGCCGGTGGCCACCGACTCCCCCGCAATCGCCGCCGGCGACGCGGAACCCGGCCTTACGCCGCTGCCGGCTGTGGACACAGCTACCTCGACGCCGCTTGCCACCCCCACAGCCTTTGCGCTGGCCATCACCCCTGCACCGCTGGCCTTTCCAACCGTTATCGCGCCGACCGCCACGCTCTTGCCCCCGTTACCGACGATCGCGGGTGCGGCGACCACTGCTCCGGCAACGGCCGCTACCATCCTGCCTTCCTACCAGGGGTGGGATCGCTCCGGCGTATCGGCGGGTCAGGAACACGCCGTCGCGGCCTACCAGGCCGGCCTGCGCTTTGGGAACTACTTCGACTGGATGCTGGACGCGGCGCCCTTGCAGCCGGAGGGCGTGCGCTATTGGCAGATGATCCGCGTGAGCGAAGCAGGCGTTAGCACCCCCTGGGAGGAGATTGAGACGACGCTGGCGGCGCAGCCTGGGGCCGTTTGGGTCATCGGCAACGAGCCGGACGTCATCTGGCAGGACAATGTCACCCCCGCTCGCTACGCGGAGCTGTACCATCAGGCGTACACTTTCATCAAGGATCGCGATCCCACGGCCCTGATCGCGATCGCCGGCGTCGCCCAACCCACGCCGCTGCGTTTGGCTTACCTCGATATCGTCCTGGACAGCTATCAGGACATGTACGGCGCTCCGTTGCCGGTGGACATCTGGAACGTGCACAACTTCATCCTTCGCGAGGAAGCCGGCAGTTGGGGCGTCGACATTCCCCCCGGCATGGGCGACGAGCTGGCCATCCGCCACGAGATCAGCGAGCATGACGACATCGCCATCTTCCAGCAGCGGCTGGTCGATTTTCGCGCATGGATGGATGCCCGCGGCTATGGCGATCATCCGCTGGCGGTCACCGAGTTCGGCGTGATCATGCCGGAGGACTTCGGATTCCCGCCGGAATCAGTGGCCGCCTTCATGACCGCCGCATTGGGCTTTTTGCAGACTGCAGCCAATGACAGCGGTTATCCGCCGGATGACGGGCGTCTGGTACAATGGTGGTTCTGGTTCATCCTCTTCGCGGAAGAGGAGGGGCTGCGCACAGGAAATCTATTCGACGTGTGGAGCGGACAGATCACCCCATTGGGGCAGCGCCTGCTGGAGTTTTCGCAGCCTTACTTGACCGGCGAACAGTGACAGCGATAGCGATGATCTGAATGGATGACGTTACGCCGATAGGGCTGCCCACGCGCACCAAATTCATCTATGGCCTTGGCGACTGGGGTACCTCGGCCGCGACTACGGCTCGCAATCTATACTGGTTCTTCTTCCTGACCAGCGTCGTTGGCCTGCAAGCTGGGTTAGCCGGCACGGTCTTGCTGGTCGGCCGGATCTGGGACAGCATCAATGACCCCCTGATCGGCACGCTCAGCGACCGGGTGAACACCCGCTGGGGACGCCGGCGACCCTTTCTGCTCTTCGGCGCGGTTCCCTTCGGGGTCACCTTTGTCCTCACCTTTCTTGTCCCCCCATTTGAGAGCCAACTGGCAAAGGCCGCCTACTTCACCCTCGTCTATTTGTTGTTTGACACCCTCTATACAGTGGTCAACGTCCCTTATTCCGCCCTGACCCCGGCATTGACGGAAGATTACGATGAGCGCAGCAACCTCGCCGGATGGCGCGTTTCCGTGGCCATCGTCGCCGCGCTGACGACGGGCGCGCTGTTCACCTATCTGGCCGAAGATGTGCTCGCTCCCTATTTCGGCGGCTTGCCGGAAGGGCTACCGGCCGGCTATCTGATCACCGCCGCCATCTGGGGCGTTACCCTGGCGGTGCCGCTTCTGGTGCTGTTCGTGGCGGTGCGCGAGCCGGCTGAGCATAAGCCCGATACCGATCCCCTGCGCCCGGTGCAGACGTTTCGGGAGGTCTTCGCCAATCGACCGTTCCGCCTGGCCGCCGGCATTTACCTGCTCAGCTTCGCGGCGGTGGACATCGTCTTGATCGTCTTCATCCGTTATTTGTTGGATTATGTGCAGATTGAGCAGGGCTTTGACAACGTCTTGCTGGGAGTCTTGTTGGGCGCAGCTCTGCTGGGCATGCCGCTCAATGTCCTGCTCATGCGCCGCTTCGGGAAGCGTCTGACCTATATCGGCACGATGGCCATGTTCATCGTCATCCTGCTCTTCATCAGCCAGATTCCCTCCGGCGGGCAACAATTAATGCTGGCGGCGGCATTCCTGGGCGGACTGGGCTATGGCGCAGCCAGCGCCATCCCCTGGGCCATCGTCGCCGATGTGGTAGAGGCGGACGAGCTGGAGTCCGGAAAACGCCGTGAAGGCGTTTACTACGGCTATCTGGTCTTCTTTCGCAAGCTCGCCGGCGCTCTCTCCGCTTTCGTGGTCGGCTGGGCGCTCTCGGCAGCCGGCTTTGTCAGCAGCAATCTGGGGGGCGTCTCCCTGCCGCAGCCGGAGCTCGCCCTGCAGATGATGCGCTACTTTGTCAGCATAGTGCCCGCTATCTTGCTCTTCATGGCCATCCTGGTCGCCGCCCGCTATCCGTTGGACCGGCAGCGATACAATGAGATTCGCCAGCAACTGGCCGAACGCCGGCGCATCCTGGAGAACGAGTAAGTGTCCGGCCTGCGCCTTTACCTGGTGACGGCGGCCGGACCGCGCGAGCTGCCCCTGTCGGCGGAGGAGCGTGATCGCAACGTGCACGAATTGCTCGACAATCTGCCACTGGGCGTCTACACCTCTTTCCGCACTTTCGACCATGATCGGTTCCTCTATCTGGACGCCCATCTCGATCGGCTGGACGAATCGATGGCGCTGCTGGGTTGGAGCTACCGGATCGACCAGCGGCGCGTATGCCGGGCGCTTGCCGAGTGCTGCCGGCAGTATCCATATCCCGACGCGCGCGTGCGGGTTGATGTGCTGGCGGCAGCCCCAGCCAGATGGGGATTGGCGACGGCAGGGGATGAGGGGCGGGTTTTGCTGGCCCTGGCCCCCTTCACGCCGGTTCCCGCCCACTGCTATGAACAGGGTGTGGCTGTCGCCACCGCTTCGACGCTGAAGCGCGATATACCGCGGGCCAAGAAGGCGGAATTCGTATTGGCGCGGCGGGCCTTCACCGAAGCGGACCCGCGCTATTTTGAATGGCTGCTACTCGACGAAAACAGTCGCATCTTGGAGGGAACCAGCAGCAATTTCTACGTCGTGTGTGACGGCGTGGTCTGGACAGCCGGCTCCGGGGCATTGGCGGGAGTGGCCCGGCGCATCGTGTTGCAGGTAGCCGGCGACCTTGGCCTGCCGATAAAGTCGCAGGCCTGGCCCCTGGCCGACCTGGGCGCGGTGCAAGAGGCCTTCTTGAGCAGTTCCTCGCGAGGGATTGTGCCCATCGTGCGCGTCGATGACCATCAGGTTGGAGAAGGTCACCCCGGCCCAATCACGCGCCGCTTAATGAAGGCGTATGACCAGCATGTGCAAGAACATATCCGGCCGGCGGAGGCGTTGAGCAACGTGCCACACGCTAATTGAACCAGGCCGTGAACGTGAGCAGGACGACAATAGTTGGAGGCGACAGATGTTAGCTAAGGGTGATATGGCCCCGGATTTTGAGCTCCTGTCTTCTGACGGGACGAGCATAACGTTGCAGCAGTTGCGCGGCCGGCGCGTGGTGCTCTTCTTTTATCCAAAGGCCGGCACGTCCGGCTGCACGACGCAGGCTTGCGGCTTCCGCGATCACTTTCCCAGGATTGAGGCTGCCGATGCAACTGTAGTGGGCGTCAGTCCCGATAAGCCGGCGGCGCTGGCGAAGTGGAAACGGAAGGAATCCCTGCCTTACCTGCTGTTGTCGGACCCTGACCATGCCGTTGCGGACCTTTATGGGACCTGGGGCGAGAAGAGCATGTATGGGCGCAAGTACATGGGCATCATTCGCAGTCACTTCATCATTGGCCCTGACGGCCGGCTCGAGGATGCGCAGTACAAAATCAAGCCGGAACAGAGCGTGGCCGAGGCTCTGCGAGCTCTGCAAGTTGGGGCCTGACCAAAACAAAACGGCCTCACCATTCGGGGAGACCGCTTGCTTGAAGGCGGGAAGTGTACTTCCCGCCGGTTTCGCCGGGCCGGATCGCTCCGGCACATCTGCTAGTTGCCGTTAACGGCCGTGATCACCACGCTGTTCTCGCCGCCAAACTCGTTCGGCAGATAGGCGTCAGCCGCCTCATCGTTCATCCAGCGTTCACCGTCCAACAGATAACGGAACTGCATCTGTCCGCCGGCCGGCAGACGCAACTTGGTCTGGAAGGGACCGCTCTTCAGCTGTTCCATCGGGGTGGGCTGCCAGCCATTGCTCTCGGTGAGCAGCATAACCTCGTCGGCGGCCACGTCTTCCAGCCGGAAGGTGACTTCGTATTCCTGACTTGACTTGAAATATCGTTTCTTAATCATGATGAGTTTTCTCCATCTGTTCTGAGACAGCCCCCGTTAATAGGGCCGGCCATTTTCAATTGACATAAAAAGATGCGCCTGGGGCGCATACAGTGGAAAATTATACATAGGGCAGGCCGAGCGTCAAGAGCGAGCAGTGCTCACGAGCGCGCGATCCCCCGGCAGCAGGCCGCGATAGCCTTTTCGCCCGCCGAAATCATGGGCGGGATATCGCACCAATACGCCGCCGAAGTGCCGGCGCTTACCACCGGCAAAGTGCGGCGCGGCCCACCGCTCCGGCCCGGCGCGTGATGGCCAGCTTTCGTAAAGGGAAGCATTATATGAGAAATTGGCTAGAGGCTTGCCGGTGACCCACGCGGCCCGCGGCGAGAGTGACGCGCTAAATGAGCGCCCAGGTCCGGTCTTTGTGGTGATGGGCGTATCCGGAGCCGGCAAGACGACCATTGGCCGGGCGCTGGCGGCGCGGATCAACTGCCCGTTCCACGACGGCGACAATCTGCACCCGCCGGAGAACGTCGCCATGATGGAGCGAGGCATACCGCTGGATGATGCGGCCCGTGCGCCCTGGTTGGCGGACCTGGCCGCGATCATTCGCGGGTACGTGGAGAAGGGTGAAACGGCGGTGATCGCCTGTTCTGCGCTGAAACGCCGCTATCGCGACCAACTTCGAGTGAATGATAACGTGTGTTTCATCTACCTGGAGGGCAGCTACGATCTCATCCTGGAGCGCATGCAGGCCCGGCGGGATCATTACATGAAGGCAACGATGCTGCGCAGCCAGTTTGACGCGCTGGAAGCACCGGATACAACTGAAGCACTCGCTGTAGGCATCGACGCGAGCGTGGACGAGCTGGTGACAACAATCCTGGTAGCGCAGAGCGGGGTGAAGGCCAACGGAGGAATAATGATGCAACAGGCCGACATTGGTTTAATCGGACTGGCCGTCATGGGTCAGAATCTGGTCTTGAACATGGACGATCACGGCTACGTCGTCGCTGTATACAACCGCACCACCAGCAAAGTGGATCACTTCCTGGAGAACGAAGCCAAGGGGACCTCGGTAATCGGGACTCATTCGTTGGAGGAGCTGGTATCGGTGCTGAAGCGGCCGCGGCGGGTGATGATCATGGTCAAAGCCGGGTGGCCCGTTGACGCCGTCATCGAGCAGCTGGTCCCTTTGTTGGAGCCGGGCGACATCATTATTGACGGCGGCAACTCCTACTACCCCGATTCCACCCGGCGCGCTAGAGATCTGGCTGCAAACGGCATCCTGTTCATCGGCACGGGCGTCTCCGGCGGCGAGGAAGGCGCGCGATATGGGCCGTCGATCATGCCGGGGGGATCGCCGGAAGCTTGGCCCCATGTCAGGCCAATCTTTCAGAGCATTGCCGCCAAGGTGGCTGATGGAACCCCCTGTTGCGACTGGGTCGGCGAGGAAGGGGCCGGGCATTTCGTGAAGATGGTGCACAACGGAATCGAGTACGGCGACATGCAGTTGATCGCCGAAGCGTATGATGTGCTACAACACGCCCTGGACATGTCCGCCGATGAGATGAGCACCGTGTTCGCGGAATGGAACGCCGGCAAGCTGAACTCCTATCTGATTGAGATCACCGCCGACATCCTGGCTTTCAAAGATGAAAATGGGCAGCCGCTGGTGGAAAAGATACTGGATAGCGCCGGGCAGAAAGGGACGGGCAAGTGGACAGCCGTTGAGGCCCTGGAGCGCGGCATCCCGCTCACCCTCATCGGCGAGGCGGTCTACGCACGCTTCTTGTCGGCGCTGAAGGAAGAGCGAACGGCGGCGGCTGATGCACTTGGTGCGCCCATTCCGCTGTTTGCCGGCGACCGCACCGCCCTGCTCGCCGACCTGCAAGAGGCCCTGTTCGCGTCGAAGATCATTTCCTACGCCCAGGGCTACATGCTGATGCGCGCCGCCACAGAGGAGTTCGGCTGGAAGCTGGCTTACGGCAACATCGCCCTGATGTGGCGCGGCGGCTGCATCATCCGCGCCGCTTTCCTGGACGACATCAAGGCCGCGTTTGACAACAACCCGGCGCTAAGCAACCTGCTGCTGGATCCGTTCTTCAAAGAGCAGGTGCAGCGGGCGGAAGGAGCCTGGCGGCGAGTGGTTGGGACAGCCGTGTCGCTGGGTATTCCGCTCCCGGCTATGTCCAGCGCCCTGGCCTTTTACGACGGCTACCGCCGGGAACGTCTGCCGGCCAACCTGCTGCAAGCCCAACGTGATTACTTCGGCGCTCACACCTACGAGCGGATTGACAGGCCGCGGGGTGAGTTCTTCCATACCAACTGGACCGGGCAGGGCGGGAGTGTTACCGCTACAACTTACGATGCCTGACTGCCGCTGACCATCCAGTTGCTGCAGCAGACCGGATCAGACCATGTCCACGCAATGCACCGAGTGGACATTCTCCAGCGCATGCACGCGATGCAGTAGGCGCACAAGCTGGCGCGGGCTGGCAACATCCATGACCAGCGTAATCACGGCCTCGCCGTCGTGGGTGACGGCATGGACTTCCGGCATATTGATGTTCTCCTGGCTAACCAGCCCGGTGATCTCCTGTAACAAGCCGGAACGATCGAAGCCGTCAATCTGAACTTTGACCGGCCTCACCTCCTGCATGCCTTCTTCCCCCCAGCCCAGTTTGAGCGTGCGATCCGAGAATGGGTCAGACGGCAACGTATGACAGGAAACTTTGTGCACGGTCAGATTCCGATTGGAGCGCATGAAACCGAGGATCCTGTCTCCCGGGCGCGGCATGCATGTGCGGCACAGTCGCACCTGTCTTCCGGCGGCGTTGGTAATAATGAATTGCTCGCCTTCCTCTGAACGTACAGGGACGCCCACATGGTGGCTGGGACTACGCTGCCATCCATCCACCAGGATGCGCGTGGCCACAACCGTCGGCAGTAACTCTGCTTTGCCCAGCCCGTAATAGAGGAATTCCGGCCTTGCCAACCCAAACAGGTCGGCGATTTCGGTATGCGAGCGATGCGCCAGGCCCAGCATGCGCAGCTCATCATCCAGCAACTGTTTCCCTTCTCGAATAGCCGCATCATCTGAAAGACGCCGGAACCAACGCCGGACCTGCGCCTTAGCGCGATTCGTCGTCAGATAACCGAGGTCCTCATCCAGCCATACCCGTTGTGGCCCGTTTCCGCGCAGCAACACCCGTACCCGGTCGCCGTCCTCCAACCCTCTGTTTAGGGGATGACTGTGATCATTGACTATTGCCCCTCGACACTGCGCGCCGACCTCCGTGTGGATGGTGTAAGCGAAGTCAACCGGCGTCGCTCCTTTCGGCAGCTCCCGGTAATCCCCCTTGGGCGTGAAGACGCCAATCTGGCTCGCCAACACATTATCCATCACGCCTTGCACCGCGAGACTGGGATCGTGCGGATCCGCGTTGATGCTGTCGCGGATGCTGACGATAATGCCCTGCACGTGGCGATCGATCTCGCGCATATCGATCTCCGGCGACCATAAGGGCATACCGATGGTCAACCACTTGGCCAGGATGCCAATCTCCGAGAGCGTGTTCATGGTGGGTGTGCGAAGGTGCACTTTGAGCCGGCTCTTGCGATGGATGATCGTCGTGTGCAACGATTGGTACAGGTTGTCCAGCGGCGAGGCGATGTAGTCGTCAAATGAGTTGCGGATGGGCCGCCAGAGGGAATGCGTGTAACCCAACGCCAGGTAGCAGGATGGGATGTCCTTCAGCAGTACGACGAGGCGCATGGTGCTATCCAGACGGAGATCAGCCCGCCCTCCATTTCTCTGAAGGCCGCGAAAGCCCGTGAGCGGGTTCTCACGCGATGGGAAGATATCAACTATCTGGATTCCCTGGCTGGTCAAATGGGCGGCAAGCTCGCGGCTGCTCTCGCTGTAATCCATCTGCTGCCGGTAGCGCATTTGCTGTAGCTGCTGTTGCAGTGTATGAAAAGTCTCCGGGTGCAGCCTCTCCAAAGAGAGCATCTCCAGTTCGTTCTTGACGGCCCAGATACCCAACCGATGGGCCAGAGGCGCATACACATCAAGGGTCTCCCTCGAGTTCCGGCGCTGCGACTCAACCGAGTTGAACCCGATCGTGCGCATGTTGTGCAGGCGATCAAATATCTTGACAATACCCACCCGAATATCGTTGGTCATGAAGCCGAACAGCTTGTGCAGCGTGGCGCTGCGCACTGCCTCCGGGGAAAGTGCGTCGCGGCTACTCTTGTCGGTCGCCTGCTCAAACTTCGTCAGGCCGTCGACCAGTTGCGCTACCTCTGCCCCGAAGCGCTCTTGTATCTGGGCAATCGAAACGATGGTGTCTTCTGCGACATCATGCAGCAGCGCGGCCATCAACGTGACGGCATCGAGCCCATACTCTGCCAGATAGAAGGCAACCGTCAGGGGGTGGGTAATGTACAGCTCCCCGGAACGCCGGCGCGCGTCGCCATGCTGGTCGCGCGCAAACACATATGCCTGGCGAACAACCTGCTGTTCGTCGCGGTTCAGATAAGTGGCAATCAGCCTGAAGAACTCATCGCCCTCGGGCGATATGTAGTGCGACATTGATTACGATGTAAACCGGGCCGAAAATGCCGACAGTCGGGCCCTCTAAGAAAACGGCGGCGCTTGCTCGGTTGAGCTCGCGCCGGCTAACGCTTATCCGAATGGAGGCAGAATTGGAATTTTACTCCGGGTAACTCCCGCGTTCAAGTGCAGCGATCACATCGAGTCGATCGCCCGCGACCCCCGGGGATCGACGAATCGATAGCCGACCCCACGCTCGGTGAGGATGTACTTGGGATTCGACGGGTCCTCTTCGATCTTCTTGCGCAAATAGTTGATGTAGAGTCTCAAGTAGTGGGTCTCATCCCGGTACTCATAACCCCAGACTTTGGCCAGCAGCGTCTCGTGAGGCACAACCCAGCCGGCGTTTTGAATGAGATGGTTCAGCAAGCGGTATTCCGTTGGACGCAGGTCGACGCGCTCGCCGTCCACGATCACCTGGTGGCGGTTAAAGTCGACCGAAAGCCGGTCGTCAATTCTCAGTACCGTCCGTGGGGTCGGAGCCGGCCACTCCGCCCGGCGCAGCACAGCCTGCACGCGGCTGTTCAGTTCGCGGTGGCTGAACGGCTTGGTCACGTAATCATCCGCCCCCAGCTCCAGGCCGCGAACGCGGTCCTCCTCATCGGCCTTGACCGTCAACAGGATGACCGGCACGGTGGAGATTTCGCGCAGCAGGCGCAGAGTCTCAAAGCCGTCCATTTCGGGCATCATCACATCCATGATCACCAGGTCCGGCAGATGCTGTCGAACCTGCTCCAGAGCCTGAATCCCATTGCGCGCTTCGATGACCTGATTTCCTTCAAGCTCCAGATTCATACGAATGAAGCGGATCATGCGCGGTTCGTCATCAACAACCAGGATGAGGCGCTGTTGAGGAGGTTGAAGCGAAGGGGGTACTTGTTCTAACATGAGGACACCAGTCAATTAACCACTGAATTCGACGAGCACGACGGTAATGTTGTCGTCGCCACCGGCCGTCATCGCCTTTTCTACCAGCCGATCGGCCACTTCTTGCAGGGCCATATCCGCGCCGAGCAATTGAGATATTTCCTGTTGTGGGACCGAACCCCACAGGCCGTCTGAACAGAGCATCAGCTTGCCGGTTCGCGGCAGACGCACGGTGAACGCATCCACATCCACATCATCTCCCATTAACGCCCGATAGAGCAGGTTGCGATCCGGGTGGCATGCGGCTTCCTCCGCTGTCAACTGGCCTACCTCCTCCAACGCTTTGGCGACGGAGTGATCAGTGGTCAATAGCTGCAATTCACCGCCGCGCCACAAGTAGGCGCGGCTGTCTCCCACATGAAGCAGATACAGGTCCTGTTCGATGACCAGGGCGCAAGTCAGGGTGGTGCCCATTTCCTTGCCCGGTTCGGATTGACGCAGGGCCGCGTTGGCGCGCACCGCGGCTTCTTCCATTACATCCAGGATCGGCTGTTGGAGCGCCTCACGGCCCTCGCGTAGCAAGGGCAGATATAGTTGTTGGATGACGCTCTCAGCCACTAAACGCGAGACGGTTCGGCCGGCAAGATGGCCGTTCTGGTGCCCTCCCATGCCGTCGGCGACGACAAAGAGACCAAAAGCCGGCAGGGAATCATAGCCGCCCGCCTTTGAAACAAAGGCCACACAGGCGTCCTGGTTACGATCCCGAACAACCCCCACCTCGCTTCGGGTCACGCAAAAAAGCGCCGGTACGTCTTCCCCGGCTCCGGCTTCTCGTCCACCAATGTCCGGTAGGGATTTGTCCATGACAGTTCAGCAGAATTGAGCAGGTACGGGAACAGGAGTGAATTGCTCGTGATCCCCAATTGTGAAAGTTCACCCGCCAATTTCGGGTGATTATGAGCTAGTTGACGCCATTAATCAAGTTGACGGGCGACGCGAGCGTGCTTACCGGAGCCGACAATTTTTGCGTCTCTTGTCTCAAGTCGCCACAAGCGCTCTCCGGCAGTATCATCGATTTGCGCGAACAGCCGTTCGCGCAGCGCCGGCGCATCGCCGAAAAGCACCGGAATCTGGGACTGAAAGGCCAGTATTGACTCCAGGCGGGCCATCCTTGCCGCCTGGGGTAACACGAAGTGCTCCGCCTGTCGCAGGCCCTGTGTATCGGCCATCATCCACAACGCCCCCGGCTCTCTCTGCACGTAAGGGTAATCCTCGTAATAAAGCAGCCCTCGGCCAAAGCACGCTTCAGCCGCCCGGCGAACGAGTTGGTGATCGACGTGGTTGCCGATTCCGAGGGGAGCCACCACCCGCCCGGCAGCCGGCAGCTCAGCCATTGCCTCTGCCAGGGAGAGGACCAATGCCTGCTCCGACGGGTCCACCGCCCCAAAGATGGCCTCTTCGGAATCGTAAAGCGCCCGACCGCTATCTGGGTGCGCGCGATAGATGCAGTCCGGCGTCATCCAATGCGCGTATGCCGCGCCCAGGCGACGGCAGGCCGCCGCGTCTTCTGCCCGCCGGGCTTGCACGACTGTCGCAACCACGGCGACGCTTTCCCCATCGGCCAATCCCCAGGAGAGATGCAGCCGGCGGGCAAATGCCGACAACTCCCCGCGCTCCGGCCAGCCGGCGGCGATTGTGACGATTAACACCCGCCCGCCTGCCGCCGTTTGCATATAGATCTGCCCCCCACATGACAGGGCGGCATCGTCCAGGTGTGGGGAGAGGTAGACGGTGTCGAAGGAGTCAGCAGTCGTCATCGCATCCGGTCATTGGAACTTTTCGTCTTTTCTCTATAATTGGTCATCCATGCCGAAAGAGTTGACGCATCTCGACGAATCCGGACGCGCCCGCATGGTCGATGTCGGCGATAAGGCGATCACCTCGCGCCGGGCCACGGCCAGGGGTTTCGTCGCCATGCAGCCGGAGACCTTGCGGCTGATTATAGAAGGGAATCTGAAAAAGGGGGACGTGTTCGCCGTCGCGGAGTTGGCCGGCGTGATGGCCGCCAAGCGGACCAGCGAGCTTATCCCGCTATGCCACCCCTTGGCGCTCAATCATATCAGCGTTGTCTGCTCGCCGAACCAGGAGCAAAGCCGGATTGAGATCGAGGCCAGCGTGCGCGTCAGCGGCCAGACGGGTGTTGAAATGGAAGCCCTGACCGCGGTAGCGGTTGCCGGCCTGACCATTTACGATATGGCCAAGGCCGTTGATCGCACCATGCAAATCTCCGGCGTGCGCCTGGTCAGCAAGGAGGGGGGCCGGAGCGGCTCCTTCCATGCGGAGTAGACGGGCATGATAGAGCTACAGGTGCGTTTGTTCGCCACGCTCAAGGATCGGGCCGGCGGCAGCCGGATTGCCGTGCCGATTGCCACCCCGACCACGGTTGACGAATTGTGCGCGACTATCGGCGCGCGCTATCCGGCGCTGGCCCCGTCGTTGGCCTCCGCGCTGGTGGCCGTGAATAGAGAGTATGCCTTTGGCGACACAGAGATCCATGCCGGGGACGAGATAGCGATCTTTCCGCCGGTCAGCGGCGGGGAGGAGGTTTTCCCCCATCCGACGATGTTCGCTGTCACGACCGAGACGGTGGACCTGAACACCGTCGCCGCGCAACTCACTGAGCCAGATGTGGGCGCGATTGTCTTTTTTCACGGATCGGTGCGCGGGGCTACCACCCGCAGCGGTCTGCCGGCTGAAACTGATTACCTCGAATATGAGGCCTACGAGGATATGGCCCTGCGCAACATGGTCCAGATCGCCCGCGAGATTTGGGCGCGCTGGCCCCTGGTCAAGGGTGTCGCGATCGTTCAGCGAATCGGCAAACTGGATGTGGGCGAAACGACCACGCTGGTGGCTTGCGCTGCCGGCCATCGCGACCAGGGCGCCTTCGAGGCCGCTCGTTACGGCATCGACCGGCTGAAGCAGATCGTGCCGGTGTGGAAAAAGGAAGTGGGCAGCGATCAGAGCGTCTGGATAGAGGGCGACTATCGGCCGACGAAGGCGGATGTAGCATCAAGAGCAACGCCGGCGGCTGACAGCTAGATAGGTAGGAGAGGATGATCCGAAAGACCACAGCCATGTTAGTGGGCATTATTCTCAGTAGCATCTTCATGTTGGGTGCGATCCCCCTGCAGCAGCGAGGGCCGTTGGCTGCCATACCATGGTGGGCGTGGCTGGCGATCATAGCTGTGGTGCTGCTGATCTTATTCCTGGTTGTCATGCGACTGGATTGGACCTCAGCGGCCAAGCAGCGGGATGATGAGGACTAGCGCAGCCGACTCTCAGGTCTATGCCCTACGCATCAACCACTCCACCAGCAGAATAGTCTGGAGCGATAAATGACGTTTGTAGATGGAAGGCGGCGCGTCGTCGTAACCGGCATTGGCGCCGTAACGCCCATTGGGCACAACGCGAAGGATTCCTGGCGCGCAGTCCTGGCAGGCGAATCAGGTTTTGGGCCGGCAACCCTCATCGACGGCAGCATGCACACGGTCAAAGGTGTGTTCGAGGTCAAAGAGTTCGATGCCGCCGCCTATTTGGGCGCGCGCGACGCCCGCCGGCGCGACCGCTTTCAGCAGCTGGCTACCGTCGCCGCCAATGAGGCGATGGCCCAGGCCGGGCTACCAATCAGTGACGCGAATCGGGACCGGATCGGAATTGTGATCGGCACCGGCATCGGCGGAATTCAGACCCTCATCGAGCAGGAGCATATTCTGCTGGAGAAAGGGACGCGCCGGCTCAGTCCATTCGGTATCACCATGATCATGCCGAACGGAGCGGCGGGCATGCTGGCTATCGATTACGGCATCCAGGGGCCCAGCACTACCATTGCTACCGCCTGCGCCTCCGGAAACGACGCTATTGGGCATGCCTTCAAGTCGGTGCGCTATGGCGAGCTGGACGCGGTCCTCACCGGCGGCACCGAATCGATCATGACCTCGATTGCCGTGGGTGGTTTCGAGCGGGCCGGCGCGACATCCGCCAGAGACAGGAACACACCCCAGCCGTTTGACAAGAATCGGGACGGCCTGTTGCCCGGCGAGGGCGCGGCCATGCTGGTTATCGAAAGCCTGGAGCATGCCCGGGCGCGGGGCGCGACAATCCTGGGCGAAATAGCGGGCTATGGGCAAACGACAGACGCTTTTCACATCACCGCCCCGGCTGAAGGCGGCGTGGGCGCGGCGCGCGCGATGATCGTCGCTCTGCAGGATGCCGGTCTGAAGCCGGAAGATGTTGACTACATCAGCGCCCACGGCACCGCCACCCCGTTGAACGACCTCTATGAGACCATGGCGATCAAGACCGCCTTTGGTGAGGCCGCCTATGATCTGGCGGTCAGCTCCACCAAGTCCATGACCGGCCATATCATGGGCGCGACCGGCGCAATTGAAAGCGTCTTTTGTCTGCTGGCTATCCGTGACCAGATGTTGCCGCCGACCATCAACTACGAGACGCCGGACCCGGATTGCGACCTCGACTACGTTCCCAATGAGAGCCGCCCCGCCGGCGTGCGGGTTACGGTAAACAATGCCTTCGGCTTCGGCGGGCACAACTCGGTGCTGGTAATCAAGAAGTTTGAGTGAACCAGGTGCGCGCACGCCAGCGGAAGCGTCCTTTATGGATGACCTGATCGCCCTTGAAGAAAGGCTGCAGACGGAATTCTTCGATTATGACCTGCTACGCAGGGCATTGACCCATCGCTCTTTCTTGAATGAGAACCAGGATGCCGGCGCGCAGGACAACGAGCGTCTGGAGTTTCTCGGCGATGCGGTGCTGGATTTCGTCGTCGGCGCTTACCTCTTTCAGCGCTTCCCGGAGATGAACGAAGGCGAACTCACCGCCCTGCGCGCGGCCCTGGTGCGCGGCAATACCCTGGCCGATTTCGCCCGCCAATTCGATCTGGGCGCTTACTTGCGCCTGGGATATGGTGAAGAAGAGAGCGGCGGGCGGGAGCGGACCGCTACCCTGTGCGCCGCCTTCGAGGCCGTCATTGGAGCCATTTACCTGGATCAGGGTATTGAAGCCGTGCAGCCGCTGGTAGAGCGTCTGGTGGGGCCGGCCTTGAGCCACATCATGGCCGAGTCCCTGCATATTGACGCCAAGAGCGAGTTCCAGGTCTGGGCGCAGGGGCATTACAACATCACGCCGCGTTATCACGTAGTGGCGACGGAGGGGCCGGATCACGCCAAGATGTTTACGGTTGAGGCGCGTTTGGGGGACCAGGCTTGGGGGACAGGCAGCGGACGAAACAAGCAGGCGGCGGCCCAGGCGGCGGCCCAGCAGGCGCTGGAGCATATTCGAGCAGCCGGCAGCAACCTTGCCCCACCTACCGCCCCGGCGAGCCAGATGGAATGATTCGCCTGCTGGTCACCGGCGGCAGCAGCTATCTCGGGCAACACCTGGTCCCGCTGGCAAGAGAGCAGTGGGCAGTCAGCTACACATACTTCCTGCATGATCCCCTGAGCCTTCCCGGCGCGCACCGGCTGGACCTGCGCGATGCCGGGGCCGTTCGGGCGTTGATGTACGCCGTCCGGCCCGAGCTCGTCCTCCATCTGGCAGGTTCGAATTCCATCGGGGAGTCGATGGATGAGGTCATCCGGCTGGGTACGGAGCACATTGTACAGGCGACCGCCGCGATAGGAGCCAGGCTTATTCACATCTCCACCGATGTGGTCTTTGGCGGCGACAGCGCCCCATACAGGGAAGATGACCCTCCTGCGCCGCTACATGCCTATGGTCGGGCCAAAGCAGCAGCGGAGGATCTGGTGCGCGAGCATCCGAACAGCGTCATTGTGCGCACTTCACTGATCTACGGATTGGAGCTCATTGATCGCGGCACGGCCTGGATGATAGAGGCGTTGCGAGCCGGCAAGCCGGTGACGTTGTTCACCGACCAGATACGCAATCCCATCTCGGCCCTTTCGTTAAGCCAGGCTTGCCTCGAGCTGGCATCCCTCGATTATCGCGGTGTGCTGCATATCGCCGGCGCGCAATGTCTGAGCCGGGCCGAATTTGCCGTGAAGATGCTGGACTGGTGGGGCATCCGCGAGCGCGATGGGCTGCGCTTCGGACCCGGCGATCCCGAGCGTTGGCCGCGCAATTGCTGCCTGGACATCAGCCGGGCGCAGACCTTGCTGCGCGCGCCGCTCCCCGGCGTGGATGACTTCCTGAAGGCGTCCGTCAGTCGGCGCTGAGGCCGGTGAAGCGCCCCTGCGCTGCCGGCGAGAATGAACGAGAATTGAGAGCCGGCAATGATTAACGCGCTATTAACGTTGATCTGTTACGCTTCTTTTTGAACTTTAGCAAGGCTGATTCTCGGGAGCTTCACACCTATTTTCGTCGCTCAGCGCCCCTATTGACTTTTGGTTTGCAAGTATGCTATCCTGCATCACTGCATTTGGATGAACGCCAGATGAGAATTGAGGAAGAGGAACAACCGTATATGTCTGATCTAGCCAACCCGTTTGACGATCTGGAGATCGTCAGTGCCCTCATGGTGGATGCGACGGAACGAGGGTACATCACTTTCGACCTGATTTTGGAAGCGCTGCCTGAAGTTGAGAACAATCTACCGCTCCTAGAATCCATTTTGGAGGAGTTGCAGGCTGCCGACATTCTGCTATACGAGAATGAGGAAGAGGCGCGCGAACAGCATGGCGGGGAAGACGGGGAACACGAGGGCGGCGTTCGCCGGGAAAGACATGAGGCGCCGCTCTTCGACTTGAGCAATGTGCCGATTGACGATTCGGTTGGCCTCTATTTCCGCGAGATGGGCCAGCAACAACTACTTTCCGCAGAGGAAGAGGTGCAACTGGCGAAGGAAATCGAAGCCGGGCGCGCCGCGCTGGAGCTGCTGCACAACAGCGTCCTGCCGGTCGAGGCGCGTGATGAGGCAGACCGCGCTATCATGATCGGAGATGCAGCCCGCGCGCACCTGATCCGGGCCAATACCCGGCTGGTAGTCAGCATCGCCAAGAAGTACCGGGGTCGCGGCTTGCAGTTCCTCGACCTCATCCAGGAAGGCAACGTCGGTCTAATGAAGGCCGTCGAGAAGTACGATTACCGGCGCGGCAATCGCTTCAGTACCTACGCCACCTGGTGGATCCGGCAAGCGGTGACGCGCGCGCTGGCCAATCACGGGCGCACCATCCGTATCCCCGCGCATCTCGGCGGGCGGATCAGCAAGCTCTATCAGGTCGCGCAGGAATTGGAGCAGGAGTACGGCCGCCAGCCTACCGCCGAGGAGATCGCTGAGTTCATGGAGTTGCCGGCGGAGCGTGTGCGCTGGATGTTGCGCACCAGCCGCCAGCCGGTGCATCTGGAGCGGCCGGTGGGCGATGAGTCCGATGCCGAGCTAGGCGATTTTATCGAGGATCACGAAGCGCCGCCGCCGGTGGAGACCGTAGCCCAGAAGATGCTCACCGAGGAGATCGGGGAGATTCTCGACCAACTGACGCCGCGTGAGGCGCGCATCTTGCGCCTGCGTTACGGCTTGCAGGACGGCGAATCGCGCACGTTGAAGGAGGTCGGCGAGATGTTCGGCCTCTCCCGAGAGCGCATCCGGCAGTTGGAGAAGGAAGCGTTGCGTAAGCTGCGCCATCCCAACTTCGCCGGCCATTTGCGTCAATACCTGAATTGAGACCGCCGGCTTGTTGCCGGCTCAACGAACGACCAGCCAGCCCCTCCCTGTGAGGGGCTTTCTTTTGCCGCCGGCGGCGGGTACTCCCGAGCAGTACGCGGCGGCCCAAAGCTCAGATATAATCCCAGTCCATGGCGATCCTTTCCGCGACCAATGTCGGCCAATCATTCGGCGCGTTTGACCTTTTCAAAGGTATTTCCGTCAGCGTTCCCAATGACGGCAAGATCGCCCTGGTCGGCCCGAACGGCATCGGCAAAACAACGCTGCTGCTGATCCTGGCCGGCCTGAGCGCCCCCAGCAGCGGCCAGGTGCACCTGGCAAAGAGCGCGCGCATCGGCTACTTGCCGCAGGAATCCGCTGATGCCTTTGCCGATGTGCAGCGCACCGTCTACGAAGATATGCTGACCCTATTTGCCGACTTGCGCCGGCAAGAGGTTGAGCTCAGCCGGATGGAAGCCGACATGGCAGACGGGGCGTTTACGGATGAGCTATTCGAGCGCTATGGAGCGGCCCAGGAGCGCTTTGAGTTGGCCGGCGGCTACGATTACGAGCTGCGTATCCGACAGGTGCTGGATGGGCTTGGCTTTCCCGCCGACAAGTGGGACATGCCGTTGGCGCACCTCAGCGGGGGGCAGAAGACGCGTGTGCTCCTCGCTCGTCTGCTCCTGGATAGACCGGATCTGCTGATCCTGGACGAGCCGACCAATCACCTCGACGTACAGGCGATTGAGTGGCTGGAAGGCGCCCTCAGCGTCTGGGCCGGCGCGGTGTTGCTGGTCAGCCATGACCGCTACTTCCTGGACAGGGTAGCCAACACCATCTGGGAGATGAACCGCTCCGGCATCGAGAGCTATCGCGGCAACTATTCCGCCTATTTGCAGCAGCGACAGGAGCGCTGGGAGCGGCGCTACGAGCAATACCTGGCCTTCAAGGAGCGCATGGAGAAAGAGCTGGACTACGTGCGCCGCAATATCGCCGGCCAGGGCACGCTGCAGGCGAAAGGCAGGCTCAAGCGCATCACGCGGGAGCTGAAGGCCGTGCAGGAATTGGGCCTGCAGGCAACGTTGGGCAAGAACTGGAGCCGGATTACGAGTGAAGCTGATTTGCCGGGCGATGATTGGGGCGTGGCCGACGCGGCTCAGGCCATTAACGCCCTGCGCCCACCCTCCGGCAGACCCCCTCAGTTCAATCTGGCCCTAAAATCAGATCGGCGCAGCGGGCACATTGTGTTGCGCACGACCGAGTTGGAGGTTGGTTATCCCGGCAACCCGCTCTTTCGTTCCGATCCGATCGAGCTGACCCGCCTGGAGTGCGCGGCCCTGATCGGGCCGAACGGCGCCGGCAAGACCACCTTCTTGCGCACGATTCTGGAAAAGCAACCGCCATTATCGGGCGAGATCCGCCTGGGGGCCAGCCTGAAGCTCAGCTATTTCGCGCAGGCGCATGAATCGCTGCACCAGGAGAACACGGTATTGGAGGAGCTGCTCAATCAGAAGAACACGCCGTTAGGTGAAGCGCGAAATTACCTGGCCCGCTACCTGTTTCGCGGTGATGACATTTACAAGCCGGTAAGCCTGTTGAGCGGCGGTGAACGAGGCCGGCTGGCTCTGGCTCTGCTGGCCCGCGAAGACGCCAACTTCCTGCTGCTGGATGAGCCGACCAACCATCTGGACATTCCGGCGCAAGAGGTGCTGCAATCGGTACTGGAGGACTTTGACGGCACCATCCTGCTGGTCACTCACGATCGCTATCTGGTCAACCGGTTGGCCACCCAGATCTGGGAGCTGCGGGATGGACGCCTGGTCGTTTTCGAAGGCTCGTATGCAGAGTTGCTGGCGGAAAGGGATCGCGAACGAACGGCAGCCAGAGAAGCCGCGCCGGTCGAAGTAGAGCCGGAA
>CAZIKT010000020.1:12425-30682 GCA_964539885.1 uncultured Ardenticatenaceae bacterium | reverse complement strand
TCGCAACGTGAGCCGTCGCTGGCCGAACAAGATCGTCGTCGGGTTAACCGGCAATATCGCTACCGGCAAGTCAGCCGTCATGCGTTTCGCCGCCGAGCGTGGCGCGCTCACCCTGGACGCGGACCAGATCGTGCACGACATTCTGCGGACAGATACGCAGGTGCAAAGTGCGCTTGGGGCGGCCTTTGGCGATGGCGTGCGCCGGCAGGACGGCTCGATTGACCGCGCTGCGTTGGGGACGATCGTCTTTTCCAATCCGGACGCCCTGCGCAGGCTGGAAGCGCTGGTCCATCCGGCAGTCGGCCGCGAAGTGGATCGGCGTATCAACGAAAGCGGCGCTGAAGTGGTCATGATTGAGGCCATCAAGCTGCTGGAAGGGAGCCTTGCCGCCCATTGTGACCAGGTTTGGGTCGCCGATTGTACGCGCCGGCGGCAGATTGAACGCCTGACTATTTGCCGGGGAATGGCTGAAGAAGCAGCCATCCTGCGTGTCGACGCTCAGAATCCACAGAGCGCGAAAGTCGCCCGCGCTGACGTGGTCATTGATACAAATGGAACCCTGGCGGACACCCTTCGCCAATTTGAACCGGCCTGGAGCAGCCTGATCCACAGCTCCCTTGGAGTCCATTGATGGAAAGTGTGAAGAACTGGATCATGCGTCATCAGAACCTTGCCGCCTGGTTTGTGCTTGCCCTGGGGATGGTGATTATCCTCCTCTTTGAAGCGCGAGACGTAGGTCTGGAAGGCATGCAATGGTTCTGGCTTGTCCTCATCACCGTGCTGGTAGCCGGAGCCTGTATCTGGATTATCAGTTGGGGAGACGACGAAGAAACCAAAGAGGGGAAAGAGCCGGATTCATCGGGCAAGGCCTGATCGTCGACATATGAGGTGGCTGTCAGTTCAGAAACTGACAGTCACCTGAGACAAACACGGTTCCCATCGTATGCAAGAATTCGCCCCTCCCTCCGATCGCGTCGAGCCTGCCCATGTGGAGGCCTTGCGCGAGGCGATCGGCGACCTGTTCTCGCTGACGGACACCACGCTCGACTATCCCGAGCCCGGCTACGTTCGCTTTCGCGGCCGTTTCATGTGCGATATGCCGGCCTGCTATGACGAGCTGCGCGCTCGCTTTGAGCGTATCGGATTTACACCCATGATCCGGCGTGAGAAAGGGGGCCTGGCCCTGATCGCCATGCCCATTGTCTTCAATCCGCCGCGTTCCAACCCCTGGATCAACCTGGTCTTGTTTATTCTGACCATCGTCAGCACCCTGTACGTGGGAGCCACCATGGACCCGGCCTACGTCTGGCCTGAGATCTGGCGGGGCTGGCCCTTCAGTCTGAGCATGTTGCTCATCCTGGGGGCGCATGAGCTGGGTCACTACTTCGCGGCCCGCGTCCACAGGGTGCCGGTCACGCTGCCTTATTTCATTCCTATTCCCACCATTATCGGTACGATGGGCGCGTTCATTCGCCTGAAAGCGCCGGTAGCCAGCCGGCGGGCGCTGCTGGATGTGGGCGCCGCCGGCCCGATCGCCGGCTTGGTTTTTGCCCTGCCCATTCTCTTCATCGGGCTGGCTACCTCCACTGTCGGCCCATTGCCAGCGTCCGGCTACACCATGGAAGGCAATTCGCTGCTTTACGCGCTGGCGAAGATCATCGTCTTCGGCCGATTCTTACCCAGCGCCGGCACAGATGTGTTGCTCAATCAGGTAGCCTGGGCGGGTTGGGCCGGCCTGTTTGTCACCGGCCTGAATTTGATCCCTATTGGTCAGTTGGACGGCGGACATGTGGCTTATACCCTGTTGGGCGATGCCGCTCGCCGGCTGTATTGGCCCTTCATCATCGGACTCGTCCTGGTGGCGGCGCTCACCCTGACCGTCTCCTGGGTGCTCTGGATTGTGTTGCTGATCGCCTTCGGCCGCGTCTACGCCCAGCCGCTGGACGACGTCACCCCGCTGGACCCGCGCCGGCGGGTGATCGCCATCCTCACCCTGTGCCTGTTTGTGCTGGTCTTTGTACCCATTCCATTACAGGTAGTGTTGCCTTGAGCTTGACTTCCAGGCCAGATGAGATCGCTTGAGCTTCTGGCGGCAATTTCTGACCTGACTGTAGCCCCGCCGCTATGAGTGGATATGTGCACCGGGCACGGTTGCGCCTGGCGCGGGGGCCATTGGGACGTTGTTTTGCCGGCTGGATATTCACCCATATGAGCTTCGCCGTTCCCGTTCGCCGGCTGCGCGAGACCGATACCTTGCTGGCCTTTCACCATCCTGACCCCGGCTACCCGCTGCACATTCTGCTCGTGCCCAAACGCCGGCTGGGAAGCCTGACCGACATCACCCCGGCGGACAGCGCCTTCACAAACGATCTCTTCGCCGCTGTGCGCAGCCTGGTGGAGGAGTTCGGCCTGGCGAACGCCGGTTATCGCTTGGTCGCCAACGGCGGCCCATACCAGGAAATGCCCCATTTGCATTTTCACTTGATCGCGGACGTCGCGCCGCAGAAGAGGGATGAAGATGATGCCGGATGAGGTTCAGAACAGTGTCTACTATGAAATGGTACGCAGCCTGTACAGCCGGCCGCAGTTATCCGGCCTGGCGACACACCGCTGGCGCGCCGACTTCCTCTATCGCAGCAACGAGACGGGTGCGCCGCTGCTTTATCACTGGATAGACGCGCACACCCGGCCCGTCTGCCTGACTCCGGGCGACACGCCGGTCAACGGCTATGCGGCGTTACACCCCCACTATCCGTGGGCCGCTCTCGCCCAGGACGAAGGCGGCAGCGAGAACTATTGGATTTGCCGGCTGGACCTGCACAGCCGGGGGTTGACCCGCATCACGCCGGAGCCGCTGGGGCGAATCTCGCAAATCTTATGGCTGACCGACGACTCCTGGATCGTGGTCGGCGGCGATATGCAGGCGAACTGGGTCAAGCGGTTATCCGCGAATGGCGATAACGCGACGCTGTACGCCACCGACCGCTGGATTTTCCATACGGCCTATGATTCCCCCGGCTCACGGCTCTTTGTCGAGACCGGCCGAGGGCCGAACCAGACGAATATCGACATCGCTGTGCTCGACATAGGCCGGGGCGACCCTGTGCGGTGGCTGAGCGAAAGTGAAGATTCCGAGGAGATCAACGCCAGTGTTCTGGCCGGACGCCTGGCCTATTCGACGAATGTGAACCGCGCAACGGAGCAGGTTGTCGTGCGCGCGCTGGACGACTGGCGTGAAGTGGCGCGCGTACCGGTCACCGGCGAAATCAGCACGCTGGCCTGGTTGGACGACACTCACCTGCTGGCAACTTACAGCCATCAGGCCGTCTCGCGGCCTCGCATCCTGCGGGTCGGCCCGCAAGCCGGCGAACCAGCCGTTTGGTCTGCCCCGATCGGCCAGGGTTCGACCTGGGGGGCAAGCGTCACCGCCGGAGGGCCGGTGTGGGCCGCCAGCGCGCTGGATCAGCCACCCGCTCTTTATCGCGCTGCCGGGGAGCATGTGGAGACGCTGCTGGCCCCGTCCGCCGGGGAAGGATATGTCGCCGGCGAAAGCGTCACCTATCCCTCGTTCGATGGTCAGCCGGTGCAGGGCTGGCTATTGCGCAGCCCGCGCGCCGATGCCCCGCTGGTCGTCTACGTTCATGGCGGCCCCACATCAGTGACCATGGACATGTGGCGGGTGGATATCCAGGCGCTGGCGCAGGCCGGTTATCATGTCTTCGCTCCCAACTACCGGGGCAGCAGCACGTTCGGAACCGACTTCCGGCTGGCTAACATCGGCGACCTGGGCGGCGGGGATGCCCAGGATGTGCTGTACGGAGCGAGATTCGCCGCCGGATTGTTGGGGGTGGAGACGCTGCCAGCGATCACCGGCCGCTCCTACGGCGGTTATTTGACCCTATTCGCGCTGACCACACAGCCGGATGAGTGGGCCGGCGGCGTCGCGGTCGTGCCCGTGGCCGATTGGGTGGAGGACTACAAGCTGCTCGATGCCGGCTTTCGCTTCTATGACTATTACTTCTTCGGCGGCACGCCGGACGAGAAGCCGGATCTTTATCGTGAACGCTCGCCGATCACCCACCTCGACCGGCTGCGCGCGCCCACGCTGATCCTGCACGGCGAAAACGACTCTCGCTGCCCCATAGAGCCGGTGATTCATTTCGCGACTGAAGCGCAGCGCCGGGGGCTGCCGGTTGAGATGATCATCACTCCCGCCGAAGGACACGGTAACCAGCAGACCGCCAGCGCGATCCGCGACACCGTGCTCACCTTAGAGCACCTGGCGCGACTTTGGTGATTGATTGATGAGAGGCTTGATGGAGCGCTCCGGCAGGCATCCAGGAGGAGATAAACATGACCGCAATCTATGAAAACCCGGCTGCCCTGTTGCAGCAATTGATCCGCTTTGACACCACCAACCCGCCCGGCAACGAGCGGGCCTGTATCCAGTACATCGCTGAATTGTTGGCGGGGCAGGGCATCGAGAGCACCATTCTGGCGCGCGACCCCGAACGCCCCAACCTGATCGCCCGGCTGCCGGGTCGTGGAGACGCGCCGCCGTTGCTGCTGTACGGGCATGTAGATGTGGTCACCACGGCGCACCAGGTGTGGGATCATCCCCCCTTCGGCGGGGAGCTGATCGACGGCGTCATCTGGGGCCGCGGCGCACTGGACATGAAGGGCGGCGTCGCCATGCTACTTTCCGCCTTTCTGCGCGCCCAGGCGGAGGCGATGCGACCCGGCGGCGATCTCATTCTGGCGATCGTCAGCGATGAGGAAGACGGCGGCAACTTTGGCGCTCGTTACCTGGTGGAGAATCACGCCGGGCGCTTTGCCGGAGTGCGCCACGCCATTGGCGAGTTCGGCGGCTTCAGCATGCACCTGGCCGGCCAGCGCTTCTATCCCATCGCCGTCTCCGAAAAGCAGATCTGCTGGATGAAGGCCACGTTTCGCGGCCCGGCCGGCCACGGCTCTCGACCCCTGCCGGGCGGCGCGATGAGTAAGATGGCCCATTTCGTGCAGATGCTGGACCGGCAGCCTTTTCCGACGCACATCACGCCGGTTGCCCAATTGATGGTCGAGCATATCAGCGCCGCCTTCCCCGAGCCGGTGCGCGGCCAACTGCTGTCCTTGTTGGACCCCGCCAAGACGGACATGGTGCTCGCGGCCCTGGGGCCGTCTGGCCAACTATTCGCTCCCATATTCCACAATACCGTCAGCCCGACCATCGTCTACGGCGGGGACAAGGTCAACGTTATCCCCAGCCAGGTGGCGTTAGAGATGGACGGCCGGCTGCTGCCCGGCTTCACGCCGGACGCGCTGGTGGGCCTGCTCAAAGAGCAGGCGGGCGATGATTTGGAGCTGGAAGTGGTCGCCTATGACATGGGGCCGCCGGCCCCGGACATGAGCCTGTTCGATGAGTTGGCCGCTGTCCTGCGCCAGGCCGATCCAACCGGCATCCCCATCCCCTACATGCTGACCGGCGTCACCGACGGCCGTTTCTTTGCCCGGCTGGGGATTCAGACATATGGGTACCTGCCGATGAATCTGCCGGCGGACTTCGCCTTTGCCAGCACTATTCACGCCGCCAACGAGCGCATCCCGGCGGAGGCGGTGCAATTCGGGACCGACGTGATCTATCGCTTCCTGGGTCGCTACTAGATAGGTAACCGTCACTCATGACAGTGACGGTCACCTTCCGGACCCCTGAAAACGACATGCGACGAATACCCGGCATCCTTCCGGGCAATCGTCGCATGTCACAAGGCTGTGTTGAATGGGTTCGGTGAGGGCTAAAGGTTCCTGATTCGTGTTGCTAGAATGTGCTCGACCCAAAGGAGACGAACAGCGCCAGAATCATGCTGATAGCGATCAGAATACTCAAGACCACCATCACCTTCTCCGAAGTCGTTCGCTTCCTTTTTCGCACCTTGCTCTTCGCCATCTTGCTACTCCTGAAATGAAATACCTGACAAGGTTCAGCGACAAGTATAGCACAAAATAGCGTGACCGCAGTCACGCTCATCTCGCGCCGGCCGGATTCCTGTTTGCGGGAAGACTGAATCCATGCTATAGTTCGCGTTCGGCCCGCAGCCACAGCGGGCTCTCTTTTTGAAAGTAACGTTCCGGAGGAACTCCTGATGTCTGACCTATTGTTGAAACAGTTCGAGGCGCCAGACAACGAACAACTGCCCGAACTGCGCGTTGGCGACAACGTGACCGTCCATCTACGCATTGTAGAAGGCAAGCGCGAGCGCATCCAGTTGGTGCGTGGCACCATCATCCGGCTGCGCAACAGCGGCAACCAGGCCAATTTCACGGTGCGCCGTATCGCGTCCAACGGCATCGGCGTGGAGCGCAGTTTCTTGCTCCGTTCACCGCTCATCGAGAAGATCGAGATCCATCGCCATTCTCACGTCCGGCGCGCGCAGTTGTATTACCTGCGCGAGCGCACCGGCAAATCGGCGCGCCTGCGGGAAAAGCGTCTCGGCTAATCCACTTCGTTAACTCGACCAATCGAAGACAATGGATATGGCTGCGCGGCCGATCATTGGATGCACAACCTATCACAAAGTTGCGGATCAAGACCCGCCGATCCACGTGTATGGGTTGATGCCCTCGTACATTCAGGCAATCCGCAAGGCCGGGGGTGTGCCGTTGCTCATCCCCCTCGGCCTGGATTACGCTGAGCTGGAAGTGCTCTTTCAGAGCATTGACGGCCTGTTGATACCCGGCGGTGGGGATGTCGATCCCCGCAACTATCAGGGGAATGCCGACCACCCGACGCTGCGCGACATCGACGAGATGCGCGACTGGGTGGAGTTGACGCTCATTCGCCGGGCCGTGGCGGAGAGCAAGCCGATGTTGGCGATCTGTCGTGGCCTGCAGATCTTCAACGTCGCGTTGGGCGGCTCGTTATGGGAAGATCTCGAGAGTGAGATGCCGGGGGCTATGGTCCATGACTACTACCAGCAGCACGAACGCGCTTACCTGGCGCATGAGGTGGTCCTTGAGCCGGCTTCGCTGTTGGCCCACACATTGCGGGCCGGCACGGTCGCGGTGAACAGCCTGCATCACCAGGGGATCCGGCAGCTTGCGCCGTCGTTGTGCGCCGCCGGTCATTCCGACGACGGCCTCGTAGAGGCAGTGGAAGTTCCGGGTCACCCGTATGCCGTCGGCGTGCAATGGCATCCCGAGAACCTGCTGGACGTCGCGCCGCCCATGCTGAACCTGTTTACCGGCCTGGTCGCCGCCTCTCAAAACGGGCGCCATGCATGATCGGGGCCGGCCCGGAAGACCCAATCGCCGTTTTTGATTCCGGGGTTGGTGGGCTTTCAGTTCTGCGCTATGTGAAAGAGCTGTTGCCGGGCGAGCAGTTGCTCTACCTGGCTGATCAGGCGCACGTGCCCTACGGCCCGCGCCCGGCAGCCGAAGTGCAGCAGTTTTGTGAAGCGGCGGTACATTTCTTCCTTGCCCAACGGGCAAAACTGATCCTCGTTGCCTGCAACACCGCCACAGCAGCCGCGTTGGGTTATCTACGGGCGACATTTGAGCAGCTTCCTTTTGTAGGGATGGAGCCGGCGGTCAAGCCGGGGGCCAACGCCACTCGCAGCGGCAAGGTGGGCGTGCTGGCGACAGCAGGCACATTTGACAGCCAGCGTTACAGCGACCTGATGGAGCGCTATGCCCGCGACGTGACCCTCTACCAGAATCCTTGCGTTGGACTGGTCGAGCTGATCGAGGACGGCCATCTGGACACGCCGGAGACCGATGAGTTGCTGCGTGATTGCCTGCAACCGATGCTGGACGCCGGCGTCGACACCCTGGTCCTGGGCTGCACCCATTACCCTTTCGTTTCGGAGGCGATCAGCCGCATCGCCGGCCCAGAGGTGACGCTGATCGACCCCGCGCCGGCTGTCGTCCGCCAGACCGCCCGCCTGCTGGAGCAGCACGAATTACTATCAACCAGAGCAACGCCAGGCGCCGTGCAGGCCTACACCACCGGCTCGCCGGATCGGCTGGCTTTGCAGGCTCAACACTTACTGGGGGACTCCTTCCCGGTGACCCCCCTGCACTGGCATGAAGACCGGCTGCAATACTCCACAGACTGAGCGCCGGATTCCGCGTTTTGTATCGCCCTTGCATCCAGTATAATCGCCCATAGTTGACCATTACAGCGGCGCAGGAGCCATCGCAACCCTGCCGCCCCAGAGAGAGTGAGCGTGAGGCGCAACATCGACCGTTGGCGGTCGCTCAGCTCCCGCCTGAGCCGGGAGTCGACGATCTGGCTGGCAACCGTCCGGCCATCCGGCCGGCCCCATCTGGCTCCGCTCTGGTTCGTCTGGCTGGACGAGAAGATCTACATCGCCACGGGAGCCGAGACGCGCAAATACGACAACCTGCGCCACAATCAGAGCGTGGCCCTAGCCCTGCCGGACCCCATGCAGGTGATCGTGATCGAGGGCACGGCGGACTTCCCGGATTATCGAGTGACGGACCAGCTGGCTGAGCATTTCTACAACAAGTATGAGTGGGATTTTCGCTATGATGACACCGCCGGCTGGAAGCTGATCGAAATCACCCCGCGCCGCATCCTCGCCTGGGGCGATGGGTATGACCATGAAGGTACCCGGGTGCTCTAGCGGTGTTCACCCTGTGCAGCCCGATGGACCGCCGGCCGGTTCTTACAAGAATCCTATTCTCCCCTGCTATACTTGCCAGCATGTACTCATTGAGTTGAGAGGTAGTTACACATGCGATTTGATCGATTTACTGAACGTGCACAGGATGCCGCTGCCAGAGCCTATGAAATAGTGCAGCGGTATGGACATACCCAGGTTGACACCGAGCACATGTTCCTGGCTCTGCTGGAGCAGGACGAGGGGGCCGTGCCGCAATTGCTGGACCATCTTTCGATTGACGTGCCGGCGATGAAGGCCCGCCTGGACGAGCAGCTTCGCAATAGCCCCAAAGTGGCTGTTTACGGCGGCGGCGCGGGACAGATATTCTACACGCCGCGCATCCGCACCGTGTTGGAGCTGGCCCAGGGCGAGGCCAACCGGCTGAAGGATGAGTTCATCTCCACCGAGCATATGTTCTTGGCCATCATGAGCGAGCGCAACACGCCCTCTTCCCGCATCTTGCAGGAATTCGGCATTACCCGCGAGCGAGTGATGGAAGCCGTGAAATATCTGCGCGGCGGACAGCGAGTCACCGACCGGCAGGCGGAGAGTCGCTACCGCACGCTGGACAAGTACAGTCGCGACCTCACCGCTCTGGCGCGCGAAGGCAAGCTGGACCCGGTCATCGGGCGAGAGAATGAGATCCTGCGCGTGATCCAGGTGCTCAGCCGGCGCACGAAGAACAACCCGGTGCTGATCGGAGAGGCCGGCGTGGGCAAGACGGCGATTGTGGAAGGGTTGGCCCTGCAAATCATCGCTAACGATGTGCCGGAAAATCTGCTCAACAAGCGGGTTGTTTCGCTTGATCTGGGAGCCATGATCGCCGGCAGCCGCTTCCGGGGCGAGTTTGAAGAACGGCTGAAGGCAGCCATGGAGGAGATTCAGCAGGCGCAGGGCGAGATTATTCTCTTCATCGACGAGCTGCACACGGTCGTAGGGGCCGGAGCCGCTCAGGGGGCGATGGATGCCAGCAACATGATGAAGCCGGCCCTGGCCCGCGGCGAGTTGCAATGCATCGGCGCCACCACGCTGGACGAATACCGCCAGCATATCGAACGCGACAGCGCGCTGGAACGTCGCTTCGCGCCGGTATTCGTTGACGAACCCTCCGTTGACGAGACCATCCTGATCCTGCGCGGTCTGCAGGATCGCTATGAGACCCATCACCAGATCAAGTACGCCGATGAGGCCCTGGTGGCTGCCGCCCGGCTTTCGGCGCGCTACGTGACCGACCGCTTCATGCCGGACAAAGCCATCGACCTGATGGACGAAGCCGCCGCCAAACTGCGCGTGGCGCTGCACACATTGCCGCGCGACCTGAAGGATCTGAAGCAGCAACTGGATGCGCTCCTGGCCGAAGAAGAAGAAGCACACACGGTACGCGACTACGAGCGGGCAGCGGTCAAACGCGCTGAGCGCCTGCGGGTGGAGAGCGAGTTTGAGAGCAAACGAGATGCCTGGCAGGGCGACCAGATGCTCGACGAGACCGTGGATGAGGACGATATTGCTGAGGTGGTTGCTTCCTGGACCGGCATTCCGATTAACCAGATGATGGAAACGGAAGCGGAGAAGCTGCTGCAAATGGAGGAGCGACTCCACGAGCGGATCGTCGGTCAGGATCGGGCGATTTCCGCCCTATCCGACGCTATCCGGCGCAGCCGCTCCGGCATGAGCGATCCGCGCCGGCCCATTGGCTCCTTCATCTTCCTGGGCAGCTCCGGTGTGGGCAAGACGGAATTGGCCAGGGCGCTGGCTCAATTCCTCTTTGACGATGAGGACGCGATGGTCCGGGTAGACATGAGCGAGTATCGTGAACAACACACGGTCAGCCGGCTGTTCGGCGCTCCGCCCGGCTATGTGGGTTATGACCAGGGCGGCCAACTGACCGAGCAGGTGCGCCGCCGGCCTTACAGCCTGGTCCTCTTTGACGAGATTGAGAAGGCCCATCCAGACGTCTGGAACGCGCTGCTGCAATTGTTGGATGACGGGCGTCTGACCGATGGTCAGGGGCGGGTGGTCAACTTCCGCAACACGGTGATCGTTATGACCAGCAACGTCGGCACCGCCTTCGTGAAGCGCTCCGGAGCGCTCGGCTTTGCCGGCATGCGCCAGGATGAGGCCGAGGATCATGAGCGCATTGAAGAGGCGCTGAAAAGCACCTTCCGCCCGGAGTTCATCAACCGGATTGACGAGATCATCATCTTTGAGCCGCTGAGTGAAGAACATGTGGTGCAGATCGTCGATCTGCAGATGAAAGAGATCTCCGCTCGACTGGAAGATCACGGTCTGCAAATCCAGCTGACGGAAGCGGCCAAGCATTGGCTGGCGGAACAGGGCTATGACAAAGATTTCGGCGCCCGGCCCTTGAAGCGCGCGCTGCAACGGTATGTGGAAAGCCCGCTCTCGGTGAGAATGCTGAAGGGCGAGTTCAACCGGGGCGACCATGTACTCATTGACGTGGCCGAGGCCGGCCTGACCTTCACCCGGCTAGAGCCGGTAGAGCCGCCGGCTCGCAAGCGCGAGGATGCGCCGGCGATCTAGCCGTTCCTTTCACTGAACATATGAGCGCGCCTGCCGGAAAACGATTCCGGCAGGCGCGTCTTGTTTCAGGCGGCGGACGCTGACTCCAGCGCGGCGCGCATGACGGCCAAATCAGGTTGCTGATCGGTCCAGATCTCAAACGCCTGCGCCCCTTGCCGAAGCAGCATCCCCAGGCCGTTGGCGACGCGACAGCCGGCTGACTGAGCCTGCCCCATGAAGCGCGTCGCCGCCGGATTGTAGACCAGGTCATAGACAAAGCTCGTCGCCGTGAGTGGGGCTTCCGTCGGCCAGGGAGTGTCGTCCACATGGGGGTACATGCCGACCGGCGTGGTGTTCACAATCAGGCGCGGTCCGGGCGAGGGTGCGTACAACCCCTGCCAATCATAGGCCGACAGCGACGCGCCCGCCAAATGGGGCGACAGCGCCTCAGCCAACTGCGCCGCCTGTTCCGACCGGCGGGCGAATATGTGCACAGCAGCGCCGGCATTACCCAGCGCGTATACGATGGCGCGAGCGGAGCCGCCCGCGCCCAACACATAGCACACTTCGCCGGCTACCGCGACGCCGAGCGCCTCCAGGTCAGTTTGAAAGCCGGACCAATCGGTGTTGTATCCGCGCGAGATGGGCGACGAACCGCCGCCCGGCTCCGGCCGATCGAAGCGAATGGTGTTCACCGCGCCGATGGCCTGCGCCGCCGGGTCAATCTCGTCGAGCAGGGGTATCACAGCCTGCTTGTGCGGCACGGTGACATTCAGCCCCCGAAAGCCCAGGGCGGCCGCGCCGCGTATGGCCTCCGCCAGGTAAGCCGGCTGCACCGGCAGCGGCACATAGGCGTAATCCAGCCCCAGCGCGGCAAAAGCCGCGTTGTGCATCTGCGGACTGAGGCTGTGCGCCACCGGCCAACCGATGATCCCGACCAGTGTGGTGCGCCCGCTGACCGGCGATAGGTTCCTAACCATTCGTACAGTTTACTTTTCCCAGACCCTGCTTTACAATTCCCTCGCACGGGTGAGGGTGGGGATGTCGTGTTTAACATCGGAGGATATAGCATATGTTCAAGGACATCAACGACGTTCGCCGGCGGCTTGGTCAGCAGCAGTACATCGCGTCTGAGGAGATTGGCACGGTGGTCTTTCTGGCGCAATCGCTGTGCAAGCCGATCCTGGCGGAGGGGCCGGCCGGGGTGGGTAAGACCGAGTTAGCCAAAGCGTGGGCCGGCGCGTTGAGTCGCCCCCTGATTCGTCTGCAATGCTATGAAGGGCTGGACGAGAGCAAGGCGCTTTACGAGTGGGAGTACGCCAAGCAAATGCTCTACACACAGCTCCTGCATGACACCTTGCGCGATTTCCTGGGTGGAGCGAGCAGCCTGGCTGAAGCAGCTACCAAACTGGCGGCCGAAGAAGATGTCTTTTTCTCCGAGAACTTTCTGCTCCCCAGGCCCTTGCTGATGGCGCTCACCTCCGAGGAGCCGGTCGTGCTGCTCATCGACGAGATCGATCGCGCTGACGTCGAGTTCGAGGCCTTTCTACTGGAAGTGCTCAGCGATTTTCAGGTGAGCATCCCCGAGCTAGGCACGATCAGCGCCCGGCACGATCCCATGGTGCTGCTGACCAGCAACAACACCCGCGAGTTGAGCGAAGCACTGAAGCGCCGCTGCCTGTATCTATATGTAGACTATCCCTCCCGCGAAGCTGAACTGGACATTGTGCGCTTGAAAGTGCCGGGGCTTGACCCGGAACTGGCGCGCCAGGCGGTGGAGGTCGTGCAGCAATTGCGTAACATGGACCTGCGGAAGGTACCCAGCATCAGCGAGACGCTGGATTGGGCGCGTGCGCTGGTGGTGCTGAACGCCAAATCCATTGACGAAGAGACGCTGACCAACACGTTGACCGTGCTGCTCAAGTACGAGAGCGATGTAGCCAAGGCGCGGCGGATGATGGGCGACGGCGGATCCGACCGTCGAAAGGGACGCTATGGACGATAGGATCGTCGAGTTCATTCGCGGCCTGCGGGCTGCCGGCGTGCGCGTCTCCCTGGCGGAGTCCATTGACGCGCTGCGGGCGGTGGAAACGCTCGGTGTGTTGGACAAGACGATCTTCCAGGAATCGCTGCGCACCACGCTGGTTAAACAGTCGGACGATTTCAACACCTTCGACCAACTTTTTCCGCTCTACTTCGGCAGCGGCGGTCCGGCGCTACAGAACGCCCTGGAGGACATGAGCCCAGAAGACCAGGAGCTGCTCAAGGCGGCCCTGGAAGCGCTTTCGGGCCGGCTGGATCGGCTGATGGAGTGGTTGACCAGCGGTGATGGGCCGACCAAAGAGGAGCTGGAGGAACTGGCCCGGCGCGCCGGCGCGGAATGGGCGCGCAATCCCCAGGATGGGCAGTGGGTCACCCGGCGCATGCTGCGCCAGATGGGCTTCGGCCATCTGGAAGAGTTGTTGCGCCAGCTTGTCGAGCAGCTGCAAATGATGGGTATGAGCCAGGAAGCGATTGAGAAGCTGCTTGGCGTGGTGGAAGCCAATCGCGATGCGCTGGCGGAGCAGGTCGCGCAGCAGGTCGGCCTGCAAATCTCCGAAGATCGCGCCAATCGCCCGGACCGATTACACGGCACGGACCTGATGAACAAGCCGTTTGACTCCTTGAACCCGGAGGAGATTGAGCAGCTCCGGCGCGAGATCCGCCGGCTGGTCACACAGTTGCGCAGCCGGGCGGCCCTGCGCCGCAAGCGCGGCAGCCAGGGACGCTTTGACGCCAAGGGTACGATTCGCGCCAATCAGCGGCACAACGGCGTCCCATTTGACCTGAAGTTCAAGAAACAGAAACAGAAGCCCAGCCTGGTGCTGATCTGCGACGTCTCCAACTCGATGTGGTCGGCGGCTGAGTTCATGTTGCGCCTGACCTATGAGTTGCATGACCAGGTTTCCAAGATCCGCAGCTTCGGCTTTTACGCCGATCTGGCCGAGATCGAGCCGGCGGTGCTGAAGCTATTGGACGAGGATCGCCCTGACGACGCCTTCCACGCCATTCGGGCCATGTTGCCGGGGGGCCATTACGCCACCGACCTGGGCCACAGCCTGGACACCTTTTCCAAGCGCTTTCTGAGCACGGTCAACGGGCGCACGTCGTTGATCATCCTCGGCGATGGGCGTAACAATTACAACTCCCCGCGCATCGACCTGATGAAGGACCTGCAACGCCGGGCACGTCGCCTGATCTGGCTGAACCCGGAAAATCCCCGGCAATGGGGGACAGGCGACAGCGACATGCCCGACTACGTGCCGGTCTGTGACGCCGTCTATCCGGTGCGCAACCTGGCGCAACTATCCACCGCCATTGACGATCTGTTGACCGGCAGGTAACCACGCGGCTACCGGCTGCCTTGTCAAACGCCGGTTGTTCGCTGCAAATAGGCCGCCGGCTCGCGGTCGAACGTCGCTTTGCAGCCGGCGCAGCAGAAGTAATACGTCTCCCCTTCGTACTCAGAGATATACCGGGCTGTGCGAATCTCGACGGTCATATGGCAGATCGGGTCAATGGCCGTTTCGACAGCCGCCGTTTCCAGCATGATCGGCGCGTGGGAGTGCGCCTCATGCGCGTTCGGTGCGTGTGCGTGTTCCGGCACCCCAGCTGGCGACTGAAACAGCGCCAAGTCCAGTAACTCGTTGTTCCGCCGGGTCTGCACGATTTCGGCCATGATGCTCAGGGCGATCTCGTCGCCGCGCCGGGCCTGAATATCCAGGCCAGCCGGCGCGCGCAGGCGCAGCAGGTCGGTCTCCGACACGCCATGCTCGGCCAGGTAGTCGCGCACCGCCTGCGCTCGCTTTGGGCTTGCTACTAGCGCCACATAAGTGGGTCGCGCCCTGAGCAGCATTTCCAGGGCCAGCTCATCGTAGTTGCCGTGCGTGGCCACGACAGCATAGGTGTTCGGCAGCAGTTGGGCAGCAAGCTCGTCCAGGCTATGCAGTACCTCATCGGCGTGCTTCATGCCGCCGCTGCCGTCCGGATCGACCGCGATGACATGGTAGTTCATCGCCTTGCCCAGGTGCGCCAGGGATTGGGCCACCGGCAGATCGCCCACGATGAGCAGGCGAGGCCGGGGATGATGCGCCTCGATGAAGATCTCCAGCGTGCCGCCGCTGAAGCAGGTCATGGGCATATCAATCAGGCCGGGGCGCGAGGTACGCGATTCGGTGTCCGTGGACAGGCGGATCAAGCGGCTCTCGTCCGCCGCCAGCGCCGCCAGCGCTTCTTTCACCACTGTCGGTTGGGCGCAACTGCCGCCGATCCAGCCGTGCATCACGCCGTTGGGCAAGATGATCGCCCTGTCCCCCGGCTTGCCGGAGCTCGGCTTCTCCGCTCGCACAACGGTCGCCGTGGCGAAGGGGACGCCGGCTCTGGTCAACTCATGCGCTTTTGTGAAAAACTCGTCGTACATAAGAACGACCCCTTATGGAAACCCCGCAGGTCTTGCGGAGCATGTTCGCTCTGCAACGGATCCGGGAAAGACCTGCGGGGTTTATCCGCAATCAAGCCTCAATCAGCACACTGCTCAGTCGCTCAGACCTGCGTCGCGCATCGCCCGCCACACCTTCTCCGGCGTGATCGGGATGTCGATATGCCGCACGCCGTAGGGCCAGAGCGCGTCAATTACCGCGTTGGCGATGGCCGGCGGCGCGCCGACCGTGGGCGATTCGCCGACCCCCTTCGCACCGACCGGGTGATGCGGCGAGGGTGTCACCGTGTGGCCTGTCTCCCATTTCGGTGACTCGACGGCCGTCGGGACCAGATAATCGGTGAACGTGCCGGAAAGGCATTGGCCATACTCATCGTAGACCATCTCTTCGTACAGGGCGGGGGCCAGCCCCATTGTCAGCCCGCCGTGCACCTGCCCTTCCACGACCAGCGGGTTGATGATGTTGCCGCAATCATCAATCGCTACAAAACGGCGAACGTGCACCTGCCCCGTCCCTTTGTCTATGTCCACCACGCAGATGTAGCTGCCGAAGGGGAAGGTCAGGTTGGGCGGGTTGTAATAGTCGGTCGCCTCTAACCCGGCTTCCAGATCCGGCGGGTGGTTGGTGTAAGCGGCAAAGGCGATCTCCTGTATTGACTTCGCCTGCTCCGGCGAGCCTTTCACCTGCCACTTGTTAACATTCCACTCCAGGTCGTCGGCGTTCACTTCCAGGAGGTGGGCAGCGATCTTGCGCGCCTTTGCCCTGATCTTACGCGCCGCCATCGCCGCCGCCGCGCCGGCTGTGGGCGTGGACCGGCTGGCATACGTGCCCAGGCCGTATGGGGCCGTGTCTGTGTCGCCCTCCTCCACCTCCACATCAGCTGCCGGCAGCCCTAACTCCTCGGCGATGATCTGCGCGTAGGTCGTCTCGTGCCCCTGCCCCTGCGACTTCGTGCCGAAGCGGGCGATGGCCTTACCGGTGGGATGGATGCGGATCTCGGCGGAGTCGAACATCTTGATGCCCAGGATGTCATAATCAGCCGCCGGCCCGGCCCCCACCACTTCCGTGAAGCTGGAGATGCCGATGCCCATCAGCTCGCCGCGAGCGCGCTTCTCAGCCTGCTCGCGCCGCAGCTCATCGTAGCCGATGGCTTGCATCGCCTTCTGCAGCGCAGCGTGGTAGTTGCCGCTATCGTATTCCCAGCCGGTGGGCGACTTGTAGGGGAATTGATCTGGCCGGATGAAGTTTCTCATGCGGAAGGCGGCCGGGTCCTCCCCCCGCTCGTGGGCCATGATGTCGGCCATGCGCTCAATCATTTGCACCGCTTCCGTAACCCGGAAGGAGCAGCGATAGGCCACGCCGCCGGGAGGCTTGTTGGTGTAGACCGCGTCCATGTTGACATGCGCTGCTTGCAGATCGTAGGAGCCGGTGCAGATGCTGAATAGGCCGGCGGGAAACTTCGACGGGTTGGCCGCCGCGTCCGCACAGCCATGGTCCGCCAGACCGTTTACGCGCAGGCCGATGATGCGCCCATCTGCGTCCGCCGCCAGCTCGGCGTCCAGGTGATAGTCGCGGGCGAAGCTGTCCGCCTGCAGGTTCTCGCTGCGGTCCTCGATCCACTTCACCGGCTTGCCGATCAACAAACTGGCCACCGCGCAGACGACATAGCCGGGATAGACCGGCACCTTACCGCCAAATCCGCCGCCAATGTCCGGCGAAATGACCTGAATCTTCTGCTCCGGCAGTCCGCTGACCAGAGCAAAGACGGTGCGGATGGCGTGCGGCGCTTGCGTAGTCATGTACAGTTGCATCTTGCCCATGGCGGGATCGTAATTGGCGACCATGCCGCAGGTCTCCATCGAGGCCACGTGGATGCGCGGGATGTACATTTTTTGCCGGATGACGTGGGCGGCGTTGGCGAAGACCGCGTCCGTTGCTTCCTTATCACCGGCTTCCCAATGCCAGATGCGGTTCGTCTTCAGCTCCTTGTCGTCGCGCACGATCACGCTGTCTTCCAGCGCGAAGAAGGGATCGATCACCGGGTCAAGCGGTTCGTAATCAACGACGACTCTCTCGACGGCATCAGCGGCGATATAGCGATCCGTGGCGATGACGCAGCAGACCTCCTGCGCGTAGTAGACCACCTTCTCCGTCGGCAACACCATCTGCGTGTCCGACATCAAGGTAGGCATCCAGTGCAGGCCGTGGGCCGCCAGGTCTTTGCCGGTGATCACCGCCAGCACGCCGTCCATGGCCAGGGCCGCGCTGGCGTCAATGTTCAGAATCTTGGCGTGGGCGTAGGGGCTGCGCACGATGTCCATGTAGAGCATGCCCGGCAGCTTAATGTCGTCCACGTAGCGCCCTGTCCCGCGCAGGAAGCGGGGGTCTTCCTTGCGCTTCATACGGTGACCCATGCCGCTGATCTCAGCCGGCGTGGTCACCCGAATCTGCTCAGTGGTCGCCACAAAGGTCGAGGAGCCCGCCGGCACGGCGTGCTTGCTCTCGAAGCGATCAGCGAGATGCTTTGGTTTGTCAGGGTCGTGGTAGGTCATGATGCGGCCTCCGCGGCGTTCATCTT
>CAZIKT010000020.1:9356-12325 GCA_964539885.1 uncultured Ardenticatenaceae bacterium | reverse complement strand
CCGCAGCCGGTCGTGTCGCAGCCGATGTGCGTGCCGGTCAGGCGCAGCTCCTCGCGAATAAAGTGGACCAATAGCAAGCGCGCGTCAACTTCGCGCGTCATATCCTGGCCGTTTACGTTTAGCGTAATCGTATGTTTGCTCATCGTTATGCTCCTCTCGCTGCGAGAGACTCTCTCGCTCGCGAAGCGGCCTGGCGAACGGCTCGCTTGGTCAGGACGCGGGTCAAATCGCGCTTATACTCCACGGAACCGCGCAAATCGGCGGAAGGCTCGCACTCCGCCGCCGCGGCCTGGCCGGCGCTTTCCAGCACCTCGTCCGTCAACATCCGGCCAATCAATGCCGCCTCCGCGTTCCGGGCGCGCATCGGCGTCGGGTTGACGTTGGTCAGGGCGATGCGGGCGGCTGTGCAAATGTCGCCGTTCATGGTCAATTGCACCGCCACCGCTGAGACGGCGTAGTCGCCCACTTTGCGCTCAACCTTGACATAGGCCCCGCCGGCATTCGGCCCCGGCGTCGGGATGCGGATCTCCGTCAACACCTCGTTCGGGGCCAGCGCGCTCTCGAACAGGTCAACGAAGAAGTGGTCGATGGGGATGGTGCGGCTGCCGGCCGGCCCAACGGCGACCACTTCCGCGCCGTAGGCCAGCATCGCCGCCGGATGGTCGTTAGCCGGATCAGCGTGGGCCAGATTGCCGCCGATGGTCGCCCGGTTGCGCACCACCGGGTCGGCAATCACCCGGGTCGCGTCTGCCAGCAGCGGATACTTCTGTTGCACCAGCGCTGACTCTTCCAGCATGACTTCTTGCACCATCGCGCCGATGCGCAGGTAGCCGCCGCTTTCCGTCAGGGAGTACAGCTCGGCGATGCCGTTGATGTCGATGAGCGTCGCCGGCGCGGACAGGCGGAAGCGCATCGCCGGGATCAGGCTCTGCCCACCGGCAAGTATCTTCGCGTCGCCGTTGTGCGCCTGCAACAGGGCGACGGCCTCCGCCACCGTTGTCGGAGCCAGGTAATCAAACTCAGGGGGAATCATGGCATTACGTCTCCTTTTCAGCCTCCGCCGCGCCGGATCAGCGACGCGGACTTCACTCTCAGTTGCGCCGACAGCCGATCCGGCAGACTATCAGCAGGATAAGCGCCATGGCGAACGCCAATACCAGCGGCCGATACTCAGCGGGCACGAGATCCTTTGCCACGTCGCGGGCCAGGTTGGCCGCGACCGCCGTTTGCGATGGCGGTGTATAGCCGGGGACAGGCGCGGCATGGACGGCCTGCACCGCTTCCTCGTGGGAAACGCCGCCGGCCTCCAAAGCCTCCTGGGCCGCTATCTGCGCTCTCAGGTACTCGTTCAGCCCGTCCAGGCTCTGGCGAATGATCGACTTCGCCGAGGCGTCGAGCAGGCGTTGGCCCACGCTGGCGATGCGCCCGCCGACCCGCGCTTCGCCGGCATAGACCATGTAGGTCTGCTCGCCCTGCTCGGTCAGCGTCAGACCGCCGGATGCCTTCACGAAGCCCGGCGCGCCCTTGCCGTCCACGTCCATCTTATAGCTCTCCGGCTCCACAATATCGGAGAGCTTGATGAGGCCGTCGAACTTGCCCTGCACCGGCCCGACCTTGACATTAAGTATGCCGGTGTATTCGTTCTCACCCGCCTCCGCAAAACCCTGACCACCCGGCATCACTGCGCCCAGTACCGCCGGATCGTTCAGGGCCTTCCAAACCATTTCCCTGGGAGCGTCAAATGTATATTCGCCGGCAATCTCCATACGCATTCTCTCCTTGTCTTAGCTAGACTGCTCAAACCACCTTGTCGACGACAACGAACGTTGCGTCCCTAACCTCTGCAGATGCTGCGAAAGCTCGGCCAGGCTCTGCAGATTGTGAACGGGCAGAAAGTCATCCACGTACGGCAGGGCTGCCGCCATCCCCTCCACCAACGGCTGATAGGTCGTTTTGCCCAATAAGGGATTCAGCCAGATCAGCCGGTGGCAGCGGCGCTGAAGATAGCGCATTTCCTGCGCGAGCTCGGCCGGGTCGCCGCGCTCCCAGCCGTCGCTGATGATCAGCACAATCGCCCCTCGCCGCAGCACGCGCCGGCCCCAGCGACGATTGAAAGCGCGCAACGATTCGCCGATGCGCGTGCCGCCGGACCAATCGATCACTTCGCGCGCCGCTTCTTCTACAGCGCGGTCGATGTTCTTCAGCCGCAATTGCAGCGTGATGCGGGTGAGGCGCGTGCCGAACACGAAGCATTCCACGTCGCGCATGTTGTTGGTCACGCCGTATGAGAACTGGAGCATCAGCCGGGCGTACTTCTCCATCGAGCCGCTGACATCGGCCAGTACCACCAGCGGGCGCTGCTTAATCTTCCGGCTCTGCCACCACCATTCGACCGGCACGCCGCCATACTTGGCAGCGGAGCGCATCGCCCGGCGCAAATGCAGCATGTCGCCCTTCGCATCGGACACCCGGCGACGGGTCCGGCGCAAGCTGATCTGCCAGCGCATCTCCTGCATCAGCTTCTTGATCGTCTCCAGCTCCTCGGCGGTCATCTCGGAGAATTCTTTGTGCTGCAGAACCTCCGCGGCGCTGTAAGTACCGGATTTGTCGCTGATGTCGATCTCGCGGTCGCCGGGACGCGCTTTGTAGGCCATATAGCTGACCACGTCGAACTGCTGCTTGGGCCGGGCGTGGCGCGGGGCAAGCGGCGTCTTCTGTCCCTGCCCGGCTGCCGGCGGGTTAACGCGCCAGAAACGGTTGAAAAGTGTGTCGAAAAGACGCAGGTGCTCATGGCGGGTGACCAGCAGGCCGCGGGCCGCATAGTAGACTTGTTCCCGGCTGCCGATATCCACCAACGTCAGCGCGTGCGCGTAGCTCGCCGACTGCTGCGGCGACACCGGCAGGCCGGCTCGGCGCAGGGTGTGGCTGAAGAGCAGGATGTTTTCCAGGAAATGGCCCGTATACGGGCC